>JBBITF010000030.1:0-31424 GCA_037440925.1 Chloroflexota bacterium
CCAGCCTTTTCCTCATCATCTCTTCGCAGATACTTGAGATGTGGGCAATCACCAGAGATGATTTTATTGACAGTTGCCCTTTCCTCACATAGAATACAAGCGAATCACATCCCATTTTCGAGGAGCAGAACATGTTGAAAGAATTCAAGGAATTTGCCATGCGCGGCAACGTGCTAGATCTGGCTGTAGGCGTCATCATCGGCGGTGCGTTTGGGAAAATTGTGGCCTCGCTGGTGAATGATATTCTGATGCCCATCGTCGGCCTTGTGTTGGGAGGGGTGGATTTCTCTGGCTTGGCAATCACAGTGGGCGATGCTTCCGTCAAATGGGGCGCATTCGTGCAGACGATCATTGATTTCATCATCATTGCTTTTGTTATTTTCCTGATTGTCAAGGCGGCCAATGCAACTCAGAGGAAAACGCCCGCCCCGGCTGCCGAACCGACTACCAAGGAATGTCCGTTTTGCTTTAGCGTCATTCCTGTCAAGGCTACGCGCTGCCCAAATTGCACCTCGCAACTGTAGGAGTTAGAGAGTAATAGAGAGAGGAATAGGGAGTAGAAAACAGTTCTTGCAAAGCCTACTCTCTACTCTCTACTCTCTACTCTCTACTCTCTGCTCTCTATGGATTTCCTAGACCAACTCAACCCCCAGCAGAGACAGGCAGTTTCGGCCGGGAATGGGCCTGTTTTGGTGCTGGCAGGTCCGGGGTCCGGTAAGACGCGGGTGCTGACTCAGCGCATCGCGTACCTGATTGCCTACCAGGGCGTGCGTCCATATCAGATTCTGGCCGTCACGTTTACCAACAAAGCGGCGCGCGAAATGGAAAGCCGCGTACAGGCTCTGCTGGGAGATCAGTCTGCCAGCGGCATGATGCTTGGCACATTCCATGCTGCTTGTGCGCGGATTTTGCGCCGCGAAGCCGACTTCCTCCCGATTCAATCCAATTTTGTCATCTTCGACGCCGATGACCAGGAACGTTTGGTGAAGAGCGTCATCCGCGATAGCGGAGTGGATGAAAAACGCTTTCGCCCGCTCAGCGTCCACGCGGCCATTTCGAGCGCCAAAAACGAATTGATTGGGCCGCAAGACTACCCCACTGCTACCTACCGTGACGAGGTGGTCAAGCGCATCTATATCGAATACCAAAAGCGACTGGTAGCCAGCAACGCGGTAGATTTCGATGACCTGCTGATGTACACGGCGCGCTTGCTGGAAGAGCAGCCCGACTTGCGTCAAAAGTACGCCCAACGCTTCAAGCATGTGCTGGTAGATGAGTTCCAGGATACCAATCTGGCGCAATATGTCTTGATCAAACACCTTTGCTCGGCGCACCGTAACGTCTTTTGCGTAGGAGATCCGGATCAGAGTGTGTACCGTTGGCGCGGCGCAGACTGGCGTAATGTGCAGCGCTTCGAGCAGGATTTCCCCGATGCTCAGGTCATCCTGTTAGAGCAAAACTACCGCTCGAAGCAAGCCATCTTAGATGTCGCCATGTCGGTCATAGACCGCGCCCAAAACCGCCGCAAGAAAAATTTATTTACCGAGCGCGGCCAGGGCGAGAAAGTATTCTACTACGAAGCCTTCGACGACTACGCTGAGGCCGCCTTCGTCGTGGATACCATCGCCCAGTTGGTGTCGAGTGGCGACTTCGAGCCTGGCGAGTGCGCCGTGATGTATCGCACCAATGCCCAATCGCGTCTGCTGGAAGAAGCCTTCTTGCAAGCCCGTTTGCCTTACCGCCTGGTAGGAGCCCAGCGTTTCTACGGACGCCGCGAAGTGAAGGATATGATTGCCTTCTTGCGTCTGGTCTACAACGCCAACGACGAAGCCAGCCTCGACCGTATCATTAATGTCCCGGCGCGCGGCATTGGCGCCAAGACGCTCACCACTTTGCACCTGGTAGCCAGTCAAAACGGCCTGAGCGCCGGAGCCGTGCTGCTCGATCTGGCGCGCGGCGCCGCCTCGCCCTATTGGGAACACTTCTCCCCCCGTGCTGCTGCTCCCCTGGCTGATTTTGCCGTCACCCTGGCGAACTGGCGCGCTTTCTATCCTGTCGCTACCGTAACCGAACTCTTCGACCGCATCGTCGCCGACATTGGCTATCAGCAATACCTGGACGACGGCACCGAAGAGGGCAAAGACCGCTGGGAAAACGCGCTCGAACTGCGCCGCCTGACTCAAGAATACGAAGGCCGCTCGATGGAAGAATTCCTGCAAGACGTGGCGCTCATCTCCGACCAGGACACCCTCACCGACCACAATGTCCCTACCCTGCTTACCCTGCACGCCGCCAAAGGCCTGGAATTCGGCGCCGTCTTTATCGTTGGCCTGGACGATGGCTTGCTGCCGCATAGCCGTTCCTTCGACGAACCCGAAGAAATGGAGGAAGAGCGTCGTCTGTTCTATGTGGGCATCACGCGCGCCAAAGACCGCTTGTACCTCATCCGCGCCTTGCAGCGTGGCGGACGCGGCTATTCTGAACCGACCTTCCCTTCTCGTTTTCTGGACGATATACCCGATGACCTGCTGGCTGGCAAATTGCGCGGTGGACGCGGATCGAGATACCGCGCCTCCGCGACGACCTGGAACGCTTCGAACTTGACCCTGCGGCCGGCTCCCGTTATCCAGGCGCGCTTCCCTGCCGGGACTCGAGTCCGTCACCCCCTGTGGGGCGAGGGGCTGATATTAGAAAGCCGCATCCAGGATGGCGACGAAATCCTAGACGTGGTCTTCGAGAGCGTGGGCTTCAAACGTCTGGCCGCCAGCCTCGCCAATCTCAGCCCCCTTTGATCGTGGGCCCGATGCCAGGCGTCACCGCTCTTCGTAATGCTTTTCCAGTCGCAGCCCCACGTGACCGTTTGTGACACAGCGCATCCTGACACAATGCGGGTAAAATACGCCCAGGAGAACTTTATGAGTGACAGAATCTACGTCATCGGACATGTCAACCCAGATACCGACACCGTCGCCGCGGCCGTGGGCTATGCCTGGCTCTTGCACGAGCGCGACCTGTCTGATACGGTTGCTGCCCGTGCCGGGGCGGTTAACCCTCAAACAGCCTGGGTGCTAAAGAAAATCGGTCTGGAAGCGCCCCTGCTCCTGAACGATGCCTCGCCGCGCTTTGAAGCCGTCACCGTGCGGTTGGATACCGCCCGCCCCGATGACCCGCTGAAAGAGGCCTGGGCCATCGCCTCGCGGACCTGGGGGGTGGCTCCGCTTGTGGATGAAGATGGCGCGCCTTTCGGCCTGGTCAGCGGCACCAGCCTCTTCGGTCTGGTTAGCGACCTGGTTGGGCCTACCCCGCAGCGCCGCGACATGCGCCTTAGCGAAATCCTCGAGTTGCCTTGCCGCGAAGCCTGCCACCAGGAGGTCCCCAAGTTCCCTGTCAATGGCCGCATCCGCGATTCGCTCAACCGTATCCTCCGCGAAGAAGGCGATAACTTCTTCGTGGTGGACGAGAAAGGCCTGTACATGGGCGTTTGCCGTCAGCGCGACCTGCTCAACCCGCCGCGCCTCAAGGTCATCTTGGTAGACCACAACGAGCCGCGTCAGGCCATTGCCAACCTGGAGGAGGCCGAATTGCTCGAAATCCTCGACCATCACCGCCTGGGCAACCCCTCCACGCACGTCCCCATCAAATTCACGGTGGACATCGTTGGCAGCACCAGCACACTGGTCTCGGAGCAAATCGAGGAGGCCGGTTTGGCCGCGCCGCCGCCCATCGCCGGGCTGTTGCTGGCAGGTTTGCTCTCCGATACGCTCATCCTGACCTCGCCCACTGCCACCGATCGAGATAAAAGAGCCGCCGAGCGGCTGGCGCGCTGGGCTTTTGCTAAAAACGGCCCGCTGGCGGGCGAGACAATTCAATCCTATGGCAAGCAAGTGGTGGGGGCCGGTGCCGGCCTCGCCTCGCGCCAGCCTGAAGAGGTCGTCAACACCGACTTGAAAATGTATGAAGCCGGCGGATATCGTTTTGCTGTCGCTCAGGCCGAAGTGACTGACCTGCTGCAATTGACCGAACACCTCGAGGCGCTCGATGGGGCTTTGAAGGCCCTGCGCGATAAACGCGCCCTGGATTTTGCCATGCTGATGGTCACCGATGTGGTGCGCGGCTCCAGCCGTCTTCTGTTGACCGACGAGCCGCCCGAACTCTCCGACCTGCCCTACCCGCCCCAACCAGACGGCACCCGTCTGGCCGAGGGCGTGGTCTCGCGCAAGAAACAGTTGTTGCCGGTGGTGTTGGGATTGCTGGAGAGGTAGCCATCATTATGAAAACCATCTATCAGGCCCTTGCTGAACTCGAAAAAAATAACGAGTCCGCCGCCCTGTGTACGGTGGTGCTTAGCCGCGGCTCGACCCCGCGTCACAGCGCCAGCAAAATGCTGGTCTATGAAGACGGCCATATCCTCGGCACGGTGGGAGGCGGAGAACTGGAAAACCGCGTCTTCGAGGAAGCCATGCAATCGCTCGTGGACGGTCAATCGCGCTTGCTGGAATACAACCTGTCCGATCCAGCGCGCGGAGACGTGGGCGTATGCGGCGGCACAGTGCAGGTGTTCGTGGAACCTATTTTGCCTGCCCCTACCCTGGTGGTGGTGGGCGGTGGGCATGTTGGCAAGGCGGTGGCGCATCTGGCCAAGTGGCTTGGCTTCCGCGTAGCCGTCTCCGACGACCGCCCTGAATTTTGCACGCCCGAAGAAAATCCCGACGCGGACGCTTTTTACCCCGTGCCGCTGGAAAAATTAACGGAACAGTTCAGGGTCACAAATCAGACCTATTTCGTGCTGACAACTCGAGGCGTAGCGGTGGATGCGCCGGGATTGCCGAGCCTGCTCGATTCGCCGGCGGCCTACATTGGCGTCATCGGTTCCAAACGGCGCTGGAAAATGACGGTGGACAAGTTGAGGAAAATGGGCGTCTCCGAAGAAAAGATTGCCCGTGTTCACTCGCCTATCGGTTTGGAGTTGCAGGCCGAAACGCCGCAGGAAATTGCGGTCAGCATTTTGGCCGAAATCTTGATGCTGCGCGGCGGAGGCAGCGGAAAGCCAATGAAATACGACCCCAAGGCAAGTTAATGCGACCTTTGGGCTACTGATTCGTATACTCGAATCGAAATATCATCTTGAAGCCCCCTTCGGCATAGGCTATAATCAAGTCGTTCGAGAAAAGATAATCAAGGAGAGAGGCATGGCCAGAATTTTCGATATTATCGAATATCCAAATGAGATGGAAAATGAGATTGTGCATCGTTTTCCGGATAATTCCACAGACGGCGAATACCGCCTTGGCTCCAACATCATTGTTCGTAGTGGACAGGCAGCGGTCTTTTTCCGCGACGGCCTGGCGCTGGACACTTTCGGCCCCGGCCGCCACGTCATTGCTACCGCTAACATTCCCTTGCTGACCCAAAAAATCCAAGACTTGCTCACCGCAGGCAAAACGGTTTTCCCCGCCGAAGTATATTTCGTCTCAATGAAGGAGTTTGCTAATCGGAAATGGGGCACTCCTAATCCTATTTTGGTCCGCAACCCGGGCATGGGCCTGGGCGTAGCCCTCCTGCAGGGATATGGCACCTATGGCTTCGAGGTCAAGGACCCGCAGCAATTGATTCTGCAAATTGTGGGCAAAAAAGCCTCTTTCACGGTTGATGCTATTGAAGAACGGCTGCGCAATGCCTTGCTATCGAAATTGCAAGACACTTTGAACGAATGGGGCGGCAAAATGGCCGTGCCAGAATTGCTGGCCAAAACCATTGAACTGGGTGGTTATGTTCAATCGCTGGCCGAAGAAGAATTCAACGCTCTTGGTCTGACGCTCAAGCGCTTCATCATTGCCAGCCTGCGCCCTTCGGAGAAATCGGCCGAAGAACTGCGGGCGATGGGTATGCTCGATATGGCGACCTACACCCAACTCCAGGCTGCCGACGCTATGCGCGACGCGGCTGCCAACCCGAGCGGCGGCGCGGGCCTGACAGCCGGAATCGGCGCCGGGATGGGCATCGGCAACTTAATGCAGCAGGCGACTTCTGGCGCGATGGCTGCCCAGCAGCAACCTGCCGGCGGCGCAAAACCGGCCGCTATGCCAGACGTGATGACGCCCTCTGAGGCAGCCGCCATCTTGAAAGTCTCTGAGGAAGATGTGTTGGCGGCCATCCAGGATGGCTCGTTGAAGGCCAAGAAACTGGGCAACGCTTACCGCATCAGCAAAGCGGCGTTGGAAGAGTTCTTGAAAGGTTGACCTTGCGACGTTCCCAACACCCAGGCGCTCCCCTACATGGAGCGCCTGGTTTTATTGGTATTCGTATCCAAATAAGAGTTGTCGTTATCGGTAAAACGCCAGCCCAAAGATGGCCGCCGCCGCAACCAACAAGGCGGGGTTGAGGTCGGTCGTCGTCAATACCGCAAAGGCCAGCAGGGAAATCAAGACCTTATCCCAATTTTGGAGCAAGCCGCCGCCCCAGCCCAAAGATTTGACGCTAAAGACGGAATAGGCCATCACATAAACCGTCCATAGCAACAAGCCGACCACTACCGGGCGCACCGCCTTGAGCATAGCGGCCACGTTAGGGCTGTCTTTGACGCCAAAGAAGAAAACGATCATGACCAGCATCAGGAGCGTAGTCGGCAAGACGGTGCCGGCCACGCCTGAGACGGCGCCGGGTAAGCCGGCTAATTTGTAACCCACAAAGGCCGAAACTTGCGGCGCAATCGGGCCGGGCAGGGCATTGCCTACTGCCAGCGCGTCGGCAAATTCTTCCGGCGTGACCCAGCCGGCTGATACAGTTTCACGCTGCATCAGCCCCATCGAAGCCGGGCCTCCGCCCCACGAGAACAGGGCTACGCGAGAAAAGACGACAAAAATATCCCAGAGAAGTTTCCAATTCATGAGTTTGAGCAATCTCCTTGATTCTCAACAAAAGGTGTCGTTTTGATAAAGGGGGGCGCGGATCACTTGGGCGTGCTGGGCATACTAAAACACTCCGCTTACCACTCCCCAAAGCGCGGGGAGAACGCCCCGGCGCGGTATTCTTCCAGGCGGCGGCGATGTCCAGGACAGGTATCCGGCGGTAAGGCCTCTAGCGGGAAAAAGCGCGCTTCGGCAATTTCCGCATCCGGCTTTCCGTTCAGCGTGAAATCGGTGCAAAAGAAGACGATGTTATGGTCGCTCTTCCATTCGCCAAAGTGGGTATAGGCGCCCAGCAGTTGCAAGGCGCCCATCTCGGCGCCGACTTCTTCGCGCACTTCGCGGCGGGCGGCCTCTTCTAACGTCTCGCCGCGCTCCAGACCGCCGCCGGGCATGAACCAGCCGGGTAGATAGGATTGGCGTACAAGCAGCACCTGCGCCTCTCGAATTAACATCACCCGCACCCCTAAAGTGACCGGGCGGACAAAGAAACAGTATACGCGAAAAGCAGCGTAAAGCAAGCGAATCCACAGGGTCATTGTTTCAAACTTCTGGCTAATGTAGAGATGGCGGCGTTGGCGGAAACGCCTCGGCCGCGCCTGCCCAGGTGCCGCCTCTTTCCCTCTCAGCCGCAACCGCAATGGCGTAATCGGTCAGGCAAAAGGATGATGGAAACGCAAGGACGCGAAGGAGGGTGGAAACGCAAGGGCGCAAGGAGGCAAAGACGCAAAATTTGTAACTACCTACCCTCCCTCACCCCCGGCCCCTCTCCCGGCGGGAGAGAGGAGAAAATCCAGATGATTTTGTCGTTTTCGGCCAAAAAATCCGTTTCATCTATCCGTTTCCCTCTCCCTTTGGTGGTCGAGCTTGTCGAGACCTGGGAGAGGGTTAGGGTGAGGGTAGGTAATTACGCGTTAACTCTTTTTCATCGCTCGCCAGACCTTCTCCGGCGTGACCGGGTTCTCGTCAATGTTCACGCCGACCGCGTCCAGCACGGCGTTGCCCACCGCCGGGGCGACGCCGTCCATCGGGATTTCGGCCACGGCTTTGACCCCGAACGGATGCGTCGGCTCGAAGGTTTCGACGAAGATGGTCTCCAGTTCGGGCATTTCGTCGGCGCGGAAGATGTGGTAGCGGTCGAAGTCGCGTTGCCGGATGCGCCCCTGCTCGTCCCAGGTCATCTCTTCGCAGACGGCGTAACCGAGCGCCTGAGTCATGCCGCCTTCGATCTGCCCCGAAGCGGTGAGCGGATTGACAATGACGCCCGAATCAACCGCCATCACCAGTTTGTCCACCGTCACCTGGCCGGTCTCGGTGTCCACGGTCACCTCGGCGAACTGGGCGGCAAACGGCGGCGGCGACGACGGCGAGACATACGACGCCACGCCCATGATTTGCTCCTGTTCGTTGCGGTGCAAACTGTCGAGGGCGATTTCGGTCAGGGTTACCGACCTTCCATCCGGCGCGATGGCCTTTTTCTCTGCCAGGCGTATCTCCTCTGCCTTTACCTGTGTACTTGTGTACTTATCTACCTTTTCATTCAGCATCTTTGCCGCCCGAACCTTGATGCGCTCGGCGCAAATCTGCGCCGCTTTGGTGACGGCCGTGCCGGAGATGTAGGTTGTCGAGGAGGCGTACGCGCCCTTGTCGAAGGGCGTGAAGTCGGTGTCGGACGAATAGACCAAGATGTCTTCGGTCGGCACGCCCAGCACTTCGGCAGCCATCTGCGCCAGGACGGTGTCCGAACCGGTGCCGAGGTCGGTTGCGCCGATTAGCAGGTTGAACGAGCCGTCATCGTTCATCTTGATCGAAGCCCCGCCCATGTCCAGGTAGGGGATGGCTGTGCCTTGCATGACCAGGGCGACCCCAATCCCCTTGCGCTTGTAGGACAAGCCTTTGGCTTGTCCACGCAAATCGGAGATTTGCGCCACGTGCCATGCTTCATTGCCGAATTTCTGATCCCAGCCGATCGCCGCCTTGCCCTGGCGGACGCACTCCTCCAGCCCGACGGTGTGGATGATCTCCGGGCGCGGCTCGCGGCCCTCGTTCCAGGCGGTGCTAAAGGGGTGATATTCGCCGGGGCGGATGGCGTTTTTCAGCCGGAATTCAAGCGGGTCGAGGCTCAGGGAGCGAGCAATTTTCTCCATGTGCCGCTCGACGGGCCAGAATCCCTGCGGCACGCCGTAGCCGCGGTAGGCCCCGGCCGGCGGCGTGTTGGTGTACACGATGTCGGCGTAGAAGCGGATGTTGGGCGCTTTGCGGTATTCGCCGTCGCCGACGTAGAGCGCCATGGACTTGTGGCCGGTGTTGCCGGTCACGGTCAGGGCGTGACAGCCGTAGGCGCCCGTATCCGAGAGGGCGTACATTTCGTTGGCGGTGATCGTCCCGTCGCGCTTCACCCCCGTCTTCAGGCGGATGCGCATCGAGTGACGCGAACGGGCGGCGATGAACTCTTCTTCGCGCGTGTATTCGTAGAGAACGGGGCGGCCGGTGGCGATCGTCAGGTGAGCGGCTACGTCTTCCATCAGGACCTCCTGCTTGCCGCCAAACCCACCGCCGATGCGCGGCTTGATGACGCGGATGCGCTTGATCGGCAGTCCCAGCACCGGGGCGAGTTGCCGGCGCACGTGAAACGGGACCTGAGTCGAGGTCCGGATGACGAGGCGGTCGTCCTCGTCCCAATAGGTGAGGCAGACGTGCGGTTCGATGTGCGCCTGCTGCACCTTCGGGACGACGTACTCGGCCTCGAAGATTTCGTCTGCCTCGGCAAAGCCTTTCTCCACGTCGCCGATGTCAATGCGGATCTCGGCGGCCAGGTTCTTTTGCGGGTCGCAGACGGCGAACGGCGCGTACTCCGGCTCGTCGTGGATGACCGGTGCGCCGGGTCTCATCGCATCGCGCACGTCCAGCACGGCTGGCAGGACTTCGTACTCCACGTCAATCAGTTTCAGGGCCGCCTCGGCGATTTCGGGCGTCTCGGCGGCGACGAAGGCCACCCGGTCGCCCACAAAACGTACCTTATTGTCGAGCGAGAACGTGTCGAGCGGACCCGGAATCGGGTCGGACTGGCCGGCGGTGGAATAGACGACGCGCGGGATGTCCTGCCAGGTCAGGACGGCGGCCACGCCGGGCAGGGCGCGGGCGCGGCTGGCGTCAATGCGCTTGATGCGGGCGTGGGCGTGCGGCGAGCGCAGGACTTTGGCGTAGAGCAGGCCGCGCTTCTCGAAGTCGGCGGCGAAGGCCGGCTTGCCCTGCGCCAGTTTAACCGCGTCCACCTTGACCTCGGGCTTGCCCACCGTTTGCCAGCCGTCGGTTTCGGGGGCGATGATGACTTTCGGCATGGTGCGCGTCTGTGTCATCATCATGTCGCCGGCCGTGGCGGGGGGCAACTCCGTTCCCTCGTCTTTACCGCTCAACTGCTCACTGATCACTGATGACTGCCCACTGATCACTGATAACTGTTTACTGTCCACTAACTCTCCCCTCATCACCGCCGCCGCCTTCAACACCGCCTGCACCGGCTTGACGTAGCCCGTGCAGCGGCACAGCACGCCGGCGATGGCTTCGCGCACTTCGGCTTCGGTCGGGTTGGGGTTGCGGTCGAGCAGGGCCTTGGCGGCGAGAATCTGCGCCGGGGTGCAGTATCCGCACTGAATCGCCCCGCTCTCGATGAAGGCCTGCTGAAGCGGGTGCAGGTCTATCTTCACCCCCTCTCCCACCGGGAGAGGGGGACGGAGGGTGAGGGCCTCCAGCGTGGCGATCTGATGCCCCTCGGCCTGCGCAACCAACATCACCGCCGCGTTGACCGGGCGGCCGTCCAGCAGCACCGTGTCCGCGCCCGTCAGGCCGTGCTCGTCGCCGAATTTAACCGAGTGAAAGCCCAGCGAGCGAATGACCGAGAGCAGGCTCGCCGATGGGGAGGTTTCGATTTCGTAAGAAGTGCCGTTGATTTTCAAGGTAAGGTTCATGCTTTTGCTCCTTGGGACCTCTCCCCTGGCCCCTCCCCTTCGAGGGGAGGGGAACAGGGTTGACTATCACGGATTTGATTGCAGGTTGTCAGAATTTTGTTCAAGACAGATTGCAACTGGTTCTCGATTTCCTGGTTGGCAAATCGCAAAATTGTGAAACCTTTTGGGGCCAGGGCTGTGTCGCGTTCCTGGTCAGCGGCACGTTGACTGGCGTGAATTTCGCCGTATCTCTGCGGCATATGCGCTCACTTTCCCCCTTCCATAATAGAGGAAAGAGGGCAGGGGTTAGGTCGGTTTGGCGGTTTTCCCAATCACCGCGCTCACGCCTGCCAGCGCTAGCCCCAGCACAGCGATAACCAGGCTTTGTAGGATAGACAGGAACCCCAGGAACATACTGCCAAAATCAGACAGGCTCCAGGTGATGAGCGCGCCGTTCAGGGCGAAACTCCACAGCGCGGGCAGTGAGGTAAGGTAAAGCGTGACAAATGTCAACGCAAAGGATGTTTCTGCGAATCGAATGGGTTTTTCCTTGAAAGCGCGCAACCCCAGCATGACGCTCAGCCAGGTTGCCCCAAAGGCAATCAGTGCTGTGATGGCAGTGTAGAGGATGATATCATCTGCGCTGGCAACCGAACTGAGCGAGTAGGTGCGCCTATCCAGGATGGCGTAGCGCAAGTTGAAGAGCAGGATATAGGCCAATGCACCGCCAAGCAGCCAGATCACTTTTGTTCCCCGTTTGATAAATAGAAGATAGGCGGGCAGTAAGGCCAGCGCAAATACCAGAGCAAAGCGCGGCAGGCGCTCGCGGTTCAGGCGGTCGTTCTCGATGGAAGTCATGACAGATTGGAAGATGGTGACGGGGTAATGATTCGGATCGAGTGAAATTGGCACCAGTTCGACGCGCATGGCTTTGGCGTAGGTTTCGTAAAGGGTTCTTTGTTGCGCGATGGAAGCGCTGGTGATTTTTGCTTGGTCCGAATTCGATAGCCTTAACATTTCTGTGAGAACCTGTCCCTGCGCCGTAGCGGGGATGTTCGTTCCCAGCAGCGCGGCAACCGTTGGGGCGACGTCCACCATGTCCATGTCGTCATATTGACCGGGCGCGACGCCCGCGCCGTCCATGACAAACGGCTCAATCAGCACGATTGGGTCCTGCCCGCCATGCCCGCCCGCATCAATCTGCCCGTGATCGGAGAACACCACAACGGTATCTTGCTCCAGGTCCAGGGAGGAGACGATTTCGCGCAGCAAGCCGTCGGAACGGGAGGCGGCTGCGTCCCAGTTCGGAGAGCGCGGTCCGCCTTCGTGATGCCCGGCGTAGTCCACCTGGTCGAGGTGGATAAGGACGAGTTGGTAATCGCCGCTTTCCAGCCAGGGCAGGGCGGCGTCCACCACTTCCCGGTCAGCGGCGGCGTCTTCTCCAGGGGTGTAGAAAGCGGCGTCTACATCTGCTTGCGGGATGAGACCCTCAAACCAAAAATAACCCGAAACAGCCGTCTTCCATCCGGCGCGGTGGGCAGCGCTGAACAGGTTGTCTTGCGTCCAGGTGCGCGGCAATTGATTGCCCTCCGGATTCATGGCTGGGCCGTCGGACAGTTCGGGCCAGGCGCCGGTCATTAGCACGCTGTAACCGGGCGCAGAGTAAGATGGCGGACGCGAGCGCATGGCTGCCCAGGCGCCTCGCCCGCGCAGTTCGTTGAGAAATGGCATCACCTCTTGCTTGAGGGAGGTGTCGTAGCGCAGGGCATCAATCAAGACCAATACTACGCGCCTTGTCAGCGGTTCGCCGATGGCGGGTCCGGGGGCGGGCGGATTTGCGGCTAGCGGCGAGCGGTAAGTGTAGAGCGAATCCATCAGGCCGATGGCCCAAAAATAGGCCAGGGCGACTATGCAAAGGCATCCCAGAATGCCGAGGATAATCCAGCGATAAGGTTTCATTTTGAGTTTGTTTTGTATGGCATGGCTTCCATTTCAAGTTGTCCATGAAGCGATTCGTATTCCGGGTCTTTGTGCAAAAGAATCGCTTTTTGATGGATGGCTGTTGCTGCCGCGATAGCGTCTGCAAACGAAAGGCGATGATTGGTTTTCAAACGGGCGGCTGTCAAGAGGAGCGGCTCGTTCGCATCCCACATAATTGTGATGCCCGTTTGTTTTATCGCTGCATAGCGTTTTAAGGCTGTCTCTTCGTCCTCTACGGCGTTCTTCAAGCAACCTGGCGGTCAGATTTTGTCCTTTTCCTGAACCGCGTAAGGCTTTAATGGGATCGGCAGGAATGGGGATGATGCGAATGATCTCTCCATCGTCGAGCCAAACTAGTTGGTCGCCATCTTTGATGTTATGGCGTTGGCGAATGGCGGCTGGCACTACCGTCTGCCCGCGCCGGGATACGATCGTTTCCATGGTCTGTCTCAAAACAAATCAGTTTTTTACAAGACATATTATAACTTTGCAAGTCAAACTTGATTATTGTCTTGTTTTAATGCTTTCCAGGCACCTCTTTGCCAATGTTACAGCCACATCCATGCGGTACTCGGCGGAGGCCCATTCGTCGGCCGCGTCGTGGGCAGCGTTGCGGGCGGCTGGTTCGAGACCGGTCGCGTCGCGGCCATCCATCGCCAGAGACGGGGAGGCGCCCCAGCCGCCGATGACCAGGCGCGTCCGGCTGGAGGTCCACTGCGCCAGCGCCGTGCAGACGATGGGCTTGTCGGTGGGCGTGCGAGCAACCTGTTCGTAAGCCAGTTTGACGTTGAGGGGAATCTCGATTTTGGTGATGAGTTTGCCGCGCAACTGTTCTTCTCGAAGCGGCAGCAGGTCACCCAGACTGATGACTGACGACTGATGACTGACGACTGTGCACTTCGCGTCCAGCGCCAGCATGGCAGCAGCAAAGGGCGAGCGGCCGTCGCAGGAGACGAGCGCGCCGGCCACGGTGGCCATGTTGCGCAGGTTGAGCGGCGCTTCGAGGCGCAGGGCGGTTTTGAGCGCTTCGAGGGGATGCGTATAGTCAAGAAGGGTTTGCAGGGTGACGGTTGCGCCGATTTCCAGTTTTTCGCCGACTTTGTGGATTTTGTCCAGGCCGAGGGCTTGCAGGTCCACGACTGCAACGGAAGCAATGCCCGGCTGAGAGAGAAGCGTACCTCCGCCGAGGGGCAAGGTATTGGGTTGCTTCAGATACGTTAGCGCCTCTGCCAAAGTTTTTGGGCGGCGATAGTCCTTAATCATATTTGCACTCTCTTGATTGAATCTTGGTCACTAACCTGTTCGCGATAACCGCTGAAACACGCTGAAGGGTTTACTACGGGTCTGCCTTTATTATACAGCCTCTGGGGAGTTGCCCTACACTGATTTGTTAAAATGATCGTTCTATATTTGTAATTTGGATATAAATAGTCATGTTACAATTGGCGTTGCAGAAAGTGACATTTTGTACTTTGAGAAATCTTGCTCTATTGTTATTCTTTTCACAAAGATATGTGCATATTCGTATAAGGCACGGAGCAAGCCATGAATTCTGCGTTGGAAACCGAAGTTTTGCAACTACATGCTGAAATCTGCGCCGGCCTGGCAGATCCAAATCGCATCATGATTTTGTATGAACTTTCGGCCGGGCCGCGCAATGTAACCGAACTCTGCACGAGTTTGAATATGCCGCAGCCGCTGACTTCGCGTCATTTGAAAGTGTTGCGTGAACGAGGCATGGTGATGGCTGAGCGGCAGGGGATGGTCGTAAGGTATAGCCTGGCTGATAGGCGTTTGATTGAGGCTTTGGATTTGTTGAGGGCAGCACTGAGGGATAACTTGTCGCGGCGCGCTCAACTGGCAGGCGCTTTCTAAATTTTTTGTTACAGGAGAATCTGTATGAAAACTTTTCTTATCTTGGGCGCTGGCACCGGCGGCACCATGATTGCCAACAAGATGGCGGCGTCGCTCGACCCGCAGGAATGGCGCATCATCGTTGTAGACAAAGATGAAAATCACTATTACCAGCCGGGTTTTCTGTTCATTCCGTTTAGCATCTATTCCCCGGCCGACGTGGTCAAGCCAAAGCGCAACTTCCTGCCCCAAACAGTGGAGGTGGTGTTTAGCGAAGTCGAGTTGATCGAGCCGGATAAGAACCGCGTCAAGTTGAATGGCAAGTCTATCTCTTATGATTACCTGGTCATTGCAACCGGTAGTTATATTCACCCCGAAGAGACTGCCGGGATGTTGGATGGGGGCGGCTGGCGCAACAACATCTTCGATTTCTATACGCTCGATGGGGCGGCAGCGCTGGCCCGCTTCTTGAAGTTTTGGAAAGGCGGGCGGATGGTCTTGAACGTAACCGAGATGCCCATCAAATGCCCGGTGGCGCCGTTGGAGTTCCTGTTCCTGGCAGAGTGGTTCTTTCAGGAGCGCGGCATCCGCGACAAAGTGGACATCACGTTTGCGACGCCGCTGCCGGGCGCGTTTACCAAGCCGCGCGCTTCGTCCATCCTGGGCGGGATGCTGGAAGCCAGGGACATCCACCTGGAGGCCGAATTTGCCATCATGGAAGTGGACAATACCAAGCAGGTCATTCGCTCTTATGACCAGCGCGAGATCCCTTACGACCTGTTGGTGACCATCCCAACCAACATGGGCGCGGAGGTCATCGGCGCCTCTGGCATGGGCGATGAACTGAACTTTGTGCCGGTAGACAAACATACGCTGCAAAGCGAGAAATGGCCGAACGTCTGGCTGATTGGCGACGCCAGCAACGCTCCCTCTTCCAAGGCCGGTTCGGTAGCGCATTTCATGTTGGATGCCGTGGTCGAAAACATCCTGCGCCACATGGAGGGGTTGGAACCGCTGCCCAAGTTTGACGGTCATGCCAACTGCTTCATCGAGTCGGGCAACGAAAAGGGCGTGCTGATTGACTTCAACTACGAGGTCGAACCGCTGCCCGGCATGTTCCCCCTGCCTGGCTTTGGTCCGTTCTCTCTCTTGAAGGAGTCGGCCGCCAACCATTGGGGCAAGATGATGTTCAAGTGGATCTATTGGAATGTGCTGCTCAAAGGCGGCGAACTGCCTTTCGAGTCGCAGATGTCCATGGCTGGTAAATGGAAATAGGAGCCGCGATGGACAAAGATCTTGCACTCATCAACGAGAAGTTGGACAACCTGCTCGGCCAATTGGAAGCGCAGCGCAAACAGCAGGAAGGGATGGACGAACTGATGCGCGACGCCATCCCAGTCGTCAATCACATGATCAAACTCTCGATTGACGAACTGGCCGAGATCGGCAACGACTTCGAACTGGGCGACCTTCTGTTCCTGCTCAAGCGCCTGCTGCGCGACACACGCCTGCTGGTCGGCTTGCTCGATCAGATCGAGGCGCTGGCCGAACTAGCCGAGGAAGGCCAGGTGATGGGCAAGCGCATCTTCCATCAGGCGACTATGGAGTTAGATCGCCTGGAACGTGAAGGATACTTTGGCTTTGCGCGCGCCGGTTGGAATATTGCTGGGCGGGCTGTCAAGGAATTCAAGGCCGAAGAAGTGGAAACGGCCGGTAACCGCATGCTTGCGGCGCTCAAAGAGCCGCTGCCGGAGAAAGTCTCTCTGCTGACTTTGTTGCGCGCTTTGGGAGATCCCAAAGTGCGGCGCGGCTTATATCGTTCCCTGAATTTGCTTAGGGCGATCGGTGAATAATTTTTGAGTTAAGGAGAAGACAAGATGACAACTGTATTGAATGATATTTCTTTCGACGCTGAGGGTTTCATGATCAACCCTGACCAATGGACGAAGGAGATTGCCGAAATCCTGGCCAAGGAGGAAGGCATCGAAACCCTGACCAGCGACCATTGGAAAATCATTGATTTTTGCCGCGCACAGGGCCAGGCGACCGGCAAAGCGCCTACGCTGCGCCAGATCACTACCGGCGCTGGCATTTCCACCAAGGACCTGTTCACCCTGTTCCCGAAAGGTCCGGCTAAGAAAGTGGCGCGGATTGCCGGACTGGGCAAGCCCGAAGGCTGTGTCTGAGTCCGCCTCGAACCGGACCTCGAACCTGCTACCGCTAAAAGGAGAATTCTCATGGCTGAAGAAAAGAACCGCCACATCGCCTTCATTTGCTCGAAAGGCAACCTCGACATGGCCTATCCGGCCCTGATCATGGGCTGGGCCGCCTTGGGCAATGGCATAGACGTAACCATCTTCTTTACCTTCTGGGGGCTGGATTTGATCACTAAAAAGCGCGTGGATCATCTGGAAATTGCGCCGGTGGCCAACACCAGTTTCAAGTTCAGCCTAATGGGGCTGCCAACCGGCAACCTGGGCATTCCCAACATTATGGGCATCCTGCCAGGGATGACGGCTTTTGCCAGTTGGTTCATGAAGAAGAAAATCGCCTCTTTGGATGTTCCGCCGGTGCGCGAATACCTGGAGATGCTGCACGATGCCGGCGCCAAACTCTATGGCTGCAAAATGACGGTGGATATGTTTGGCTTGAAGCCTGACGACTTCCTCCCCCAAGTAGATGGGGTCGTCACGGCCGGCGACTTCATGGACATGACCGAAGGCGCGCAAATCGTTTTCATTTAGCCTCAGCGCAGTGACGACAGCGTAGTGACAGCGGAGTGACGACTTTAGTCGTTCAGAAAAAGCGACTAAAGTCGCCACTACGAGCGCAAATTTTCATCTACTGAGCCTGAAGGCTCAAAGCCTTCGGGCCGTTTCGTGTTAGCCGGGGGCTGCGAAGGGCGCCGTTTCTGGCAAGAGGAAATCTCTCTTCAGCGCCTGCACGAGGATGAAGAATTCCGTCCCATCGCTGTAGTGACCGCTGAACATCCAGGCGGGCTGGAGGTAACGCGCGTCCGGGTCGTTGAGGTCGCTGTTGCCGTTGGGATCGGGCAGGTAGTACACCAACTCGACGCGTTCGATGACTGCTGTGGGCGGGGTGAAGTCACCGGGCTGGGGCTCATCGTACACCGGGATTTGGTTGGCGGTGACGGTTAATTCATGCGTCGGTCCGCCCTGCGGCACCATGGTGGCGGCAAAGACCCGCGCCGCCGGATAGCCGCCGAAGGATTCGCCGGGGACGATGAGGGCTTCGATGGCTACTTCATCGCCGGACAGCCCGGCTGTTGAGCCATCCACCCAAAAGCCGTCGGGCGACATTTGGACGTAGGTTGTGCCGTCTGTGGTGGTAAAGAGCGTGGCTGTCTGTCCTTCCAGCGTGACGCTTTGCTGTTTGCCGTGCAGGATTTGGAATTGCAGGCCGGGGAAGGGGACTTCGTAGCGTTCCACATTAAGCACGGGCTGGCCATCGCGCATTTCAATCACGCCCCACACGTCCACGGGCATGTATTGATAAGGCTGTAATGCCTCCAGGTTCTCGCCAGCCAGCGGCAGGGACGGGAAGGGCGTGCCGTTGTTGATGAGTTGATAATCCACGCGCTGGCTGCCATCAGTGCGCTGATAGATGGTGATGGAGAGCGTGCCGCGCAATGCTTCCGCGCGCTGCGGCTGGAAGTCTCCCTCGGCGGGGATGACCAGCGTCTGCCCGATGAAGATGAGGCCGGAGGTATTGAGGCCGTTCGCCTGCATGAGCGCCTCCACCGTGACCCCAAACTGGTCGGCGATTTTCGAGAGCGTATCGCCCTCCTGGACGGTGTAGGTCTGCCCGCCCTCGCCGCCTCCACCGCCTCCACCCCCGCCGAACTGCGGCGCGGCTTCAGGTGTGGGGAAGGGGACAGGCGTCCCGCTCAGGTTGAGGCGGTAGAAGCCCAATCCGCCTCCGCCGCCTCCTCCACCTCCATGCGTCATACGCAGGTCAATGGATTTCCAGTCGAAGACCTCACCCTGGCGCACACCAAGCACAAAGGCATTTTCCAGCGGCAGGGACAGGCCGGCGGGAGGGTCAGGCAGGAGCAGCGTCTCGCCTTCAACGGTCTCCAGCACGGTCGCTCCATCGTCACGTTTGCGAATTGTGCCTTGTAAGCCGTCCACAAAACCTGTGAGCGGTTCGTAACTTTCGAGTTCAAAGACCCGTCCGCCGTTCTGCGCGCGGAAGCGTCCGCGGGCGGCGACAAACCCCTCGCTGCCTCTGTTCAGTTCGGCGACGCTGCCGGTAGCCGGGTAGCCGTCTAGCAGGGCCAGCGGCGCGCCGCCCTCGGCAGAGGGAATCACGCTCAGCCAGCCATAGTAGGTCACCGTCTGTTCGAGCGGATAGGCGCGGTACCAGGTGGGAACCGCTCCACCGGCGGAGTTCATCCCCTCGATCATCCCCGCCTGACCGTTGGCGGCGAGGACGATTTGCAGGGCTTCTTCGGCGCTGATGATGTCGTAGGTTTTGGCCGCGTCCACAGGGGCATAGCGCACGAGGCTGCCTTCCACTGAGAGAATGCCCTGCTCGTCCAGCGTGATCAGCAAACCGGCGCAGCGGAAGTACTCGTGACAAATTGGGTAGCCATCCGGCGTGAGCGGCAGGACGAAATAGCCGCCAAACGGCGCGCTGGGGCGAATCACATAGTCAAACGTAAAGCCGTGACTTTGCAGGAACTGTCCGATCTGCTCCCCGGCATTGACCGGCATCGTTGCCGGGCTGTTGCCCAGCCTCGCCCAGGCCGGATAGCGCGGGTAATCAGGGTAGTACTCAAAGCGCCCTTCGGCGGAGATGCTCAAACGCTGATCGCCATCCACGATGAGATAGGCGCCGGGGTTGCCGTAAACTGCGCCGTTCAGTCCCATTTGGGCGGCAAAGGCGCGCGCTTCCTCCAGCGTGACCGGCGCGGGCGGTTGATATTCATAGATTTGCGCCTGGCTTGGCGCGGCGGGCAATTCGGCTTGCAAAGTCAGCGGCGTGCCGCGCCAGTCGTAGGCTGCGCCGGTGGGGGTGGGCGCTGGCTGGCTCGGCACGCCGGGCATGGGCGTTTCGCCAAGCGCCGGTTCGGGAGTTACAATGAACGAACGGATGAGCCAGCTGAGCAACAACGCTAAGGCCAGCAGCGCCGCTGCGCCGCCCAGGGCCAGGCCGGCTTCTTTCCAAAAAGATCGTTTTGAAGGGCGATTCAAAAAGCGGGTTTTCAAGCGCTTCTCCAGGGTCAAGAGGAATTCAGGCGTGGGTTGTAGGTCTTGGGCTGTCTTTTCCAACAGGGCAGCCAGGCGCGTTTCTTCAGGAGACAAAGGAAGGAGTTGGTTCATTGTTCCATCTCCAGGGCGAGCGAGGTGCGCTCGCGTAAGTCTTTTAACCCGCGCATCATCAACATTTTGACGGCGGCTTCGCTTTTGCCAAGCGCGCGGGCGGTTTCGCGGATGTCTAACCCGCCGAAAAAGCGCAGGATGAGGGCCTCAGCGCGTTCGGGGCGGATGTGCTTCAACGCGCGGTGGATGCGCTCCAGTTGCAGTCGTCGGGCGGCCTCTTGATCGGTGGGCAGGCCGGGGTCCGGGAGAGGAAGCGCCGTTTCCAGTGGCACCTCTGGTTTGCGTTCACGATAGTACATCTTTTGCTTGCGGACGGCGATCCCCATGATCCAGGCTGCAAAGGAGCCGCTGCCGCGGTAGGATCGGATGCCTTCCAAAGCCGCCATGAAAGTCTGTGAGGTCAGGTCTTCCGCGTCCCGCAAGTTGCCGGTGTGGGCCAAATGGTAGCGGTAGACGCGCGTGACGTGCCGGTGATAGAGTTTGGCAAAGGCGTCCATGTCCGTGCGCGCCTGGAAGGCCAGATCGGCTTCATCGTCCGGCGACGGGGGGTTCGATAATTTCATAGGGGTACTTGTACCTCCTGCAATGTTGTGCGCACATTGATCTTGTTGCAGGAAGCGGGAAAAAGTAACAGGAAGGTTACCCCCAGGTTTCCTTCAAGGCAATGCGGGGGCCGTGCGCCAGTTCGTCACCGGCGCTTTTCAGGTGGATCAACTGTTGGATAGCCTCTTTGAGTTGAGGCGGCAGGGCAACTTTATCGAGCAGGTCTCCAAATGGTGTGAGCGCGACGCCGTAGCCGGCCTCGATCCATCGAATTGCGAGCAGCGGACGCAGCACATAAAAGTACTTCTTGAGCCACACTATATCTCCACCCAGATAATCACGATAGTTGCCGCGCGCCATATGCAGGTAATGATAGATACAACCTTGAGGGGAGTAATAGAGGCGCGCCACGTGTCTCATTCTCTCGATGATGGAGGGCCTTTCCAGGTAAACGATGGGCGAGCCCAGCCATTCCAGCAGGGGCGGGTTCGATTTGTGAAAGAGTTGCAGCGCTTTTTTAAGTTCCAACTGTTCACGTCCAGCGGCTCTTGGGGAGGAATCTCGATGACATCCCGCTTGTTTACGACCGATAGGTACCATTCAAGGGGATGCAGGTAAATAAAACGCACATCGTAATCGCTATCCGCGGAAGGAAAGCCCCAGGCGCGGCTGCCGCTTTCGCAGGCATACAGGATGGCAACGCCGTGTGTGCGTTCGATTTCTTTCAGACAGGCAAGGATGTGATCTCTCATGATTCCGGATACACCTTCCAGCCCAATGCTTCCAGGTTGGCGTTGTCGAGCATCTCTGGCGGCACGTCGATCAGCAGGGCGGTGGCTTCGGCCAGCAGTTCGCCTTGTTGGTTATAAATGCCTGCCCAGCCTTCGGCGGTCTTGCCCTTGCTCTTGCCGGCCTTGCCAATGATTCTAAGCGCTTGACCGATGGGGACGTTCTTGCGGTAGCGCACTTCGAGTTTGCCGGTGAACATGAAACGCGGCGCAGACGGGTCCCCCATTTGCGCCCGTCCAGCAATTTCATCCAGGATAGAAGCGACAATGCCGCCGTGCAGCACGCCGGGGTACCCCTGGAAGTGCTCTGGCGCAGTGTAGGTGGTTTCGATGACGCCGGGTTCTACCTGGTAGATATGCAGTTTCAGGCCGACCGGGTTTTCCAGCCCACAGATGAAACAGTGACGGGAGTTGGGTTGCTTGATTCTTTGTGTCATTTCTTGCCCCAGTGAATGGCAATCGTGCCGAACATCAGCCGCTGGTAGCCAATTTTGTGGAAGCCAACCGAAGCCATCAGCGCGGCCAGTTTTTCAGCGGTGACGAAGTTCTCGGTGCTGTCGGGCAGATAATGATAGGCATCGCCTTCCCCCGAGATGAGCCGGCCTAGCGCGGGAATGATGACGTGCATGTGAAACCAGATGAAGGGAGAGAGGAGATTCTTCTTTGGGCGTGTGGTGTCCAGGATGACGATGCGTCCACCTGTTTTCAACACACGGTATTGTTCTTGCAGCGCCGCGTGAATGTCAATTACATTTCGCATCAAAAAGCCCGACACGACCGCGTCGAAGCAAGCGTCGGCAAATGGCAGGCGCAGAGCGTCGGCGGCGGAGAAGGGCAGCCGGCCGAGGCGCTGTCCAACACGCATCATCTCGAGGGTAAAGTCGGCGGCGACGACCTGCGTTTGCGGGAAGCGCCGCAAGGCCTCGCGCGCCAGGTCGCCGGTGCCGGCCCCTACGTCTAGCAGCGAAGCGTTTGGCTGGAGAGCCGCAAGTTGAATCACGCGCCGCCGCCAGCGCACGTCTTGGAAACCTGTCATCAGGCGGTTCATCAAATCATAGCGCCGCGCAATACGGGTAAACATATTTTGGACGTAAGCAGCGCGTTCCTGTCCGCTCAGGTGGGTCATAGAACTCCTCAAATTTTTGCTCGGACTCCGAAGTCTCCAGACTTCGGTTCGTCCGGCATCTGGAAATGCCGGACTCTATGAGCGCAATTATAAACGGTGATATACTCGCCCGCATGACTCAACCCGAACAAACTTTCTCTCGATGGCAAGTGTGGGCGCTGGCGGCGCGCCCCAAAACCCTGCCGGCGGCGGCTGCGGGTGTGGTTACCGGCACGGCCCTGGCCTGGCGTGATGGACAGTTCCATCCTGGCGCGGCGCTGGCGGCTTTATGTGTGGCGTTGCTGTTGCAGATCGGCAGTAACCTGGCCAATGACGTATACGACTACGAACGCGGCGCGGATGCAGGCGAGCGTCATGGCCCATTGCGCGTGACCCAGGCCGGTTTGTTGACGCCGTCGCAGGTCAAGGCGGGCATGTGGAGCGTGTTTGGGTTGGCGGCGTTGCTGGGCCTGTACCTGGCCTGGCGGGCTGGCTGGACGGTCATTCTGGTCGGACTGGCAGCCATCCTTTCGGCCATTGCCTATACGGGCGGGCCTTTCCCGCTGGGATATTACGGGCTGGGCGACCTGTTTGTTTTCCTCTTCTTTGGATTGGCAGCGGTGGCTGGGACGTACTACGTGCAGGCCGGTTGGGTTAGCCCGCAGGCGTGGTGGATGTCGCTGCCCATCGGCTGGCTGATTGTGAACATTTTGGTCGTCAACAACTTGCGCGACATTGCTGCCGACCGGCTGGCCGGCAAGCGCACCCTGGCTGTGCGCTGGGGAGAAAGCGGCGCGCGCCTCGAATACGCGCTTTTGCTGGCGGCCTCTTACCTGATTTTGCCCCTGCTGGCCGTTTTGGGCGTCCTGCCCTGGGGGAGTTTGCTGGCCTGGCTCTCCCTGCCGCTCGGCTGGCGTAGTTTGCAAATCGTCCTGACACAACACGGCCGCCCGCTCAATGCAGCATTGGCCGGCAGCGGTCAGACAGTGCTGCTGTACAGCGTGTTGTTTTTCCTGGGGCTGGCGCTGGCCCGCTGATATGACTTTGATTTACAAACTCGTGCGCAGTAAGCGCCGTACCCTGGCTTTGGTGGTCGAGCGCGATGGCACGCTTACCGTCCGCGCTCCGTTGCGGATGGCGGAATCCGAGGTGCGCCGTTTTGTGGAGGCCAAGAGCGATTGGATTAAACGGAAGCAGGCCGAGGCTGCGAAGGAGGCGGTCGTCCCTCATCGATTTGTGGATGGGGAAGCATTTCCCTTCCTGGGGAAAGCGATCCCGCTGCGCCTCGTTCCGGACCCTGCGCCTGCTCTCGTTATGGACGGGGAGTGCTTCCGCCTCAGCCGTTCCCGTCAACCTGACGCCCGCGCCCTGTTGGTTGCCTGGTATCGGGCGCAGGCGCGCAAAATCATTGCCGAGCGCCTGAAACATCTTGCGTGTAGTCATAATGTGAAACCGACCGGCCTGCGCATTTCCTCGGCGCGCACCCGTTGGGGCTCGTGCAGCCGCAAAGGGACGCTCAGTTTTACCTGGCGGCTGGTGATGGCGCCGCCGGAGGTGGTGGATTATGTGATCGTCCACGAACTGGCGCACCTGCGCGAGATGAACCATTCGCGGGCGTTCTGGGAGTTGGTGGGGGCGATGCTGCCCGATTACAAACAGCGGCGGGCGTGGTTGAAAAAGAACAGCGCTTTACTGCAATTTTGAGCGATCCGGGCGTGTGTACCGCCGACTTATAGTTGGCTGAGCCGGGCGCGTGTACCGCCGACTTATAGTCGGCTGAGTCGAGCAGCGTTCGGCGGTACAAATGCTACGCTACGAGAACAACGCCAAAAGCCCAAAGGCAAAGATGATGAGCCCGGCCAGGCGGTTGACCCAGACCATGAGCGCCGGAGTGAATTTGTCTCGCAGCAGTCCCACGCCCACGCTAAGCGTCAGCCACCAGGCCGCCGAGCCGAGGAAGACGCCCAGCACCATCCACGCCGCTGTTTGGGCGCCGCCGTTTTTTTCGCCCAGCCGCAGCCCGGCGAAGATGGCGATGAACGACAGGATGGTCATGGGGTTGGTCAGAGTGAGGAAGAAGGTGGTTAGCCAGGCTGAAAATTTGCCGTAGCCCTTGGCATTAGCCGCCTCCTGTGACGGTTTGGAGAAGAAGGTACGTGCTCCCAGATACAGCAGGAACAGGCCGCCGAGCGGCGCCAGCCAGCCGCGCTGCCCCACCAGAAGAGACTGCACGGCGGTCAGACCGAAGGCGGCGATGGCGCCATAGAGCATGTCGGCGCTGGCCGCGCCCAAGCCAGATAGGAAGCCTACCAGCCGCCCCTCGGCCAGCGTGCGGCGGATGCACAGCACGCCAATCGGCCCGACCGGCGCGGCGATGGAGAATCCGATGAGCAGCCCTCGCAGGAAAATGTCCATGTCGCCCAAATGGATTGCCCCGGCAGACCAACCGCCGGGGCAATATCAGATGACCAATAGGAGGCTATGTAGCAGCGGATTTGCGCTTGAACCAGGTCGTCCACTCACGGTTTTCCCAGATGACCAGGATGGGCGCAGCGATGAAAATGGAGGAGTATGTTCCGCTCAGCAAGCCCACCAGCAATACAATGGCAAACTCTTGCAGGGTGATGCCGCCAAATAACGCCAGCGCCAGCAGCAAGAATTCGACCGTCATCAACTGCGTATTGATGGAACGTTGTAAGGTTTGTACGATGGAGTGATTGACCAGCGTCTCGAAATCCAGGCGGCGGTAGATGCGCGCGTTCTCGCGGATACGGTCGAAGACTACGATGGAGTCTTGCATGGAAAAGCCAATCACGGTTAGGAGGGCGGTCAGAAAGAGTGAGTCGATTTCCCAGCCCAGGAACACTCCACCGATGGCCGTGATACTGAAAATCAAGGCCACGTCGTGAATCATGGCTAAAATGGCCGAAACACCGTAGCGGAAGGCATTTTCCACGCCGCGGAAGGACCAGGCAATGAACAGCACTACCAGCAGAGAGGAAACTGCTACAGCCATGGCGCCGCGTGTGGTGACTTGTTCTCCAATGCTCGGGCCGACGCTGTCGAAGCGGATGACGGTGAGCTCGCCAAACTTTTCTTGCATGGCGGTCAGGACGTGGTCGCGGACTTCGTTTTCCAGAAACTCAGAGCGGATGAGGTAACTGCCGGTTTCAGTGGTCTGTACTTGTACGTCTTTGACCTGCTGGTCTTGGTACAAAGCAATGAGGTCGGCAGGGGGGGGCGAGGCGTTTGTAAA
Source organism: Chloroflexota bacterium (assembly GCA_037440925.1). Lineage (GTDB taxonomy): Bacteria > Chloroflexota > Anaerolineae > Anaerolineales > Villigracilaceae > JAABUE01. The sequence continues at coordinate 25,724 of JBBITF010000030.1, forward strand.
CGAGACTTCGAGCAAACTTCCGCCTGTGAAGTCAATAGACAAGGGCATACCGCCGGACAACAAGATGATCAAGCCGGGGACAATCAGCAAGAGGGATAAGCCGAAAAAGATGTAACGTTTTCCAAGAATATTCATGGGAGTTTCCTAAATGCCAATCCAGCGAGCGAGATTTTGAGGCTTGAACCAATCCAGCGCCAACCCCAATAAGGTATGGGTGATAAAGAGCGCCGAGAACAGACTGATGACCACGCCCATTGCCAGGGTCAAAGAAAAACCCTTGACGATGGTGGCGCCAAACGTGCTGCCGAACCAGAAGAGAATCGCCGCCGTAATCAAGGCCGCAATGTTCGAGTCGCGGATGGAAGGCCAAGCGCGCGTCCAGGCTTGATTGAAGGCTTGCTTGAGGGTCTTTCCGTTGCGCAATTCTTCCTTCAAGCGTTCAAAGACCAGGATGTTGGCATCCAGCGCCGAGCCGGTGCTGAGCATGAAGCCAGCGATGCCCGCCAGCGTGAGGGTAACGCCAATCAACTTGAAGACGGCAAATACGATGGCAGCATAGAGCAGAATCGAAATGTCGGCTGTGATACCCGGCAGGCGATAGTAGATGCCCATGAACAGGATGACGATGGCAAAGCCAATCAAGCCAGCCACCAGGCTGCGATTGAGCGAGTCTTCGCCTAGCGTTGGCCCGATGATGCGCGTTTCCACTACTTTGAGCGGGACAGGCAGGGAACCATAGCGCAATTGGACAGCCAGCGCATTGGCGCTTTCTTGCGTGAAACTGCCCTGGATGACTCCGGCGCCATCTGGGATTTCCGTGTTGATGACGGGTGAGGAAATGACTCGTTTGTCCAGCACAATGGTCAGATATTTGCCGATGTTGGCTGCCGTGTGTTCGGCAAAAACTTTTGCGCCATCGGAGGACAAAGTGAATTCAATGACGTATTTTCCTAATTCGTCACGGCTGACGTTGACCGTTTTGAGGTCTTTGCCGGTCATCACGGTATGGTAGATGACCGTTTCGGTATCGTCCGTTTGTGCGACGGGCTGGCTTTGGCTTGCCTGGGCAAAATCGGTTTGCACCACTGTCCCTGCTTCCAGGGGAGTATTGCCCGTGTCTATGAATTCCAATAGACCCGTTTGTTGGATGATGGCCAAAACCTCATCGGCGTTTTTCAAGCCGGGGAACTCGCCTACAATGCGGCGTTCGCCGGCAACCTGGAGCACGTTTTCGCTCACGCCGAGAGCGTTGGTGCGGTTTTCCATGATGGTGCGGGCCGTTTTCATGGATTCGGCATCCACTTCGACATCTTGCGGCACATCGGCTTCCAGGAGTACCTGCAAACCACCGCGCAGGTCGAGGCCTAAACGTGGCGTGACATCACGGTCTATCAATCGGGTGTCATTGAAAGGGTTGTAGATGATGATTTTGTTGCTCAAGTCAATCCACAGGGCAGCAGCCAGGATGACTACAATCAAAATCAAACGAGCATAAAGGTTTCGAAGCATACGATACGTTTCTCCATCCGCAAAAATGCCAGCCGCTGGCTGGCGGGGGTGATTATACTACCATACGGAGCAAATGGTCTACCTGGAATATAGCCCCTGGGGGTCTAATTCTTCGCGCAGGATGCGGAGTTCTTGCTCGGTCAATGGAGCGGTGAAACGCACTTCGGCGGCTGTTTTTAAGTCCCAGCCGGTGTTGGCTTTGGCTTCTTCGATCGTGCGACCGGGGTGCAGGGCAGTCAAGGTCATTTCGCCGTTTTCGTCTGGTTCGAGCAAGCCGATGTCGGTAACGACCGCCAGCATTCCCCCGCCGCGCACGCCGGTGGCCTCGCGCTGTTGACGCCCGCTCAAGAAGCCGGCCGAGGTCATGAAGTCCACTTTTTCGGGGAAGCGGCGTTTCTGGTGAGGGGTCATGATGTAACAGCGGTTGGCCCAGGCTGCAATTTCTTGCGAGCCGCCGGAGCCGGGCAGCCGCACTTTGGGATGCGTGTAGTCGCCGATGACGGTGGCGTTGATGTTGCCGTATTTGTCAATTTGCGCGCCGCCCATGAAGCCCACATCCACATTGCCGCGTTGCAGGTAGAGCGCAAAGATGTCGTACATGCTGACCACAGACAGCGCTCCGCTCACCAGCGTGGGGTCGCCAATCGAAAGCGGCAGGCGGGCAGGTTCGGCGCCAATGACGCCGGCTTCGTAAATCATGACCAGGTGAGGAGCATGGGTGCGTTTGGCCAGGTTGCAGGCCAGGTTGGGCTGGCCGACGCCGACGAACACAACGTCGCCATCGCGCAACAGCCGCGCGGCGTTGACGATCATCAGTTCGGCGCTCGAGTAATTCAAGTTGGTCATTGTGTCTCCTTCAAAAAAGTTCGAATCAGTTCATAAACTTCGTGAGGACGTTCCAAAGGCAGGAGGTGGGTGGAATGCTGCAGCGTTTCGACGTGAACCTGTGGCTGCTTCCGTTTAATCAGGTTGCCGGTTTGCTCCCAAAAGGTGTCCGTTTCCCCGCCGCGCACGATGAGGGTTGGCGTTTGCAAACCAGGCAGCCCGCGCCAGATGTCCATGTCGCGCCATACGCCGGTGACATAGATACGCGCTTCCCATTCGGGGCTGTAGCAGAGTTGGTAGCCGCCAGAGTCCGTTTGGCAGGCAATTCCTTCTACGTAGGCCCGCAGGGCGTTATCATCGAAATATTTGAACACCGACTTGCGCCGGTAGCCATTGTATAGTCGTTCCAGGTCGTCGAATTGACGGCGGCGGGTTTGGGCGGTTCGAATGAGCGGGTGCAGGCGATAGCCCAATCCCAGCGCAAAGACGACTTGCCAGAAACGGATAAAATAAGGCGGGAAGAGCACCGGGTCGAGCAGCACCAGGGAGGAGAAGCGCTTTGGCTCGCGCAGGGCGGCTCTCAGGGCCACGATCCCGCCCAACGAATGGCCGACGCAGGCCACGGGTCCAGAATGATGCGCGTCCAGGTAGCGCAGCAGGTCGTCGCTCAGCGGAGTCCAGTCGCGCAGGTCTTCTGGTTGGCTCCCGTCCCAAAGCGGGCGTTGTAACAAGGCCTGGACGTGGAAATCTTGCGCCAGGCGCTCTAGCAAGGGGCGGTAGCAGGCCGGCGGGTAGCCGTTGGCGTGCAAGAAGAGCAGTTCAGGCCCTTGACCGCCGTAATCCAGGAAGGGGATCCGCGAATTTTCGCGCATCAATACTTCCCATAATTGATGGCTTGACTCAGCCTTGGCTCAACCTGCAATTGGGCTTGCTTCTCTGGGCCGAGTTTGTCCCAGTATTCCTGGCGGTCTTTTACGCTGTACACCCATTCGTTCAGCCAGGCGGCAACGCTTTGTTCGCTTTCGCTGATTTTGTCCCAGGCGAGGTAGAACTCGTTGTCGCGGTCGTAGTAGCCCTGCGCGTAGGAAGGGTGGCAGGCATATGGCACGTGACAGACGGCGTGAACGATGATGCCGGGGATCATGGTGCGATTTGGGTCGGAGCGGATGACCGCTTCATCTACAATTTCCTCGGCGGTCAGAATGACTTTCTTGGCGGCAAAGGCGGCTTCTTTTTGTTCGCCGATGATGCCCCATAGGTGGGCGTTGCCGTTGACATCAGCGCGCTGAACGTGGACGATGGCTACGTCGGGATGCAGGGCCGGCACGACGATGACGTCTTTGCCCCCATACGGATCGGGGATGCGCTTGATGTTGGGGTTGGCGCGTTCCAGGTCGGTGACGCCTACCTGGTTCATGGGCAGGAAGGGCAGCCCGGAGGCTCCGGCTTGCAAGCGGGTAATCATCCCGAAATGGGAATATTCTTCCATTTCGAGTTCGCCGCGCTCAATGGCGGCGCGCACGATGCGCAGTGAGCCGACGCCTGGGTTGCCCATGTACGAGAAGATGACTTTGCGGGCGCAGCCGGCCGCTACCATCATGTCGTAAATCAGGTCGGGCGTGGCACGCGCCAGGGTGAGATTCTTTTTGCCTTGACGGATGATTTCATGCCCGGCGGCAAATGGTATCAGGTGCGTGAAGCCGGCCGCATAGACGGTGTCGCCGTCCTGGATGTATGTGGATATGGCTTCTGAGAGAGGGATGAGTTTGGTCATTTTTTCTGTGCCTTCTTCAATTTTTCTTCTCTGCGTTTTTTGGCGTTCTCGCGCAGTTTACGGAGCAGGGCAAAACGTCCGGCCGGAGGAGGGGGAGGCGCGCGGCGGCGAAAGACAATGCCGATGGAAACCGCCAGCATTCCCAGGAAGAGCCAGTCAAAGTCGGTTTGTCCGGCAAAGTCGGAGGCCAGGAACAGGATGGAGAAAAAGATGCCCAGCAGAATCAGAAACGTGCCAATGCGAGGGATGAATTCGCTTTGATCGGTCGGGTTTTCACTCATCATGCGCCTCTTTCATGCCAGGAAACGTTTTGGCAATGACGCTATTTTACCCGCTCTGGTGGGAAATTGCTTGTCCCTTGGGCGCCTGCCAGCCCGCCGTCAGGCCGGGGCTTTGCCTATTCTGAGCGTAACTATTCAGGCGTCTGCCAGGGCTAGCAGTTCGTCGGAGAGAAGAAAAAATGACTGCCTTGCTGGCCTGGATTGCCTGCGTTGCTGGCCTGGATTGCCAAATCCAGGCCGAACGGGGCAAAATCACGTTGTAAACCGTTGGATTTGGCAATCCAACAGAGCAATAGAACTGGGCAAAATGACGTTGTAAACCGTTGGATTTGGCAATCCAACGGAGCAATGGAATTGGGCAAAATGACGTTGTAAGCCGTTGGATTTGGCAATCCAACAGAGCAATAGAACTGGGCAAAATCACGTTGTAAACCGTTGGATTTGGCTATCCAACGGAGCAATAGTTGACGGGGCAGGCGATATGGCCGATAAACACGTTTATTGCTCTGGGCAGGGAGAAAGCGATAGTTGGTCGGTAACTTTGGCGGTTCGGGCAACTTCGCGTCCATACGCATTGGTCGCTACCAGTTGGAACTCTACCCAGGAATCTTTGTAGTAAGAATATGGTTCTTGTTTGTGCAGGTCGTCTGCGTCCAGGGTGAGGGTGTAAAGCCCATCGCTGACCGGCTGCATGACGGTGCCGATGTCCCAGCCGGTGGTGTTGCCGCTGGACTTGCTGCGCAAACGCATGAAGAAGGCTACGAATTTGACTTTTCCTGAGTCGATTACGCGCACGCCGATACGCGCTTCTTTGGGCAGGCCGCATTTTCCATAGTAGATGACCGGTTCAGACACCAGCGCCGAGAAAAAGCCGCTTGTTTCTGGGAATAGGATGATGCTGCCCTCTGAAGTAGGGGTGATTTCGGGCGTATCGGTAGGCGGCAGCGTGCCGGTGATTGTGGCGGTGGCGGTTGGCTTTTGTCCGCTCAAAGTGGGCGTGTAGGTGAAAGTGGGGGTCGGTTGTGTGGGGGTGATGGTGGGCGTTTTGGAAGGGGTTTCGGTGGGCGGCGGCGGGGGGGAGGAGGAGACGGTAGGCGTGATGACGAGCGCCACCAGGTCGGCGGTTGAGCAGGCCAGCAAGGTCAGGACCAGCAGGGATAAGAAGAGCGCTTTTTTCATAGGGACATCCATTTTTGAAAACTTGCTCTTTTATATCGTAACTCTTCTTGGATAGTCAATCCCCCCTATTCTCTAACCTTACTGGACTTTCGCCAAAATTGAAATGAGCATTGGTAATCTGGTAGGATAGGGG
>JBBITF010000031.1:0-31350 GCA_037440925.1 Chloroflexota bacterium
TAAGACTTGTCCTACAGTGTGACAGTCGCATTATTTGACGGAGACGACCTTGCCGCCGGTCATCCGTTGCAGTTGTCCTGGCGTCAATTGGAAGACCGCTTTGGGCGTGCCGGCGGCAGCCCAAATGCTATCGTATTGCAGCAGGTCTTCATCGAGGTAGGTTTCCATCGCTTGGGTATGCCCAAGCGGGGGGACGCCGCCGATGGCGTAGCCGGTGACTTCACGGACGAATTCCGCATCCGCGCGGCCAACAGGTTCGCCTGTGTATTCGGTCAATCGCTTCTCGTCCACGCGGTTGCTGCCGCTGGTCAACACCAGGATAGGCTTGCCGGTTTGTTGTCCGCGGAAGATGAGCGATTTGACGATCTGACCAAGCGTGCAGCCTACCCGCTCGGCGGCTTCCTGCGCGGTGCGCGTGCTTTCGGCGAACTCGATGACGGTCAGGTCGAAGCCCCGGCTGCGCAGAACGTCTTGAACTTTTTGGGCGGAAGGGGAGAGGGGATTGGACATAGCCCTATTATAAGTGATCAGTGATCAGTAATCAGTGAGCGGTGGGCAGTGGACAGTGAGCGGGCGACAGGCGCGCGGCTGCCTGTTGGCGCGACAATGACGCAGTTTTCGTCAATCCAGAAGAGAAGCGCGGTTTTCCGTCTTCGTTTGGTATAATACTCGCCGTTGTTAGAATAGACAATTGGAGGTAGATATGTATATTGATCCGAATACCGGCGGCATGTTGTTCCAAGTGCTGGCGGTTGCTTTTGCCGCAGTCAGCGGCATGTTCCTGGTCTTTTCGCGCCAGATCCGGTCCGGCATGGGGCGACTGCGCCGTATGTTGGGCGGCAAAGCGTCGAAGGAAGAATCTGCGAAGGAAACGCAAGAGAAGTAAGTCCATGCGCGCGCTCATCTTGGGCTTCGATTCGTTCGACCCTGGCCTGTTCGAACAGTTTGCCGGCCAGGGTCAATTGCCGAATTTGAGCCGCCTGGCTGAGACAGGCGGCTATTCGCCTTTCAGAGTTTGTTCCCCCCCGCAGACCGAGGTCTCGTGGACCAGCATCGCTACCGGCGCCGATCCGGGCAGCCATGGCATCTTCGATTTCGTGCATCGCAATCCAGAGACGTATGCCCCGTATGTTTCCATCCTGCCGACGCGCAGCGGGGCGCTGGGGACGCAGTTCGTACCGCCCTATTCGGCCCGCACACTGTTCAGCGAAGCGGTAGACCAAGGCTACCCGGCCACAGCCCTGTGGTGGCCGGCCATGTTCCCGGCGCGCGCCGATTCGCCGGTGCGCGTCATCCCCGGCCTCGGCACGCCCGACATCCGCGGACAGTTGGGATTGGGCAGTTTCTACTGTCAGGAAGACGACCCGCTCAAACCCGGCCACAAGACGCCGCTGGAAAAACTGACCGGCGGCGCAGGGACGTTTCACGGCGCGCTGAAAGGCCCGTTCATCAAACGGAAAGGGCAGACCGTTCCGGCCGAGGTCGCTTTCCAGTTGGATATCCTGGACGCCCAAAACGCCCGCCTGAAACTGCCAAACGGAGCCTTCGACTTGACGCCCGGACAGTGGAGCCCGATTTTGGAAGTGACCTTCAAGGCCGGCTTCATGATGAACGTTCACGCCATCACGCGCGCCATCCTGACTTCCACCAACCCGGTGCGGCTGTATTTCCTGCCGTTGCAGATCCATCCGCTCCATGCGCTCTGGCAGTACGCCTCTCCGAAAGGCTTTGTGCGCGAGGCCTGGCAGATTGCCGGCGCGTTCCTCTCGCTGGGCTGGCCGCAGGACACCACCGGCCTGGAGGATGGCTGCATCTCCGATGAGCAGTTCATCGCCTTGTGCGAGGATATTTTCGCTGCGCGCGAGCGTATCCTGATGCACAACCTGGCGAGTTTCAAGGAAGGCGTGCTGGCTTCTATTTTCGATGACCTCGACCGCGTGCAGCACATGTTCCGCCGCGACCGCCCCGACGTGGTGCAAGATTGGTATGCCCGCCTCGACCAGTTCGTAGGGCGCGTTACGGGGGCGCTCGAAAAACAAAACGGCAGCAAAATCAATCTGCTGGTCATGTCGGACCATGGCTTTACCGATTTCCGCTACAAGGTGCATGTCAATCAATGGCTGGTGGAGAACGGCTACCTGTCTTTGCAAACCGACAAACAAGAAAAGGCGCTTCCCAACGTGGATTGGTCGCGTTCCAAAGCCTACGCCCTCGGTTTGAACAGCGTATACATCAATCTTTCAGGCCGGGAGCGCCACGGCATCGTGCCGGTGGAACAGGTAGAGGACACCGCCAGAGAATTGAAATCCAAACTGGAAGGCTGGACAGGGCCAGACGGCAAGAAAGTCTTCAACCGCGTCCTGCTGCGCCACGAAGCCTTCAGCGGCCCCCTGCTGCGCTTCGGTCCCGACCTGGTGCTGGGCTATGCGCCCGGATATCGCGCCTCGTCTGAGACCGGTCTCGGCAAATGGGAGGAGACTGTCATCCAAGAAAACAACGACCATTGGGGCGCAGATCATTGCATCGATTCGGAAGCGGTGCCGGGCGTTCTGTTTGCCAGCCAGGGCCTGGCGGATTTCCCCAACCCCTCCTTCCGCGACATCCCTCCCATGATTGTCGGAAAATACCTGGATCACAGCGGCGTGACGCCTCCCACCATTTCAGGCGGGGAAAGCCAGCAAGCCATCGAGGAAAGGCTCAAGGGGCTTGGATATCTTTAAGAGTCGGCTGCCCTCCCGTCAAGAGATGCTTGCTGTTTTGGGGGCGGCCATGTTTGTGGTCTTCAGTTGGTCCATTCGAGGGTTCTTGTTCGTCTTCCCCTCGCGGGTGATGTACTTCCGCGCCTGGGAGGTCTTCAGTATCTTTATGTACATGATGGCCTTTGCGCTGGTCGAGAGTTTGCTGGTGGTGGGCGGGCTGACTGCCCTCAGCGTGGTCTTGCCCGCCGCCTGGCTGCGCGAGGGCTTTTCGTACAAAGGCTTCCTCATCCTCCTGGTGGGGACGGCTGCCGCCATCGGCTACCAACGCGCTTTGGGGGACGACCTTCCCCCCAAAGAGACGTTGCTGCTGTGGATGGCTGCGCCGTTCTTTCTCAGCCTCGGCCTGCTTGCGCTCCCGCATTTTTTCCCTCGCCTGGGCGTTTTTCTCGCTTCCCTGGCAGAACGCTTCACCGTCTTTGCCTACCTGTACCTGCCGGTCGGCTTGCTGGGCGCGCTGGTCGTGCTGTTCAGGAATCTGCTGGCGCGCTAGGATATGACCTCCTCTTACCTCTCGCGGCGTGATTTTCTAAAACTGGCTGGCCTGGCCTCGCTCTCAGGTCTGGTGGCGCCTCTTTGGAAAACGAAGCAGGCCGTCGGGTCGCCGTCTGAAGCGAAGAACATCCTCATCCTGGTCTTCGATGCCTGGTCGGCAGAAAATGTCTCGCTGTATGGCTATCCGCGTCAGACCATGCCCAACCTGGAGCGCTTCGCCGAAAACGCCCTCGTCTATCATCGCCACTACTCGGCCGGCACGTTTACCATTCCCGGCACCGCTTCCCTGCTGACCGGTACGCTCCCCTGGACGCATCGGGCGTTCTCGCTGGGCAGCGGCGTTTTACAAGATTTCCAAGACAGGCAAGCCTTTGCGCTCTTATCCAGCCAATACGCCACGCTGGGGTACGCCCAGAACAAATATGCCGATATCTTCCTCAAACAATTCCATCGTTCGCTGGAAACGCACATCCCCGCCAGCGCCTTCAACTACGAAGACCGCGCTTTTTACCGCCCCTGGTTCGAGAACGACCCGCTGATAGCGTTTTCCGCCTTCGACGACAACCTGGTGCGCGACCGCGACGGCTACGACGCCTCGCTCTTCCTCGGCCCGCTCCTGCGTACCCTCCATCTGGCCGAGCGCCGCGCCGACCAGTCTTCCCACCGCCTGGCTTACCCGCTGGGGCTGCCCGAAACCGACGCGCGTGAATTCTTCTCCCTCGGCGGCGTGGTAGATGGCGCGATCCGCCTGCTGGAAAACTTGCCAGCCCCGGCTTTTGCTTACCTGCATTTCTATCCGCCGCATGACCCGTACAGCCCCACCAAAAAATTCAAGGGCGGCTTCCTGGGATTGAACGCCTGGGAGCCAGAAGAAAAGCCCATCCATCCCCTGGCCTCGCTCCAAAAGGACTTTGGCGACCTGCTTGGCAAGCGCCATATTTACGATGACTACCTTGCCAGTTGGGATGAGGCCGTGGCGCGGCTGTTCGACTTCCTGCGCGATTCGGGCCTGTTGGAGACCAGTTACGTCTTCGTCACCTCCGATCACGGCGAGATGTTCGAGCGCGGCGAGTTGGGACACGTCACACCGCTCATTTACGAACCCCTCATCCACATTCCCCTGCTCGTCTCGCAGCCTGGGCAAAAGGGACGGGAAGACATCCACGCTTATACCAGTTCGGTGGACATCCTGCCCACCCTGGCGCACCTGAGCGGCCTGCCTCGTCCCGCCTGGGCGGAAGGGCAAATCCTGCCGGGGCTGGGAGGCGCCGAAGACCCGGCCCGCAGCCTGTTCACGGTCGAAGCGGCGCGCAATCCGTCTTTTGCGCCTCTCTCCCGCGCTTCCATTTCCTTGACCAAACATCAACAACGCCTGACGTATTACAATTATCCCGATTATCGGCAATTCGAGTTTTACGACCTGGCAGAAGATCCCCAAGAAATGAACGATCTCTACGCTTTACAACCGGCCGCTGCCCGCTGGATGCAGGACGAGATGCTGCAAGCCCTGGCCGAGGCCGACCGACCCTTCCAAAAGGAATGAGTACATGGCTTTCAACTTGTTCAAACGCCGTCCGCCTTCCCCTCCTATTGTGATTGTCTCTGGCCTGCCGCGTTCCGGCACCTCCATGATGATGAAATTGCTCGAAGCCGGCGGCTTGCAAATCATGACCGACAACCTGCGCCTGGCTGACGAAGACAACCCCAAAGGTTATTACGAACTGGAACGAGTCAAAGCCCTGCGCGACGGCGATGATGCCTGGATCAAAGATGCCCCCGGCAAGGTGGTCAAGGTCATCTCGTCCCTGCTGGAATACCTGCCCGCCTCATACACTTACAAAGTCATCTTCATGCGCCGGGAGATCAGCGAAATTCTGGCCTCGCAGAAGCAGATGCTCCTGCGTCGCGGCGAACCGGCCGAAGGCGATGATCGCAAGATGGCCGAGAACTTTCAGGAACATCTCAAGCGCGTGCGCGTCTGGCTGGCCAATCAGCCCAACATGGAAGTCCTCTACGTAGATTACAACGCCCTGATGCGCGACCCGGCCCCGCACGTCAAAGCGGTGGCCGAATTTCTCGGCTTGCAAGAGCAGTTGCCCGCCATGCTGGCCGTGCCGGATGCCAGTTTATATCGTCAAAGGGCTGTCTGACAGCGCATTCGCCCCACTCCAATTTCCACCGGCAAACCCCACATTTTTCGAACTGCCACTGGCTGCCAATCAAAACCTGCCTGCTCCAACCACTTGCCCGCGTGGATGGGGCGACAATCCAAAACGCTCGGCCAGCGCGCATGTCCCCACTCATACAGGCGGCAGGCCAACGACCTTCCCTTTGCCAGGCATACCACGCCCAGCCTTCCGCTGGGTTTCAACGTTCGCCGGCATTCGCCCAACACCGACGGGATTTCCTCGTCTATGAACAACTCCAACGTAAAGGACAGGAAAACTGCATCGAACGTAGCAGCAGGAAATGGCAAAGCCATTGCATCTCCCTGGACGACGAGCGCGCCTCTTCCTTGACCCTCGGCCTGCCACCGTTTTCGCGCTGCGGCAATCATTCCCGGCGACAACTCCACCCCCGCAGCCAGACCGCAGGCCCCTGTTTGTTGCGCCAACGCCGCCAGCGCATGGCCGGTGCCGAAACCGATTTCCAACACTCGTTCCCCTTCCTGGGCGGCCAGCGTTTGCAAACCAAGTTCGGTAAACACTTTCTCACTGCCTGCGAAGCGATCATACCAGCGAGATAAACGGTCATAGTTTTTTCGTGTTTGCTCTCTCGTCATTTTCGATATATTCATCTGAAACATTTTTCTGTTGGTAACTATTCAGGCATCGCTGGCCTGGAAAGTACCCAGAATGGGTATTGCCAAATCCAGGCCGAACTGGGCAAAATTACGTTGTAAACCGTTGGATTTGGCAATCCAACGGAGCAATAGGGCAATTTTCAAGTCTTCTCCGACAGGTTGTTAGGGCCTGCTGAATAGTTACTTCTGTTGTATACTTGCTGTAATACAATCGATCAATCCCTTGGAGTGAAGTGTGCTAAAAGTCAAACTCGCCCTGGCTGTTCTCATCAGTATTTTACCCTTCAATTTCTTGCGTTTACTTGGCTATCGCCTGCTAGGATACAAAATCAGCGGGCGCATCGGCTTTGGGACGGTGATTGCTGTTTCCTCGGCGAATATCGAGAAGGCCAAGATCGGCGCTTTCAACCTGTTTGTTGGGCCAATGACAGTCAAAATTGGGAAGGGCACTTCGATTGGAATGCTCAATGTCTTTACATGCGGTTTCTGGACCGCTCTACCAGAGAATGCGCGTAAGCGTTATGCCCGCGCGTTGACGATTGGAGCCGACGTACTGATGACCTCGGGAAATTATTTTGATTTAGCCGGGGCGTTCACAATGGGCGACCGTACATGGGTCGGCGGCGTCGGTTCACAATTTTGGACGCATGGCGCAGGCACCACCGACCGCGACATCGAAATCGGCCATGATTGCTACATTGGCAGCGCGGTCCGTTTTGCGCCCGGCTCGGCAGTGGGGGACAATACGATTGTGGCGCTGGGGAGTGTGGTCACGAAGAAATTTACCGACACAAAGGTCATGCTGGGGGGAGTGCCGGCGACGATTTTGAAGAGAGAATATGATTGGCGTCTTGAAAACGAATAACATTGTATGGCTCGATGAGAAACGGCTTTGGGTCTTCGTCGAATTCTCTAGCCGCGCGGTGACCGGAGAAAATGGCCTGGGCAATGATGTTGGGGGCCTCGGCATCCCCGATAAGACGCAGGGAGCGAATTTTCCCCTCTGTCAGTGCAGGCTGAAGTTCGTAATATAAACTGTCGTTCGAGAGGCGGTCAGCGAGCAAGACAACCGCTTCACGGGGGAGCAGGGTAGACTCGCCGCTCAAGGCATGGGTCAAGGTAACGGAGGCCGGCTGAATGTCGGAAAGAAGCGTTTGCGTGACCAGTTCGACGCCCAGCCTCATCAACCTGGTCTGGATTTTGGATTGTTCGAGCGTAAATTGCGTCCAATAAGAGACTAGCGGGGCCGGCGTGACCAGGGTCACATGACAGCCGTTTTCGGCCAGCAGTTCAGCCAGCACGCCGCCCAGGTAAAAATGGTCGTCGTCGTACAGGATAACGCGGCCAGCGGGCAGGCGTCCGTCCATCAGGTCGTCGGGGGTGAAGACGCCGGGCAATTCATGGCCGGGGATGGGATGATGGATACTGCGGCCGCGACCGTCGCGGCGGTAGACGGCCCCAGTCGCCAGGATGACGTGTGAAAAGCCGCTCTCCAGGATGTCATTGGCGGTCATTGGGCTGGAGGGATAGCAGGCAACGTTGGGCAGTTTAGACAGACGGTTCAGGCGCCAATCTACCACGCGCCGCCACTCAGACAGGCCCGGCAGGGCCGCCTCGCGCAGCACGCGCCCGCCCAACTCGCGGCGGGCATCCAGCAGGGTGACCGCGTAACCGCGCGCGCCCAGCGAGACGGCGCATTCCAAGCCGGCCGGCCCGGCGCCTACAACCAGGATTTCGGCTGTACTCTTTTTGGGAGCAATATTTTCGGGATGCCAGCCGCGCCGCCATTCCTCGCCCATGGTGGGGTTTTGGGTGCAGCGGATGGGGACAAAGCGCGTGTCGCCGGTGACGCAAATGTTACAGCCGATACACTCGCGGATTTCGTCCAGGCGGCCTGTTTTGATTTTGTTAGGCAGAAAGGGATCGGCAATGGACGGACGCGCTGCGCCAATCAGGTCTAGCACGCCGCGCCGGATAGCCGAGACCATCGAGTCGGGCGAGGTATAGCGTCCCACGCCCACCACCGGCTTGCTGGTGAGCGATTTGACGAAGGCGGTGTACTTTTCCTGGTAGCCTTCTTTCTCGAAGCGCGAGGTAGCCGAGTCGTTGCTCCAGGCGCTCAGGTTGACATCCCATAGATCGGGCAGTTCGGCCAGCATTGCGATGATGTCATGTCCCTCGCCTTGATGGGTGATGCCGTCTTCGCCGAGCAATTCTTCCACAGCCAAACGCGCTGCCACGGCGCAGGTATCGCCGACGGCTTCTTTCGTATCTTCCAGCAGTTCGCGGAACAGACGCACGCGGTTTGCAAGCGAGCCGCCGTATTCGTCGGTACGGTCGTTATAGCGGCGCAGCAGGAAATGTGCGGCGGTACTCAAGTTATGGCCGGCGTAGACGTAGATGATGTCGAAGCCGGCGCGTTTGGCGCGCAGAGCGGCAGCGCGATGCCAACGCCGCAGGTTGCGGATGTCTTCCTTATCCATGCGGCGGCTTTGCACAGGGTCGAAGCCAGTGCCGCCTAACGTTCCCATCGAGGTCGGGCCAAGCGGCGCCAGGCGCGTATACAGGTTGTTGGCATCCAACCCGTTATGGGCCAGTTCGATGCCCGCCAGCGCGCCGTGACGATGTACCGCTTCGGCCATCAGCGCCAGGGCGGGCAGGTCATCATCGCTCCACAGGCGGCCCTCAAAGTACGGGGACAGGTCGCTAGTGGGATGGATTTCCACTTCCTCGGTGCAAACCACGCCCCAGCCGCCTTCGGCTTTGACGCCGCGCATGGCGGCCAAGGCGTGCGGCATTCTGTAGCCGAAGCCGTTACAATGCGGCACCTGGTAAAAACGGTTGGGAGCGGTCAGCGGTCCAATGCGAACCGGCTCGAAGAGAATGTCGTAGGGAGAGGCTGTCATCAGCGTTCATCCTTCTCGGTTAGCATGAACACATGCAACTCCCCTGGCCCATGCACGCCGATTGTCAAGGTCATCTCGATATCGGCAGTGCGTGAGGGGCCACTAACCAGCACGGTAGCAGGCGATTGGCTTACCTCTGGCCTTTGGAAAGCCGTTTCCAGGTTGGGGACAAGATCGCCGGCGCGCAGAATGGCAACGTGGATTTCTGGCAGGAGCGAAGCGCTCAGTGGGCGACCCGCTGCATAGGAAATGACCAACGTCCCTGTTTCGGCGACGCCTGCCAACGCGCCGGTGATACCTGCCCGAATGGCCTCGTCCGCTTCTTTCTCGACCGAGAGGCCTGCTTCCGTTATCTCGGCCCAGTCCAGGCCCGCAATGGACTCCCAAGCCTGCACACGCTCGATGCCGCGCTCGCGCAGGAAAGAGAGCAAATAAGCGGATAATTCAAGAGCCGTACATGGATATACATGCCCGCCCAATGCGGTTAGTTCAGCGGTGAAACGCGCTGCCAGGTCTATCGGCGGCGAAAAACCCTCAGAAGGGGAGGCAAGACTTGCTGCTCTTTCTTCCTTTCCTCCTTTTTCCGTGGAGAGAGTCCCCACGCCGTCCTCTACCTTTTGCCACGTAGCGCGAAACGGCTTGACCGCCGGACGCGGAAAGTCCTTGCTATACCCCCAACCGGTGAAAGCAGGGAGTCTCATCCACTTAGAGAATGGGGAAACGAGACGCGCTCCCAGCCCGGCCAAACGCTGCGAAACGGCAAACAGGCGCGGGTGAGTTGCGATGCGGGCATACGTCCGCAGGCCAAATTTTAGGAGGGCCGGCAGTCCCTCTCCCTGTGTCTGCTCGCGGAGGACGGGTCCCCCCTTACTGCTCAATGACGGCTGAATACGGCTCACGGACGATTGAACGCTGACTACGCCCGCACGCACGCGCGTCAACAGCATGGGCAGGTCAATGTCCACAGGACAGGCTTCCTTGCACGCCCCGCACAGTGACGAGGCTTGCGCCAATTGAACAAAGTTCTCCCCCAGCAGGCCCGGCGAGACAACTGAACCGATGGGGCCAGGATAAGGGGCGATACTCCCATCTTCGCCCAGATAGCCATGTCCGCCGATTTCGCGGAAGACCGGGCAGGCGTTCAAACAGGCTCCACAGCGAATACAGTAGAGCGCTTCGCGCAGCGAAGAGTTGCGCATGGCCAGGCGGCCATTGTCCACCAAAACAAGATGCCGCTGTTGATGGGGAAGCGGACGCTGGATGAGTTGCGTATAAACGCTTATCTTTTGTGTCGTTGCGGAGCGCGGAAGCAGGGAAAGCATCAACGCCAGGTCGTCCAGCGCCGGCACAAGACGTTCCAGGCCCATTAGCGCAATGTGAACCGGCGGCAGGGTAGTGACCATGCGCCCGTTGCCCTCGTTGGTGACGATGACCAGGCTGCCGGTTTCGGCGACCCCAAAGTTGACGCCGCTCATGCCTACGTCAGCCGTCAGGAAGACCTCGCGCAGCGTTTTGCGGGCGGCGTTGGTCAGCGCGGCAATGTCTTCAGTATAGGGGATGCCCAGTTTTTCATGGAAGAGTTCGCCCACTTCGTGGCGGCGCAGATGGACTGCCGGGGTGATGATATGACTAGGGCGTTCCTTGCGCAATTGGATGATGTATTCGCCCAAATCGGTTTCGACCACGCGATGACCGGCGGCTTCCAGAGCATGGTTGAGTTCGATTTCTTCCGAGACCATACTCTTGGATTTGGCAATCAACCGCGAGGCTGAATCGCGCTGATTTTGGCCCATCTTGGGAGGCGAATTTTCGATGATTTGCAGAACGATTTGCTGGGCTTCGGCGGCGTCTTTGGCGCGGTGGACAAGGATGCCGTTAGCCGTGGCTTGGGCAGCGAACTGGTCGAGGTATTCCTCCAGGCGCGCAATGACCTCGGCGCGAACGGCATGAGCGCGCTGACGACGTTCACGCCAATCGGGCAGGGACTGGAAGGCAGTGATGCGCCCCTGCACTCGGCGTTGAGCATTGGCATCCAAGGCGGCTTGCAGGGCGCTGTTGGCGATTTGCTGGCGGATTTTTTGGCGGAAGGAAGTGTTGGTCATCTCAATTGTATATTTTACCTTACCGCGAAGCAGGCTTTTCAAAGTTTAATGTAGGCCTGCAAATTGTACCGCCAGGCTCTGCCCAACAGGGCCGATCACAGGTCGGCGGTACACAGTGGATTGCTGAGGCCAGGAGAGGCTGGAGGCCACACGCCATCAGGGACGTTCAGAGCATACGCCTGAATAATTCCCCTTTTACTGCTATAATTTCTATACATGACCGATGCGCTTGCCATTCTCGACTTTGGCTCGCAATATGCTCAACTCATCGCCCGGCGTGTGCGCGAGGCGAAGGTGTATTGCGAGTTGTTCCCCTGGGACGCGCCAGCAGAACAGGTGATGGCGATTCGCCCCAAAGGTTTCATCCTCTCTGGCGGGCCGCGCTCTGCGTATGAGGCGGGTGCGCCGTTCATCCCAGATTTTGTGCTGGCTTCTGCGAAACCAATTTTGGGCATTTGCTACGGGATGCAAGCCCTGGCCGTTGCCCTTGGGGGGCAGGTGGACCCGTCAACCGAACGTGAATACGGCCATGCTACCCTTGCCCCTCTGCTCTCTACGCCTCTGCTCTCTGCGCTCTCCACTGTCTGGATGTCACACGGCGACCGCGTCACGCGGCTGCCAGAAGGTTTCGTAGCGCTGGCCCAGTCGGGCAACAGTCCTTGCGCAGCCATGGGGGATTTCGGGCGCAAATATTTTGGCGTGCAGTTCCATCCCGAAGTGCATCATACGCCCAACGGCATCGAATTGCTGCGCTATTTTGCGGTGGAGATTTGCGGCGCAAAACCAGACTGGACGCCGGCCTCCATCATCGAGGAGAGCGTGAAGCGCATCCGCGCCCAGGTGGGAGGCGAGCGCGTGCTGGCGGCGGTCAGCGGCGGCGTAGACTCATCCGTAGCGGCGGCGCTGGTGCATAGGGCGGTCGGCGAGCAGTTGGTGGCTGTGTTCGTGGATACCGGTCTGTTGCGGAAGGGCGAAGGCGAGCAGGTGACGTCTGCCTTCCGCGAGCAGATGGGCGCGGAACTGGTAGCAGTGGAGGCGGCGGATGAATTTTTCTCCGCCTTGGAGGGTGTGACCGAGCCGGAGCAAAAACGCAAGATTGTCGGCGAGAAGTTCATCCGCATTTTCGAGGCGCAGGCCAGGCAGTTGGGACAGCCCAGATTCTTGGTGCAAGGCACCATCTACCCGGACGTAGTGGAATCGTCTGCTCCCGACCGGAAGAAGGCCGAGAAGATCAAGTCGCATCACAACGTAGGCGGCTTGCCTGAAGACATGCGATTCGAACTGGTCGAACCGCTGCGTTATCTGTTCAAGGACGAGGTGCGGGCGGTGGGGGAAGCGCTGGGGCTGCCGGAAGGGATGGTTTGGCGGCAGCCGTTCCCGGGTCCGGGCTTGACCGTGCGCTGTCTTGGCGAGGTAACGCGCGAGCGTGTCTCCCGCCTGCGGGCGGCGGATGCCATCCTACAAGAGGAATTGTTGGCAGCGGGCTTCTTGGGGAAACCTGGCTCGTCTGGCATTTCAACCGCTGGGCAGCAACATCATCATGCGGCTCAGGCTTTCGCGGTGCTGCTGCCTGTCCGCTCGGTGGGCGTGATGGGCGACCAACGCACGTACCAGGAGGCAGTGGCTATCCGCGCTGTCTCAACCGAGGATTTCATGACCGCCGACTGGACGCGCCTGCCGCATGATTTACTGGCGCGTGTATCGAACCGCATTGTGAACGAGGTGGACGGAATCAACCGCGTCGTGTATGATATTACCAGCAAGCCGCCTGCGACAATCGAATGGGAATGAGGGTGGTGGCAGGTAAAAAGGTAGACAGGTAGACAAGTAGACAAGTAAACAGGTAGGTAGGAGGCATATTATGAGCTTCAACTTTGGCGAGATTCTCACCCGCGCCTGGCAGATCACCTGGAAGTATAAAGTGCTGTGGATTTTTGGTATGCTGGCGGGTTGTTCTCAGGGGAATGGTGGAGGCAGCGGCGGAGGCGGGGGCAGCAGCGGCCCAACGAACTATTCGAACGGGCCGTCGAATTTCAACCTGCCGCCCGAATTGCAGCGTCTGGCGAATATGGTGGAAAGAGCAGGAGACTGGCTTATCGAGAACTGGTGGATTTTTATCGTGCTGGGTGTAGTGGTTTTACTGCTCATTCTCTTGGGTATCTTTTTGGGTACGATGGGGCGTATTGGTTTGATCAAAGGCTCCTATCAGGCCGAGCAGGGGGCCGAGAGACTGTCTTTCGGTGAGTTGTTCAGCGAAAGTCTGCCGTATTTTTGGCGTGTGTTCGGGTTGTCATTTCTGATTGGGCTGACGTTCCTGGTGATCCTGTTGCCCTTCGTGTTGCTGGGGGTCTTGACCGCCGGCGTAGGCTTCTTGTGTCTATTGCCGCTGCTTTGCCTGCTCATTCCGGTCGGTTGGGCTGTTGGCCTCATCCTGGAACAAGCCAACCGCGCCATTGTGTTGGAAGACCGCTCTATGCTGGAGGGGTTGAAGCGCGGCTGGGAAATCCTGAAAGGCAACCCAGGGCCGCTGATTGTGATGTCGCTCATCCTGTTTGGGATTGCATTTGTTGTTGGCATCGTCATTGCCTTGCCTATTTTGATCGTGGTCTTCCCGGCCGTCTTTGCCTTTGCGATGAATGAGGGGCGCTCGTTCACTCCGCTGTACATTGCCATCGGCGTCATCTGCCTGTATGCGCCCATCTCCTGGCTGTTGAACGGCATCTTGAACACTTTTGTTCAGTCTGCCTGGACGTTGACTTGGATGCGTCTGACGCGCAGCCCCGACTCTCTGGAGAAGCCCGTTTTTGCGGAACCTCAGCCTTAAATTCCTTTTCTCCTTATTTGGTCTGCTCTTACTGGTCGGGCAGCCCGTCCCTTTTGGACAAAGCGGCCTTGCACAAGCGCAGGGCGCCGCTTTTGCCACCCTGCACGCGGTCAATACGCAAGGCTTTCCTTCTGTGGCGGCGCTGTTGGATGTGTACGACGCACAGGGGCAGTTCGTCAGCGGTTTGCAGCCCTCCAATCTGACCGTATTGGAGGATGGAAACCCGTTGCCGCTGACCGGATTGAGCGAGTCCACGCCTCCGGCGCAGATTGTGGTGGCCATCAACCCTGGGCCGGCGCTGGCAGTCCGCGACGGGCAGGGCGTCGAACGCTATCGGCGTATCGTGGAGCGGCTCAGCACGTGGGCGGCCGCTCGCACGCTTGACCCCTTCGATGACTTGAGCCTGGTGACCGTCGCCGGCGCCATCATCACCCATGCCAGGCCAGCCGATTGGGCGGTTTCGTTGACCGCTTTCCAGCCCGATTTTCGCGCTACCACGCCCAATCTGCAATCGCTGACGTTGGCGTTCAACGTCGCTTTGGAACAGCCGCCCTTGCCGGGCATGAAGCGCGCCATCCTGTTCATTACCCCGCACATGGACGACCCCGCCGTCGAACAGACGGTAAACGCTTTTATTCAAAAGGCGCGCGAGAGCGGAGTGCGAGTCTTTGTCTGGTTCGTGGATGCCGACCTGTATTTCGATACGCCCAGCGCAACGGCCTTCAAGGCGCTGGCCCTGCAAAGCGGCGGCAGTTATTTTGCCTTCTCTGGTCTGGAAACCCTGCCCGACCCCGAAACGTATTTTTCGCCGCTGCGTCATCTGTATGCCTTGAGTTACAACTCTACGCTTTCGGTAGGAGGCGAGCATACCCTGGCGGTGCAAGTCAATACTGCCGCCGGGCTGATTACCTCGCAAAGCCAGGCCTTCAGCGTAGACATCCAGCCGCCCAACCCTATTCTGGTATTGCCGCCGGCGCAAATTATCCGCCAGGCGCCGCCAGAAGACCCCTTCAATGCCGAAAATTTGCTCCCCGACCGGCAAATCATAGACATCATCATCGAATTCCCCGACGGCCACCCCCGCCCGCTGGCGCGCACCACTTTTTACGTAGACGGTCAGCCTGTGATGCAGAACGAGGCCGAGCCGTTCAATCGCTTTATATGGGATTTGTCGGCTTATACGCAGAGCGGCCAGCACATGCTCAGGGTAGAAGCGGTTGATTCGCTGGGATTGAGCAAAGCCAGCGTGGAGATACCGGTCACAGTTACGATCATCCGACCGCCGACCGGAATCCGCGCCTTTCTAGCGAAATATCGGACATGGGTCGCCGGCAGCGCAGTGGCATTGACCGGCCTGGCGCTGATCCTGGTGTTGCTTTCGGGCCGCCTGCGGATTACCTCCTGGCGTGAACGGCGTGAAGCGCGCCAGCGTTACACCGACCCCGTCACGCAGCCGGTCATCGTCGCGGCGACGGAAACGCTGGGAAAGCGGAAGCCAACCGCTCGTCAAGAGGAGAAGCGCGCGCAAACGCCCCCCGAAGCGCCGGCCTATCTTATCCGTCTGCGCTCCGATGGCGAGCCGGCCGGCGGTCATCCTATTCCCTTGCTGGAGAAGGAAATTACCTTTGGGGCCGATCCTGTCCAGGCCGCGTATGTTTTAGATCATCCGTCCATCGCCCCACTGCACGCCCGCTTGAAACAAATGGAGGGAGAAGAATTCTTGTTGAGCGATCATGGCTCCATCGCCGGCACGTGGGTGAACTATGAGCCGGTACCGCCAGAAGGGCGCGCCCTACGACACGGGGACGTGGTACACTTCGGCCAATTGATGTATCGTTTTGTCTTGCGCAATCCGCCACCCGAAACGGAGCCAAGCATCATCCCTGACAAGTCTATCCTATGATTCGCACCGACGTTGCCCACTTGAATGTAGCCGTGTGTACCCATCCCGGCATGACCGGCAAGAACAACGAAGACCGATATGCCGTCTCTTCCTTCCAGTTAAGTGAGGAGCGGGCGTTGCCGGTTTTGTTTGCAGTGGTATCCGATGGAATTGGCGGTCACCGCGCCGGCGAAGTGGCTGCGGAACTGGCTGTGGACCACATCAGCCAGGTGATCGCCGCCAGCGATGCGCGTCAGCCGCGCAAAATTCTGGAAAGAGCCATCCAGGAGGCCAACAAGGCCATTGCCGGCCACGCAGCAGCGGCGGCCGAGCGGCAAGGGATGGGCGCCACCTGTGCCTGCGCCTGGGTGATTGGCGACCAATTGTATACGGCTTCGGTAGGCGATTCCCGCATTTACCTGTTGCGCGAGGGGCGCATCCAGCAATTGACCACCGACCATACCTGGGTGCAAGAAGCCATCGAACGCGGCATCTTGACGCCCGAATTGGCGCGCAATCATCCTAACGTGCATGTCATTCGCCGCTACCTGGGCGCGCCGGAGCCGCCCGAGGTAGATTTCCGCTTGAGGCTGTACGACAGCGAAGGCGATGCGCTTGCAGAGGCCAATCAGGGGACGAGGATCCATCCCGGCGACATCCTGCTGCTCTGCACCGACGGCCTGACCGACCTGGTATGGAACGATGAAATTGCAGAAACCATCCGCGCCAAAGGCAATCTCAAAGCGGCAGCACAGGCCCTGGTAGACCTGGCTAACGAACGCGGCGGTCACGACAACACCACCGTCATCCTGCTGGCTGTGCCTGAACATTTTCAATTGACGATTCCCAAGAAGGTGAACTGGAAGCCCTGGATTTTGGGCGGGATATTCACCTTCTTGTTCCTGGCGGCTTTTGCCTCTGTCTTGACCGTGAACCTGCTGCGCGTGACCTTGTTCGCCTCTCCTACTCCAACGTTGACCCTCACCCCGCTTCCAACGGCTACCGTTACTTCAACCGACACTCCCATCCCCGCAGCAACCGATACGCCGTCGCCCACCGTCTCCCCAACCTATACCCCCTGGCCGACCAATACCCTGCCTCAGCCCATCGGCAGCGGCACACCCTCGCCTTGAAACGGCGCGCTGAAGATCGGCCCAGTTGGCAGTGGCGCTTTAACTTTTTCTGTTTCCCCTCTCTCCGCGGCAGACCTTCGGGGATGATAAGGAGGTGGTGAGAGCGGGTAGGCAGTTACGTTTTTTCCCTGTCTAACCACAATTCGCGGTAACGGCGATTCCAGTCTATCAGGAAGCGATAAGCAATGACCGCGCCGACTGCCAGCGCGATCCAAAAGGGCAGATCGCGCCAGCCCAACAGCCAAAAGGCAGGCGCCATCAGCAAACCCGTGAAAACGCTGGCGCGCGCGCTGTGACGGATGAGCAGTACCAAAGTCACCAGCAGGCCCAGGCCCACCAAAAAGGCCAAAGGCTGCACTGCCAATAAACAGCCGCCCGAACTGGCTAACCCCATGCCGCCGCGAAAGCGCCCAAAAACCGGCCAGCAATGGCCTATGACCACCGCCATTGCGGTCAGCGGCACAATCCAATCGGCAGGGGCGTAGCGGTATGCCAGAAGAGTTGGAAAATATCCCTTGGCCATATCAGCCGCCAGCACCAGAGCGCCCCACCCAAAGCCTGCCTGTCGGATCGTATTGGTGGCCGTAGCGTGACCCGACCCGCCGTCGCGCACGTCCACCCCTTTGACCAGGCGCACAATCCACACCGAAGGAGTCAACGAACCGCTCAAGTACCCCAACATCAGGAAACCGAAGGCGCCAAGAAATTCTGTCCAGGTCATTTTCTCTTTCTGTCCATCTCTTTGAAACGCTGCAAACGCGCCAGGAAGCGGTATAACCGCCATAAAACCGGCCCAAGCAGCAAGGCAATGACCACCGTCAGCACGGCCAACTCTCCCCACCCAATGGCAATGACTGGGCGGCAAGCCAGTAAGAGGGCCAGCAGCGCCGTCAGAGACCAAAGCAGGGACTTCGATTGGCGCATCATGGTTGCCCGCTGCAAGAGGACAGGTCGGGGAAGAGGCGTGTGGCGTAGGTATCCAGCACAGCGCGGCTTTCGTCTGGAAAGACCAGCATCAGGACCAAAAGGCGGGTATCGGATTGCTGTTTGACCCAATAACGGGCCAGGTAAGGCGACCCTTCAAAGACCAGGTCGTACTCATACAATGCCAGGCTGCCCTGTTCGCAAAAGTTGGTCTGTGCGTAACGATCGTAATTGGCAAAAATGATAGCAAAACCGGCGTCACTGAAGTATTCATCCAATTCGGCCTGCCCATAGCCACAGTTATACATCAGATATTCACCGTAAGCGATGGCCGATTCCGTATCATTGCGGCGCGTAAAACTGACCTTATACGGTTCGACGGTGTAACTTTTGACCCACTCTGGCTTGGAGAACAAATCTTGTCCAATGGTCAGGAGAAAGCGGATATCCTCTTCGCTCGGCTCGATGGGGCCGCATTCGTCGGTCGGGCCGCTGTAAGTCTGCTCGATGAGCGGCGCACAAGCGGGCAAGGCAAGCACGGTCAAAATCAGCCCAATGACAAGAAGAGAAACCAGCCTCGTCTCAACAAAGCGGGGCGCGGGGTGTTCAAGGCGCGCTGCCAACGCCCTAAACACTTTGTTTCTCCCTTCTTTTCGAGGAGGTGCAAAAACAAATTTTTGCCGAGAAATGGACTGCATTACGTTTTGCTCCTTCGGGAGGGTCTAGCAGAGCGCAATTCAATCGAATTGCAGAGTCATGAAATCGGTTGCCAGGTCCACCTCCCCCTGATAACGTCGGCGGGCTTCGGTCAGCAGGTTTTCATCGGCATACTCGCCGGTGGGGTAGTGAATCAAGTACAGTTTGCCCACCTCAGCCTGACTGGCTACCCGCCCGGCCTGCTCTGCGGAGGAATGCCCCTGCGACTCACCTGTGGCTTCATGGATGAGGACATCGGCGCCTTCGGCCAGATGGATAATGGCCTCGCAGGGTTCCGTGTCGCAGGAATAAACCAACGTCTTGCGGCTGCGCTTGAATTGAAAGCGCAAGCCGATGGTTGGGATGAGGTGACGTACTGGGGAAGATTGAATGGCAAACTCTTCACATTCCAGCAGCGGGGTCGCCTCGCTGGCCGGCAGGCGATGGAAGGCCACCGGAAAAAAATCGGGCCAGGCGTCCCACGAATACATCCCCATCAGGCGCTCCATGCGGTCGAGCGTATGATGCAAACCGTAGATATGGAGCGGCTTACGCCGGCCTTGCAACCACATATCCATGAGCAACAGTGGAACGCCAGAAACATGATCTGGGTGGAAATGCGTCAAAATCAAATCGGTGATGTCGTGAAAATTGACGCCGGCCTGTTCCAAGCGGCGGATGGGATTATTCACACAATCCACCAACACCGTGCGTTCCTGCCCTACCAGCACCATGTGGGTATTTTCACTTTCATGAGAAGCCACAGCATTGGACGCGCCAAGAATAATCAACTTCGCCATGCTTACCCTCTCATTTCAACACCGATAAAAGGAGGTTGGGCGTTATATAGGTTTCGATAATGGCTGCGACCGCCAACAAGGGCAACGTCACGCCAACGGCAATTTTGGCCCAATCAGCCAGCGCTTCGAGCCAAACCTCGCCAAGCGAGCGTCCACTTTGCGGCGTCACCAACACGACGCCGATGCGCAACATGGCTGCACTGGCTAGAATCAAAGCCGGCAATTCGAAGATTCCATGCGGCCCTAAACCGGCTATGCTTATCAGCGGCGCAGAATAGCCCATCAATTGCAAGAAACCCAACACCATCCCAATCAAACTAAGATTGACCAGGTAAAACAACACCCCCAACACGCTAAAGGAGAACAAACCGGCCAGCAGAATAACTCCAATGGCTTGCAAATTGTGGGCAAAGATACCAGGGGCCGAAAGGTTGGGCGACATGCCCAACGTCAAGGGAGAGCCTTTTACTTCCTCGGCAATCTTCTGAAAATTCTCCGGCGTAGCGGCTTCGACCTGCTCTGGCACCACCGTCACCGTCCATTGGAAACTGAGCCAAAAAGCCAAAACGGCGGCCATCAACAGAATGCTCACCGGCAGCCATAGTTGACGCAGCATTTTTGTAATTTCGAGCCTGTACCACTCGCCCAGCGAGTGCGCTTGACCCTTGAAATAGCGCCAAAACGTTTGCCCAATCCAACGGAGGCTTAGCACGTCTATTTCCCGTCCCAACATATACTCGCGTTGGAAGTGCGCCAAACCCAGGCGGATGATCAAGCCGGCCATCAATATAACCGCTACAACCGCCAGCCAGAGAATCTGATTGTTACCCCAAAACAAGAGCGCGCTTTCTCCCTGCATCAAAATAGCAACCGGTATCACGATGAACGACGCCAGCAAGTTGGCCGCTTTCACCGTCGTAGACTGAACCGAAATGACGATAGCCGCGCTCACCATCAACACCGCATGGGCCGCCGTCAATGCCAACAACTGCGCCAGCACCCAACCATCTGGCATTTCAATTTTTTGATGCGAAACCAACACCAGATAAAAAACGATAGAAAGAAAACTGGACAACAGCGGCGTAAGAATGCCTACCAGCAACTTGCCCAGGTACATGTGCCAGTCTTTCAACGGCGTGGTCAGCAGCGGTTCGATGGTGCCGCGTTCTTTCTCCCCCACAAAAGATTCCAACGCTACCACCAACGAGACCGTGATGGGGAAAAAGCCGATGATCAACACCGAAAACGGCACCAGGCGGTCCACCAGCAGCGTTTCTCCATATTTGGCAACAAATTCGACCGCTTGGTAGGCGACCTCATTCATCAAAAAAGGAAAGAGAATCGTCAAAACCAATAACGGAAAGAGGATACGCCAATCGCGCAACTGATCGCGCAATTCGCGTTTTGTAATCAACCAGACAGGCGTCAGCCAATCCATCGTTCACCTATTGAAGAAGCGGCGCAGGCGCTTTTTGCGCCTCCGCCATGGCTTTGAGATACACTTGTTCCAGCGTGCGCGGCGCTTCCTGCAAAGTGACGACCGGCGCCTGGGCGGCTGCCAACTGACGCAGCAGTTCGGGATTGGTCTCCTGCGGACGCTTCACACGGAACCTCAATCGGCTTCCGTTATATTGAGTCATTTCTACCCCTTGCGGCAGTTGCAAGCCGTCTGGTTGCCAGGGGCGCGAAAGCTGCGCTTCGTACTCGACCGGTCCCAAAATTTGCTCTTTCAGCGCCTCCAGCGTCCCGCTGAGCAAGATGCGCCCGCGATAAATGATGGCAATGATGTCGGCCAATGCCTCCGCCTCTGCCAGGTTGTGCGTGCAGATGACGATCGTCCGCTGCGATGATCTCAGGTTGGCGATCTCATCCCGCACCAGCCGCGCTGACTCCGGGTCCATAGCCGAAGTGGGTTCATCCAACAGCAGCACCGGCGGCTCGTGCATGAGTGCGCGCGCCAGCGCCAGTTTCTGCTTCATCCCCTTCGAGTACTCTCCCACCCGTTTTTTGGCTGCCTCTGCAATACCAAAATATTCCAACAGGTAGCGGCTACGTTCTGCGCGGGCTGCTGGAGAAAGCCGATATACCTGTCCAAAGAAATCCAGATATTCTTCCCCGCTCATGCGTGGGTACAGGCCATGCTGCTCGGTCAACACGCCAACCGAAGCGCGCACTTTTTCGGCTTGCTCGACCACATCAAAACCGTTCACGCGCGCCCAGCCGCGCGTGGGGGTCAAGATAGCCGTCAACATGCGCACGGTGGTGGTCTTGCCGGCTCCGTTTTGGCCTAACAAAGCCAAGATTTGCCCCGCTTCGACCCTCAGCGTGACGCCTTCGACGGCCTGGAATTCATCGAAATGTTTCGTAAGGTCATACGTCTCGATCATTGCCTACACAGCATAGCGGTTCGGCTGCTCCTTGTCAATGCGACAAGAGTCCCTGCAAGAAAATTGATAACTATTTATAAGGTAGTAGGTCTTTGCGGTGACGCCAAAGCAGCGCCAAGCCGGCCACGATGGCGGTGACTGCCATAAACGTTTGATTGGCGTTGACGCCGCCTAGCATGGCGGCATCCAGGCGCAAGAAATCCAGCAGGAAACGCCCAACAGGGTAAACGACCAGGTAAATCAGGAAGATGTCCCCAGCCTTGAGCCGGTCGGCATAGCGCCGTCCTAGCCAGAGCAGCAGCCCCATATTGCCCAGATTCCAGAGCGACTCGTACAGGAACAAGGGATGGAAATATTCGAAGTTCTCGAAACCGCTTACCCTGTGCAGCGGGTCAATGTACAATTTCCACGGCAGGCTAGTTGGCGCGCCGTACAATTCCTGGTTGAAGAAATTTCCCCAGCGGCCAATGGCTTGCCCCAACGCCAGGCTAGGCGCGGCGATATCAGCCCATTCTGAAAAATCCAGGCCATGCTTGCGCGCGTAGAAGAAAAGCGCCACCGCCCCGCCAATGACTGCGCCAGGGATGCCCAACCCGCCGTTGCGCAGGTTGATCAGATCGAACGGATGCGTCAGGTAGAACAGGGTCGTCCGGCCTTCCGCAATGGCCGCCGGCGTGGGCGTGAAGACATGCCACAAGCGCGCCCCGATCACACCGCCGACAATGAGCCAGATCAACAAATCCCATACAATGTCGGCGTCATGGCCGCGTCGTTTTGCTTCACGACTTGCCAGCCAGCCGCCCGCGACTGCGCCTAACATTAAAATGATGCCGTAATAACGGATAAAAAGCGGGCCAATTTGAAACCCTTCAGGTGGAGTCATACTGCTTTTGCCTGTCCTTTCATGCGAGCATGGGCCTGGCGGCGCACAAACCAGATGCGCTGCAACGCCGTGAAGTTACCCAAAATTGCCAGAATCCACAAGGCGGTGAGCGGCTTGCCTAGCACCAGCAGCGGCGCCAGCACCAGGTAGCGTTCCACGCGCGTCAACAGCCCCATCTTAGCCTCGAAGTCCAGGCTTTCGGCGCGCGCCTTCACATAGGACACCAGCACCGAGCCGGCTGCCGCCGCAAACGCCAAGACGCTGCCCATAGGATGATTGTGGGTAGCAAAATAATACGAAAGACCGCCCAAGATAGCCAGTTCTGCATAGCGATCGCTGACGGAGTCAACAAAGGCGCCAAAATCGCTGGCATCGCCGCGCAAGCGCGCCATCGTGCCGTCCAACGCATCAATGGGCGTCATAATGACCACCAGCCAGCCTCCCAGTGAAAAATTTCCCTGAGAGAGGAAATAAGCCCCTAAAAAATTCCCTGCCAGCCCAAGTCCGGTCATCATATTGGGCGTCAACCCCAACCTCAACAGGAAACGCCCCACAGGATCCAAGAACCACTTGAACCAGCCGCGCAAGCGATCGGTCAGCGTAATTGGGATGCGAACGCCCTTGTTTTCTGCAGTTACTTTTTCCATGTCAAAAGCCTTCTTTTCGTCAATTTTCATCTTCGTCCAATTCATTGGGTTCTATCAGCACATCCCGCTCTTTGCCGCCGCCTTGCGAGGGGCCGACGATGCCCATTTCTTCCAGTTGATCCAACAGGCGCGCCGCGCGCGGATAACCGATGCGCAGACGCCTTTGCAGCAGGGATGCCGACGCCCGCCTCGCCCCGCGGACGATGGAAATTGCCTCCTCGACCAGGGCGTCATCTCCCGCCTCGGCCGGTTCCTGCAACAACTTCTCCCAGGGCGGCGCGTCATCCAACGGCAGGTCGCTGTTATCTTGCCAGTGGGTAATGATCTTCTCGATTTCCTGGTCGGTCACGATGACGCCCTGAGCGCGGATCGGGTTGCCCACTTCTGGATTGAGGAAAAGTAAGTCGCCGCGCCCCAGCAGGGTCTCCGCGCCGGTCGTATCCAGAATAACGCGCGAATCAACCCCAGAAGCAACCGAAAACGCCAGCCGCGCCGGGAAGTTGGCTTTGATCAGGCCGGTCACCACGTCGGTGCTGGGACGTTGGGTAGCCACTACCAGATGGATGCCGGTAGCGCGCGCCATCTGCGCCAGGCGGACGAGATGATGCTCGGTTTGGTCGGGCGCCGACATCATCAAATCGGCCAGTTCATCAATGATGACCACAATGCGCGGCAAAGCGCCCTGCTCACCGCGCCGCGCCAGTTTGCGGTTATAAGCGGCCAGGTCGCGCGCTTTGGCGCTTTCTAGCAGGCGGTAGCGATGTTCCATTTCCAGCACGGCCCAGCGCAGAACGCCCATGATGCGCTCGATGTCAGTTTCCACTTTGCCGTATAAGTGCGGCAGACCGTTGAAGCGCAACAGTTCGACCATCTTGGAATCGATCATCACCAGGCGCAAACCTTTTGGCGTGTTGTTCATTGCCAGGCAGGCCGCAATTGCTGTGATGCAGACCGACTTGCCCGAGCCGGTGGCGCCAGCAATCAACAAATGCGGCATACGCGCTAGGTCGGCTACCAGTGGTTGACCGGATACATCTCGCCCCAAAGCAATGGCCAATGGAGCGCCTACTTTGGCAAAGGCTTCTGTCTCCAAAATAGGACGTAATCGCACAACCGAGGAGCGGGAGTTTGGCACCTCGATGCCTACATAGGGTTTGCCCGGCACCGGCGCCTGGATGCGCAAACGTTCCGCCGAAAGTGCCAGCGCCAAGTCCTTTTGCAGAGCGGCAATTTGCGCGACGCGCACTTTCATTTGCTGGGCGTCTTCTTCTGCTGAATTGCCTTTTTTGATAAAGCCTGGCTGCACGGCAAACTGCGTCACTGTCGGGCCAATGCGAAAGCCGATGACCGTGGCTGGGATGCCGAATTCGGACAGGGTTTTTTCGATCATGCCGGCCGTTTGGTTGATGGTACGCTCATCTGGACGGCTGGCTTGCTCTCCCGACAACAGGCTGAGCGGCGGCAGGGATTCGCTGCGCGGCAGCGGTTCGGCCGGGCGTTCGTCTTGGGCGGCAGGCGCGCGCAGAGATTTGCGAAATTCGGGCGGCAAAGAGGCAATTTTCTTCTTTGGTTTGGCTTCCGCGGACGGCTCTTCAGCGGCAGATTGAGAGGGTTGAACGGTCGTTTCTGGCAAGGGGCTTTCTCCTGCCAGGCGCAGCAAGTAATTCTCCATTTTGCGCCACAGGCCGAAGACGCTCATTACGGCCAGCAACCATAATAAAACCAGAATGAGCGTGCCGGCAGTCTTACCGGCCAGTCTCCAGGCCAAGAAGGTGAGTCCCCAGCCTACCCGTCCTCCGTCCAGGCCGGCATCGGCTCGGTCGAGAGAATTGCCTCCTAGTATGGCCAGCAGGCACAGGGTGAGGAGCAGAGCGAATTCGATGGTGAGGAAGCGGCCCAGGTTGTTCGTCCCCTCCGTTTGCCGCAGCAGGGAATATCCAAAGAGTCCAATAGAGAGGGCAACCAGGTAACTTCCCCATCCAAACCACAGCAAGAGCAAAGCCGCCCAGGGTGTAAGCAAGGCGGCATTTTGACTGACCCCTGCCAGGGCCAGCAGTGTCATGAGAGAAAATGCCAACAAGAGAACGCCCGCTGTGTCGCGCGCAAAGCGCCCAAAATGCAGGTCCAAGCGCACCAAACGGTCGAGCCAGTCGTTTTTCAGTTCCTCCTGCTCAAACGGCCGCTGGCGTTTACGAGGTATCCTGGACAAGCGGCGTTCAGGCATGAACGCCATCCAGGTTGAGGCTCAGTCCCAGACGCTGGCGCGCCGCATCTACATGGATGACCCGCACCCGGACTTCCTGCCCTTCTTTGAGCGTCTCACGGACGGTTTTGCCTTCGTCCAACTGTATCTCAGAGACGTGAATCAGGCCTTCGACGCCCGCTGCGAGGCGGGCGAAAGCGCCATACGAAACTACGCTGGTGATCCAAGCCGGGAGCACTTGCCCAACCGCAAACTCACTTTCTGCTTTTTCCCAAGGATTGGGCAGCAAACGTTTGAGGCTGAGCGCCACGCGGCAGCGTTCGGGGGATACTTCTAACACTTGCGTCTCGATGGATTGGCCGAATTGAACGATTTGACTCGGATGGGTAACGCGTCCCCAGGAGAGTTCCGAGATGTGAATGAGGCCTTCTACCCCTCCCAGGTCTATGAACACGCCAAAGTCAGTGATGTTGGTCACGTAACCGTTGACTTTCTGGCCAGGTTTGAGTTGGTTAAACAATCGCATGCGCTTTCCGGGCTCGGCCAGGGCGGCGCGCTCCGAAAAGACCACTCGTCCGTCTTCGGGCGCGCATTCGATGACTTTCAGCCGCAGCGTGCGCCCAATATAGGCCTCCAAACTGGCGTCGCGATCTTGTTTGTCGGCGCCGTTCGCCATCTCGACCAAATGCGAAAAAGGAACGAAACCGTACAATCCTTCTCCTTCCACCAACACACCGCCGCGGTTGTAACCGGTAACGGTCAGGTGAACGATACGGTCTTGATAGTACAGTTCGCGCACCTGGTTCCAGTCTGGGGTTGTTTTGGGCGGCTCGGTTTTCGCCCGCTCTTGCGCTGGAGCGGTTTTGGAGGGCAGGGGAGGCGCATAGCGCTCTTCTTCCGCCAGCACAGAGCTCCACCAACTTTCATCTAAAACGGGCATGTCCTTTTCATAATGACGGTCGGCAATCATTAAAGCCTCCTTCCCTACCTCAGGTTTCGCGATTCGGTTTCCATTTCGAAGATTGCGCGCGCAACGGCTTCCACCGCTACACGTTGTTTTCGATACAAGTCGGCTTCCGACATGGCCAGCCGCGCGGCCACTTCGCGCACTTTGCGTCCCTCGATGAATTTCATCTCCAGGATGTTATACAAAATCCATTCAGTTGTAAAACGGCGTTCCCCCTCCGGCTTGACCTGATCCACCGCCTTGCGCAGCAAAGCGCGCAGGGCATTAGGAGCATTGCCTTCATGCTCTTCCATCAGGTCACGTACAACGCTGAGTTTCATGAGTGGACTATTGGTCAGTTTTGGACCGCCCCAGTAATGGGTGAGGGCGTCTTTTACCCAATTGGCCAGGTCAGACTCGGGGAAAGCCTCTTCGGACAACAATCCAGTGCGGCTGTCGTAGCGGCTCATGGCACGCATGCGCTGGAGTAAATCTATTTGCGGCCGCAAATCTTCCAGCGAACGGAAGACGCGCTGTTGCAACTGCCGGTCTTCCAGAGCAAAGGCGGCCCGTTCAGCCAGCAGCCACAAGGCGTTTCGTTGATCGGGGTCTATTTGAAGAGGCTGGCCGGGGTGACGGGCCACGCCCAAGAGACCTAACAAGGCAGGCAATTCGTCGCGGTCCAGTTCTGTGCGGCGGCGCTGGCGCAGAGGTAGAATCCAAAAGTCACCCCACACAAATTCATGACGCTGATCCCCATTTTCGTGATGATCTACCATTTGCAAGGCCTCAGACAGGTTTTGCTGCTCAATCCATTTTCGATTGCCCGCCAAGACAATGAGGGACAATTCGCCTCCATCCAGGGCGGCTACAAAGGCGCTGGGCGATTGCATGTGATCACGCACGGCTGCCAGCACGGTCTCCAGAAATTGCTGCATATCGCTGTGCGTCAACAGGCGCTCTTCGATGTTTTGCAGCAATTCGAGTTCCAAACGGTCGCGGCCAAAGAAGAGCCAGCGCTCCCACAAAGGCGCTGCCAGGGTAATCAGATGTTCCAGGGAAAGTACCGATACAACCACCGCCAACGGCACAAAGGCCGAGTATTCCTGTCCATAAAAGAGACCGCCCGCGCGCCGCACAACAGTCATTAGCCCCAGCGCAACCGAAGCCGTCACCGGTCCACGCATGATCCACTTGAACAGGCGGCTTTTCACTAACCGATCGGGCCACGAGACGCCAAAGAAGGCTACTGCATAGGCCATGACCACCACCAACCCGCCCACCAGCAAGTTGATGATTGTCGAAGCGCTCCAAAACAAGAGGGGATGCGCGGCTGCCAATGCAGAACCATACAACATATAGGGATAGGAGCCCAGCGCCGGAGCAGTAGCGCCTGCTATGAGGTACAACATTCGCCTCTGCCCAGAGCGTGTCAACATCCGCCGGTAGGCGCGGATGAAATTGGCGCCTGCCAGCGCCATGATGGCAATGTAATACAGGGTAAAAACTTCGGTCCAGAACGTGCGCTCAAGATGAGCAGCCGGTTTCCCGTTTGGCACGAGCGGCCCCACCAAGTAGCCCATGCTCAACAGCAACAGGAATCCCACCGAGATTACATACATCAGCCGCACCCCTAAGCGGCGGCGTCCGCGCGAGGGACGCCCGGCAGTGACCAGCAAAGCATCGGATAAATGCAAATAGGAAGGCGGCAAGAAGACGAGGCCAATCCACTGCAAACGCAGCAGCAAGTCAATGCCCCACTCTGGCACGTCTTTGTTTTGCAGGGCCTCTGTGGTGAACACGACCATCACGCACAGAAGAATAATGGCAAACGAGCGCGCCACACGGTCACGCAGATTGAACGACAAGGCATACAGGAACAGCGAAAAGGCGGTAATCGCTATGCCTGCCGTCAGAATCTGATTGATCGTTTGTATCCCCGCCAGTAAACTTTCTTCCCAACCGTTAAGCATAAACCTTCCCAAACTACATTAAGGTTCTCCCAAAGAACAAGGCTACGTCTTGGGTGACGTAGTAATGGTCATTATACCCGCAGAATTCAAAACCGAGCTTGAGCGCCAAACGAATGGCAGGATAATTTTTGGACGGCATTTCCAAGAAGATATTCCGATCGCTTCGGGACTCAGCCCAGGCCTGGGCAGCGTTTACCAGGGCCGATCCTACCCCCCGGCGTCTCACTTCCTGGCTGACGACCAGGTCTGTGATCCAGGCGGTGGTAGCGTGACTGTGCTCGAGCAGGCAGGCATAGCCAACCGCTTCCCCTTTCGACAACGCCACCAGCACTTGCGAGCGATTCTTCCACTCATCGGCCAGCGCAAAGGGGTCGCGCGGATAGACCACACCAATGGGGCGCGGAAGCCGCACCTCACGAAAACCAGCCACTACCTGGCCGTTCTCACGGCGCAGATCCAATTGCCAGACATACTCGCTGAAGGTGGTGTGATCCATCCCCATCAAGCGTGGCAGGTCGGCAGTTACCAGAGGGCGAATTTCTAACGAAAACGACGTAGCGGCCTCCAAGTTTATTTTGAAGCAGTCACTCGCACAGGCACAAGGCAGGGCGGTAAAGATTGCCCCTGGTTGTTGGTGACCACCAAACGCAGTTCATATTCTCCCGGCGTCAAGATGGTGGTATCCCACACGCCGATTTCGCCATTGACTACGGTCTGTGTGCCGGCAAAAATGGTAGCCCAGGACTCTGCACCTTTTGGGGAGACTTCGAACTTGTAGAAGCCAAAATTGGCGATGGAAACGGTGCCTTCCAGCGTCATTCTTCCCGTCACCTCCTGGCCTGGCTTGGGAGAAGTCAGCGCCAATTGGCCGGGAATACAGCCGCTTGTCGTGGCTTCTTCGGCAGCAGCCTGTGGGGTCGTCAACGCAATCGAAGATGGCGTTCCATACAAGGCGCCATCTTGTACGCCTAAGAGATTCATTGTAGGCGTCGCCAGCAAGTTGGCATAAGGCAGCGCTGGGGTAACGAAAGAGGCCAGCAAGAGTTCTGCCAGGAAAGCCAGCACAATCAAGAACGAAACGGCCATCGCTTGGCTCAGGCGTCGCAGGGCAAATTCACGTTCCAGGCTGAATATCGCTTCGCGCCACTCTTTCCAGGATTTCCACAGCCAGCGAAATGAAAACAAACCGCCCAGAATCAGCAAGATATAAATCAAACCCTCATAATCGGCCAGGAAACGACCAATCGCGCTCATACGCATCCAAGTTTATAGGGATTTCAACACGCCACGCACGATTTTTTCAATTTTGGGTGTAATCACTTTGCCGGCTGCCATCACTTCCTCGTGTGTTGTCTGGGTCGAGCCGTCTAGGTTAGCCTTGTTGCTGATGCCAGAAAGCCCCAACACCCGCAGGCTGCCATGCCGCGCTACGATCACCTCCGGCACAGTAGACATGCCCACCGCATCCGCGCCGGCCAGCCGCAGGAAGCGCAAATCGGCCGGAGATTCGAAAGAAGGCCCACTCAACCCGCAATACACGCCTTCCCGCAGGGTGATTCCGTGACTGGCAGCCACTTCACGCGCTAGCGCCGATAATTCCTGGTCATAGGCCTGGCTCATGTCGGGGAAGCGCGGTCCCAGTTCGTCCAGGTTGGGGCCCATCAGCGGGTTCAAGCCGCTCATACCCATCAGGTTGAGATTGTCTCGAATCAACATGACATCGCCAGGGACGAAATCGGGGTTGACGCCCCCGGCAGCATTGGTGACAATCAAAATTTCGATTCCCAACCGTTGCATAACGCGCACCGGCAAGGTCACCTGTGCCATGCTATAGCCCTCGTAGAAATGAATGCGTCCCTGCATGACAAAGACTGCTTGGCTTTCCAGTTCACCAATCACCAATTTTCCAGCGTGTCCGGCCACCGTCGAAACCGGCCAATAGGGCAGATCGCTATAAGGGATGATCACCGCTCGCTCGACGGAATCGGCCAGGTCGTTTAGGCCTGAGCCGAGAATCATCCCTATTCGAGGCCGCAGTGCGGTCTTGGCCCGCACGGCATCCGCTACATGATCAATTTGTTCGATAGTAAAATAAGGTTGCATAATCCACCGAAGTTTTTTCTTTGCCAGGGTGTTGCATTTGAAAGAAATGTTTTTCTACACACCCGGCCCAAAGATGCATTATATCAGAGATATTTGGTAACTACCTCGACAATGTTTGATGTTTGATGTTTGATACAAGAAACAAGTTTACACTAACTGTCCGCTATTGGTGTAAAATAAATTCAGGCAGTCTAGATTTAGCAAATACTGGAGTAAAAAGCCATGACACTTGACGAGAAAATTCACCAATATACACAAAAACTTCCGTATTCATTTCAAGAAGAATTGTTTGATTTTGTTCAGTATTTACTTATGAAGGCTGAACAACAGGAAAAACAAGATTGGGCTTCATTATCTTTATCTTCGGCAATGCGTGATATGGAAGATGAACCAGATTTATACAGCCTTTCTGATTTACGGATAACCTTCGCATGACGCAAGACTTGAAGAAAGCAGGGCAAGTTGTGGCGTTTCGGTTTCCACAAACCGACCTTGAAAAAGGTAAGTTGCGCCCTGCGCTTTTGCTGGCAAAATTACCGAATGAATATGACGATTGGCTAACTTGTATGATTTCATCACAAACTCGCCATTATGTTGTTGGGTTTGACGAAATAGTACAAGAAAGCGATGATGATTTTGAACAAAGTGGGCTAAAAGTTACAAGCATAATTCGAGTTGGGCGTTTAGCAGTTGTATCGGGAGAATCTTTACTCGGCGCAATGGGTCAAATTTCTGACGAGCGTTTGGAACGAGTTAAGAAACACTTGTCAGATTGGATTTCTAAAAAGTAAAGCGGGCGAGTCTGTTAAAAGCCATCAGATCTCTTAAACAAAAACGGGGGCTAATTATGGTCGGGAGGAGGGTCGCCCCTCCCCCCGCCACTCCCG
>JBBITF010000032.1:0-2641 GCA_037440925.1 Chloroflexota bacterium
GAGGATACATCAAATCCCAATAGCGCGCAACGGGGGCGAACCAGGACAGAGCATGAAAACGGACTCCAAAGTCTCCAGACTTCGGATGCCAGAACCAACGTCTGGAAACGTTGGACTCCAAATAACCTGTTTTTAAAATATGTTCAAAACGCTCTCTCAGACCGGTCTCGTCTGGATGAAGGCGAAGCGTTCCTTGAGGCGCAGGAACGGTTTTTCCAACACTTCATAGGAGGCAACCGAGAAGGCTACGGTGACGGCCAACCCAAGCGCCGTCCCAACCAGCGGATAGACCAGCAAGCGTTCCGGCGAGACCAGGGCATCGGTCCAGCGGAAAGCCAGTTCCAGGCCGGCCAGATGATAAACGTACAGGCCGTAAGAGACCTTCCCCAAGTAGCCCAAGATTTTATTTTTGAACAGCAGCGAGAGCGGTCCCAGCCCGCCTCGCATGACGGACGAAAGGATGAGCGCCATGCCCAGGCCGATGAGGGGATAGGTAAGCATCAGGTTCCACTGAATAGCATTGACGTTTGGCAGTTCGGTCACGCCCCACAGCGCCAGCAGACCCACCAGGAACGAGAGCCAGGCCGGGATTTTTTTGAGCGGCGCGTCGAACAAGCCCAGTCCAACCATCAGGCCGCCAAAAATGGATTCGAAATGCGTGAAGGGAAAGACCCAGATGGCCGGATGACTGACCTCGAAGTAGATGAACGCCGCCCGCACCAGCATTCCCGCCACCATAAGAACGCCCAACACGGAAAGAGCGGCGTTTTTTTTCATGCGGTAGAGCGCCCGCAAGGCCCACGGGATGACCATGTAGAACTGCTCTTCGTAGGAGATCGTCCACAGGTGGGCCGAGTACAGCAGCGCCAGGTTGTATCCCAGGGACATGGAAAACAGGTTATCGGTAAAGGTCAACATGCCCAGCGATCGCTTCAGGAGATACGGGTTCCAGCCATTTTGCCCGATGGAAAGCGTCAGCATCAGGCCAAAGAAGAACCAGTACAGCGGCCAGATGCGCAACCCGCGCCGCAAGTAGAAATAGCCGACATGGATGTCGCCTTTCTCCTGGTATTCGACATACAGCAGCCGGGCAAACAAGAAAGCGGACAGGCACAGGAACAGATCCACCCCCATCCAACCGTATTTGGAAAGTGTCACCCAGAGCGGGATGGCTTCGTAATATTGGGAATGATGGATAAGCACCAACAAAAAAGCCAGGAAGCGCAGGCTATCCAACTCGGGGGCGTAGAAACTGGTCTTCTTCACTGGGCGCTGGCCGGGATGGTAAATTGGATCGTAACTTGTTCCTCATCAGCCTCGCCCCGCCGGATTTCGCCCCCCTGCAACTCCACGTACGCCCGGCAGATCAGGGCGCACATTTCTTGCATGATTTCATCGTGGCCCCTCTTGGCGATGCCCGACAGACGCAAGTCGAACAACAGCGAGTCATGTTCCCTGGCTACTTGAACGGTTAGATGCCCCGTCCCGTTTGCGTAAGCGGCCAGGTAAGAGAAGAAGCCGCCCACAATCCAGCTCATTTGTTGTTTGTCCAAGGCCAGCGGCGGGAGCGCTTCTGGCGTGAAGACGGCAATGGGCATCTCGATGCTCGGGTTGTTCTTGCGCCATTGACCGATAATGCCATCCAGCAAAGCAGACAAGTCCAGCGGCGCACGGCTGGGTTGTTTCTCGCCGCGTTGCAAGCGGGCAATCTCGATGAGATTGTTGACCAGCGCCATGGCGCGCAGCGCGCTGTGATAGACGATGGTCAGGTCTTTTTTCTGCTCATCGGTCACCGGGCCGCTTTGACCGTTCAATACGAGTTTGGAAAAGCCGAGGACATGGTTGAACGGTGAGCGTAAATCGTGCGCCCAGGCAGACACTTTTTGCTGCAAATCTACTTGTGAGGGGAATTCAAATTGAGTCATGTTGTCCTTTTTTATACTGGCCTGGAATAGACCAGGGAGAAACGGTGCTTTAGTGTCAAGAAAGGCTTCTCGACTATTTGGTAAGAAAGTGAAGCGATTAAAATCGTCGTGACCAGAGCGAAGCCAAATAAAGACAAAGGAAAGACCACCAATCTCTTGGCCGTAATGCCCAATAAGGCAGTTATTTGGTAGCCATAACGGATGCCAATAGCCTGATATACGTATAGCCCGTAGGAAATTTTTCCCAGATAGGCCAAAACCGGCCAGCGAAGCGCTTTGCTAAACAGGGCTTGCTCGCCTTCGACAACGGCGAGCAGGATGAGCGTCATACCGCCGCCTACCAGCGGATAGACCAACATCAAATGCCAGCCGATGAAAGTCACTTCAGCCAGGGAAGGCAGCAAAGCGAGTAAAAATACTCCTGCTGCAAGGGCCACCCAACACCAAAAATGACTGAAGCGCCAGTGAAAAATATCCAAACCCACAGCCAATCCGCCCAGGATCGCCTCGAAGTGTGTAATTGGCAAGACATAAATGGCTGGATGGGGAATGTTCAAAGCAATGAAGCCGGCACGTATCAGGCTGCCTGCAACAAAAAGAAGCAGCAGGATCAACATCTGCTTACCGCGCCGCAAGGTAAACATTTTTTGCAAGAACCATGGAATGACCAAATAAAATTGTTCTTCATAAGAGATGGTCCACAAGTGCGCCGCCGA
>JBBITF010000032.1:2741-24248 GCA_037440925.1 Chloroflexota bacterium
TATAAATATTGTCTGTAAACGTGACCATTCCAAACGCCCGCTGCCAGGCATGCGGTTCGAGTGCGCCTGAAGACAAGAGCGGTAAAAAAGAAAGTAGAAAATAGAAATAGTACAGTGGCCAGATTCGCAGCAACCGGCGCGCATAAAAGTAGGGAACATGGATCTTCCCCTGGCGTTGGAACTCCACAAAGAGCAACTTGGTAAACAAATATGCAGACAGGCACAGGAACAAATCCACACCTATCCAGCCGTATTCACGCAAAATCCCGCTAATCGGGATCGTTTTGATATGCGGCAGATGATTATAAAATACTGCGAGGAAAGCCACGAAGCGCAATCCATCCAGCGCAGGAAAGTAAACCCGTTGTGTATGCGCGTCTTCCATGTGATATCAGCCTTGGATGATACCATACTCGCCCGCTTTCCGCAGTCCGTGATACACTACGGTTATGTACTGTTATTTAGAAACCCACCTCGACCGCTTCACCATCAGCACCGACCCCGCCCGCCTGGACGTGGACGCCATCGCCGACCTCCTGTCGCGCGCCTATTGGGCTGAAGGACGCACGCGCGAAATGATCGCGCGCTCCCTCAAGCACTCGCTCGCCTTTGGCTTGTACGACGGCGCCCGTCAAATCGGGTTGGCGCGCGTGATCAGCGATTACACCACCTTCGCTTACCTGTGCGATGTCATCCTCCACGAGGATTACCGTGGGCAGGGACTGGGCAAATGGCTGATGGCCACCATCCACGGCCACCCCGACTTACGCGATGTGCGCCGCTGGATGCTAGCCACCAACGACGCACACGGCTTGTACCGTCAGTTCGGCTGGACGCCGCTCGACCATCCCGAACGCTTGATGATGAAATCCAATGGCTGACCTGGTGCTTCGCCCCGGGCGCGAAAAATCGCTGCTGCGCCGCCATCCCTGGATTTTCTCCGGCGCCATCCACCACCTCAATGGCCACCCCGCTTCTGGCGAGACCGTGAACCTGCTCTCGTTCA
This sequence comes from Chloroflexota bacterium, assembly GCA_037440925.1. Taxonomy (GTDB): domain Bacteria; phylum Chloroflexota; class Anaerolineae; order Anaerolineales; family Villigracilaceae; genus JAABUE01. The sequence goes on from JBBITF010000032.1 coordinate 3,748, forward strand.
ACGGCGACTTCCTGGCCCGCGCCGCATACTCTCCGCACTCGCAGATCCGCGCGCGCGTTTGGACGTTCGCAGATGAGGCGGTGGATGAGGATTTCTTCCGCAAGCAGATTCGATCCGCCATCCGTTCACGCCACGCCTGGAATCTAACCCGTGACACAGACGCCCTCCGCCTCATCCACGCCGAATCGGATGGATTGCCCGGCCTGGTGGTGGATCGCTACGGCGACACGCTCGTGCTGCAATCGCTGACGGCCGGCTGCGAAGCCTGGAAGGAGACCCTGGCCGACCTCCTTCTCGAAGAGACCGGCTTGCAAACCATTTACGAACGTTCCGACGCCGACGTGCGTGAATTAGAAGGCCTGCCGCCGCTGGTGGGGCCCTTGCGCGGCCATCTCTCCTCTTTCGTCTTTCCCATTCACGAACACGGCTTACAATTCAACGTCAACCTGGCAGGCGGCCACAAGACCGGCTTTTACCTCGACCAGCGCCAGAACCGCCTGCGCGTGCGGCAACTGTCCGAGGGCCGCGAGGTGCTGGATTGCTTTTGCTACACGGGCGGATTTGCACTCAACGCGCTGGCGGGCGGTGCCAGGTCCGTGACGGCGGTGGACGCTTCAACCGAGGCGCTGGCCCTGGGGCGGCAAAACGCCTCCATAAACGGTCAGCCGGCCGCTCGTCTGGAATGGATCGAGGCGGATGTCTTCCAGGCGCTGAGGAAGTTCCGGGACGAGGGCCGCTCCTTCGACTTGATCGTCCTCGATCCTCCGAAATTCGCGCCGACAGCGGCGCAGGCTGAAAAGGCCGCGCGCGGTTACAAGGACATCAACCGCTTGGGCTTCCTGCTGCTGCGGCCGGGCGGACTGCTGGTCACGTTCTCGTGTTCGGGCGGCGTGGACGCGGCGCTGTTCCAGAAGATTGTGGCCTCCGCCGCGCTGGAGGCGGGCGCGCAGGCACAAATTGTGGATACCCTGACGCAGGCGCCCGACCACCCGGTGGCGCTCAATTTCCCTGAGGGGGCTTACCTGAAGGGATTGGTGTGCTTGAAACAATAAAGCCTGATATCGCTGTGAGTTACACACCTTTCCAAAACACTTGAAAACCTCCTTGAATCCGAGCCGTCGGTGTTGTATAGTATAGATACCTCGACAGGGTTGAGGCAAGATCATTTTACGAAAACGAGGAAAGGAGGTGAGCGGTATGGCAAAACTCAAAACATCCATCACGATCAAAGCGCCGGTCGAGAAGGTGTTCTCCTATTTATCCGATCCCAAGAACCTGCCGGAAGTGTGGCCCAGCCTGATCGAGGTCAAGGACATCCAACCTGCGCCTGCGGGAGGCTACAACTTCAGTTGGGTCTACAAGATGGCCGGGATGCGTTTCGACGGCGCATCCGAGACCACCGAGCAAATCCCCAACCAGCGCACGGTGACCAGGAGCAGCAAAGGCATCGAGAGTCATTTCGTCTGGACTTACGAACCGGAAGACGGCGGCACCAAGTTGACAGTCGAGATCGAATACAAAGTGCCTGTCCCCTTGCTGGGAAAACTGGCTGAGTCGTTCATTGTCAAGCAGAACGAACGAACAGGAAGCAAACACCCTGCTAGCCAACTTGAAGGCCAAGATGGAGGCGTGAAGAACATCGAACGTTTTTGCTTTTCATGCCCTGAGAAAGGGTCCCTCTCCTGTTTCCAGCGCGGGAGAGGGGCGAGGAGCGATCTTGCCTCGATCCTTGCGGGCTTCCCAATGACCCCAGCGGCAGGATAATTGGGCAGATTTGGAAAGAGCAGGCCAGCATTGCGAACATTAACACATCTCTTATGCAGTGTGTACATTTCGCCGATGCGCCTTTGATATAATGGCCGTACTTGTTTTTGTAGCAAAGGATTGCCGCTTATGATGCGATTCGACCGTTTTACCGAGAGAGCCCAAGAGGCCGCCCAACGCGCTGCCGAAATCATCCAGCGTTACGGTCACAACCAAATAGATACTGAACATATTTTACTGGCGCTCATCGAGCAGCCTGGCGGGGTGATCCCCCAGATTTTGGAAAAACTCAACGTCAGCGTAGCCGCCATCGTCGAACGGCTGGACGCCACTTTGCGTGCCAGCCCCAAGGCCAATATTTTTGGCGGCGGCACGGGGCAGATCTTCATCACGCCGCGCGTCAAGCGCATCATTGATCTGGCCAACGAAGAAGCCAACCGACTGAAAGACGAGTACATCTCCACCGAACACATCTTCCTGGCCATCCTGACCGAGCGCAACACGCCCGCCGCCCGCATCCTCGAATCGGCTGGCTTGACGCGCGAGCGCGTCTACGATGCAGTGCAGGCGTTGCGCGGCGGACAGCGTGTCACCGACCCGCAGGCCGAGGCGCGCTACCGCACGCTGGAGAAATACTCGCGCGACCTGACCCTGATGGCGCGCGAAGGCAAACTCGACCCGGTCATTGGCCGGGATACCGAAATCCTGCGCTTGATTCAAATCCTCTCGCGCCGCACCAAGAACAACCCGGTGTTGATTGGCGAAGCGGGCGTCGGCAAGACGGCCATCGTCGAAGGCCTGGCGCAAAAGATTGCCAACAACGATGTCCCCGAAATCCTGGCAGGCAAGCGGGTGATGGTGCTCGACCTGGGCGGCATGATTGCCGGTTCGCGTTTCCGCGGCGAGTTCGAAGAGCGCCTGAAATCGGCCATCGAAGAAGTGCAGCGCGCCCAGGGCGAGATCATTCTCATGATTGACGAGCTGCACACGGTCGTGGGTGCAGGAGCGGCCCAGGGGGCTATGGACGCTTCTAACATGCTCAAGCCGGCTCTGGCGCGCGGCGAATTGCAATGTATTGGCGCTACCACGCTGGACGAGTATCACAAGTACATCGAAAAGGACGCCGCCCTGGAACGCCGCTTTGCTCCCATTTATGTCGAGGAGCCGTCTGTGGAAGATACCATCCAAATGCTCCAGGGATTGCGTGATCGTTACGAGGCGCATCACAAAGTCCATTTTGCAGACGAGGCGCTGGTAGCCGCCGCGCGCCTGGCGGATCGTTATGTCACCGACCGACACCTGCCCGACAAAGCCATTGACTTGATAGACGAAGCCGCTGCTAAGTTGCGCGTGGCTTTGTATTCCATGCCGCCCGACCTCAAGGCCATGAAGACCGAAATCGAGAAACTTCGCGCTGAGGAGGAGCAGGCCGGCCTGGAACGCGATTACGAGCACGCCGCTCAAAAGAAGGCGGAACGTCTGCGCCTGGAAGAAGATTATCGCGTCAAACGCGACCAGTGGGAAGCGGAACACCAACTCGACGAAGTGGTGGATGTGGACGATATTGCCGAGGTCGTCCATCAATGGACCGGCATCCCGGTCAGCCAGATGATGGAAACCGAAGCCGAAAAATTGCTGCACATGGAAGAGCGCCTGCACGAGCGCATCATCGGGCAGGAAGAAGCCATACACGCCATTTCGGACGCCATCCGCCGCGCCCGTTCTGGCTTGAAGGACCCCGCCCGCCCAATCGGTTCATTCATCTTTATCGGCCCGTCGGGTGTGGGCAAGACCGAACTGGCTAAGGCCTTGGCCTGGTTCATGTTCGATGACGAAGACGCCCTGGTGCGGATAGACATGTCCGAATACCGCGAGCAGCACACGGTCTCCCGCCTGTTCGGTGCGCCGCCCGGATACGTGGGTTACGAGGAGGGTGGCCAGTTGACCGAAGCCGTCCGCCGCCGCCCGTACCGCGTCCTGTTGTTCGACGAGATCGAAAAGGCGCACCCGGAAGTGTGGAACTCGCTGTTGCAGATCCTGGACGATGGCCGTATGACCGACGGGCAGGGCAACGTAGTAGACTTCCGCAACACGGTTCTCATCATGACCTCCAACCTGGGCACCGAGTACGTCCGAAAAGGCGGCACCTTGGGCTTTCTCCAGCAAAAGGCTACCGACGAGGAACGCCAGGCGCATGAAAAAATCGAGAAGGCCCTCAAAAGCACATTCCGCCCCGAGTTCCTCAACCGCATAGATGAAATCATCATGTTCTCGCCGCTCTCGCTGGAAGAGATGGAACAAATCGTCAATTTGCAAATGAAAGAAGTGCAGGAACGTCTGAGCGATTACAACATTGTGGTGCAATTGAGCGATGCAGCGCGCTCCTGGCTGGCCAGGGAGGGCTATGACCCGGCTTTTGGGGCCCGTCCGCTGCGCCGCGCCATCCAAAAATATGTCGAAAGTCCGCTATCTGTGGAACTGTTGTCTGGTAAGTACAAAGACGGCGCTACGGTGCGGATAGATGTGGACGAGCAACAGGATAAATTGGCGTTCGTGACCGGGCAAGTCGTCGCTAACGCCAGGCAACCGGCAGAGGTTTAGCCCATCCCGTCCCGATTACGGAGCCGCCCTAAGCCCAATACTATTAGATAAGGGCTCCGAAGTCTCAAGACTTCGGAGCCCTTATCATCAAAGGGACTGGCGTTTGCCCGTGCCATCCGGGACCTGCCCAACCTGAGGCTCGTCCCGCTGGATGAACCGCTGGCAGACCTGGCGGCAGACCTGCGGCGCGTCACCGCCTGCGCGGCGCAGACGCGGTCTATGCAGCCGTTCATGTTTGCTATTTTCCCAGAGAGGCATTACAATCGGGGGCGCAAATTCATATCAGGAACTGATGGAACGCGAGTCGCCTCTCACCTTTACACTTTTCCTTTAGCCCTGCTCGTGTAAAAATAACGCCCGTATTTTGTCGGCGTCGCCTGCCCTGGCGCTTGTGCAAGGCGATGGTGAGGGACTAGCGCTCCCTGAGTTCCGGGAAGGTTCCCGTGACGTCGAATCATACTCCACCCATGGCGTTCGAGCCTGTCGCTGAACTGGCCCGACGGTTGGGGCTGTCTTTTACTAACCAGGGACTACTTTTGCGCGCGTTGACGCATCGTTCGTACTTGAACGAAAATCATCATGCCTTAGAAGACAACGAGCGCCTCGAATTTCTGGGCGATGCGGTGTTGGATTTTATCGTTGGCGCGTGGGTCTATCAGCATTGTCCAGAGATGCACGAAGGCGACCTGACGCGCATTCGCTCTGCGCTGGTTCGCACCGATACGTTGGCTGCCTTTGCGCGTCAACTTGACCTGGGCGCTGCCCTCCGCCTCGGGCGAGGCGAACTGGCTTCCGGCGGACGTGAGCGCGATACCCTGTTATGCGCCGCTTTCGAGGCGCTCGTCGGCGCTCTCTACCTGGATGGCGGCATTCCCGCTGTACAACGTTTCATCGAACCTTTGATCGAAAGCGTGCGCGATCGCGTGCTGGACCGAGCAGAAATATTCGACCCAAAAAGTACCTTGCAGGAATGGGCCCAGGCGCACAAATTTGGCACGCCCCATTACCACACCGTCGAAACCAGCGGCCCCGATCATGCCAAAACCTTTATGGTCGAGGTGCAAATCAACGGTCAAGTATACGGACGCGGCAGCGGTCCCAGCAAGCATTTAGCCGCGCAGAATGCTGCTCAGGCTGCCCTGGAGACGCTTGGCCTCACCCAATCGTAAATCGCAAATCCCAAATCCCAAATCTAAAATCGCAAATCCCAAATCTAAAATCTAAAATCCCAAATCGCCTCCATGCCTCTTCGCCTTAAATCTCTAGAGTTACAAGGATACAAAACCTTTGCCTCGCGCACAGTGTTCGAATTTGCCGAAGGCATCACGGCCATTGTTGGGCCGAATGGTTCTGGCAAATCGAACATCGCTGACGCCTTGCGCTGGGTGCTGGGAGAGCAATCCTTTGGCCTGTTGCGCGCCAAGAAAACCGAAGACATGATCTTCGCCGGCTCTGAACATCGGCCTCGCGCCGGTATGGCCTCGGCTAACATCTTGTTCGATAACGCCGATGGCTGGCTGCCGGTGGATTTCAGCGAGGTCTCGATGGGACGCCGCGCCTACCGCGACGGACGCAATGAATATTTGCTCAACGGGCAGCATGTCCGCTTGCGCGAAATCAACGAACTTTTGGCGCAATCTGGCTTGAGTGAGCGCACCTATACCATCCTGGGCCAGGGGTTGGTGGACGCTTCGTTGGCGCTGAAGGCCGACGAGCGCCGCCGCTTGTTCGAGGAAGCCGCCGGGGTAGGATTATACCGTTCTCGCCGTGAGGAGGCTCTGCGCCGCTTGGAGGCCACCCAGCGTAACCTGGAACGCGTTCTCGACATCATGGCCGAACTCGAACCACGCTTGCGTTCTCTGGAGCGGCAGGCGCGCCGCGCCTTGGAATATACTCGTATGCAGGCCGATTTGCGGGTCTTGCTGCGTGAGTGGTACGGTTATCATTGGCACAAGTCCCTGCACGAAGTGACCGAGAGCCGCGAAGTGCAGCGCCGGCAAGAGGTCCAACAACGCGAAGCGCGTGAAACCTTTCAGGCCCGCCAAGCGGAGTATGCCGCTTTCCGTGAGCGTGTGCAGAGTCTACGCGCCCAACTGAACGCCTGGCATCGCCGATTAGCCGACTTCCATGCCCGCTGGGAGGCGGCTAGCCGTTCTCTGGCTGTGCTGGAGGAACGACAGCGCGCTTTGCTGGCCTCCCGTCAAGCCTTGCAGAGCGAGCAAAACCGCCTGGCTCAGGAAAGCGCTCTGTCGCGTGAACGCTTGCAGGAGACTGAAGGCGAATATGACCGTGCGCAGGAAAATCGCACGCAAGCCCGCGCCAGCCTGACCTCCGCTCAAGAGGCGTTGGCGGCGCTCCAGGCCGAACGCTCGAATCTGCAAGACACACTGCGCGCTGCCCAGGAACGGCTTGCCGGCCTCAACGCCCGCCGCGCCGAGATTCAGGCCCGTTTAGACGACCTCGCTGCGCGCCGCGTTTCGCTGGGCGAACGTTTCGCTGATGTCGAGCAATCTATCCGCGAAGCAGAAGCGGACGCTGTGCGCGCCGAGGAGGAACTACGCGCCGCCGCTACAGCCTGCCAAGAGGCGACAGCAGCCTTGCGCGCCGCCGACGAGCGCCTGCACGCCCGCCGTCAGGAGGTTGCCGCCCTCGAAGATAAAAAACGCGCCAAAAGCGAGGAATTGGCGGCCCTGAAGGCTGAATGGTCGCGCCAGGCCGCACAGCTCGAAGTGCTGGAGCAGGCCGAACAATCTCTCTCTGGCTATGCTGATGGCGCTCGCTTTTTGCTGGAGGCGGCTCGCCAGGCGCGCTTGCCGGGCGTGCGCGGAGCCTTGAGCGCTGCCCTGGATGTTCCCTCCGAATTAGAAACCGCCATTGCCGCAGCCCTGGGCGAGAGTTTGGACGCTGTGCTGCTCCAAAGCGGCGACCTTGAAGAAGCCCTGACCTTGCTCGAAGCCGAAACTGCCGGGCGCGCCGCTCTTTTGCCGCTCGACGGCCTGAATGCCCCCCCGCCGCTTCGCCCTCCTGCTGACCCTGATTGTCTGGGGCTGGCTGCGGATTTGGTGCAGGTTGCCGATGAACTGCGTGTAGCCAAGAATTTGTTGCTGGGGCATATTCTCATCGTGCGTGACCGTGTCGCTGCCCGTCGCCTGATGCTCACTCAGCCGCCCTACGTTCGCGCCGTGACGCTGCGCGGCGAGGTCTTCCGCGCTGATGGTCTGGTGCTGGCGGGCAAATCGGGCCGCGGCTCGACGTTGAGCAGACCTCGCCAGCGTCGCGAGTTACAGCAGGCGCTGAACGCCCTAGAGGAAAAGGTCAACTCGCTCCAATCTGCGCTTCGTGGCTTGACCTCGGACCTGCTGGCCGCTCAGGAGGCCTTTTTAGCCGCCGAAAGCGCCCAACGCGAAGCCCGCGCCCGCCTGGAGTCAGCCGAGAGCGTCGAGAGGCAAGCCGCTGCAGCCCTCGAAGCGGCGCGGCGCGCCTTGGAGTGGCAGAAAAAGCAACTCGAAGCGTTGCAGGCCGAGGCGTCCAGGGCCGAAGCGGAGGAGAGCGCCTTGCTCGTGTCGCAGACTGCCCTCAACGCCGAGTTTGCCCAGGCGGTCGAAGAGGCGCGTGTCCTGGAAGAAAAATGGGGCAGCGTGTCTCTGGACGAGGCGCAGGCACAGGTCTCGTATTGGACGACGCGCGTGGCAGTGGCTGAACAGGCGTTGGACAATATAGAAGAGCGGCTGCGTGAGCGGCGTGCCGCCTGCGTGCGGCTGGAAGAAGATGGGCGCAATTCCAGTCTCCGTATGGAAGAGGTCGAAAACAACCTGACAGCGGTAGAGAATGAACGCGCCCTTCTGCGTGAAACGGAAGCCGCGCTGGCCTCTGAGATTGCCGCCTTGCAAACACGCATCGAACCTGCCGAGCAAGACCTGGCGAGCGCCGAAGAGGAAGAACGCAGACTCCAGGAAAGGGAGGCCGAGGCCCAGCGCGCCATGACGTTGGCCGAGCGTCAGTACAACCAGGTACAGGTAGAGGCCATCCGCCGCCAAGAGGCGCTGGAGACCTTGCGTGGGCGCATTCAAGATGATTTTGGACTGGTGAACTTCGAGTATGCGCAAGATGTGTCGGGGCCGCTGCCGCTGCCGCTGGACGGCATGGTGGAGCAATTGCCGGTGGTGAAGGAATTGAGCGCCGGCTTGCAAGAGCAGTTGACCCAGCAGCGCGCCCAGTTGCGCCGCATGGGGCCGGTCAATCCGGATGCCCAGCAGGAGTTCGAGGCCGAGAGCCAGCGCTATGCCTTTCTGAAGACGCAAGTGGAGGATTTGCGCCAGGCCGAAGCCGACTTGCGCCAGGTGATTGCCGAACTGGACGAGTTGACGCGCCAGGAGTTTGCCAAGACTTTCGAGGCGGTAGATAGCGAGTTCCGTCATATCTTTGTGCGCTTGTTTGGAGGCGGCTCTGCGCGCCTGGCGTTGACCGACCCCGAAAATCTGGTGGAGACCGGTATCGAAATCGAGGCGCGTTTGCCTGGCCGCCGCGAGCAGGGATTGGCGTTGCTCTCCGGCGGCGAAAGGAGCCTGACAGCCATCGCGCTAGTCTTTGCGCTTTTGAAGGTCTCGCCTACGCCGGTGTGCGTGATGGATGAAGTGGACGCCATGCTAGACGAGGCCAATGTTGGGCGCTTCCGCGACCTGTTGCAGGAATTGAGCCGCGAGACGCAGTTCATCGTGATTACTCATAATCGAAACACCGTCCAGGCGGCGGATGTGATTTACGGCGTGACCATGGGGCGCGATTCGGCCAGCCAAATCATTAGTTTGAAACTGGACGAAGTCACCGATGAGTTTATCGGCAAGGGGTAAGCCGTATGGCGTTTGTTGGCGGGATAATTCTCGCGCTTCGAGGGCGCGCTGACCAAGCCGCGCCTTTGGGATGAAATCTTTCCATGCGTATTGCGCTTATCACCAACTCTCGTATTCCCTCGCTGACGGCTAATTCCATCCAGGCCATGAAGGTCTGCCAGGCGCTGGCGCAACTGGGACATACCATCAAGTTGTTTGCCCCGCGCGAGACGGCGCCTGCCTCTTGGGATGTGCTCCTTACGCATTACGGATTACAGACCACGTTCGATATCGAATGGCTGTCCTCCCCTCGTGCGCTGAAACGCTATGATTTCAGCCTATACGCTATTCTGGCGGCGCGCCGCTTCAAGGCTGACCTAATCTATACCTGGCTGCTCAACCCGGCCGTGTTGGCGCTCTGGCTGGGCTGGCCGGTTGTGTTGGAAATCCATGCTGAAGTGACCGGACGACTCGGCCCCTGGCTGATGCGCCGCTTTTGGCGTTCGCCCACACCCAAGCGGATGCTGGTCACAACCCAGGCGTTGAGGAAGTCTGTCGAAGCGGTTTCCTGCCCGAAGGGTGCAGCCGGCTTCCGTCTCCCGCAAGAAGCGGTGCAGATTGCGCCCAACGGCGTGGACCCGGCCCAGTACGAGTCCCTGCCTGGCGCGGCAGAGGCGCGTCGTCTCCTTGGCCTGGCAGAAAAACCAACGCTCGGATTTACCGGCCACATTTACCCCGGACGCGGCGCAGATTTATTGTTCGCGCTAGCAGGGCGGATGCCAGAAGTCCAGTTCCTGTGGGTAGGTGGAACGCCGCAAGAAGTGACCTTTTGGCGCGAGCGGCTGGCGGAGGTGGGCGCGTCGAACGTGGTTATGACGGGCTTCGTGGAAAACAGCCGTTTGCCGCTCTATCAGGCGGCTGCGGATGTGCTGCTGATGCCCTATGGACGCTCGATTGCCGCCTCCAGCGGGCAGGATATTGCCGAGGTCATCAACCCGATGAAGATGTTCGACTACATGGCGGCTGGACGTGCCATCCTTTCGGCGGATTTGCCCGTTTTGCATGAGGTCTTGCATGAGGGGAACGCTGTCTTTTGCGAACCTGGAAACGTGGACGCCTGGGAACAAGCCGCGCGCGCTTTGCTGGCCGATGAAGCCCGCCGTCTGGCGCTGGGGGCGCAGGCGCAGAAAGACGTGACGGCCTATACCTGGACTGCCCGCGCCAAACGTGCGCTGGAAGGATTCGATCAACCATCGCCAGGGCTGCAAGAGACAACGACAGCGAGAAGATAAAAACCTGTGTCTTCGAGTCTTTGTGACTTTGTGGTAAAAAATGCGTATGCCTCGTCATTTTTTTTGGATCGTTCCTGCCGGCCTCGGTCTTGGGGCGTTGTTATCGTTCTTGCAGCCCGGCAGTTTTTGGATTGGCTGGCTGTCATTTTCGGCCCTCTTTCTTCTTTCCTTTTTCCTTTTCGCATTTCTCCACCGCTGGGCCGGCGGCGGGCAAACTCTGGCCTGGCTGGTGGGCTTGTCTTTTGCTTTGCGCCTGGCGACCGGCGTGGGCGTGTACCTGGCCCTGCCGATAGACGGTTACGATGAACCCGACGACCGCGCGGGTTATTTCTTCACCGACGCGCACCGCCGTGACGACCAGGCCTGGGAACTGGCGCAGTCTGGCGATGCCATCCTCTCGGCCTTCGACAAGACCTATCACACCGATCAGTATGGCGGCCTGCTGGCGTTTGCGGCGCTGGCGTATCGCTTCTTCTCGCCCGACGTTCAGCGTCCGATTTTACTCATCTTGCTCTCGGCTAGCGTTTCTGCGCTGGCGATGCCCTTTTTTTGGCGGGCGGCGCGGCTGGCTTTTGGCGAGCGGGTAGCGCTGGCGGCGTGCTGGATTCTGGCGCTTTACCCTGAAAGTCTGTTGCTGGGGGGCGCAGCGATGCGAGAGCCGTACCTCATCACCTTGGGGGCGCTGGCGATGTGGGGTTTCGTGGATTGGCAATTCAATCACGGCCGCCGTGCGTTCGTATGGCTTGGCCTGGGACTGAGCGGCATGTTGCTGATCTCTCCAGCGGTTGCCCTGGTCACGTTAGCGTTATTGGGGGGGTGGTGGTGGATGGCGCGCGAGCATGGCCGATGGTCGTGGGCCTGGTTCTTTGTGTTGCTGCTGGTGCTTGGCCTGGGGCTGATCTTGTTGGCCGAGGCCCTCAACCGGCAAGGAGTCTTCCAAGGCGGGCCGCTGGGCGTGCTGGCGGGCTGGCTGCGCGAGGCCGTCAAGTGGGACGTATACCAACTCAAGCGCGGCTCCGGCTGGGTGCAAAAACTCTTCAGCGAGATGCCCGGCTGGATGCGCCTGCCCTTTGTTGCCCTCTACGGTATCTTTCAGCCTGTCCTTCCGGCTGCCTTTATCGAGCCGACCACCCTCACCTGGCGCGTCACCGGCATTGCGCGCGCGCTGGGTTGGTATTTGATGTGGCCGTTGCTGCTTTATGCTTTCATAGCCGCCCTCGCAGACGCCCGCCCAAAGGAACGTCGCCTGTGGCTGTGGATAGTCGCCCTCTCTTGGTTGTGGATTGTTTTAACTGCCCTGCGCGGCGGAGGCGACCAATGGGACAATCCGCGCTATCGCACCATCCTGCTGCCCTGGCTGGCGCTCGCCTCGGGCTACGCCTGGACCTGCTTCCGTACCCGGGCCGATTCGTGGCTGGTGCGCATCTGGCTTATGGAAGCCATCTTCCTGGGGTTTTTTACCCAGTGGTATCTGAGCCGCTATTATCACATCGGCGGGCAGATTCCGTTTGGGTGGATGGTCGGCTTGATTATCGGGAGCAGTTTCCTCGTCCTGGTTGGAGGCGCGCGCTGGGACCGCCATCGCTCGAAGAATCGCTCTGCTTGACGTCCTCAAGGGAAGGTTTATAATTCAACCCTTGAATTTTGCTTCAGGAGAAAACATGCCTACTGCTCTCATTACGGGAATCACCGGCCAGGATGGTTCATATCTCGCGGAGTTATTGCTTTCCAAAGGTTATCGAGTGATTGGCGTAGCGCGCCGTTCCAGTACGATGACTTATGAACGCATCCAACATTTGTTGGATGATCTCATCCTGACGCCTGGCGATCTGACCGACCAGGGTTCATTGCTGGCTTTGCTCGAAGAGCATCAGCCGAACGAAGTGTATAACCTGGCGGCGCAATCCTTCGTGCCGACTTCCTGGAATCAACCGGCCCTCACCGGCGATGTGACCGCTCTGGGGGTGACGCGCATGTTAGAGGCGATACGGTTCGTCAATCCAAAAATCAAGTTTTACCAGGCTTCGTCGAGCGAGATGTTTGGCAAGGTGGTTGAGGTGCCGCAGAAAGAGACCACGCCGTTTTACCCGCGCAGCCCGTACGGCGTGGCAAAGGTCTATGGGCATTGGATCACGGTCAACTATCGCGAGTCGTTCAACCTGTTTGCCACCTCAGGCATCCTGTTCAATCATGAATGCGTAACAGGGGATACACCCGTTATCATACGCCGCAACGGTTTCTTGGATATCTTACCCATAGCAGACGTCGTTCCCCACCGTACCGCTCCCCATACTGCCAGCAAGTTCACCTCTGAGCCGACTGCCGACAATATGCTGGAAGTATGGGACGCCAGGGGCTGGACCCGTGTGACTTGTATGACCGCCACCTGGAATGGATTTGAAAACAAACCAAATAAGCCCGTGTATCGTATCGCGGCGCGCGGATCTGTGTATCAAACAACTTCCGATCATGTTGTCTTTGCCCTGGATGGTGAGGGTGTCGTGGAAAGGCGCGCAGAAGAAATAAAAACAGGCGACCTGCTTGCCTTGATTGATTTGCCCCCTGCCCCCGACATTGTTGCGATGACCGAAGAAGAGGCCTGGTTATTGGGCGTGATCGTTGCAGATGGATATATTCACGAAAAAGGAAAAATCCAGATCGCCAACCAGGATCGAACTTTCCTGGAAACAGTGGCGGCCGTGGCGAGCAAAGTCACAGGCTGTAACACTCGCTGGGCAACTGTGTCAAGCGGATTCGAAACGGGCAAACCTGTCATGCAACTATACCTGCCTGAGGCAAATGCGTATGGGCGTTACATTCGCGATTCGATTTACACGCGTTCAGGAGACAAACGAATTCCTCAGCGCATTCTTAATGCAACACAATCTGCCCGGCTGGCATTCCTGAAGGGATATAACGCCGGGGACGGCTTGAAACGCGCTCCTATTAACTACGAATTCAAGTCTTTCAAAACAGTCTCCCCTGCGCTGGCGGCTGGTCTATATTGGCTGGTACATACTACGCTTCAGCAGCGCGCCATTCTATGCCTGGAAGAGCGCGATGGCAAAGTCTATTTCCAAATCAACCTGAACTCTCCCAATGTCGCTGGCGAAAAAGGACAACATCTCAAGCGTCCGTTTGCGGAAGTAGTCAAATCTGTTCCCATTCCATATACTGATTGGCTGTTCGATTTTGCTACTGAATCTGGAACGTTTCACGCAGGCGTGGGGCAAGGTTGGATTCATAATTCTCCCCGCCGTGGATTGGAATTCGTGACCCGCAAAATTACGGACGGTGTGGCGCGCATCAAGTTGGGGCTGGCCAGGGAATTGCGCCTGGGCAACCTGGAGGCCCGCCGCGACTGGGGCTTTGCCGGCGATTACGTCGAAGCCATGTGGTTGATGCTGCAACATGATCGGCCGGATAACTTTGTCATCGGCACCGGCGAAACACATTCTGTGCGCGAGTTCTGCGAGATTGCCTTTGGGTATGTGGACATGGATTACAAGGAATTTGTGATCCAGGACGAGCGCTATTACCGCCCCGCAGAAGTGGACCTGCTGGTCTCTGACCCGTCGAAGGCGCGCTCCATTTTGGGCTGGGAGCCTTCGGTCACTTTCAAGGAATTGGTCACCATGATGGTAGACGCGGACTTGAAGCGCTTGAGCCGCAGTCAAGGGTAGGGCGAAATTCATTCCGTAAAGAGGCGATTGTGATGAAGGCCTGGTTTTCCCGCTTGATGCAGGCGCGCTATGCTGCAGAAACAGTTGCATTGCTGGGAGGGCTGGCTTACCTGTTGCAGTCCTTGTTGCACGCGCATCGCGAAGAAACCAACTTCGACGAAGGGCTATATCTGTTCAAGGGGTTCTTATTTGCTACCGGCGTCTATGAACCTTTCCAGCCTTATGGCGTTTTGACCAACAAGCCGCCGCTGGCGTTCTTGGTCCCAGGCTATGCCCAGGTGTTGTTTGGCCCCGGTTTGCGCACCGGGCGTTACCTGTCGGTTTTCTTTGGGGTTTTGGCGCTGGTTGGTCTTTGGATTTTGGCGCGCCGCCTGGGCAACCGCTGGCTGGCGGCCGGGGCGGTATGGGCGTTTGCGGTCAGCCCGGTCATCATTGGCATTTACAGCCTGGCGATTACGCAGGTGTTGGTCAATTGCATGTTGACCTGGGTGCTGGCGCTGGCGGTGGGCGAGAAGCGTCCGTTTTGGCAATTGGCCCTGAGCGGTTTCCTGGCCGGGTTGCTGATCTTTACCCGTTATAACGTCATTGCAGTCATTCCCTTGCTGGGATTGTATCTATGGCGGCAGCATGGCTGGAAAGCGGCCCTGCTGGCGATGGCGGCCTCGGCGCTGGTGTTGTTGGCGGGCGCGGCGCTGTATTGGCCGAACATCCTGACCTTGTTTACGACTGCCCTGCCCGGCCGTCTGGCGCCCTTCCTTGACCCCTACCGTTATCCTGACCTCGGCCAGCCGTTTTGGAATCCCTCTATCACTTGGGATGGCAGGCTGTTGGCCTTCTTCCAGGGGCTGCGGTTGGAATTTTTGCCCGCTGTCGGCAGTTTGACGGCGATGCTGTTGTGGCCGAAGGCATCTCGCTGGAAGGATGCGGCTGCGTTTCGCGTTGCCCTGTTCTTGGGTTCGTTGTATACCATCCTGTTGCTGATGCACTTGTGGGCCTCGGTGTTGAATAACTATTGCGTGTTTTGTTTCCTGGCCTACCTGGCTTTCTTCAATTCGGTCGGCATTTTGCTCTTGGTGGTCTTGCTCCAGGCGTGGGAGACGAACCCCGGCCCGCTCAGGCAAGGTTTAATTGTCTTGTTCACTATTCTCCTGTTTAGCGGCCTGGGCTTCTCGTTGTTTGAAGAAATAGGAAACAGGCTTATCAGTCTGAACGGCGGGCATCTTGTCTCTGTCCCCTCTTTATGGGAGGTCTTATCTGGCTTTGGCTGGGAGCGAAAATTAGCAAAACAGGCCGCCTCGGCTGCTTTTGGTTTTTTTGCCGGCTTGGTCTTCACTGTCGTGGTCTATGCGTGGTATCGCTGTGGCAGGAAAACAGGGCAAAATTTCTTCGCGCGCCAAACCGAGGGGCCAGCGGGATCATTGCCGCCCAACCAGAATTTTGGCTTTGCGCTGGCAAATGCGATTTTGTTGTTTGGCTTTTTGTTTTCATGGGCGTTGATCGGCAACAACCGCGCCAACACGTGTAATCTGGATGTGATTGCCGCTTACGAAGAAAACGGCGCCCATTTGGCAGAGAATATTCCGGCGGGCAGCCTGGTCTATTGGGACGGCGGCCTGTCGGTGGTGCCGCTGCTGTATATTCCTGGCGTCAAGATTTTCCCTGGACAATTGAACCAGGACTATGCCTTTCGCATCGGCGGCGACCCAGACCAGTTGAGGCGGGCGGGCCTGTGGAATGAAGCCTTGGCCCAGCAATGGAAAGATGAAGCAAATTTTCTGTTGATCGAAGAAGCGCGTTACACTGCCTGGAAAGAGGACCTAGCCGGCGGCGAGCGGTACGAAGAGTTGCCGCCTGTTCCGCAGCCGTTCTCTTGTGCAACAGGTTCGCGCATTCGCATTTTCAAAAGGAAACCATGAAACTTTCGCTGATTGTGCCAGTTTTCAATGAGGAACAAAACCTGCCTTTATTGTTCGAGGCGGTCGAGGATACCATGAATGCTCTGCCTCATTCGTGGGAACTGGTCTTTGTAGACGATGGCAGCAACGATGGAAGCCTGGCGGTGATGAAACGCCTGGCGCAGCAATATCCCGCACA
The DNA here is from genome assembly GCA_037440925.1 of Chloroflexota bacterium. GTDB lineage: Bacteria > Chloroflexota > Anaerolineae > Anaerolineales > Villigracilaceae > JAABUE01. The sequence goes on from JBBITF010000032.1 coordinate 20,011, forward strand.
AGTGCGGGTGGTGGTCTTGCGCCGCAACTACGGGCAGACGGCCGCTATCGTAGCCGGCATTGATCATGCGCAGGGAGAAATCATTATCCTGTTGGATGCCGATTTGCAAAATGACCCGGCCGATATACCCCTGCTGCTTGCCAAACTCGATGAGGGCTACGACCTGGTCAGCGGTTGGCGCAAAGAGCGAAAAGACACCTTCTTCACCCGCACCTTGCCTTCCAGGATTGCCAATGCCCTGATCTCGTATGTCACCGGCGTGCGCCTGCACGATTACGGTTGTACGTTGAAGGCCTATCGCCGCGAAGTGCTATCGGGCTTTCGCTTGTATGGGGAAATGCACCGCTTTATCCCGGTCTTTGCCGCTTCGGTTGGCGCGCGGATTACTGAAATTGTGGTCAATCATCACCCGCGCAAATTTGGCAAGACCAAATACGGCCTCGAACGGACGGTCAAGGTTATTTTGGACTTGTTCACCGTCAAGTTCCTGGTCAGTTACTCGAATAAACCGATTTATGTATTTGGCGGCATGGGAATGCTGTTGGGATTGGGCAGCGTCGTGATGATGATTTATCTGTTCATTCGCCGTTGGATGCAGTCCGTTTCTGTGCTGGGTTCGCCTTTGTTCCAATTGGCCGTCATGTTCCTGATTTTGGGCTTTCAATCCTTCTTGATGGGGTTGATTGCCGAATTGCAGGTCAGGACGTATCATGAGTCTCAGCGCAAACCGACCTACACCCTGCGCGAAGTGGTCAACCTGGATAAGAAGAGGGAATGAAAGGCTGGCTCTCGAAACGGCGCGCCTTCCTCTTTCGCCTGGCCGGGACGTTGCTGGCGACCGCTTTGATTTTCTTTTTGATCGAACAAGAAGGGGTGGACGCAATCCTCTCGGCGGTGCGTCAGGTTTCGCCCGGCAATTTTTTGTTGGCGCTGCTTTGCCTGTTCCTTTCACGGCTCTTTGTCAGCGCCCGCTGGCATGTGTTGGTTCGAGCGGGGGGCGTGCGAATCTCCTATTTCAAGACTTCGGCGTTGACCTTTGCGGGCTTGTTCGCTTCCAATTTCTTGCCTACTACCATTGGGGGCGACGTGGTGCGCCTGGTCAGCGCCATCCAAATGGGCATGGACCAGGCCCTGGCGCTGGCCTCGCTGGCCGCCGACCGTTTGATTGGGATGCTGGGTATGGCTTGCCTCTTACCTTTTGGAATTCCGCCGGTATGGGCCAGCCTGAGCGCGCCGGCCTTGCAATCGGCAGCCCTGAGCGGCCTGTTTCAACGCGCTTGGGAGTTTGTGAAGCGCACCCTGCGGGTCTTCTCGACCTGGGTTGAACGTCCGGCGGCGCTGTTCCTATCGCTTGTCTTTACCTGGCTGCATAGCCTGTGCGTCATTGCCGCTTTCTACATCGTCATTGTGGGATTGGGCGCCTCGATGTCCTTTTCCCTGATTGCCGGGTTGTGGAGCCTGGCCTACTTTGTGACGCTGATGCCGGTCTCTATCAACGGTTATGGCGTGCAAGAACTATCGCTGACCTTTCTCTTTTCACAGGTGGGGGGGCTGAGCGCGGCCGCCAGCCTGACGGTGGCGGTGGCCATTCGATTGCTTTACATGGCCGCCAGTTTGCCGGGCGCAGCCTATCTGCCGTCCATCATCGCCGCCCTGAACTGGGAAGAAAAAACAGCCGGGGAAGAATAACTCATGCGCATCCTGGTCTTGATTCACGAGTTTCCGCCGGTAGGCGGCGGAGGCGGGCGGGCGGCCTATGACATTTGCAGGCAACTTGTTCGGCGCGGCCACCAGGTTTTGGTGTTGACCGCCCACTTGAAAGGCTTGCCCTTGCGTGAGACGATAGACGGCGTGGAAGTGGTGCGCATCCGCTCGCTGCGCATGGCTTCGTACTCGGCCAGCGTGCCGGCCATGGCCGCTTACATTTTGTTGGGATTCTGGCATGGCCTGGCGCACATCCGCCGCTTTCGGCCTGACTTGCTGCACGTCCATTTTGCCCTGCCGGCTGGGGCGCTGGGATGGGCCCTGTCTGCGCTGACGGGCGTTCCGTATGTGTTAACCGCCCATCTAGGCGATGTGCCGGGCGGCGTGCCAGAAAAAACCGACCGCTGGTTTCGGTACCTGCTGCCTTTCACGCCTCCCATTTGGAAGAAGGCCAGCCGTGTTACGGCTGTCAGTCACTACACGCGGCAATTGGCCTTACGCTGCTATGCGGTCGAAATTCGCGTTATCTACAACGGCGTTGAGGCGCCGGCGGCTCTGCCTGCGGCCCGCCCGCCTGGGCGCGCCCCGCGCATCGTCTTTGCCGGCCGTTTCGTCCCGCAAAAAGATCCCCTCTTGATCGTTCGCACCCTGGCTGCCTTGCGCGACCTGGACTGGCACTGCGTTCTGCTGGGTGACGGCGAGTTGTTCGAGGCGGTCGAACAGTCTATTTGCGCCGCAGGCCTGGACGAACGTTTTACCCTGACCGGCTGGGTGACGCCCGAGGAAGTGCTGGCGTGGTTTGCAAAAAGCGACATTCTCTTCATGCCTTCGTTGTCAGAAGGTTTGCCGGTGGTGGGCGTGCAGGCGCTTGCCAATGGTCTGGCAGTGGTGGCCAGCCATATCGGCGGCTTTCTCGACATTGTCGAAGAGGGGCAAAACGGCTTTCTAGCGCAGCCCGGCGACCAGCCCGGCTTTGCCGAGGCGCTGCGCAAATTGCTTACCAACGCCGCCCTCCTGCGGCAGTTCCAACAGGCCAGTCTTCGTAAGGCGGCGCAATTCGACATTACCCGCATCGCCGCGCAATATGAAACCCTCTTCGAGGAAGTCCTCCATGACCATTAAGACCATCGCTTCTATCGTGGGCGCGCGCCCGCAGTTTGTCAAGGCGGCGCCTGTCTCGCGCGCTTTGGCGCATGCTTTTGACGAGAAACTCATCCACACCGGCCAGCATTACGACTACGGTATGTCCGAGGTCTTCTTCGAGCAATTGGGCATCGCGCCGCACTATAACCTGGGCGTGGGCAGCGGCTCGCACGCTGAACAGACCGGCGGGATGATGATCGCCCTCGAGCGCCTCTTCTCCGAGATCAGGCCGGACCTGGCGCTGGTCTATGGCGATACCAACTCCACTCTGGCGGGGGCGCTGGTAGCGGCCAAGGCCGGGATTCCGCTCGCTCACGTGGAAGCCGGCCTGAGGTCCTATAACCGAGCGATGCCGGAGGAGATCAATCGCGTGGCGGCCGACCACCTGTCGAATATCCTGTTCTGCCCCACCGAAGCCGCCGTCCAAAACCTGGCAAAAGAAGGCATCCGCGAGAACGTTTATAACGTGGGCGACGTGATGTACGACGCCCTGCTGCACAATCTGGCGCAGGCGCGCAAACGCTCGAAGGTTTTGACTGATTTGGATTTGCAAGCCGGGCAGTATGCGCTCGTCACCGTTCATCGCGCGGCCAACACCGATGACCAGGCCAACATGACCGCTATTTTGACGGCTCTGGGCCGCCTGCCGACCCGCATCGTTTTTCCGCTTCATCCCCGCACCCGCAAATTGCTTGCGCGCTATGGGCTCTCTGCGCCCCCCAACGTTTCTCTGCTCGAACCGGTTGGCTATTTCGATATGCTCATCCTGGAAGAAAACGCCAATTGCATCCTGACCGACTCGGGCGGAATGCAAAAGGAGGCCTACTTGCTGGGCGTGCGCTGCATCACCCTGCGCGATGAGACGGAGTGGGTCGAGACGGTGCAGGGCGGCTGGAACTACCTGGCAGGCGCGCGGGTCGAACAGATCCAAATGGCCTATGAAACGTGGTTTCCAGGCGGCGAGCGGCCGGCGTTGTATGGCGATGGCCGAGCCGGCGAGAAAATTTGCGCTATTTTGAAGGAGCAATAGTGAGATAGTCAGAGTCTCAGGTTTGGGCAATGGAGGCTGGGGGAAAGGCGAATAGTCCTATGGCGTGATTGTCTTGGCTGGCTGTAGAGGGTATAGTTAATAAGGAAACCGTAATGTTTATCCTGGCAATCTGGTGTATAAAGTTCTGTGTTGCCGACAAGATGATTTTTGACGATGGATGGGGCAGTCGCCAAACAAGGTTGTTAAGACGGCTAACAAAAATGTCAAGTAAATCTAATTGAAAATTTGTTATGATTAGAGTGAGTGTACTTTGCTTGAAAGAATCTTTATCGTTGGCATGAATTCCTTTGCCTATGGAGACGACCTCCCCTGTGGGGCATCTCCGTTTTGGCTTGTTTCT
>JBBITF010000032.1:24348-26912 GCA_037440925.1 Chloroflexota bacterium
TTGCCATGAAATCCTCTGTCCATACTTATTTCTACAAAATTCTGGTTTTCAGCGTCATTTTGGCTTTGCTGTGGCCGGTTGGCGGGATGAACGCATTAGCCGAAGAGTCCGATTACAGCGTTGTTGCCCAGCGGCCCAATGATATTTACGCGCAATGCCTAAACAGCGGGCAGGCGCGCACCACACTGGAAGCCGAGACCGGCACCCTGCGGTTCGTTGGTACGACCCCCGGCAGGCCGATTCCCCAGCCCTCGGCGCTGCCAGCCAACGCCTCGCCCGAGGCGGCCGCGCGCGGCTATTTATCGGTGTGCGGTTCCCTGTTTGGATTGCGAGACCAGGCCAGCGACCTGAAGTTGATGAAACAAAAGCAAGAATCCGGACGTTCTACGGTGCGCTTCCAACAACAGTATCAGGGCATCCCGGTTGTAGGCGGCGAGGTCGTCGTGCAGGTAGATGACAACCACAATATTGTTGCCGTCAACAAAGAGGTCTTGCCCAAGATCAAAGTAGCCACGCAGGCGGCTGTTAGCGTGGAGCAGGCCCAAGAGAATGCTTTACAGGCGGTTGCCAAGAAATATGAATTAGAGGTTTCAGATTTGACTGCCAGCGAGCCGCAATTATGGATTTACAACCCGCGCTTGGTTGGCCCAGATAAGGGCGATACCCGCCTGGTCTGGCGTATGGAGGTGACGCCGATAGAATTGTTGCCCATCCGCGAGTTCGTGTTGGTAGACGCTTTGCGCGGCAACCTGGCGTTGAGTTTTAACCAGGTTGATTATGCCAAAAACCGCGAGACTTACACTACTTACAATACTACAAACTTGCCCGGCACGTTGGTGTGCAACGAATCCAATCCTACCTGCGCGGGCGGCGATATCTACGCGCAAAATGCGCACATTTATGCAGGCGACACGTATGATTTCTACTTCACGTATCATGGCCGCGATAGCATTGACAACGCCGGCATGACGATAAAATCTACGGTTCATTACTATAATTCGGGCTATTGTAATGCTTTTTGGAATGGCAGTCAGGTGGTTTATGGAGATGGCTGCAACATCGTAGCAGACGATGTGGTGGCGCACGAGATCACGCATGGCGTCACGCAGTATGAGTCTGGTCTTTTCTATTATTACCAGTCGGGCGCTATCAACGAATCTTTTTCCGACATGTGGGGCGAATTTGTAGACCAGACCAATGGCAAAGGCAATGACGACGTATCGGTCAAGTGGTTGATAGGTGAGGATACTACTCCGACGCCGTCTCGCGACATGGAAGATCCGACCGTATACGCGCAACCTGACAAGATGACCAGCGCCTATTACTATTTGGGTGACGGGGATAATGGCGGCGTGCATACCAACAGCGGCGTGAACAACAAGGCAGTCTACTTGATGACAGACGGTGGAACGTTCAACGGCAAGACCGTCACTGGCTTGGGGATGGAAAAGGTCATCACAATTTACTATGAGGCCCAAACCAACTTACTTACCTCGGGCGCAGATTACAAGGACTTGTATAATGCCTTGTACCAGGCTTGTTACAACAAGACCGGTGTAAATGGCATTACCACGACCGACTGCCAGGAAGTGCGCGATGCCACCGATGCCGTGGAGATGAATCTGCAACCGCTGGGCGGTAACTATAACCCAGAAGCAGATCTGTGTTTGAACCCAAGTCAGGCGCCGTTCAACCTGTTCTACGACGATATGGAATACGGCACGGCAAACTGGTCCTTTGGCGCGCTGGTGGGCACCAACCACTGGTCGCGCACTTCAGATTTTGCCCATTCTGGGGAATATTCCCTATATGCGGATGACTTTGTGCAGGAGGAAAGCGGAACGGATACCTATGCTGCAATGAACAGCAGTGTGACCCTGCCGGCCAATTCCTTCTTGCATTTTGCTCATGCGTATGGGTTTGAAGATTTCGAAGGGTATAACTACGACGGTGGTGTGCTGGAATACAGCACCAATAACGGTGCGACCTGGACAGACGCAAGCAGCCTTTTCTACGACAATGGATATAATGGGACAATCCGTGTGGGCTATAACAACCCCCTCCAAGGCCGCAGTGCATTTGTGGCAGACAGCCATGGCTACATTTCCAGCCGCCTGTACCTGAATTCTCTGACCGGGCAGAGCGTCCGTTTCCGTTGGCGCATGGGCCTGGATTATACGACCTATGATTGGGGCTGGTGGCTGGACGACGTGCGCATCTATACCTGCGGCGCTCCGTCCGCTGCGCCGGATCCGATCACGGACCTGGCGGCCGTCACTGGCAGTGTGGATGGTACAGTGGATCTGACCTGGACCGCTCCGGCTGATGACGAAGGCGTCACGAGTTACCTAGTGCGCTATAGCACCAGTCCCATCACCGGTGAAGGTTCCTGGTGGAACAACGCTACCCCCTTCCCCAACAGCCTCACTCCAAAACCCGCCGGGCAAACCGAAACCCTCACCGTAACCGGTCTGACGCCTGGCACAACCTACTATTTTGCCGTCCGCGCGCGGGATGTGAATTATTTCTTGGGCGAGTTGTCGAATCCGGCAAGCGCGGCGGCG
>JBBITF010000032.1:27012-29383 GCA_037440925.1 Chloroflexota bacterium
ATGAGAATTCAGAAACTGAATGCTCAATCTCATGTCAGACGTCAAACCGCACGAATACGCCCTCCTCGATGAAATTGCACACGACCCCCTGGCGACGCAGGCTAATTTATCCAGCCGCCTGGGGATTGCGGTCGGCAGCGTCAACTGGTACATCAAGCGCCTGGTCAATCGCGGTTGGGTCAAGGTGTCGCACTTGAGCCGCACGCGCCTGCAATACGACCTGACGCCGGAGGGCATGGCGGTCTTTGCCGAGCGTGCTTTGCAATACGCGAAGGATTCGCTGCGCGTGTATAAAACCTTTCGACAGAAAGCCAGGGAAGTGGTAGCGCAGTTGCAGGCGGAAGGCGTGACGCATGTTTCCCTGGACGGCGGCGACGAGGACATCATGGACATCCTGCGCCTGACCTGCCTGGAGGCTGGTTTATCCTTGGACTCTGCCTCCAGCGAAGTTACCCTGCGGCAGGCAGGGCAAGGATATCAAATCGAACGAAGAGGACCACATGGCGTATAACTTTGCCGTCATCGGGGCAGGCGGTTACATCGCTCCCCGTCATTTCCGCGCTATCCGCGATACCGGCAACCGCCTGGTAGCGGCGGTAGACCCGAAGGATTCGGTCGGCATCCTGGACCAGTTCGGTTTCGACGTGCGCTTCTTCACCGAGGTGGAACGCTTCGACCGCCACCTGGAGAAACTGCGGCGCGGGCCGGAAGAAAACCGTGTCCATTACGTGAGCATCTGCTCCCCGAATTACCTGCACGATGCCCACTGCCGCCTGGCGCTGCGCGTGGGCGCGGACGTGATCTGCGAGAAGCCGTTGGTCATCAACCCCTGGAACCTGGATGCGCTGGCTGAGTTGGAGGCCGAGACCGGGCGCAAGATCAACTCGGTCTTGCAGTTGCGCGTCCATCCGGCTTTACTGGCGTTGAAAGCCAAACTTGCGGAGAATCCAGGCCGCGGACAGCGGGATGTGGTACTGTCATACATCACCAGCCGCGGCAACTGGTACCATGTCTCCTGGAAGGGGCAGGTTGAGAAATCCGGCGGCGTGGCCACCAACATTGGCGTGCATTTCTTCGATTTGCTCCTCTGGCTGTTTGGCGCGGCCGGCGATATCCGGGTCTATCACGCCGACAACAAACGCATGTCCGGTTTCATCGAACTGGAACGCGCGCGCGTGCGCTGGTTCCTTTCGGTAGACCCAGCCGACTTGCCTTATCCCCTCCAGCCGGGCGGCAAGACCACCTACCGGTCCATCACGGTGGACGGGCAGGAGATCGAGTTTTCCGAAGGCTTTACCGATTTGCACACGGTGCTGTATCAGGAAACGCTGGCCGGGCGCGGCTTTGGCATCGCAGACGCCCGTCCTTCCATTGAGTTGACTTATCGCATCCGTACCGCGCCCTTATCGCCGATGGACGAATTCGCGCACCCGTTCCTGACCACAGACCACAGATGAACACGGATCAACACAGATTCCTCTGGGTTTGCGTTAAAATGTCAGTCAAAGCCGACCGTACCACTTCGTACCATTTCATGGCGCAAGCGGCGTAAGCAGGTCGGCGATACAATGCGTTCATGAAATCGTAGCGCGGAATTCATTCCGCAACCAAAAGCGAAATAAATTTCGCGCTACAATCTTCGCGGTTGTGGATGTCCTGGCGAATGTCCAGGATAGATTCTCAAGTGCAATTCTATACGAACGAAAGGAGCGCTATGGTAGCCACCAGTGCAATTCTCGATCAGGTCACGGAAGAACTCCATATCTCTGAAGATGACTTGATTCGCAAAAGCCTGTACAGTTATTTGGAGCGCCAATTGCGCCTGATCCAGACAGAAATTTTCGAGATCATTACTCGTTACAGCGTCGCCAATATCGAAGAATTCGAAAAACGTTATCGAGAAGGTACGCTCGAAGAAGCGGCATCATGGCGAGATTATCAGCGTTTGGACCATTTGGAATATAAACAGGGGCAGATTCGAAAACTGCTCGATTCGCTATCATGAACCGCGTAGATCTTCGAACGCTCAAAGAGATTGCGGAAATAGAATTCGCTGACCTCGTGGCAGAGGCTTTTATCTTGGATGTCAACGAACTTCGCATTCTCCTTCATGAGGGAAGTTTTGTGGACGTATGGTTTTTGTTGAAACTGGATGGCCGTTATAGTTATCATTGGGAACGGCGCGGCGTTGATGGAACGATTTATCGGCATGACAATGCGCCGCATAAACATTGGGAAGCGGTCTCTACATTTCCGAAGCATTTTCACTACGGCAGTGAGACAAACGTGATGGAAAGTCAGATCAGCGAATACCCTCTAAACGCATTATCGGAATTTCTGAGATTTATTCGCAGCACGATTTCGCAGGAAA
>JBBITF010000032.1:29483-30894 GCA_037440925.1 Chloroflexota bacterium
GGCGAACGATGCAATATCGGGCAGAACGTGTTCATCGCCAGCCATGTGACGCTTGGCAGCAACGTCAAGGTGCAGAACAATGTCTCGATCTATACCGGCGTCACCATAGAAGATGATGTCTTCCTGGGGCCTTCCATGGTCTTCACCAACGTGATCAACCCGCGCAGCCACGTCAACCGCAAGGACGAGTACAAGCCCACCCTGGTTAAGCGCGGGGCGACGATCGGCGCGAACGCCACCATCGTATGCGGCGTGACGCTGGGCTGCTATTGTTTCATCGGCGCGGGTGCGGTCGTCACGCGCGACATCCCCGATTACGCCCTGGTGTACGGCAACCCGGCGCGCATTCAGGGCTGGATGTGCCAGTGCGGCCTGCGCCTGGCCTTCAAGCCGGCCGGGAATGCCGAGCAGGCGCGCTGCGCCAAATGCGGCCGGGAATACCGGAAAGACGGCCAGGTCGTGCAACAGTTGAATGCGGAGGCGGTATGAGTATTCCGTTGGTAGATTTACAGGCCCAATATCATTCCATCAAGGCTGAGATGGACCAAGCCGTCCTGTCGGCGCTCGAATCGGGACGCTTCATCCTCGGCCCCAACGTGGCTGCGCTCGAACAAGAGATAGCCGCTTACCTGGGCGTGAAACACGCTGTCGGCGTGGCCTCCGGCACCGACGCGCTCATCATCGCCCTGCGCGCCCTCGGCATTGGGGCGGGGGACGAGGTCATCGTCCCGGCGTATAGTTTCTTCGCTACCGCGGGAGCAGTCCTCTCGGTCGGGGCGCGACCCGTTTTCGTGGACGTCCAGCCGCGCACCTACCTGATGGATGTCGCCCAAATCGAAGCCGTCATCACGCCTCGTTCCAAAGCGATCATCCCCGTCCACCTCTACGGACAGCCGGCCGACATGGACGAAATCCTGTCGCTGGCGCGCGCGCATGGCCTTGCGGTGGTCGAGGACAACGCCCAGGCGTTTGGGGCGGAATACAAGGGCCGCAAGACCGCTTCCCTCGGCGACCTGGGCTGCTTGAGTTTCTTCCCCAGCAAGAACCTGGGCGGCTACGGCGACGGCGGGATGGTGACGACGGATGACGACCGGCTGGCCGAAACCGTCCGCATGTTGCGCACACACGGCTGGAAGAAGAAATACTTCCCTGAAATGCTGGGCTACAATTCGCGCCTGGACGAGTTGCAGGCGGCGGTCCTGCGAGTCAAATTGCCACATGTAGACGACTGGAACGCCCGCCGCCGCGCTCACGCCCAGACCTACTCCCGCCTCTTGCTGGACCTCGGGCTGGTTCCCCCTATGGAAGCCCCTGACCGCACCCATGTGTACCACCTCTACATGGTCGCCTTCGAACGGCGCGAGGAGGTGCAGGGGCGGCTGAAGGAGGCCGGCATCGCCAGCGAAGTGTA
>JBBITF010000033.1:0-30009 GCA_037440925.1 Chloroflexota bacterium
TTCTTAGCAAGCCGACTCCGCCCGGTTGAAACGCAAAGGCGCTCTCTATCAACCTATCTGCAGGAAGTAAGATTAGACCATGCTACTATCCGACCCACTGACTATCAGACTCAGGTTTTCATTTGGGGTCACGGCAAGTGGCGAATCTTGCTCATGGTATAATATTCCTAAGCATCAAAAAGTATAGAGGATCCCAACTTGGCGTTTAACCCGCTCGACTGGCTTTTAGGCCTGTTTTCATTGGACATTGCCATTGACCTGGGCACTGCCAACACCCTTGTCAGTGTACGAGGCAAGGGTATTGTTATCAATGAGCCTTCTTGGGTAACGATTGATAAACGGCTGCGTCAGCCGCTCGCTATTGGATTGGAAGCAAAAGAGATGATGGGGCGCACGCCCGGCAATGTGGTTGTGGTGCGCCCTTTGCGGGATGGCGTGATTTCTGAATTCGACGTGACCCAGGTTATGCTGGAATATTTCATTGGGAAGGTGCATGAACAAAGCGTTGTCCCTTTGCCGCGCCCTCGCGTGGTGATCGGGATTCCCACCGGCGTTACCGAGGTCGAGAAGCGCGCCGTCTATGATGCGGTCATGGCGGCAGGCGCCAGGCAGGCTTTCCTCATCGAGGAGCCTATTGCGGCTGCATTGGGCGCCGGCTTGCCGGTGGCCGAGATACGCGGCAGCATGGTGGTGGATATTGGCGGCGGCACGACCGAAGTGGCGGTGATGTCCATGAGCGGCGTGGTGGTCTCTCGCTCTTTGCGCGTAGCAGGCGATGAGATGGATCAGGATATTGTCCAGTACCTTCGCAACAAATATAACTTGCTGATTGGCGAGGGGGTAGCCGAACAGGTCAAATGGAATATTGGCTCGGCTTTCCCGCTTCCTACCGAAAAGACGATGGAGGTGCGCGGCAGGAATCTTGTCACGGGCTTACCGGAGACCATCGAAGTTTCCTCGGTGGAGATCCGCGAGGCGTTGGCCTCTTCTGTGCAGGTGATTGTGGATACGATCCGCGACGCGCTCGATGAAATCCCGCCAGAGATTATTGCGGACTTGATGGATATTGGCATCTGCCTGGCTGGAGGGGGGGCGTTATTGCAGGGCCTGGCCGACCGTTTGAACGATGAGTTGAAATTACGAGTGTGGGTTGCTGAGGATCCGCTGACGTGTGTGGCGCGCGGTGCAGCCATGATTTTTGAAGATTTCGAGTCGTTGAGCCGTTTTTTGGTTGGATTGGAGCGCGGCAGCACTCGCCATAACGCATAGGCGCGTTTGCTTTTTGCGTTCATGCGATTGGTTTGGGTATGAAAGATTTTCTGAATCGTTCTTTGAGAACGACCATTGTCTTTTTGGTGGTAGGCGGGATTTTGATGTTGGCGCTGGGGGGGTACTTGAGCGGCGCTTCGCGCGGAATCACGGGAGCGTTCATTGCGCTCCAAACCTGGTTTTCGACCCGATACAATGCAATCCAGGATTTTTTGAGCGCCCCGCGCGATATTGCGACCCTCCGCCAGCGCAATGCCGAACTGGAAGCAGAGGTATCGCGTTTGCAAGGGCAGGTGATTGAGCTCCAACAACAAGTGCGAGAGACGCAAATCCTGGCGGCGTTGGTGGATTTCTCGCGCGCCAACCCAGAAAGTACATATAAAGGCGCTGCGGTCATTGGCCGCGACCCCAGTCCATTTTTGCATTATGTCATCATCAATCGCGGTTCCAGTGATGGCATTTTGCGAGGTATGCCGGTAGTGACCAACCAGGGTTTGGTGGGACGGGTGGACGCGGTAATTGCAGGCGCAGCGCGCGTCCAGTTGATTACCGACCCGGCTTCGGCGGTCAATGTGCGGTTGCAAAATGCTCAGGCCGATGCAGTTCTCGTTGGCTCTGTCACGGGCGACTTGTCGCTGGATATGCTTGCCCAAGATGCCGTAGTGGAAGCGGGAGATGTTGTGTTGACCTCCGGTTTAGGCGGCGGCTATCCTCCAGATTTGATTGTGGGGCAGGTCCTCAACGTTCGCAAGCTCGACGTTGAACTCTTTCAACGGGCTGCTGTGCAGCCGGCGGTGGATTTTACGCGCTTGCAGATTGTTTTGGTGATTACCAATTTCCGCCCCGTAGATATCCAGCCGCTCATTCCAACGGCTTCCCCCTGAATATGCGTACTTTAGTTGCATTTCCTGTGCTTATTCTTGTCGTCATCCTCCAATCGGCGGTCATCAGCCGCATCAGGCTTCTGGCCGGTTGTGCCGACTTGATGCTGGTGATTCTGGCTGCCTGGGCGCTGAAAACGGATATTGACGCTTCCTGGCAATGGGCTTTTCTGGGAGGAATATTGGTCTCTTTTGTTTCTCGAATGCCCTGGTTTGTTGTTTTGGGAGGCTACTTTGGCGTTGTTGCGTTGGCACATTTGTTGCGCAGGCGTGTATGGCAGGCGCCTGTTTTGGCTATGTTTAGCGTAATCTTTGTGGGAACGATGTTCATGAATTTAGGCGCTTATGTTGTTTTGCAATTTCTATCACATCCTATTACCCTGAATGATGCGCTTGGTTTGATTGTTTTACCGAGTCTCTTGTTGAATCTGTTGTTTGCTCTGCCTGTTTATGCCATGATTCGTGATTTGGCGCATTGGGTGTATCCTGTGCAGGAGGTCGAGTGAGTTCCCCCTCTTCTGCTGTTGAACAAACGTTTGCGTGGCGCGCTTGGACGCTGTATTTTGTCATGGCGGCGGTCATGGTCGGGTTGTTGTTTCGCTTGCTGGGGTTGGAGGTCTTTCAATCCTCTGTTTGGCTGGAGCAAGCGGTAGAGAATTACACCTCTACAATTTCCTTGCAGCCCGCACGCGGCATTATTTATGACCGCAACGGTTATATCCTGGCCGGCAACCTTGCCTCTTACAACGTGGTGATTACGCCTGCCGATTTACCCGACTCCGAGGCGGATATTCAAAATATTTATCGGCGCTTGGCTGAGTTGATTGATGTGCCTGCCTCGCAGGGGACGGTTGAAGATGCCAAATTAGTTGCTGAGTGTGTGCCTGGCCCTGGCATCGCCCAACTGGTCGAATTAGGCGATTCCTTGGCGCCGTATCGGCCGGTCAAGATCAAATGCAACGTGGATGAGATCATTGCGCGCATTGTGCGTGAACGCGCCGTAGATTGGCCGGGCGTCTCTATTCAAGTCGAGCCGGTTCGTGATTACCCCACCGGCTCATTGACGGCGAACGTGGTGGGTTTCTTGGGGCCTATCCCGGCCACGTTAGAAAAGACCTATCGAGAAAGAGGCTTTGTTCCCAATCGAGACAAGATTGGCTATGCAGGTGTTGAGGCTGCTTTAGACCCTCTCTTGGTGGGTGTGCCTGGCCGCCGCGTCATTCAGGTAGACGTGGCCGGCAAGGAACTTCGCAATTTAGAACCTCCCATTATGCCCATCCCTGGTTATAACGTCAAACTCACCATTGATACGCGCTTGCAAGCGGCAGCCGAAGCGGTTTTGACGACCGAAATCCAGAGTTGGAATGATTATTTTGGCAAGATTCGGATTTCAAGCGGGGTGGTCATTGCTATGAATCCCAAGACGGGCGAGATTCTCGCCATGGTGACGTATCCAACATACGAAAACAATCGTATGGCGCGTTTCATTCCGGCGTACTACTATGAACAACTCAGTGAAGACCCTCGTCGTCCTTTGTTGAATAACGCTATCCAGGCCGAGTATCCCCCTGGCTCTGTCTTCAAATTGTCCACCGCTACGGGCGCCTACAACGAAGGAGTGGTAACGCTTGACAAGATAATCCAAACGCCAGGCAAACTCGAACTATGCGAGAAATTCTCTCCCAATGAGCCATGCACCGACGCCAATACTCGCCCCTTTGTAGACTGGGTGTATAACATTCGAGGCGTCATCAACGAGGCCGGTTTTGGACAATTGGATTTCCTGCACTGTATTGCTTATTCCAGCAATGTTTGTTTCTATAAACTGGGCGGAGGCTTCGAGGAAGAAATCGAAGAGGGATTGGGCATCTTTCGCCTTGGGGAGTATGCCCGCGCGTTAGGATATGGCGCGCGTTCTGGCATTCAATTAATTGGCGAACAAGATGGCCTTATTCCCTCGCCGCAATGGAAGCGTATCAATCAAGGCGAAAACTGGTCTACAGGCGATACCTACATTGCCTCGGTTGGGCAGGGATATGTCATTGCGACCCCTCTTCAGGTTTTGATGTCGGGGGCTACCATTGCCAATGACGGAAAACTCATGCAGCCCACCATAGTGCGTGAAGTGACCAATAGCGAGGGCAAGGTCAGCGAAGTATGGTTCAATCCTGAAGACTTTTCGCTCTGGGTTCCCTATCAAGGTTCTACAGACCGCCGCAACGAAGGCCGCGCCTGGATGAATCTTGACGACCTCACAGTCGTGACTGAATTGCCCGCTGGGAGTTATCAGATTTCGCCCTTTGTCCCCAACTTGAAATGGGATCTGACGACTACCCCCAAAATCAAAGGATACAGTTGCGAAGGAGGATACTGCTCCGAGACCGGCGAAATGAAAATCGTCCAACCTTCGACCATTGAGGCGGTGCAAGCAGGGATGCGCCTGGCTGTTGCCGATCCGCGCGGCACGCTGAACGAAGTCTTTTCTGGCTTTCCCATTGCGGTAGCCGGCAAGACCGGTACAGCCGAATATTGTGATGATGTTGCCTTGAAAGCCAATCGTTGTCAATTTGGAGAATGGCCCACCCATTCCTGGACGTTGGCCTATGCGCCATTTGACGATCCAGAGATTGCAATTATGGCCTTCATGTACAATGGCGGCGAAGGCGCTAGCGTGGCCGCGCCGGTGGTGGGGCGCGTGATGGAAGCCTACTTTGAACTCAAGGCCATAGACATTGCCCAAAATGGGGGCAGGTAGGTTCTTCGTGCTATAATTTGCAAAATGTTTGCCTTGCCGTAGTAGTATGCTTTGCCAGGCGGTTGCCTTTTGGTTCAGGTATGGATAAGCAAAATGATGCGCTTCAAATCAAAGGACTGCGTGATGGTTTGTTAATTGCGCTGGGACCCGGCGAATGGAAGGATTTGCAAAACGCTTTGCTCCACCGGATTGAAGCGCAACAACCCTTTTTTCAGGGCGCTCGCGTGGCGCTCGACGTCGGTCCTCACGCGCTGCGCGTCAATGAGTTGTCGGCTTTGCGAGACCGCCTTTCAGAGCATGGGATTACACTTTGGGCGGTGGTGAGCGAATCGGCCACCACAGAAAAAACGGCCCAATTGCTTGGTTTGGCCACGCGCATCTCGAAGCCTCGTCCGCAGGAGGCGCAACCTTACACCTCAGAGGCCGCCGACAAAGAGGCCGCGCTATTCATTGGCCGCACCTTGCGCTCCGGTACGCGCGTTGAATTCCCAGGGCATGTATTTGTCTTTGGCGATGTCAATCCCGGTGCAGAGATTGTTGCAGAAGGAAATGTGTTCGTTTGGGGTCGTGCGCGCGGCATGATTCACGCCGGCTCTAAAGGCAATACACAAGCCGTCATTGGCGCCCTCGATCTTTCGCCGATTCAACTGCGCATTGCAGATCAGGTTTCGGCTACGCTGCAACCACAACAAAACCCTCGCCCCGAACTGGCTAGTTTATCCGAAGAAGGAAAGTTGCAGGCAATTCCCTGGCAGCCCACTTGACATGACAGGATGATGCGATGAGTGCAAAAATTATCACGATTACCAGCGGTAAAGGCGGTGTAGGCAAAACGACTGCCGTGGCCAACATCGCCGTTGCTTTAGCATCGGATGGCAAGAAAGTTTGCTGTATAGACGGCGACATCGGCTTACGTAATCTGGATGTGGTCATGGGATTAGAGAACCGCATCGTTTACGATCTAGTGGATGTCATCGAAGGGCGATGCCGCCTTCGCCAGGCAATGATCCGCGACAAGCGCCTGCCTGAACTGTATCTCATCCCTGCCGCACAAACTCGCGACAAGAGCGCCGTTTCGCCTTCTGATATGGTTCGTTTGTGCGATGAGTTGCGTCCTGAAGTGGATTGGGTGTTGATTGACTCGCCCGCCGGCATCGAACGCGGATTCCGCAACGCCATTGCCGCCGCCGATGAAGTTCTGGTCATTACCAACCCTGAAGTCTCTGCCGTGCGCGATGCAGACCGCGTCGTTGGTTTGTTGGAAGCGGAAGAAAAAGGCGCGCCAAATCTCATCATCAACCGGCTAAACCCCTCTATGGTCAAAAATCATGACATGCTTTCAGCGGAGGATGTCTTGGATTTACTCGCCATTCCCCTGATAGGGATTGTGCCAGAAGATGAAAGTGTCATCGTTGGCGCCAATCGCGGTACGCCGATTGCGTTGGACGGCAAAAGCAAAGCCGGGCAGGCCTTTCGCAACATTGCTTTACGTTTGCAAGGTCAACAAGTGCCTTTCCTTGACCTGGACGCCCATGATGGTTTATGGGCGCGTTTGCAGCGGTTGACGGGGAGAAAATAAGATGAGCAGTTTCTTTGAACGATTGTCTGGTCGCACCCCTAGCGCTCAAAGCGCCAAAGAACGCTTGCAACTGGTCTTGATCCATGACCGCACCGATTTGACGCCGGCAGAATTGGAAGCCTTGAAAGACGATATTTTGACTGTCATCTCCCGCCATGTAGAGATAGACCCCGAGGCTGTGCAAATCGGTTTGGAGCGGCGCGGGCGGGAACAGCGTTTGGTGGCCGATATTCCTCTCAGGACCGTCTCGCGCCGCCACGCGGGATGAGTATGCTGCGCGATATTTCCTGGCGACATTTCGATTTTTGGCTGTTGGGCGCCATCGTCCTGGCTTCTGCCTTAGGCGTGGCTATGATTCGTTCTGCTGTGGCGGGCAACGAAGTCCTTCTCCCCTTGGTGACCCGGCAGTTATATTTTGCTTTGTTGGGGTTAGTCTTGATCTTTGTGGTGGGCGCCATAGATTACCGCTATTGGACTTCTCTATACCTGCCTATTTTCATTGTGATGAGTATCCTGCTGTTTGCGCTTTTCTTGAGCGCCCAGGCAGTGTTTGGGGCTGCCAGGTGGTTCTCCATTGGCGTTTTGTTCTTGCAGCCCACAGAATTTGCTAAGATTGCGATCATTCTGATTCTGGCGCGTTACTTTGAAAAGAACAAAGACCGCCCTCGCGATTTGCGCTGGATTCTTTTCAGCCTGCTGTGGGTTTGGGGATTGACCATCTGGATTCTGCTCCAGCCGAATTTGAGCAATGTCGTGGTCATCAACGTCATCTGGTTGACTTTGCTCTGGCTGAATGGCTTACAATTGAAACACCTGATTGGCTTTGGTTCGCTTGGAACGCTTGCCTTTTTGATTGTGGTTGGGATGATTGTTGCCGGCTTGCGGCTGCCTTTCTTGCAGCAATACCAGCAGGATCGCATTGCCAATTTCATCTTTCCTGACAAAACGGCCACCTTTGGCGCTACGTACAACGTTCAGCAGGCTTTGATTGCCATCGGCTCTGGCGGCTTGTTCGGACAGGGATATGGTCATGGCTCGCAAACCCAACTGCGCTTTCTGAAAGTGCGTCACACCGACTTCATCTTTTCTGCCGTTTCGGAAGAATTTGGCCTCATAGGCGGTTTGCTCGTCGTTTTAGTGCTGGCCCTGATTATCTGGCGCTGCCTGCGCGCTGCTCAGCGAGCCAGAGATGTATCTGGCGCGGCGATTGCTTACGGGGTGGCGGTGTTGATCTTTTTCCAGGGCGCGGTCAATATCGGCGTGAACATGAACATCGTGCCGGTGTCTGGCTTGCCCTTACCTTTCATCAGTTACGGCGGCAGCGGCCTGACCGCTCTCATGCTGGGCATTGGCCTGGTGGAGAGCGTCGCCCTTCGTCATAAGGCTTTGGATTTTTGATGAACAGAACTGTCGAACCTGCTCGTGTCCGCATGGCGCCCTCGCCAACCGGACACTTCCACCTGGGCTCTGCCCGCACCGCGCTATACAATTACCTGTTGGCGCGCAAGACGGGCGGACAATTTATCTTGCGCATCGAAGATACCGACCAGAAGCGCTTCGTTGAAGGCGCAGAACAAGAAATCTTCGACAGCCTCGACTGGCTTGGCATCCCTCCTGATGAGGGCCCCCACATTGGCGGTCCTTGTGGCCCCTACCGTCAGACCGAGCGCCGTGAAATCTATCTGCACCATGCGCGTGAATTGGTGCAAAAAGGCTATGCCTTTCCATGTTTTTGCTCCCCTGAGCGCCTGGCCCGCGTGCGTCAGGAACAGCAGGCTCGCAAAGAGAAGACGCGCTACGACGGCACCTGCCGCAACCTGGACCCCGACGAAGCGGCTCGCCGCATTGCAGCCGGCGAGCCACATGTCATTCGCTTCAAAATGCCCTACGAGGGCGTTACCATTGCCCACGACCACCTGCGCGGCGACATCGTCACCGAAAACCGCTATTTGGACGATACTGTACTGCTCAAAGCCGACGGCCTGCCCACCTATCATTTGGCGGCTATGGTGGATGACCACCTGATGGGCATTACCCATGTCTTTCGAGGTTCCGAGTGGCTCTCTACTTTCCCACTGCACGTCCAGATTGTGCGCGCCTTTGGGTGGGACGAGCCGATATGGGTGCATCTTTCGGTTTTCCTCAAGCCGAGCGGCAAAGGCAAGATGAGCAAACGTGAAGCCGCCGAGACGATCAAAGACGGTCATTCTATTTTCATCAAAGATTTGCCGGCCCTGGGCTACACTCCCGAAGGCGTGCTGAACTGGATTGCCCTGATGGGTTGGGGCGTTGCAGAAGATGACGTAATGACCCTCGACGAAATGATCGAACGCTTCGACGTGGACAAACTGACGCCCTCCCCGGCCGCCATCAACTTCGACAAATTGGATCACTTCAACGGCGCGCACATCCGCCTCTTACCGACCGAGGACCTGGCAGCGCGCCTCAAGCCTTTCTTCACCCGCGCAAATTACCGCGTTGACGACGCGACGCTTCGCGCCATCACCCCTCTCCTGCGGGAGCGTTTGGTGACTCTGGACGATTGCATTGCTTTTGGAGGCTTCTTCTTCCAGGAGACGGTCGAACCGAATCCCGCCGAATTGATTGCTAAAGGCCTCGACGCTCGGCAGTCTGCCGAGGTTGTCCGCCAGGCGTATAGCCTCCTGGCAAGCCTGCCCCACATCACCCACGCCGCTGTTGAACCGCCCATGCGCGACCTGGTGGAACGTTTGTCTCTCAAGCCGGGACAAGTCTTCGGCATTTTGCGTGTAGCCATTACGGGACAAGCGGTCAGCCCGCCGCTGTTTGAAAGCATGGAAATCATCGGAAAGCAAAAAATATTGGCGCGCTTGCAACACGCCATTGATTTGCTCGATAAGTAGAAAATCTGCCTACGCCGCGCGTCACCATCGTCACCAGCGCGCCGCCTACGCTCACGCCCAGCCCTACCGCTACGCCCATTACGGCGCAATGGATTTTCTCTTACACCATTCAGGGCCTGCGCCAGCACGAGTATCAAAGCGGCGTCATCCGCGTTGGGGAGCAAATTGCCGAAACGCAGGATTACACGGCTTACCTCATCGAATATCCTTCCGACGGCCTGACCATTACCGGCGTCATGCAGGTTCCAAAAAAGGGCAAACCGCCTTTCCCGGTCATCGTCATGAATCACGGCTTTTTTAGCCGCAGCGTCTATCATTCTGGCGATGGCACTGATCGCGCCGCGTCGTTTCTCAATCGCTATGGCTACTTGACGCTTTCTTCCGATTATCGCAGTTGGGGCGGCTCGGATGTCGGTTACAGCCTGTTCTATTCCGGGCTGGTGATTGACGTGATTAACCTGTTGGAGGCCGTTCCCTCCTTGCCCCAAGCCGATCCCCAGCGTATTGGCATGTGGGGACACAGCATGGGCGGCGGAGTGACCCTGAAAGTGTTGACGGTTGATGCGGTTCTCCACCCCGGACGCATCCGTGCCGCTGTGCTGTATTCCACCGTCAGCCCCGACGATGCCGACATTATCGGTCGCTGGGGGCCTGGCTGTATTGGCGATATTGCCAGCGGAGAGCGCCTGTATGGTTGCAATTCCTCCGACATCCTGCCGCTCGACTTGCCGCCTGGCCTGATTCAGGCCTACCAGGACGCTGCAAAAGACCCTGCTTTGCTGCGACAAGTGGCCGCGCTTCATTTTCTGGACGAGGTGACCGCTCCCGTTCAAATCAACTACGGCGCCGCCGACGGGGAATTCTATGGCGGTACGCCGCCCGAATGGTCTAAAAAAGCCTATCAGGGCTTTGTTCAGGCTGGCAAGCAGGCGGAACTGTTTGCCTACCCCGGCGAAGGCCATTCCTTCCTGGCAGACCAGTGGTATGCGTTCATGGAGCGTTCAGCGCACTTTTTTGATGCGTATGTCAAGTAGTGTCTGGTTGTGTTGCAAAAGTGAAGGAGTCGCTTGTGAACAATGTTCGGCCAAAGTTGACCTTGCTTGCTGAAGATCAAATCCAGCAGGTACATGCCTACGCTGTGCGCATTCTATCCGAAACCGGCGTGCGCGTGGATTCGCCGTCCGTTGTAGAGCGGCTGAAGAGGAGCGGGCAGGCGCGGGTCCAGGGGCGAAGCGTGAAATTGTCGCCCGAATTGGTGGAAGAGGCCATTCGCTCTGCGCCGTCCACGATCCCGATATACGATCGGCGCGGCAACGCGGTCTTTACCCTGGGAAACGACCGTTTGCGCTTTGGCGTGGGCGTGACAGCGCTGTATTACCAGGAGCCGCTAAACGACACTTTGGAATTGTTTACGCGCGCTCACCTGCGTTCTCTGGCGCGGCTGGGAGATGCTCTGCCGCTGTACGATGTGATTTCGACGCCCGGTATCGTGCGCGATGTGCCAGAAACCTTGAGCGACTTGTATGGCAGTTTAGAGCATTTTGCCAACACCAGCAAGCCGTTGGTGTTATTGGTCTCGGACGAACATGCTTTTGCGCCGGTTTTGGAGATGTTCGAGCATGTGCATGGCGGCGGATTGGGAGAGAAGCCCTTTGTGTTGCCCTATTTCAACCCGGTCTCGCCGCTGGTGATGGACGCCGGCACGCTGTTGAAGATGGAGGCGGCGGTCGAGCGCGGGCTGCCGTTCATCTTTTCTAACTACAGTATGGCAGGCGCTTCTACGCCGTTGACGCCAGCCGGCACGCTGGCATTGTTGCTCGCCGAATTACTGGCCGGCTTGACCATCAGTCAGGTAATGAAGCCGGGGACGCCTGTTGCGCTGGGAATGCTGCCGGTCTATTTCGATATGAAGTCTATGCTCAATTTCTATGACCCGCAAAGTATCCTGTTGAATCTGGCCTGTGCAGAGATGATGGCGCATTACAACCTGCCGCATTGCGGCACCTCGGGCAGCGGCACCGGCTGGGGCATGGATTTGATCGCCGCCGATACCTACTGGATGAATACGCTCACATTTTCCCTGTCGAAGGGCGGGCTGGCCCCGTTTGTGGGGGATAGTTTAGGCTCGAAGGCCATTTCGCCCACAACTGTTGTGCATGTCCATGAAATTATCGAACAGGCGCTGCGTTTTGCAGCAGGTTTCCAGTTAGACGAGGCGCAGGCCGCCCTGGACGAGATCGCCAGGGTTGGACCGGGCGGCAGTTTCCTCTCGTCCCCTTCGACTTTGAAGAATTACAGGAGCGGTTATTATGTTAGCCGCGTCTATCCGCGCTGGACGATGGAGAAGTGGCAGGCCGAGGGGCAACCGTCCGCGCGCCAGGTGCTGCGCGAGAAGACCCGTGCGCTGTTGGCAGACCTGGCTGCGCCGGCAGATTATGAGGAAGTGATGGCAAAAGGACAGGCCTTCATCCAGGCGTGGCGCGGCTGAGACGGGTATCTATAGTAATTAGCATTCACTATAGCCACAAGCATAACACTTGCGGCAGCCTTCCTCGTTGATAACTGCCGCCTCGCCGCACTCTGGGCAAAGGTCGCCAATGCGGGACGTTTGCGCGGCCATTTCGGCTTCCTTTTCCAGCAGGTGGCCGCCGTTGCCTGGCACTTTATCCTCCTGAGGAATATCCTTTACGCCGTCTTTTTCTCGCAGATACATTTCAATGACCTGACCGACGCCATCGGGTAAGGAACGCACGCGGTTGGGTCCAAAGCCGAGCGAACGCCCTCCACCGATGCCGCTCAACTGGCGCACAATTTCGCGCATACGGTCCAAGGGAGCAATGGGCGAAGCCAGTCGCAGCAGGTAAGAGATGAGCCGCCCAATGGCTTCTGAGACGGCGGCGGTCTCAGAGCCAGCCTTGGCTGTGTTGATGAAAACTTCAAAAGGCTGATTGCCGCCGTTTTCGTTGACGGTGATGAAGGCTTTGCCAAGCGGCGTTTCTATGCTGTAAGTTCGCCCCAGCAGGGCGCGCGGGCGGGGTTTCTTGCTGCTGTGCCAGAGGGAGGATGCCTCTTCGGGCCTGGCAGCGGCCTCGGAAACGGAAACAGCCTCAGGCGTGGTGGGAGGCGCGGCGTTCATCTTTTTCTCGGCTGTGGCTCTGGTTTCCAGCACTACCTTTTCGCGCGAGCCGGTCACATAGACAGTGATACCTTTGGCGCCCAATTCCCAGGCCAGCAAATATGCCCGGGCCACGTCATCCACTGTGGCGGTTTCGGGGAAGTTGATGGTCTTGGACAGGCTGTTGTCTACAAAGGCCTGCAGGGCAGCCTGCATACGCACATGTTCCTCGGCGCCAATGTCGGATGAGACGACATAGACTTTGCGGATGTGTTCTGGTACGTCGAAGATGCTCTGGCAGGTGCCTGCGCGCATCACCTGTTCGATGATTTCCTGGCGTTTCCCCTCGCCCAGGCCGGCTTGCTGCAAGGCGGCCTCGAAGCGGGGGCTGGCGTAGGTCAGTTGCAGGTCTTTGCCCTTGTCGTTGACGTGGCGGATGTAAGCCAGCGCAAAGACCGGTTCGCAGCCATAGCCTTCGCAGCCGGCGACGGTGGCAATCGTGCCGGTCGGGGCGATGGTGGTCTGCGCGGCGTTGCGAATCCCATGCTTGCGGATGCCTTCGGTCACCGCTTCCCAACGGACCTCGGGCCGGCTCCAGTTATTCTGATAAGGAGTCAATGGCTTCGGCGGACGCCACTTCAAATCGTCCATGTCGTAGAGGCTGCCCTGAATGGCGGGAAAGGGGCCGCGCTCTTGCGCCAGTTCGATGCTGGTCAGCATGGCATGGTAGCGGATGAACTCCATGACCTGAGCGCCAAATTCTTGCCCTTCCTTTGAGCCGTAGCGCACGCCGGCGTGATACATCAGGTCGGCCAGCCCCATGATGCCCAGACCGATGCGGCGGGCGCGATGGGCGGCCTCTTTCAATTGCGGCACGGCTGGAACGTAAGCGTTGGCTTCGACGACATCGTCCAGGAAGCGGGTGGCGGTGACAACGCTCTGGCGCAGCAGTTCCCAGTCTACTGTGCCGTCAGGTCCGCAGTGTTCGTTGAGGTTGATCGAGCCGAGGCAGCAGTTTTCGTAAGGCCCTAACCATTGTTCGCCGCATTGGTGGGCGACGATCCCGTTTGCAATAACACTGTGCGTTTGCGTTTCGGTTAGATCGTATACATCCGCAAAACCGACATCTTCGATGGAAACAACGGTGGTTTCAAATTTTTCGGAATTGGAAATGTGGGTCTTGTTGGAAATGAATTCCATGGCTTTGTTTTGTTTATTTGCATTCAGGAAACCAATTTCCGAGACAAACCTATCACGATTTATCTTGTCAATGATCAACTCAAAATCGGCTTGGGCATGATACTTGCGTAACCCGCCTTTGCCATCGGGCAATTCCCTGTATCCCATCTCGCGGCGCTTGTGGATTCGGCTCACAATATTAAAGTTGAGAAGCAACAATTGCACCTCGCGTAACATTTCGAGCGAAGAACTTGCTAACCGAATCGAGCAGGACTTTTTACGTGACGAAACATTGACAGTTCCATTAGTTGTGAAGAGCCCTTGGAGAAAACCCACGATTGCTTCGCGCGGAGCAGCCCAAATGGAGGCAGGAACCCGTTTTTCATGCGTTTGGGCGGGTAAGACGCCTAGAGATTCAAAGAACAGATATGGCACTCTCTCAAATGTCAACTGGCAGATTGAGCCGCGCTGGTGCAAATGTCCTCCATTGAAGTAAGTGTGCATAGTGTCTTGCACAAGATTCAGGAGTTCGCCATCGTTGTGATTGAAGACGATGCCCACAGGTGAACTGCTGTTTGGGCTGAGCCAGCCATCACCGACCAGGGCGCCGAGAACTACACCAAGATCATGCGACCAATACCTGGGCAGATTTGCATACTGTTCGACAAAATCGCGGCGTGTGGTAGTGTGACCAGAAGCATAGTCTCCGCTGCGCGCCATGACAGCCATTTTCGTCTGGATGCGCTCGACATTCGGTAGTGTATAGTTGCGACTCCACACCCCTTCCCCAGATTGAAGAAGCACCGTATCGCCTGGTTTGAGGTTGCTAAGTTCCACATAGCCGCGATTGGAAGTAAGGATTTTATGGTCAGGAGTAGCAGTGACCGTATAGCCGTGTTTGGTTGTCAACCTTAAAGTGCGAACGTTCTCGCGCGTTTTCCAGGCAGGCGATGACACACGATACGCTACCCCCAGGCTTTTTCCCGCAAAACCTTGTCCACCTTGTGGAGCGCGCAGGTCTGTTGCAACCATAAATGACGCGCCGGTTTCAGCAAGTTCTTCGATCGTCAGAAGACCTGAATCTGTGGCAATGCGAGTTGATCCGACAAAGCATGGATTTGTAGCCTCCAGTTGGTATAAATGCGGGACCGGGTTTTCACGGTTGGCCCGATCCAGGAAAAGCACGCCCGGTTCGCCGTTGTGATGCGCTTGCTCTACGATCTTTTGGAAAAGTTCGCGCGCTTTGACCTTTTTGTAGACGCGGATTGGCACGCCGGCCGCCTCGGCCTCTTCCAGCGTCCCTTTGCCGTATTCGCGGTATTTGGGGTTGTTGACATCAGGGAAGCGCAATTCCCATTCGGCATCGTCCTTCACGGCTTGCATGAAAGCGTCGGTGATGCCAACCGAGATGTTGAAGTTGGTGATGTGATTCTCGTCTGTTTTGCAGGTAATGAACTCTTCAATGTCTGGATGGTCTACGCGCAAAACGGCCATGTTAGCGCCGCGCCTGGTGCCGCCTTGGGCAATCTCTCCGAAGGCGTGATCGTAGACGCGCAGGAAGCCCACTGGACCTGTAGCCTGTCCAGCCGAAGATTGCACCAGCGCTCCTTTGGGCCGCAGGCGCGAGAAGGAAAAACCGTTGCCGCCGCCGGTTTGCTGGATGAGCGCCGCATCTCGCAGGGTTTGGAAGATGCCGGCCGAGTCGCGTCCCATGTCGTCGGTGATGGGTAACACAAAACATGCGGCGAGTTGACCCAGCGGCGTGCCTGCCCCCGTAAAGGTTGGGGAGTTGGGGAAAAACTTTTTGCTGCTCAGCAGACGGTAGAACTCAATTGCGCGCGCCAGGGCATCGCCTCCCCACGTCTCTTCGACCTTGGCTACATGCCAGGCGACCCGCCAGAACATCTCTTCCACGCTTTCGATTGGCTGGCCATCTGCGCCGCGGCGCACATAGCGGCGCATCAGCACCTGGCGGGCGTTTTCGGTCAGTTCTATCGAAGGAAGGCCGTCGGGCAAGGGCGGGGTGGGTAGCAGGCTTTTATCGGCAATTGCGGCGGTTTGGATGGGCATGTTTTTCTCCTTGTTGATAAACGATAAATGTGTTCTGCGATTACAGACAAATAGCGGCAACCTACACTCTTTTAAGCAGAGGCGGTTGCTGCTACTTATGGTTTAGCCTTCGAGCAGGCGGTCTATTTCATTGCGGACAGAACGCAAGTCATCCAGACGCAGGTAGACAATGGCGTAACGGATGTAGGCAATTTGGTCCAGTTCTTTTAAGGCCGTAATGACAAGGTCGCCGACCACGCGCGACGGCACCTCGGCTTTCCCCATTTTTTGCAATTGTGATTCGATATGTCCAATCAACCGCTCGATGTCTGCTGCCGAGACAGGGCGTTTGGCGCAGGCGATCCGTACACCCCGCGCCAATTTCTCGCGGTCGAATTCTTCGCGCGTACCATCTTGTTTGATGATCAAGGGGGTAGCCAGGATGGCGCGTTCATGTGTGCTGAATCTTTGCCCGCAGTGGTTACATTCGCGGCGGCGGCGAATGCCACCATGACTATCGTGCGTAGTATCAAGCACTTTTGTTTCTTCGGCCTGACAATAGGGACATCGCATATCTGGTTCACTCCGTGTTTAGAACACTTGTTGCCGCCATATATGGGCGTCAAGGCTCTGCATCCCCGTATATATGGCTAAGTGAGCCGGATTTTAGCACATTTGCGCAGTCAATTCAAGAGGACTATTGGGTGATTAACCTTAAAATATTTTGGCTGAGAATTAGCGTGGTAGCCCCATAGATGACCCGGATGGCGCCCGATTTTGGCGTATCAAGATGACCGCTTTTTCATCTTCATACGCCACCTTCCAGCCTGACTTTTTGAGCGTCTCGATAATTGGCCTGTCAGGCTCGAGTAGAACAATATTCACGTTCCATCCGTCTAGCGTATCGAGCGCATGACTTCTTGCATTGATCACCTCATGCCATTGTTGTATCAAATCATTTCCATACAGGTCAGCGCGTCCGTCAATGAATACCGGATATTCGGGCAATGTCCAAATCAAATACCCTCCCCAATTGTATGAGTTGAACAGCCGCCCTGGGGGCTGGTTCTTCCTGAGCCATTCGATTGCCTCCACAGGATAGTTGGCATCTACCTTTTCCGCTTGTGAGATTTGTAAGAGGTTGAAAAGCGCTGAAAAGCCCAGGGCGAGAAGGATGATGACATTGAATAGTCGCGCCAGGCGTAGTTCTTTGCTTTGTGACAAAACAAATGGGCTTCTGGTATGGATGGATTGCAATGAAGCATTTGCCCATTCAGCCAGCAAAGGGGCAGCGGTGATGGCGAATAAGGCAATGTTACGTTGAGCAACAAAGGTCATGTAGGCAAATCCCAGCGCCTTGAACATTTGCGGCCAGGATATTGGCCTGGGCGCAAAGGGAGCGGTTATGAACAACGCAAACAACATCCATAACATGGGATGAAAATCTACCCGATGGAAATCGGGGGAAAGCCATTCCTGAATCTGAAGCGAAACGTCTATTTGCTGGAAAGGCAGTTTCCAGAGCGCTGCACCATTTGGGTTGAGGCCGATAAAAAATACGGAGACAACGGTCCACATTGCCAGGTGAAGCGCTTCTGGAAGTAGTCTGTTTTTTGCCTCTCCTGGTGAAGACATGGCTTGGACAAATAGCCCAGAAATGTGTGCAATTAGAAGCAGAATCCCCCAAATCCAGCCGCCGTGAAGATTTGCCCACAGCGCGAATACAAGAGGCAGAATCCATTTTGGCCATGACTTTTGCGCTAACCATCCATCTAGCCATGCTACAATAAGAAAGGAAAGAATCTGCGGACGCGGTCCCCAGATGGGAGCGGCGGTTATGGCGGCCAAAAGGAGCGCGCCGCTTTTCACAAAAGGATTGCCTGACATGCGCCTGAAAATGAGCAAAAATGTCAATCCGCCGCTCAGAGCCACAAACAATGCCAGAGCAAAATAGCCGCCCAGGGTATAACACCCATATAATATAAGATCGGAGAGCCAAAATGCGTTCACCCACGACGTTTGGAAACGCGTATAACTGAATATATCATGAACCAAAATGTTTTTTTGTTCCCACATGATTTGGCCCGCCTTCAAATGCCACCACATATCTGCATCCGCGGGCGTTCGGCTCAAAAGGAGGAGAATCAAGATGAAGAGTACGGCCGTCAGGAAAGGAACAAAAGTAGAATGATTTTTCATGGCAGGCATTTTTTCTTCTCTCCAACGAACTGCTAGCCCTGGCAGACGCCTGCACAGTTACGGTTTTTCTGGAGAGCCTCTATGCGAATGACTTTCTTGCTCAAAGTTTCTCCTTCCTGGCGGTTTGCAATCGGCCTCTATTTCTTCTTAAGATGTTTTTACATCCTGCTGGCGTGGGTAGTGATGACCGTTTATCCGCTGGCCATTGCAAACGTGACCTTTTTTGGTCAGTCTTACCTCACCATATTTGAGTTACGTTCCAGCGCCCGCAGGGTTTATAGCCCTTATGTCGAGAACGTCATGCTTACCTTTGTGCCTGCTGGTAAGGATTCTATAATGGACGTTCAAACGGGTTCGGTCTGGAATGCAGAAACCGGCCGAGCCATGCAAGGCTATTATACTGGCAAGTCGCTCGCCAAATTGGATGAGCAGGCAGACATCATCTTTCCCTATCATGGACTAGAACCACATCCTCTGCCCTTGCTAGCCGTCTGGCAGCGATTTGATGCCATTTGGTATGTTTCAATTGCCGAGCGAGGCTATGGAGCCATTCCAAACGACATTCACTTTCCGCCCCTTTATCCGTGGATGATTCGCGCCCTGTTATGGCTCGTGGGCGATGGTTTTCTGGCAGGGATGCTGATTTCATCTCTGGCCACAATCTTGACATTCAAGTTGCTCTATGATTTGTTCTTGGAATGGGGAGACCAGGCTCTGGCGCGACGCGGCGTCATGTATTTTGCGGTTTTTCCCACCTCTTTTTTCCTTTTTAGCGCTTATACAGAAGGATTGTTGATTGCTACCGTCGTCCTGGCTCTGAGAGCCATAAGGAACCATTCCTGGTTGCAGGCCGGATTTTGGATGGGATGCGCTATTCTGTTTCGGCTTCAAGGCGTGGCGTTGTTCTTCCCTTTGTTATATCATTTGTGGAAGATCAGGAAAACAGAACGCTGGACATTTTACCTGCCTGCAATATTGCTCCCTGCCCTGACGGTTGGGGTGTATTTGTGGCTTCGTCAGCAGGCAGGGGTGGGAGTTGTGCCTCTGGATGAAAGCGGCTTGCATGCCCGAATCACGTTCCCTTGGGTTAATTTCATTGAGGCTTTTCGTCTTCTCTTTTCAGGCAAGGCCGCATACATTGACGGATTGAATCTCTTGGCGTCATTGTCGTTTTTGGTCTTAATGGTTCTTGGATGGAAACGAATGCCTCTCGAATATGGCTTATTTACGCTGGCTACGTTCGTTATTTTCACGCTCAGGGTCGTAGAGACTCAACCGCTCAATTCGATGATTCGATATCTGATTACCCTCTTTCCTCTTTTTTATGTGCTGGCTAAATGGGGTAATAACGGAATTGTTCACCGCATGGTCGCCTACATTTTCTTTGCTTTGAATCTGTTCTTGTGCGTTCAGTTTTGGACTTGGGGGTGGGTGGCTTGACCGGAAACGTTGACTATTCTCCCCAATCATCGCGCAATTTTTTGTGGCCGCAAAAATGCCGCAGGCGGTTCAGCGCGTTTATCTTTTCCGGGAAGATCAGCAAATATGCCAACAGGAACATGACGGCGTGAACAAGGAGGTATTTGGCGCGCCCTTCGCCGATGAACCCCATCAATAAGACAAAGGAGACGGCAAGCGGAAGGGCGGCGAGCCAGGCATTTGGAAGCAGTCCTTTTGCCGAAAGAATGCGAATCAGGCAAAAGATCGGGATGAGCAGGACGGTCAGTTCATGATAATGCGCGTAAGGCACGACGAGCAGGCTGCCCAATATAAGTAGTCCCACCTGTTTCTCCGAAATGTGCATGGATTTTCGCCACAAGATGCCGATGATTGCCAGCCCTGCAAAGTACCCGCTCCAGATGACGTAACGGAACAATTCCCTATCCACTGCGCCGAATGTGCGCCTTAGCAAGCCGGAGAGGGTAGGCATGTCCAGCGAATGGGGCAGTTTCCACATCCCGCCTTCGACGACCCCCAGGATGTTGAAATATCGCTGCAAACCCACCGGCCCAATCAATGTCAGGCTGATTACGCCTAGAATGCCGCCGCCGAGGATTGCACCCCAGAAGACTTTTCGGCCCTTTATCAGGAACGGCGCTGCCAGCAGGATGGCGGTTTGGGGGCGTATCGCCGAAAGTCCCAGTCCCAGCCCGGCCACAAACGGTTTGCCGCCGAAAAGTTGAAACATCCAGATGGATGTTCCCAGAAGTAGCAGGATGACATCCTGTCCGTTTATGAAGCCCGAAAAAGTTGGCAGAAACAGGAAGGCGCCGATAGCAAGCGTCCATTGGTTGCGTCTGCTGAGGTTGAGCGTTGAGACGCTTTTCATCAGGATGAACACGGATGCGCCGTTCAGTAGGAGCAGGATGGCCATCCAGCGAATCAGCGACTCTGTGTAATTTTCGTTTGCAATGAGATTGACGAGTAAAATAATGAATGCGGGATGGGTGAAATAACTGGTCTGGTCAATCGGGAATGGGTAGCCCACGATCTGGCTTTGAACATCCACTTGTATCTCGGCATCGTAAATGAAGGGGAAACCGCGTTCTTGGGAGATTCTCGCGGCAGAGTATAGCCCCATAAAATCTGCCCCGTCATATTCCCTTTTTGTCGTGATTGTTCGCATCCAAAGCAGCAGGTAGATTAACGCAAGCGAGATAATGCCAGTAAGTACAAAGATACGGTGGATATCAAA
Organism: Chloroflexota bacterium; assembly: GCA_037440925.1. Taxonomy (GTDB): domain Bacteria; phylum Chloroflexota; class Anaerolineae; order Anaerolineales; family Villigracilaceae; genus JAABUE01. Next base: position 20,604 of record JBBITF010000033.1, read on the forward strand.
ACCCTTCTTCATGGGAAAGAAGCCTTATCTTTGTGGCGAGGCTGGAGTCAAAAATCACATCCATCCCTGAGGGATGGATGTGAGGGTAGACGATTATTCTCCGAGGTAATCGCGCAACTTCCTGCGGATGGATGGATGCCGCAGGCGGCTCAGCGCCTGCGCTTCGATTTGACGCACACGCTCGCGGGTGACGCCCATCTTGCGCCCTACTTCTTCGAGCGTATAGGCTTGGCCATCCAGCAGCCCATAGCGCAATTGCAGGATACGCACCTCGCGCGGCGGCAGGCCGTTCAGCACTTCGCCCAGGTGTTCGCGCAACAGGTTATAGGTGGCGGTATCGTCCGGTGGGGGGGCTTCGTCGTCTTCGATGAAGTCTCCCAAAACGGAATCCTCTTCATCGTCGGTGGGCGTTTCGAGCGAAAGCGGACGGCGCGCCACTTGAATCATGTTTTCTACTTTTTTGGGCGGCACTTCCAGGGCGTCGGCTACTTCTTCGACGGTCGGCTCGCGCCCCAGGCGTTGGGTCAACTGATGTTGCACGCGCAGCAACTTGTTGATTTGGTCGCCCATGTGGACCGGCACACGGATAGTGCGTCCCTGGTCGGCAATGGCGCGCGTGACGGCCTGCCGAATCCACCAGGTGGCGTAGGTGGAGAATTTGTGTCCACGGCGGTAATCGAATTTCTTGGTAGCGCGAATCAAGCCAATATTGCCTTCCTGGATCAGATCGAGGAACGGCACGCCGCGCCCCATATATTTTTTAGCGACCGAGATAACCAGACGCGAGTTGGCGGTGATGAGATGCTCACGCGCAGCCCACCCATCTTCAATGAGGCGGCGCAGCTCCGCGCGGCGGCGGGAACTTACATTGCCTTTAGCCAGTTCTTCGCGCGCCATGCGTCCGCGTTCGATGCGCTGCGCCAGTTCCACTTCTTCGGTAGCGGTCAACAGAGGCACGCGGCTGACCTCTTTCAGGTACAACCCGATCGTATCGTCGGTGTCTATGTTTGCCAGGTAATCGTCAATGGTCAGAACGGCTTCTGGCTCAATCTCTTCGGTCGTTTCTACGGCTGCTAGTTCGTCTTCACTTGGTTCGACCGTGCCAGTATCTTCCACAAAAGGGATGCCGGCGCTCAACAGGGCAGAGAAGACCTCCTCCAGCTGCTCTACATCTTGTTCAGCCTCAGGGAAGAAATGCAGAATATCGTCCAGCGTGACATACGATTTTTGCCGTCCCAGTTCGACGAGACGCGCAATGGCTGGAAATTCTTCCTCATCGTCCGCCATCAACAATTTTTCCATATCCATCGAAAACACTTCCTAACAATTTAGTTGAGTCCAGCATACTCTTTTTTGACAAGAAATTCAATACCCTTTTATGGTCTTGTAATGGAATTCCTCAAGGCGTGGCAGTGGAAATTGGCGGCGTTTCACTAACCTCTTCCTCGGTAGGCAGCGGGATAGGTGTTGGAGTGGGCGGTGCTGGGGTGGGCGAAGGCGTAGGCGTATTCAAGTATGGCGGCGAGGTCAATAAATTTCGCAGAGCGTCTACGCCGTATTTCTCCAGCACAATGACGGCCTGACCGCCAGCCTCTTGCGCATAGTAACCGCTGTTGCTGGGCGTCACATCGCCGATGAGAATTTCTTTCTTTGCGCCGCTAGCGGTGGTGAGGGTCAATTGATAGGCGGCGGAGACCAGGCCAGCATCGGCGGGAGCGACTGCGGGCTTGGAAAGGATGCGCAGGACGGTCAACTGCGCAATCGCCTGTTCCACCAGGCCCTGATTGGCTTCCGTTTCGATGGGTTTTTCCAGCCTCCATTGTTCGCCGTCTTTCACCAGCCTTACGCTCTGGCCCTCCCGGTCGGACAATTCGATGCCGGTTACGGCGCCATCTGCTTCGCTGAGCAGTTTTTCAGGCGGGAGCGTGGGGGTGCCGCTCACTGCTTCGGGCGCGTTTTCCTTTTGATCCAGGTAAATCATTACGCCAATGAGCGCCAGAAAGACGATGAGGACAATCCAGGTCGAGCGTTTCATAGTTTACCCTTGCTTGCGGCGCCGCACCCAGGCGTAGACGCCGCCCACAATAACGGCTAATGGGATGAGACAGGTAGTGGTTACAACCAACAAGATGGTCTGTGTAGACCCTGGCGGGTTGAAGGTGCGCAGCGTAGATTGATTTTCGGTGATGCCAATGGCGGCCTTTTGCCCGGCTAGCCAGTCTATGGAGTTGACCAGCATGTCGCCGTTGCCGGAGAAGTCAAAGTTACTATCTTGTGCAAATGAGGAGCCGCCAAAGACAACCACACGGCTGTTGGCGCTGAAATTTTCAGCGGCGGCCATCAGCAACATGGGGCCGGGTTGATCTGCTCCATCATCGTAGCGCATGGCCTGCTTTTCGATGCTGTCGAAATCGGTCTCGCCCCAAGAGTTCTGGATGGTGTAGACCAAAGCATCGGGAGTGACATTGGCGTTCTCAGTGAGAGTCAGGCTGCGGGTATAAGGGAAGATGGCCGCAATCCCTTGCATCTTTTGGGTGATGGGATGTTCGTTGTATTGCGCCGCTACTGCAAAGAAAGGCGATGACGGAGAGTTGGTGTCTACGACAATATCATTGTTCAACTGGATGCCCCAGTCAGAGGCCAGATAATCAGCCAGAGGGTCGGCTTTGTCGCCATATTGTGTAAGCGGAATCGGATCTTCCATGACCAGCAGGCTGCCGTCTTGGGTCATGTATTCTTTCAATAGATTGACGACGCTCTCCGGTATCGGCACCAATGGCCCGGCGATGACAATGACTTTTGCATCTTCTGGAATGGCGTTGGCGGCTTGCAAATTAATGGTCTTGACGACGTAATTCTTACTTTCCAGCACCTGACGGATGCGCGTATAGGAGGCGTCGCCTGCGTTTTCGGTATCATGTTCTCCCTGGCCGGTCAGGAAGTAAATCACCGGATGGGATGGGTTAAGCAAACGAATCAGCCCACCGGTCAATTCGCGTTCGGAGGCGTAGGCGACAATTTCTTTGTTCTCGCCCATTTGCAGCAAGATTTTGCCGTCGCCGGTGATGCCTAGTTGCTTGGCGAGTACAGGGTTGGCGTCTGGGTCCAAGAAGCGATAGTCGAATTTCCCTTTGCTGTTGCTTTTGAAGTCTTGGAGTAATTCCTCCGCTGATTGGGCGTTCATGCGCAGGCTGTAGAAAGCAATGGCTGTGACAGGTTCGGGTAGGGCCTCTAGCGCCTCAATCGTTTCTGGCGCCAAGGTATGCTGTTTGTCTTCGGTCACATCCCAGCGCTGGGGATAGCGGTTGGCCAGCATATTGGCTACAACCAGGATGCCAACAAAAGCAATGAACAGGATGAGCGAGTTGCTTCCATACTTTGCCTGCCGCCCGGTCAGGAATTTGCGCACGCGGTCGGGGTCCAGGATGGCAAAAACAGCGTAACCGGCAACAAAAACGGCAATGGCAATGTAGAGAATTCGATCCAGTAGGTCGGGGTCGGGCGGGGTGTACATGCCGACCAGCGTAAAGACTCGCAAGGCCAGAATGCTGAGGATGGTCAAGAAGGCTAGCCCAGAGAGGGCCAGTCCCACGGGTGCGTAACGGCGTGGATCGGTTTTCATTATCGCCACCTCCGAATGTCAATTACGAGGGCGCCAATGAACAACCCCAGTGTGGTGACGCTCAAGAAATATACGATGTCTGACAAGTTGATGATGCCGCGGTTGAGAGAATCGTAGAAGCGTGAGTTCATGTCAATGTAGCGGAAGAAATCTCCGCCAGAAAAGAACAACTGAGCGGGAATGCCAATAAGGAACCATAAGATGACCAGCACGCCCATAGACAGGAAGAAGGCTGCAAACTGATTGCTGAACATGGCCGAAATGCTGACTCCAATGGCTAAGAAGGCAGCCGCTACCAGGATGACGCCCAGGTAACTGGAAAGCATCAATAGTTGGTCTATTCCTGGCGTGGTCAGGTTGTGCAGAATCAAGGGGAAGATGAGCGTGATGGCGATGATGGTCAGCATGAACAGGAAAGACCCCAACCATTTTCCGGTCACCAGTTCCCAGTCGCGCACTGGCGCAGTGAGCAGCAATTCCATCGTTCCCATGCGTTGTTCATCTGCCAGCAGGCGCATGGTGAGCGCCGGTACCGAGAAGACGAACATGAATGCCATTGGCCCGGTCACGATGGAGATGTCGGGCGCCTGGGGCGAGCCAAACGGATTAGAGGTCAGGTTGATGAGATTATAGGCAAAGATGATGCCTATCACGCCCAGGATAATGAGCATGACGATATAGGCAAGCGGGCTGTTGAAATAGATTTTGTATTCACGTTTTGCAATCGTCCAGATATTGCGCATAGTGGCCTCACATTTCTGGCGCTGTCTCTTCTTCGCGGGTGAGTTGCAGGAAGATTTCTTCCAGACTCATCCCAATAGGTCGCAGCTCGAGCAAGTCATAGCCGGCTTGGACGACCATTTTGGCTACCTCTGGGCGTATATCCTGCCCGGGGGCGTAATGGAACTCGAACAAGCCGTCTTCCTTGCGTTGGACTTTGCTGACGCCTTTCATAGCGCGCAATTTTTCTTCCAACTCTTCCGCCTCGCCGCGTACTCGCAGCAGGTTGCGCTCGGCGCCTACCAGGCTGGCTTGCAGGTTGGCGGGCGTATCCTCGGCAACGATGTGGCCTTTGTTGATGATGAGAACGCGGTCACACAATTGCTGGGCCTCGGATAGGATGTGCGTAGACAACAGGACGGTGCGTTCCTTGCCGATTTCGCGGATGACGTTGCGGACTTCCACGACTTGGCCGGGGTCCAGACCGATGGTTGGTTCATCCAGAATCAACACCTCGGGGCGATGAAGCAATGCCTGTGCCAGCCCTACCCGCTGGCGCATGCCTTTGGATAAATTGCCGATGTACCCTTCGGCTCGATCTTCCAGGCCAACCCATTCCAGCGTCTCATCCACGCGCTCTTCAGCGTTTGGTAGGTGGCGCAGGTCAGCCATAAATTTCAGGTAATCGAAGACCGTCATGTCGTTATAGAGCGGCACGGTTTCGGGCAAGTAGCCGACACGGCGCCGCACTTCGAGAGATTCGGCCACAACGTCGTACCCGGCGACCGTGGCTTCTCCTTCTGTAGGCGGCATATAGCCGGTCAGAATGCGCATGGTGGTGGTTTTTCCGGCTCCGTTGGGGCCCAAGAAGCCCAGAATTTCGCCCTGCTCGGCCTGAAAGGTCAGGCTGTCTATGGCGCGGCGCGTTCCATAATCTTTGGTCAATTCGCTGACTCGAATCATCAACCTCTCCTTACTGACAAGTTGACAAATAAAAGGCACAGCAACCCGAGGGCGCAGTGCCGGATGTTTCTTACCGTGAATACTATACAGCAATTGCAGGGGCAAAGTCAAGCAAATTGTGAAATTCTAATCAAACGCTAATCTTCGGAGAGGAGGGTAGAAAGCAAAGAGTTTCTCCTTGTCACAGCCAGACAGAGATGCTAAACTATGCCAATGACCTGTCTTTCTCGCCGCGATTTCCTCAAACTAGGCGTTTATTCTCTGCTGGGCGCTGCCTTTGGGCGCTATGATCGCATGGTCTCAGCCGGTCAACAGCCTATTCTGTATCGGGGCAGCGCGCGCTATCCTCGCGTAGCGCTGACGTATGACGATTGCAACCTGGTCACCCAATTGCAGAAATTAGAGAAAATCTACGACCAGTATCCAGACATGCGCATCACCTTCTTCCCGGTAGGCGAGGCGCTGCTTAACAATGAACAAAAAGACCCCGGCATCTGGCGGCGTTTCTATCAGCGCGGTTATGAATTCGGCTATCATACCTTTCCGTTCGAGCATATCAACCCCCAAGTCCTTTCGGCTGAACAAGTCATTGAAGATTATCGCTTGTGGTTGGATGCCTTGCGCACGGTGTTGAAGACCGAGCCTGTCGTCCGCTTTGCCCGGCCGGCTTTTGGCAATACCAGTCCCTCCTTCCTGGCCATGTGCGCGGTCTACGGCCTGACGCCGACCATGTGGTCCACCGGCTGGGGCGGGCCGACCGAGGACGTGGTGAAATATACCGTCCCAAAACTGCGCAACGGCGACATTGTGCTGATGCACACCCGTATCGAAGACGTGGAAACGACCGCGCTGGCGCTGCTCGAAGTGCAGGCGCGTGGCATTCAACCGGTTAGCATGACGCAACTGTATCTGGATTTGCTCAAAGATCAATACCAATCGGCAGGCTGTCAGCCGGATGTTGCCTGGTCTTCGAAGGTGATGTGTATCGAGTGAGCCGCTTCTCTATGCCAGCGCTCGAAACGCTTACCAATATCAACCTGGACGATTTGGTCTCGTCTTTTGGGTGGGAAAACCGTCCTCGCCTGGCGTGCTTATTGCGTTTTCTCTTTCATGCTCCAGCCCGGCGCTTTGCCCGCCAGATGTTGGATTTTGATGCCGCTGTTGGCGCACACGGCTTGCCTGAGGCCTCGCGCCTGACTTTGCGCTCTTTTGTGCGCGATGTGCGCCTCTTTTTGGATTCTTCAATTGACGCAAAAGGACGCTCCAGGCCTTCGTCTCTGATAGAGTCTGGCCCCCTCCTGGTCTTGTCCAATCATCCAGGCATGACCGATACCCTGGCCTTGTTTGCGGCGCTGAATCGCTCGGATCTGAGAATCATTGCCCTCGACCGCCCTTTTCTGAAATCCCTGCCCAATGTCAGCGAACGGCTTTACTTCGTCACAGACGAGCCGGCGGCGCGCATGGCGCTCGTTCGACAGGTGAGTGGACACCTGCGCTCTGGCGGCGCGGCCTTGACTTTTCCGGCCGGGCAGATCGAACCCGACCCGGATGTGTACCCTGGCGCAGCCGAGTCGCTTGAGGCGTGGACCGACAGCGTGGGCGTCTTCGTCCGCATGGCGCCGGAGACGGCCATCCTGCCGGTGTTGGTGCGCGGCGTCCTGTGGCAGAAAACCGCGCGGAGCGCCCTGACCCGCATCAAGAAGACCAGGCAAGAAAGGGAAAAACTGGCCGCCGCCTTGCAACTGCTGGCGCATGTCATGTTGGGGGTAAGGCCGGTCAGCGTGTGTGTGCAGGTAGGCCGGCCGATTACGGCGACCGCGCTGGGCAGCAAGGACACGCACGTTATCCATCAGGCTGTATTGGCAGAGATGAAGCGCCTCGTCGAGAATCTGCCGCAGGAAGAGGGGCAAACGGCGCTATGACTTTTCTGAATGTACGTAAATTGGCTTGGAAGCGAGTCCTTCGAAATATGCTGATTTATGCTGCGCTCATTGGGCTGTTGGGATGGGCGCTGCGCAATGCTCCGCTGGTAGAGATTTGGCAAGCGTTGAAAAGGTTGCGCTTCTGGCAGATCGCTCTGCTGCTGATCCTCAATGCGCTGGTCATTATTTTGATGAGCGCTCGCTGGTGGCTCATCGTGCGCGCCGAAAAGCGGGATGTCCCGTTCTTGCGCCTGGTTGGGTATCGCTTGTCGGCGTTTGGCTTGAGTTACTTCACGCCCGGCCCTCAGGTGGGCGGGGAGCCCTGGCAGGTGATCGCCCTGCGAAAGTATCACGGCCTGACCTATGCCCGCGCTACCGCGGCAGTCGTCATGGACAAGTTGATCGAGTTCCTGGTCAATTTCCTGCTGCTGGCGGCGGGGGCGTGGGCGATCTTTCGGGCAGGATTGCTCTCCCATAACGGGAGCGGTTCCCTCGTGAGTCTGAGCGCGTTGGGCGCTGTGTTGTGCTGGCCGCTCGTCCACATCCTCTTGATGTACCATCGTATCCTGCCTGTATCCGCCATTTTGCGCCTACAGCCCTTTGTCTCTCAAAAATCCAGGGCGATACGCTTGTTGTTTGCCTCAGAACGGCTGGCTGCCAACTTTTGCCAACGTCATTTGCGATCCTTGTCGGCTGCGATTGGCGTCTCGCTGCTGGCCGTGCTGGGAATTGCCGCCGAGTACGCGCTGATGGCGTCGTTTCTGGGAATGCGACTCACACCCGTACAAATCCTGGCGGCGTTGACGGCGTTACAATTGGCCTTTTTGATGCCGCTGCCCGGCGGACTGGGCGCCCTGGAGGCCAGCCAGGTGTTCGCGCTGGGCGCCTTTGGGCAGCCGGCTTCGGTAGCCATTGGCTTGACTTTGCTGCAACGCGCACGCGATATTTTGAACGGCGGTTTGGGGCTGTTGCTGGCTGGGTCGGCTTTGCCGAGCGCCGTTCGGCAGGAAGAGAGCAGCCCGTGAATGCCAGATGTTTGTATTTCGCTGCTCCCCGCCGGGTGTGTGTGCGTTCTGAGCCGCTGCCGCCATTAGGGAAAGGCCAGGCGCTGGTCGAAAGCCTGTATTCGGCTGTCAGCCCGGGCAGTGAGATGTTGATTTATCGAGGATTGTTTCCGCGCCATTTGCCTGACGTGCATGATACTCTGAGCAGCGACTTGGGTTACCCTTTGGCTTATGGCTACGCGGTTGTTGGGCGGGTCATCCATGTCGGCAAACAAACGCCTCGCCAGTGGCTGGGTCGGCTCGTCTTTGCTTTCCAATCACACGCCTCGCACTTCGTTGCCAGCCTGAACGACCTGCTGCCGCTGCCCGAAGGGATGCGCTCCGAAACGGCCTGCTTCTTGCCCAACATGGAGACGGCCGTCAACCTGGTGCAAGACGCTGCCCCTCTCTTAGGAGAACGGGCGCTGGTCTTCGGTCAGGGGATTGTGGGACTGCTGACCGCCGCCCTGCTGAGGGAATTCCCGCTCGCCTCGCTCGTGACCTGTGATTGCTTGCCGCTCCGAAGGGAGGCTTCTCTGGCCCTGGGCGTTTCTGCTGCGCTCGACCCGGCCGCTCCCGATTTTCATGCGCAAGCGCGCCGCTGGCTGCCCGATGGCGCGGATCTGGCGTTGGAACTCTCTGGCGCGCCCGAAGCCTTGAACGACGCCATTGCGCTGACCGGCTTTGGCGGGCGGGTGGTTATCGGCTCGTGGTACGGCGAAAAACGCGCCGCGCTCGACCTGGGCGGCGCCTTTCACCGCAGCCGCATCAAACTGATCGCCTCGCAGGTCAGCAGTATCGCGCCCGAACTGTCCGCCCGTTGGGACAAGTCCCGCCGCTTCCAGGTAGCCTGGGAGGCGCTTCGACGTATCCGCCCCGAAAAGTGGATTACCCACCGCTTCCCGCTGGAACAGGCCGCGCAAGCCTATCAATTGCTGGACGAGAGGCCAGGCGAGGCGATCCAGGTGGTGTTCGAGTACAGGTGAAGAGGATCTGTGGAGGAGATTGGTGATAAACTTGTCCTACTTTTGACCGATGGGATAGAAAATCGCATATTATCCTACACCTCCCATGCCCGAAACCTGGACCGACCTCAAACAAGCCCTGCAAGAACTCCCGCCAGAGCGGTTGATCGA
>JBBITF010000034.1:0-29243 GCA_037440925.1 Chloroflexota bacterium
TTGCGCCGCGTTCGGCGGCTTGACGGATGCGGGCGAGGGCGGTTTGGTAGGGGTCGGGCATGGGAGAGTCACCGTCAACGAATGGGGTTACGAATACACGAATGGGGGCGCGTGGCGGAACAGGTTGGAAACCTGTTCTACGGTGCGGTCGAGGGCGATTGGGTAGGGATCGGCCATGGGAGGGTCACCGTCAACGAATAGGGGAATACGAAGGCGGGGAAAGTGATTAGTGGCGCTTGCGCTTCTTGGATTTTGGCTTGGCAGCCTCAACGCGTTTCGCGGCGCTCGACGGGCGAAAATGCTTCGGGTCAACCCTTTCCTTGAACATCCGGTATGACGTTTGAGACGTTCGATATAGGCGGGATCCGACAATACCACCTCTTTCACCAGTTCCAAAAACGCAGGCGCATATTTGGATTGCGGGCTGCCCACATTCAAAACAGGTCCTTGCAAATCTCGAATGACTTTAGGATTATCTCCGTGGAACCAGTTACGATAAAACTCTTTGCTCTCCCAACCGTAAGCGATGAACGCCAGGGATCTTTGCCGTTGCCAATCGTACACTTCGAGAAACACGCGGCGGCAATCGCAGTCGGGATCATCGCAGTACATTTCCAGCAGCCCGTAAGAGCCTGCGGGAATGACATCATCCTGTTGGAAGGTGGTCAGCGTGCGGGTTTCTTTTTCCGCCACCTCAGGAAAATAAAGATGAAATGATGTGTAAGGCATAATCAGAATCCTTTCTTGAATCTCCAGCAAAATCCCGTCGCAGGGCAATAACTCGGACAGCCCTCCTCAGGCGGCTTTGGCTCGAAATGTCCCGCGCGGATTCCCTTGACGTGATTGACCACATGCGCCACCGCCGTCTCGAACGCGCCGGTCACGCCGCCCTCGAACTTCTCCAATTTCAAACTGCTCGCCTCCGCTGCGCCGATGTGCCAATAGAAACCGCTCGACACTTCGCCGAGTCCCAGCGCGTCGCGCGCCGCCAGGGCGTAAATCGGCAATTGCAGCCTGCGCCCTTCCTGCAAATCCTTTGCACGAATCGCCGCGCTGCCCGACTTGTAATCAATCACCCGCAGCGAGCCGTCGGGCGCGGCGTCCAGTCGGTCAATGTACCCGTGCAGGCGAATCTCGCCAATCGAAGTGTTCAACACCAGCGACGGCTGTCCCATCCCAAAGCGCGCCTCCATCACGCGCGGCGTAAAACCTTGCGAAAGCGCGTTCAGCTCCTCGATCGTCTTTTCGAGAATGCGCGTCAACTCCGCCTGTTGCTGCGCCCATAACGCCGTCGGACGAAAGCCATATTCCGCGGGCGCGCTCGCGAAAACCTTTTGCGCCGCGTCTTTCAACTCCGCGCCGCTGTACACCATCTCCAAAATCTTGTGCAGCATCGAGCCGAGAATGCGCACATCGAATCCCTCCTCGGCTTCGGCTCGAGGCTCCAGCCCCAATCCATACGCGACAAAAAACTCGAACGGACACGTCCCATAACTTTCGAGCCGGCTCGCGCTCCAGCCGTGACCCGCGCCGAAGCGCGCGCTCAAATCGAACAACTCGCCCTCGTAGATTCCCTCCGCCTTCGGACTCATCCGCGCACGCAGCGTTTCGATTCCATTTTGGATGTGGATGTCGAAATCCCGCGCCGACTCCACCCACTCGACTTGAGAGGCCGCCTCAGCCGCATCCACCTCCCCAACTTCGCCTCTCACTCGGACCGGAACCTGGTCGCCGTTTAGACGCATGATCTCAGCCCAGAAGGGAGACGCCTCCCATGCCTGCCCGTCCTCCGCGAGATATGGGCGCGTGAGCAGGAGTTTCTGCCTTGCGCGCGTGATTGCCTGATAGAAAAACGTCGCCTCGTCGCCGTGCAATTTGGTTTCAAGAGGCAGTCCGCGCTCGCGCAAAATCGCGCGGTCAGACTCGCGCAGCAGCACATCTTCGCGCTCCTGCTTCGGGAACTCGCCTTCAGAGAGTCCCATCAACGCGACGGCCTGGAACGACAGTCCGCGCGCGTCGAGGACCGAAGCCGCCATCACGCCCGACTCGGCTGGGACGGTGAACGTCGCCGCTTCCACCGCGCCGCGCAAATCGCGGAAGAAATCGGCGTAGTCCAGCATATCACTCTGCAAAACGGATTCGGCTAACACCAATCCGCGCAGCACATCTTTGAACGCGCGCAGCGCGGCAACGTCGCGCTCGGAGGTGGCAGGGTTGGCGCGGGCGCGCGCTACTGCCCTCACCCCCGACCCCTCTCCCGAAGGGAGAGGGGAGAGGGCAGGGTCGTCTCCAATCAGCGATTCAACGAATGCCACGAACTCTTTCACGTTTGCGCGGCTGGGTGGAGTGAGCAGCTCGACAAAGGCTTCAAATTTTTCGCTCACCTGCTCATCGTAAGCAGCAGGGGGTATCGCTTCCCCATCTTCATCTATTACCGCTTTTTTCTTTTTCCACATCTCAAACGCCTCGCGCCACTGACCAAGTCCCTGCACCACCCTCCCTGCGCGCGAAATTTCATCCAGCGTGGCGGCGGAGGTGGAATCGATGCCCTGACCGCTGAAATCGAAGTATGGGCTGCGCCACGAATCCAACACGGGACGGCGTTTCCAATCGTCAACGGGAAGGGAAAGCAAGGTCAATAACGCAGAGACGGCGGGGTTTTCGATCAGCGGCTGTCCGCCCACGATACGCAAGGGGATTCCGAACTCCTCTGCCACTTCCGCAAGAAAGGCGCGGTAGGGTTCCAGGTCGCGCGCCAAAACCGCGACTTCGTTCAGTTTCATGCCGTCGCGGATAATGCGCGCCTTGATCCATCGCAGCGCGGCGCGGACTTCGAGCGGGCGGGTTTGGGCTTCGACAAATTCGATTTCAGATTTACGATTTTCGATTTTCGCTTGATGGCTGGAGCCTGGAGAGCGGAGATGTTCAAACAGGGTTGATTCAACCGCTGCAATTCCAGAGGAAAGCATGGACGAAGAATCCAGCGCTTCGGGTTGAATGCCGAGAGCGGAAGTAATCGCCTGCTGCGCGCGGTGAAAGCGATGGTGCGCGGGGCGGGTTGGATTTTGCAGGTCGCCTATCAGCGTGATGATTGTCTCTTTGGCGCGGCTGGCGAGAAGGGAGAGAACCGCCAGTTGGGTTGGGTTGAATTCGTCGAAGCCAGAGACGGCTAAAAGGCGGGTATCTGCTCCCAGGGTCGAATCTGATTCGAGCGCAATCGCCGCCAGCCAGCCGCGGCCTTCGTTATCTGCCCAGTTTTGCTTTTGCAGCCAATCCTGATAAGTAGAGTAAACGAGGGCGATCTCTTCCAGCCGCGCGCCAAGCCCTTTGACGGCGGCGGAAAAATCGTCGGGGAAGATACGGGCGCGTTTGAGTTCTTCGATGACGTTGCGCAGCAGGGAAATAAAGCCTGGCTTGACGCGCAGAGGCGCGTAGTGGCGAATGCCCTCACCCTGGCCCTCTCTCAAAGGGAGAGGGGAGTTACCCTCACCCCCAGCCCCTCTCCCAAAGGGAGAGGGGAGTGTGCTGCGTTCGCAGAGGTTGTCCACGATGGCGCGGAGGAGGCGAATCCGCACGGGGTCGGGCAGGAGCGGGAGGGGCCGCCCCGCGCGAACCAACAGTTCGGCATAGAGCGTATGAAAGGTGTGGACCTCCACCCCCAGCGCGCCGCCCGCCGCACCCAGCCGCTGCCGAAAGTTCGCCGTCTGAATCGCGTTCGGCACCAGGACGATGACGGGCGCAAACGGCTCATCCGCGAGCAGTTGTCGGATTTTTTGGATGAGGTGTTCTGTCTTGCCGTGCCCTGCGGGGGCGAGGAGGAGGCGGGGCATGCGTATCTATCTACATTCGTTTGAGCATTTGGTTGTATTCTGCGTGCGAGCCAATCCAAAACCAATAAACATGACTGCCTTCAAGCAAGCCTAATGCCCGATAACCGATTCCAATACGAACGGAATAGATAGGTTGGCGTTGGCTTACGCGTTTGAATTCAAGACTGGCATGATAAGGATCATCCTGCCAAAGCGCATATGCCCGACCTGCTTGTTCTTTAACTTCCGTTGGAAGCGCGTCAAATTTCTTCCGAAATTCTTTGGTAACACTTGACTTCATTACTTGGAAGACTGGGATGGAAAAATGCTATCAAGCCGCTCGATGTTGCCATTCTCGATTTCCTTCCGAACCATCGCCGCCATGTTGTCCCATTGAGAATCGGTAGTAGCGGCAAATTGCTCCGCCCATTGTCTTTCATCCGCTAAGTCTGCAAGAAGGCGCGCGGCGATTGCATTTTGCCTTTCTTCGGACAGTTTTTCGATCTCATGAAACGCTTGTTCCAGTAAATTGGTCATCATCTTTTTTTCCTTTGGTAAAGCGAAACAAATTTCGCGCTAATTATACAACCTTAACAATATGCGCTCTTGTCAACGCAACCAACTCTTTGACGGCCTCCAGCAGCGACGCTCCCGTTTTGGCAGACAGGGGAACCGCTTCTTCTCCGGCCTCGGGCGGGGCGGTGAGTTCCCGAACCTGCGCCAGCCTTTGAGCCAATTCTGCCGGCAGGCGCTCCTTGTCCACCAGTTCGGCCTGGACGAGGCGCGGGGAGGGGAGATCGGAGGAGGGGTCGCGGTCGGTGTGCAGGGCGAGGAGGGAGGTGAGGCCCCAGCCGAGGGCTTCGCGCAGGGGGCGATTCATCTCTTCGGGGAAGTCGCCTTTGAGCAGGAGGTCGGCGAGGGCGAGACGTTTTTCGGCAAAGGCTAAACCTTCACCGGCGCGTTTGCGGCGGATGGATGGCAGGTCGGCTTTGCGTTCGGGCGCGGGGATTTTCTCGGCGCGGTAGGCGATCTCTCCGGGCGCGGGTTCGGCGGCAAGGGCAGGGACGAAGGAGGCAAGCGATTGGAAGCCTTCGGAGTCCATCAGGTGAAGTTGCGGCAGGCTTTCGGTGAAGTATTCGGAGAGAAGCGCTTCGACGGCGGGACGCAAGTCGGCGGGCGCGCCGGAGACGACGACGATGATTCCTTCGCCCGTCGCGCCGGGCATATAGGGCGCTTTGCGGATCAGTTGGATTCGGCCGGGGAGGCGATCGAGCAGCAGGTCGGCGAACCCGCTCAAAGTCGGGAGTGAAGCGGGAATCTCTGCGGACGGAATCTCAGGCTCGGGCGCGGGAGTCGTCGGAGCGAGAGCGAGTTCCACTTCGGCGGGAGTCTTCAACAAGTCGCCCAGTTTTTGCAGCAGGCTTTGACCCATATCTGCGAATTTGATGGAGGTCGGAGATTCGTCAGTTCCAAAAACAGTTGCGAAAACATTTTTCTTGGCGGCCAGGGTGTCTAACATGCGCTCTTCGATGGTGTCTTTGGCCACCAGGTTGATGACCTGCACGGAGGAGGGCTGACCGTGACGATGGGCGCGGGCAATGCGCTGTTCCAGCACGGCGGGGTTCCAGGGCAGGTCGAGGTTGATGACGAGCGAGGCGGCTTGCAGGTTGAGGCCCACGCCGCCCGCATCGGTGGAGAGGAAAACGCGGCAATCGGGGTCGTCGAAGAATTTTTGGATGAGCGCGCCGCGTTTGGCGGAAGGGAGGGCGCCCGTGAGTTTGACGTAGCCGAGACCGATGCGCTGGAGGACGGGTTCGGTAAGTTCGAGCATGTTCGCCCATTGCGAGAAGACAACGGCTTTATGCCCGTTGGAGGCGATGTTTTCGGCAAGGACTTCTTCAAACTCGCTGAGTTTAGGGGCGGTCTTTTCGCGGTCGTCGGGCGCGATTTCTTTGTCGTGCAGGGCGAGGGCGTTGCAGATGAGGCGCATTTTGACCAGGCTCATCAGCAGAATTTCATGTTCCCTGGGGGTGAGCGGACGGCGTTTGGCTGTGGCGAGCAGTTTGGCGACGGTTTCCTGAAACTCGCGGTAGGCTTTCCATTGGGGGTCGGTCATCTCGACGAAGAAATTGTTGTCAGTGCGCGGGGGCAGGTCTTTGAGGACTTCGTCGCGGGTGCGGCGCAGGACGTAGGGCTTGATGAGGGCGCGCAGTTCGTCCATGTTTTTGTAACCGAGGACTTTGTAGGCGCCGCTCTCGCGCTTTTCGAGTTCGAAGAAGCGATCGTTGAAATGCCAGAGGGGACCGAGGATGCGCGGGTCGAGGAATTGGAAGATGCTGTACAGTTCGTCCAGGCGGTTTTCGAGCGGCGTGCCGGTGAGGACGAAGGCGTAGCGGCTCGGCAGGGACTTGACCATCTGCGCAGTCTTGGCGCGCCAGTTCTTGATGCGCTGCGCTTCGTCGAGGATGATGAGGTCGGGGCGCAGTTTGAGCAGTTCGTCTATGTCGTGGCGGACGAGTTCATAGTTGATGATTTTGAAGAAGGACGGTTGACGGTAGAGGCCGCGGCGGGCGGCAAGGTTGCCTTCAACGACCGTGACAGAAAGCGGGGTGAAACGTCGAATCTCGCGCGCCCATTGGTGTTTGAGGGAAGCAGGGCAGATGATGAGGGCGGTTTGGATGTCGCGCAGTTCTTTGAGGAGGGCTGAAGCGGCGATTGCCTGAACGGTTTTGCCCAATCCCATGTCGTCCGCGAGCATGGCGCGGCGGCCAAAGGCAAGGTGCATGGCGCCTTCTTCTTGATAGGGATACAACTTTGTGGAAAGCACGTCGAAGGTGCGGCGACCGCTTTTGACCTGCTCGAGGAACCACTCTTTTTGCCGCGCCACTTCTTCACGGTCTTGCAGCAGGGCAAGGTGTTCGTGAACCGCTTCGGTCACGCGGACGAGGGAACGGTTGCGCGCGGGCAGCGACTCGATCTCCGACAGGAGAGTCGGCAGCGTTTCGAGCGGGGAGCCGCTCAAAAGCCCGGATGAATCGAAATATCGAGCAAGCAATTCTTTGACGCGGGCATCCTCTGGAATCGGCAAAGCAACACGGACGGTGATGTCCATGCCGTGATGCAGGTAGATTTGGGTGCCGCGCGGACGTTCGGCGGCCAGTTCCTTGAGTCTTTCCCCATATTCTTTTTCGAGATAAATCAGCACACCTTCGATGTGCTTGCAGGTGCCGATCAGGTTGGCCTTGTAGTCGGGGCAGGTGCAGGAGTTGTGCAGTTCGTCGAGGGAGCGGATTTCGACGCGGTAGGATTTCTTCGACACCGAACTGACCTCGAAGACGCTGAAGACAGGATGATTGCCCTTGTTGACGATTTTGAGGATTTCGGCGCGGGCGCGCTCGCGGCGGCGTTCGATTTGCTCTTGAATATCGGTAGGCATAGGAGACTCCGTACTCGAATTGAATGTGGGTATTATAGCATTGGTGCGGCGCGGGGGAAATCCTGATACAATCGGCGCGGGAATCAAACTGCGCATGGACCTTGTTGCCTCTCTCCACGACCATTTCGGCTTTTCTTCCTTTCGTCCGGGGCAGGTCGAAGCCATCCAGTCCCTGCTCGCAGGGCGCCACACCCTGGTCGTCATGCCCACCGGAGCGGGCAAGTCGCTCGTCTTTCAATTGACCGCCCTGCAGCGCGCCGGCTTGACGCTGGTCATTTCGCCGCTCATCGCGCTGATGAAAGACCAGGTGGACGCGCTCGCGCGCCGCGGCATTCCCGCCACCTACATCAACAGCGCCCTTCCAACCTCCGAGCAGAATCTTCGCTTGCAAAGACTCGCCCAGGGAGAATACCGCCTCGTCTACATTGCGCCCGAGCGCCTGCGCAGCGTCCCTTTCCTGACCGCGCTCGAAACCCAAACCGTCGGCCTGCTGGCCGTGGACGAAGCCCATTGCATCTCCGAATGGGGCCACGATTTTCGCCCCGACTACCTGCACATTGCCGAAGCGCGGCGGCGACTGGGGAACCCGCTCACCGCAGCCCTGACCGCTACCGCCACGCCCCAGGTCCAAGATGACATCCTTCGTCTTCTGGAATTGGACGAGGCGGCCCGCATCGTGACCGGCTTCAACCGCCCGAACCTGACCCTGGAGGCGCGCTACGCTTCGGGCCTGACCTCGAAACTGGGCGCCGTTCACGAACTTTTATCTCCCTTCGACTCTGGTTCCGTCATCGTCTACACCGGCACGCGCCGTGACGCCGAGGAGGTGGCCGAATTTGCGCGCGAGATCGTCCGTTTGCCGGCCGCCTTCTATCACGCTGGCCTGTCTCCCGAAGAACGGACGCACATCCAAAACGACTTCATGGCCGGCAAACTCAATCTGGTCATAGCCACCAACGCCTTTGGCATGGGCATAGACCGCGCCGACGTGCGCCAGGTGATCCACTATTCCATGCCGGGCTCGCTCGAAGCCTATTATCAGGAGGCGGGGCGTGCAGGACGCGATGGTCTCCCCGCTCGCGCCACTTTGATCTACGATCCCGAAGACCGCGCCTTGCAAGAGTTCTTCATTGCAGGCAGCGCCTTGACCGAAGGAGATCTGTATGCCCTCTACAATGCCATTCGCCGGGATGGGCAGGTGTGGCTGACCCTCGACGAGCTTTCACGCCTCACGGGCTTGCATCCTGTCCAAATCAAAGTGGGACTGGCTGCCCTGGAACGCGCCGAGGTCCTGGAACACCTGGGCGACGAGGGCTATCGCATGTTGTTTCGCAAGGGGGCGTGGAATCAACGCGCCATCGGCCAGGCTCTGGCGCGCAACCAGCAGCACCTTCGTCATCGGCAGGCGCAATTGAACGGCATCGTCCGTTACGCCGAGGCCAATTCCTGCCGCCGCCGTATCATCCTGAATCACTTTGGCGACACGGGGGCAGCAGACGCGGCCGATTGCTGCGATAACTGCCGCAGCGCGGCAGCAGGCATGGAGCCGGGCAAAGCGGACGCGTTGACGCTCAGGGAACGCGCCGCCCTCATCGTCCTCGATTGCATTCGCAAAATCCGGGTCAAGGTCGGGCGCGAAAAACTGGCGCAGATCCTACACGGCTCGAAGGCCAAAGACATCCAACGTTTCGGCCACGACAGGAACGTGTACTACGGCCGGCTGGCAGCCGTGCAGCAAAAGGACATCGAAGATCTGATCGAGCAATTGATCGAGATGGGATACGTCAAGGTCATCGGCGGCGAGTACCCAATCCTGAGCCTGACGCCGCGCGGCGAAAACGCCGTCAAACAGAAAGAGGCGATTTCCATCAAACTTCCGAAGTCTCTCAAGACTTCGGAAATCTTGCGCGCCAAAGGCAAACTCGAAGCCGGCGGGACGGTGGAATACACCGCCAAATTGTTGGCCGACGGTTTGCGCCCCGATCAGGTTGCCCGCGAGCGCGGCCTGACCGTTGGCACGATTTACGGCCATTGCGCACAGTTGATCGGGCGCGGCGCGCTGGAACTTTCACAAGTGATCCCACCCGATGTTCAGGCGCAAATCGAGGCCGCCATCCAAAAGGCGGGGGCGGTCAATTCCCTTACAGCGGTCAAGATGCTGCTACCCGATTCAATTGATTATGGCATGATCCGCTGCGTCATCGCCGCGCGCCAGGCGCACAGCGCCGATCACACGTCACGCGCCGCGCCGCCCGACGACATCGAATCCTTCCTCTCCAAACCCCACCCGCGTCCCCTGATCGGCGCCTGGCAGACCGGCTGGGCGCTCGGATTCCACAGCCGTATTACAGGCGGCGAGTGGGCGCGCAGCGGCGTCGGCGACCTGACCTGGCGCCTGAAGTACAATGCCGATGAGAGCGTCCTGCCTGCCCTGATCCGGCAGGCGCTCGACCTGTTCCAGGCGCATCCCGAAATGATGCAGGCGGATGTCATCGTTCCCGTGCCCGCCACGACCGAGCGGAGTTTGAAGCCCGTGCAGGCTTTTTGCGAGGCGCTGGCTGCGAAGACCGGGATACCTGTGCAGACGTTCCTGGTCAAGACCCGTCCGACTCGCCCGCAAAAAGAAATGAAAACCCTGGCGCAGAAGCGCGCCAACGTAGCCGGCGCGTTTGCCGTGCGCGGCGAGGTCGCAGGCAAGCGCATCCTGGTCGTAGACGATCTGTTCGACTCGGGCGCCACGCTCGAGGAGATCGCCAATTTGCTCATGAGGCACCAAGCCGCGCGCGTCGCTGTGTTGACCCTGACGCGCACCATCCACACCGATGCGTAAGGGAACACCTGACACATGACCCTCTCCCCCGATTCCCTCGCCCTGCTCCTGCTCTGCTCCCAGGTCGGATTGGACGATGACTCTGCCAAACCGTTCACCCTGCGCGAATGGAATCCGCTCCTGCGCAAACTACAAGCCGCTTCGCTCCGACCCTCCGACCTGCTCGCCGTTTCGATGGGCGCTTCCCCGCCGGAACTTTCTCCCGACGAACGCGCCCGCATTGCGTCTCTCGTCTCTCGCGATATTCGACACGAGTTGCATCGTCTTGAATCGCTTGGCATCTTCCTGCTCACCCGCGCCGATCCAGACTACCCCGAAAAATATCGTCAGCGCTTGAAAGATTCTGCGCCCACGGTTCTATTCTATGCAGGCGAAAGGGCCTTGCTTGGGCAGCCAGGGATCGCGGTGGTCGGCTCGCGTCACCTGGACGAGGCCGGGCAGGAATGCGCGGCCTTCGTCGGGAACGCCTGCGGCATCTCGGGCATGGTGCTGTATTCGGGCGGAGCCAGGGGCGTGGATAGCATCAGCATGGCGGCGGCGCTCGAGGCGCGCGGCACAGCCGTCGGCGTACTGGCGGATCGTCTGACAAGAGCAGTCAAAAGTCAGAAAGAGGCGCTGAAGCGGGGCGACCTGTGCCTGGTCACACCGTACCATCCCGATGCAGGCTTCTCCGTCGGCGCGGCGATGGGCCGCAATCGTCTCATCTATTGTCTGGCAGACTACGCCATCGTGGTCGCTTCCGATGCAGAGACGGGCGGCACCTGGGCGGGCGCCACCGAGACGCTGAAAAACAACTGGGTGCCTGTGTTCGTGCTGGAGCATGACGCCATGCCGGAGGGAAACAAGTTGCTGCTGCAAAAGGGCGCCTTGCCCTTCCCGCATCCATTTCGGAAAGCGCCCCTCGAGCTGCCCGACTGGTTGAGGGGAAAAGCCGCGAGTCTACCGCCACGCCCTAGGCAGGAGAGCCTGTTCTAGCCCCCGGCCTCCAAAAGCACATCGGACAGGCACAGAATAACAGAAGGGCTATCGAATGACAGCCCTCCGTTTTTCACGCGCAGCGCCTATAGGGTTTATCGTCAATCCACCACGAACGTGACATCCGCAGGCATCCCCGATTTGAGCCTGAGATCGGCATTGGGAACGATGATTTCCACCGCATAGACTGTGGATGAGCGTCCTTCCACCGTCTGCACGTTGCGCGGGGTGAACTCGGCCTGATCGGCAATGTGGATGACCCGGCCGGGAAAGCGCTGGCCGGGGAACGAGTCGACGGTGAGGCTGGCGCTTTGCCCGATATCAATTTGCCCATATTGGGTCTCCGGAATGTAGACGATCAACTTCAGGTCCTGCAATTGACCGATGGTCATGACCACCCCGCCGGCGGCGGCAAGCTCGCCGACTTCCAGATTGCGAGCCAGCACAATGCCGTCCATGGGGGCTTTGATCACGGTGCGTTCCAATTGCAATTTGACCAGCGCCAGCGCGGCTTTGGCCTGCGCCAGGTTTGCCTCCGCCTGTGTCACGGCCGCTTCCGCCTGCGCGACGCCGGCCTCGGCAGCCCGCACCTGGAGAGAGTTATCGCCAGTCTGCAGGCTGAGCAAGGCATCACGCGCGTAATCGTAACGGGCCTGTTCCACAGCGACGCGCGCTCGCGCCTCCAGGACGGCGTCGGCCGACGAAGTGGTCAACATACGGTCGTACTCCAGGCGGGCTGCGTCCAATTCCGATTGAGCCGCGTCCAGGTTGTCCTGCGCTGCGTCTGTCAACGGCTTGTCGTTTGCCAGTTTGGCCTGGTCGAGCGTCTGTTCCGCAACGGAGTACGCGATCTGAGCCTGGGCCAGGCGCGCCTCGGCCGAGACGAAATCCTGGTTGCTGGCCTTCTTTAGTTCATCCTCCAGATCGGTCTGTTTTACCTTCAGCGATTTTGCGGCCGCGTCCACTTCTGCCTGCGCGGCGGCAATCAACTCCTTCGTCTGAAAATACCAGACGGGGCGATAGTCTTCCGGAACCATCGTTCCCCACGCTGCCCTGCGGGACTGCATATCCTCGACGCGAGCGCCCTGCACCGTCAAGTCGTACTGGTTTTGGGCATAGACCAATTGCGCCTGGGCCGCCTGCAACGTCGCTTCGGCAGCCTCCGCCGCACTCCTGGCTTGCTCATATTGCGCCTGGAGCATCTCGTCGTCAATGCGGAAGAGCGCGTCTCCCGCCTGAACGGTATCTCCTTCTTCGACGTTGACCTCCACCACGCGCCCGCTGATCTCCGGCGCGATGGGCACTTCCAGCGCAGAGAGCGTCCCCGAGGCAGTAATCCGGGCATTGGTAGAGGCGCCGCAGGCCGAAAGGGCGAAAACGGCGGCCAGCGAAACGGCCAGGAAGGAATGAATGGTTGAACGTTTCATGACAAACTCCTATGTTTTCAATCAGATACGCTTGCGAAAGACTAACACGGAGCCGACGAAATAGCCGACGCTCAGAATCACCAGCGGGACGGTGGACGACCACCACAGGGTCTGCACGCCGACTCCGCGCACAATGATCCCGCGCGTGATTTCCAGGTAATGCGTCACCGGCAGAAGTTCGCTGTACCAATACGTAACAGCCGGCATATTCTCACGCGCGAACAACAAGCCGGACAGAATGATGGCCGGGATAAGCACGACGAACACTGCGATGTAAATGGCTTGCATTTGTGATTGTGAAATGTTCGAAATCAATACGCCCATGCCCAGCGACCCAATGATGAAAATCAGGCTCAGAGCAACCAATCCCCACAGACTACCCGCCACATTGACGTCAAACAAGAGCTTGCCGAGCCAGAGTAATATGAGCAAGTTGACGGCGCTCACCAAGAGATAAGGAATGATCTTGCCCAGCATCAATTCCCACGACTTTACTGGCGTCACGATCAACTGCTCCATGGTGCCCTGCTCGCGCTCGCGCACGATTGCCAGCGCCGAAAGGATCAGGGTCTGGACTTGCAGCAGGATCGGGATCAAGCCAGGGATCATGTAGAGCTTTTGATTCCCGTTCGGGTTGTACAACGTCTTGAGCGTCTCTAGAATGGGCAGTTCGAGCTGCGCCCCCATCCCGCTGCGATTGACTCTGTTGATGAGGATTTCCTGGGAAATCATCTGGCTGATGGCGCTTAGTTTCAATTGCACCATCAAAGCGTCGGTCGGGTTCATCGAGCCGTCAATGTAGATTTGGACCGGCGCTTGTTTGCCTGTGCTCAACTTGCGGCCAAAGCCCTCCGGGATGAGGATGCCCACGTTCACGAGGTCGCGGTCAATCAACCCAATCAGTTCCTCCTCGCTGGCGACATCGTACATAAGCTCGAAATCGTCACTGACGATGAATTTGCTGACGTAGGCCCGGCTGTCGTCGGTTTTGGAGAAATCCAGGACCGCCAACGTTATGTCGCGGCTTTCTCCTGAAATTCCATAACCGAGCAAGATCAACAGCACCCCCGGCAGGGCCAGGATCAACCCCAAAGTACGCGGGTCGCGCCAGATGTGATAGAACTCTTTGCGCATGATCGTGAGAAGACGTTCCATAAGAAAACTCCTAGTTTGCAGTTCGGTTAGCGGGAGTCTCGTCCCCCTGATGTTGGACGACCAGCGAGATGAACGCATCTTCCAGCGATGGTTGGACGATCTCCGCCGAACGGACGTTGAAGCCGGCCTTCGACAGGGCGTTTTTTATTTTTCCCGCCTTGTCAGGGCGCGAAAGCGTGACGTGCAGCTGAGCGCCGTGGAGCGAAGCGCCGCTCACGTTGGGGAGCGCCTGCAACATAGCCATCGCCTCGGCAGGCCGATCGCAATCCACCTGGATCAGCGTGCCGGGCATTCCATCCTTGAGTATGTCTGGGCTTGCCAGGGCGATCAATTTGGCCTGATACATCATGCCGATGGTGTTGCAGTAATCCGCCTCGTCCATGTAATGGGTGGTCGCCAGCACACTGACGCCATCGGCAGCCAGGGCATAGATCAGGTCCCAGAATTCGCGCCGCGAGACCGGATCAACCCCAGCCGTGGCTTCGTCCAGGAAAAGCATCAGCGGGCGATGCACGATGGCGCAGGCCAGAGCCAGACGCTGCCTCCACGCGCCGGATAGGTTGCGGGTCAGTTCGCGTTCGCAGCCTTTCAATCCGGCCATTTCGATCAATTCCTCCACGCGCTTGCCACGTTCCTGAGACGGCACGCCATAGATTGCCGCATAAAAGCCGACATTCTCGATCGCCGTCAGGTCGTTGTACAACGAGAATTTCTGTGACATATACCCAATCCGCTTTTTAATCTCTTCCGGCTGGCGGGCGATGTCGAATCCAAGCACGGTCGCCGAGCCTTCATCGGGCAGCATCAAGCCGCACAACATGCGGATGGTGGTGGTCTTCCCGGCGCCATTGGGGCCGAGCAAGCCGAATATCTCTCCGCGAGGGATGGTGAAATTGACCCCGTTCACCGCCGTGAAATTCCCAAAACGTTTACTCAGGTTCCTAGCCTCGACCGCATTGGCGGGATCGTTCATATCGCACCTCGCTGTTGCTTGACCAGATGCACGAAAACATCTTCCATCGTGCGGCGCGCCGGGCGCAGGATGTGCACGTCCAGGCCGTCTTGCTTGAAGCGTCTATCCAACGAACGGATGACCTGCTTCGCCGCGCCATTCCCCGAGACGGCCAGCCGCAAGCGGTCGCCGACAGGATGCCAATCGAGGATGTGATCGGTCTCGCTCACGATCTGGCGCATGAGTTTGCGCGGCTTGGCCTTGACTTCCACGATCTCGAAAGGCAATTCGTCCATCAGCTCTTCGGGCGTGCCGTTGATTAGCAGCCTGCCTTGGTAGAGGATGCCTACGCGGTGACAGCGCTCGGCTTCGTCCATGTAAGGCGTGCTGACGATCACCGTCACACCGTTCTGCACGACATCGGCGAGAATGACCCACAACTCGCGGCGCGACACCGGGTCTACGCCTGTGGATGGCTCGTCCAGGATCAGGACCTGCGGGTCGTGAATCATGGCGCAGGCCAGGGCCAGTTTCTTCTTCATGCCGCCGGAAAGATCCCCGGCGCGGCGGTCTGTGAAATCTGCCAGGTGCGTAAACCTGAGCATTTCGGCAATCCGTTTTCTCTTGCGCTCGGCTGGAACCTGCTGGATGTCGGCGAAGAAATTCAGATTCTCCTGTACGCTCAGGTCAGGATACAGGCTGAAATTTTGCGGCATGTAACCGATGTGAAACCTGACATTTTCCACATGAGCGCGCCCGTCGAATCCGACAATTCGGACTATGCCGCTGCTTGGCTTCATGACGGATGACAGGATGCGCAGCAAAGTGGTCTTCCCGGCGCCATCCGGCCCGACCAACCCGAAAAGGATTCCCTTAGGAACTTCGAGGTCAACCCCCTGAATAGCGGGATGCCCTTTTTGCGAAGGGTAACGTTTGGTCAATTGCTCGGTCTTGACTGCCAAATCCATTTGGAACACTCCTGGCAACTCGTTCGATAAGCGCTGCTACTATACAGCCCCGCCGCAAAAGAGAGTAGATGACACCAAACATTCGCCACCATGACGCCCGCAACCTGTTGACGTGACGCGCGTCACGACTTTTGCCTGTTTCCCAATCTCTGCAAACGAATCGTGTTATTATGCTGATATGGGACGATCGGTCGAACCTGGCTTGCTGCGTATCTTCCGTTACTTTGCCGCCATTGCCATGATCTACTTCGCAATTCTGTGGATTTACGGGATCACGGCAACGGAGCAAAGCATCACCCTCCAAGTCCAGTCACTGATGAATTACGCCACGAATACCTGCTTGTTCGTGTACCTGTCCATTCCCTGGCTGGAACAACGCCTGAAACACTGGTATCTGCCATTCGCCATCGTGACTTACACGGCGGTCACCGTTTTCAGCAACCTGATCTATCTCTTGGACCACGAGACGGAGTTGTACGTGATCATCGTCCGCAGTTGGGCGCTGGTGCCGATCCTGTTGGTGCCGCTCGTCCTGATTGCCTGGCAATATTCCTTCTTCTACGTCTTGCTCTTTACGATCTTCACCAACGCCATCGAACTATTCATCCTGATGCTGGTGGTGAAAGAAGTGAACTTCGAAACCCTTCCGATCTTGGGCCTGCCACTGATCCGGGCCTTTGCCTTCGGCACCGTCGGCTACATCGTCGAGCGATTGGTGGACATCCAGCGCAAGCAAAAGCGGCAACTGATCAGAACCAACATCCAGTTGGGGCAGCACGCCAACACGCTGGAGCAATTGGCAACCAGCCGCGAGCGCAACCGCTTGGCGCGCGAATTGCACGATACGCTCGCCCACACTCTGAGCGGCGTGGCCGTCAACCTAGAAGCCATCAAGACCATGCTCGCCCCCGATCAGACCGACGTAGCGGCCATGCTCGAGCATTCCCTGTCCGCCACCCGCCGGGGGCTGGAGGAGACCCGCCGCGCTTTGAAAGATCTGCGCGCCCAGCCGCTCGAAGACCTCGGCCTGGAGCTTGCCTTGCGCAACCTGGTGCGGACTCTGGCCGACCACGAGGGCATCGAGACCCAGGTCGAATTCTCCGCCAACCTGCCCGTCCTGCCGCCAGATGTGGAACAGAGTCTCTACCGCATCGCCCAGGAGGCCCTGGAGAACACCGCCAAACACGCCAAAGCTCGCCACGCCTCCCTGAGCCTGAAAGCCGACGGAAACCGCATTGAACTGATCGTCAGCGATGACGGAATCGGCTTCCATCTCCCAAAAGCCGTGCAGGAGGGTCAGTTCGGGATCAAGGGGATGCAGGAACGCGCCGCGGTCGTCGGTGGGACGCTGGCCATAGAGAGCCGGGCGGGGCAGGGCGCCACCGTCCGTTTCGTGTGGGAGAGGCTGGATGATCAAAATCCTGATCTGTGACGACCAGGAAATCGTCTGCGAAGGCTTACAACGCATCCTGGAGGCCGACCCCGATCTCTCGGTAGTCGGCATCGCTCACGATGGCCTGGAAGCGTTGGAACTGGCGGCGAAGGAAAACCCCGACCTGGTGCTGATGGACCTAAAGATGCCGGTCATGAACGGCATCCAGGCAACGCGCAAACTACGTGAGAAATACCCCAACCTGCACGTGTTGGTGCTTACCACCTACGCCGACGACGAATGGCTGTTCGACGCCATCCGCAGTGGCGCCTGCGGCTACTTGCTCAAGGACCGGCCGCGCACGGAACTGATCGAGGCCATCAAGGGGACAGTGGCCGGGGATTCGTACATTGACCCGGCCGTGGCGCGCAAGGTGCTGGCAAACGTCGCGCAGACGCCCCCGCCCAAGGGCCGAACGATCAAAATCTCACTCAGCCCGCGCGAAGCCGAAATCCTGGAATTGCTGGCGCTGGGCCTTTCCAACGCCGACATCGCCCGGCGGCTCTTCCTCTCCGAAGGCACCGTCCGCAATTACATGAGCGCCCTGTTCGCCAAACTGGAGGTCTCCGACCGCACCCAGGCAGTGGTGGTGGCATTGCGGGAGGGGCTGGTGGACATCAACAAGATATGACGCCTTTCATCCGCTCGAACGACTGCCGCGCTGACAGCCGCCTCACAGCAAGGCTTTCGGCTTTGCAACCAGCGGCTCCTCTTTCGCTTTGGGTTTGTCCGCGCCCTTCGAGGATGGGGAGGGCTTCGAAGCCTGCGCAGACGCGCTTATGGCGGCGCTCGATTTGTTCCTGAATGTCGGCGAGCATGGGATAAAAGAGAGTACCTGTATTATAATCTTCCCTCATGCCCATCTTAGCCATTCTATTGCTGTTCGTCTCTGCCGCTATGCACACTACCTGGAACTTGCTCCTTAAACAATCCGAAGACAGGTTTCCTGCCACCTGGTGGACAACAGTTGTGGGCGGCGTTTTGTCCCTGAGTCTGTTACTCTTTGTAGGATTGCCTCCCCGTCAAGTCTGGCTGCTGGCCATTCTGAGCGGTTTCTTGGAAGCGGTTTATTTCCTCCTGTTGACCTCGGCGTATAACAGCCAAGATTTTTCGCTGGTCTATCCGATTGCACGCGGAGCGGCGCCCGGCTTGTTGGCAATCTGGTCGGTACTGTTTTTGGGGGAGATTCCCACACCGGCCGGCGCGCTCGGCCTGGGGATGATCGTGGGCGGTTTGATGATTCTTGGCTCTACTGGTTTGCTTACCACTAAAGTAGACAAAATGCCCACTACTGGCATTCTGTTTGCCCTGGCAACAGCGCTCATCATCTCCTTCTACACCGTTGTAGATGGGACCGCTGTGCGCCTCAGCCCGGCGCTGCGCTATGGACTCTCGATTTTCGTCTTTACCCCCATCTTTGTCTCGCCGTTCGTGTTACGCAATTACGGCTGGCCTCGCCTGGTCAGCGCCTGGCGCACGGGCTACAAGCGTTTCCTGGTGATTGGAACAATTGGAACCACTGCCTACTTGATTGCTCTGTTGGCCTATTCCTTCGCGCCGCTCAATTATTCGGGCGCTATTCGGGAAGTCAGTGTAGTGATGGGAGCGTTCGCCGGCTGGAAGTTCTTGGGGGAGCCAATGGGCGGCTTGAGAATCTTGGGCGCGGCGGTCATCTTTGCAGGGATTCTTATCATCGTCGTGTTTGGATAGAAGAAAATGCGTTCTTTGCTGCGCTATCGAGAAGCAGGAGCGCTAATAAGATCAGCCCCACATGCCATTGGACGTTGACCAGCGCGGCATGTCGTTCCACATCCAGAGCGTCGCCATGCCAAGTCAAGTATAGATGAGGCAAACTCAACAGCACAAACAAGAGGGGCAGGCCGTATTGTCCCTGACGGCAGAAGAGCGCCAGCCCAAGGCCTGCGGCAATCACAAGCACACAAAGCCACAAGTACGCCCCAAACCATCCTATCGGGTACAGCCATTCGTTGAGCGCAGGAGGCAAGGCTGGGAAATAATTTTCGATGGGAATAATCTTGAAATAATCGGCCGCCAGCAAACGCCGGATATTCTCCCAGGGCGACAAGATGAGATAAGCCGGATGCGCAAGCAAGAACCTGACATATACCTTTGGAGCATCATCGAACAGCCAGCGCGAAAATTTTCTCAACTTAGGGTCGTTGATCACTGCAAAGTCGTTACTAATGGCCCATTTTCCACTCAAAGCCAATAGTTCGGGCGGGGTGGGCATCCCGTTGCGAGCAAAGAACGTCAGGTACTCTGGTTCGGGCAGGATGCGCATGGTAATCACCTCTGCCATAGGCAGCGCCCAGCGCGGCAGGCGGTATGCCGAGGCCAGCCGCTGGTTGACGAAAAAAGCAATCAAAATGCACAGCATCAGCAACCAATACACCCTGAACGTGCGGCGCAGAAGACCGACCAGTAGCAATATGCCAGAAATCAACAAGCCCAGGTAAGTGTGCGTCTCACGGACGCTCATCCACAAGACAAAGACCAACATCAACAAGAAAAAAGTGCGCCATCGCCAGCGCTGATGCAACCGCAGGAACAACGTCAACAGCAAAATCATGCCAGAAATCGAAAGCGACTCGCTCAAGACGGCATGATTCCACACCTGAACGGCGGGTGTCAGGCTAAAAGCCAGAGTAGCGCTGTAAGCCAACACTTTTATCCAGCGGTTTTGCAGGGAATAGAGGAGCGTCCAGGCCAGTCCCAGCCAGGCGGCGGCAGAGAGGGCGACTTGAAAGAGATTGATGGCCTTAAGCGAGCCAGCCAATAGTTTATAGATCAGCAGGATGCCCCAAGGCCGCCGCTCCGAGAAAAAAGCCGCATCGTCAAGAGGCAGGCTGGCGCCATACAGGTAATCCTCGCTATCGGCAAACAAATTGGCCTCTGGAACGCGGATGCACATGTACGCCTGTGCCGCCAGGTAAAGCGCGGCCAGAGCCAAAAGAAGCGGCAACAAGAACGTCCCTGCCTGTATGGGGAAAATACGCTTTTGCTGTTCGATGGGAAAGAAATTCGTCCAGGCGCGAATCAAGAGGCGGCGAAAGGCAACAACCACGAATAACCAGGCCTGAGCCGCTCCCGCCAAGAACCATAGTAAGAGCGGGAACGCCCGCGTGTAATACGGCAAAAACGTTTCTTCCCGCGACAGCCAGACAAACATCCCGCCCGTCAGCAGGAAGACAAGGGTGACAACCACCAGCAACACGCTTGCATAGCCAGGCTGGCTGCTCAGATTCAACCAAAAAGCAATCTTTTTGGGTCTGGATAAAATTCCCCACAGCAAGGCCAGACTCCCCATGAACAGAACAAATGTCAAAAAGAGTACAACCCAACGCTGAGGAGAATAATTCAAGAACAGCCTGCTCTGCTCTTCGGAGGGTCGCAGCGCCAACCAGAGCAACGCCCCCACCCCCTCCAAAGCAGTGATGACTGACCACCCAAAGAGAAAGCGCGCAAGAGACCTGTGTTCAGACGGATATTGGGAAAACCCCGCCAATGACATCCATTCTCCGCTCAACCGGCCTGCCGAAAGCCTTGCCTCATCGTTTCGCCAGGAACGCTTCGACACCCTGACGGTGTTCCTGGCGCTGCCGCGCAATCTCCTGCAAGTGGGCCTCGTAATCCAGCGCCTCTTCGAGGCTGGATAGAACGGTCTTGTTGAACAGACGCTTGGTCAGCCCAAATGCCCCCAGCGGGCCCGATGCCAGCCGGTCGGCAAAAGTGGCTGTTTCTGCCTCCAGGCTGGTCTCGGCTGTCACGAGGTTGACCAAACCCCATGCCAAAGCCTGCGCCGCAGTAATCGGTTGATTGCTGAAAGTAAACTCGGTGGCGCGTCCCAGTCCAATCAGTGCAGGCAGCAAAAGCGAGACTGCCGAATCCGGCACCAACCCGAGAGCGGTAAAACCAACCGTGAAAGTAGCCGTCTCAGCCGCAAGGCGCACGTCGCAGGCCAGCGCCACGCCCAGCCCTGCGCCCGCCACCGGGCCGTTGATGGCCGCAACTACAGGTTTCTCGACACGGCGAATTTGCAGGATGAGTGGGTTATAGGTCTTTTGCAAATGTTCGCGGTAGGAAACATTCTGACCCTGCGCGGCCAGCATCTCGTTCACGTCGTGTCCAGCGCTAAAGGCGCGGCCGGCGCCCGTCAACACTATGCAGCGCACTTGCGCGTCTTGAGCCGCTTGCTTGAACGCCTCTTGCAGTTCAACAATCATCTCGGAGTTGAAGGCATTAGCGCGCTCGGGGCGGTTCAGGCAAATCGTCAGCGTAGCAGATCGAAGGTGAGTAAGAAGCGTGGTCACGTCTCCACCATAGTGAAAGATCGGGCCGTTTGACCCGGTCGCATTTCACTGATCCGCATCGTCTTCAGCGTTGTCGCCGGCATCCAGTTCATATTCCACCTTTTCCCGATCCAAGTACACCCACAGCAATAAGACATGACCGTCTTCGGTTTCCACATTGCGGGCCGCCAGAATGGGAGCAGTCTGCTCCATTCCCTGGTCGTTGCGATAATGCAAACGAATAGGCTGATGTTCATGCCAGGCGCGATAACAACGCTCCACCAGCGCCGGGCCGTTGAACGTGCGTAAACGGGTAAGCGCAGGGACAGAATACTGCGGGCCTTCGTATAGGCCCAAAGCCCAAGCCTCATGTACATGCTCAAAAATGGGCGGCGGGCCCTCGATAATAGTAATTCTATCTTCCATGTTTGTAACCTTTATGCGGCGGTATGATACCACAAAAGCCTTGTATAATCATACCAGGAGTCGAATATGTATAAACTTGTAATCTTTTTCTTGCCACCTTTTTCCTGGGCCGGCTTTGAAGGGGGTTGGCAAAAATTCCTCGGCCTGGCCGAACAAATGCCCGGTTTGCGAAAAGAAGTGGTCAGCGATATAGAAGAAAAAGTGTTTGGCTCACCCGAAGTGAGCTACAAGAAAATTCATGAGTTGTATTTCGATTCGCGCGAGGCG
Source organism: Chloroflexota bacterium (assembly GCA_037440925.1). Taxonomy (GTDB): domain Bacteria; phylum Chloroflexota; class Anaerolineae; order Anaerolineales; family Villigracilaceae; genus JAABUE01. The sequence continues at coordinate 21,988 of JBBITF010000034.1, forward strand.
CTCGAAGCCGCTCTCAATTCTGAGGCCGGGCAAAAGGCCGGTCAATGGCTGCATTCGTTCACCCAGGGGCGTTTCCTCCTGGTCATTGCCAAACACATGGAAGCCACGCCCGACCAGTTCAAGAAGCCTCAGCCAGCCGCTGCAACATCGCCTTGACCAATCCTGGCCCACCGTACACCAAACCGGTATAGATCTGTACCAGCGCCGCCCCCATTTCCAGGCGGCGTTTTACGTCTTCAGGACTCATGATGCCGCCCACGCTGATGACCGGGACTCGCCCGTTCACGCGGCGGACGATTTTTGCCAGTAGCGCTTCGCTCTGGACACGCAGCGGGCTACCGCTTAATCCACCTGTTTCGACCGCATACTTTGACCTCACCCCCCCGCGCGCCAACGTGGTGTTCGTGGCTATGACGCCATCCATACCGGCTTCGAGGATGACCTCTAGCGCGTCTTCGAGTTCTTCAGCGCTTAAGTCAGGGGCCAGTTTGACCAGAATCGGCTTTTGGATGTTCCAGGCCGCGCGTTCTACACTGCACGCCCGCAGCAAGTTTTCGAGCATGTCCCTGCCCTGCAAGCGGCGCAAGCCAACCGTGTTTGGCGAGGAAATGTTGATGGTCAGATAATCTGCAAGCGGGGCAAAAGTCCTCATCAACTCGATATAGTCTGTGGCGGCCTCTTCGAGCGGCGTGTCCTTGTTCTTGCCCAGGTTCACCCCTACCCTCACCGCTGACATGCGACGCATACCGCATAAGCGATGACTGACAAACCTCATCCCCTGACCTGGAAACCCCATACGATTGATGAGCGCCTCGTCTTCCACCAGCCGAAAGAGGCGCGGCTTGGGATTGCCCGGTTGCGGGCGCGGCGTGACCGTTCCGACCTCGATGTGACCGAAGCCTAACGCCGCCAGCCCTCGCACGGCCAGGGCATCTTTGTCATAGCCGGCCGCCAACCCAATTGGGTTTTTGAAACGCAGGCCAAAGGCTTCTACCGGCTTGTCTGGCGCGACAAACGCTCTTTGCAGCAGCCAAAGCGCGGGGGGAAAAGCCTGCGCCAACCAAAGGGCGGTCAGCGTGAGACTATGCGCTTTTTCGGGATCGAGGCGAAAGAGCAGAGGGCGCAATCGCTCATACATGCGGCCAGTCCAATAGTAAAACTTCGGCCAACAAACGAGGGTTGACATTACGCTCCAGGCGCTCGATAGACACTTCGATATTTTGCGCCTGTTGACGCGCGCGGCTCAAGTGAAGTTGACCGCTCAGGGCCTCGATTTCAGCCTGGCGGTCTAGGTTGGCAATCGGCGCCGAGGCCCCGCTGGCGCATAGCAACACATCCCGCCAGTAAGACAACCACACCAAGAGCGCCTGCCGCATGGATTCCTTATCCCTGGAAAGTTTTTCGGCGTACTCGAACTTTTCCACGCGCGAGGCAGACAGCAAACGCTGCAGGTCGTCCAGCCGCGCCTGGCGCGCCTCCAACAAGGCGGGATCGCCTGCCAGGCGCAGCGCGTAACCGGGGCGTCCCCCGCTGATATGCGCGATTAAGCGCGCCTGGCTGCTCTCTATGCCTCTGCGCTCTAATTCTCCCTGCACATCCTCGATTTTCAACGGCCGCAAACGCAGCGTCTCGCAGCGTGAAACAATGGTGGGCAACAATTGCTCTGGCGTGTCGGCAGTCAGCATCAAAACGACATGTGCAGGCGCTTCTTCCAGCGTCTTGAGCAAGGCATTGGAGGCCGAATCGTTGGCCTCCTGAAAGCGCAAAAAGAGCGCCACGCGGTATTTTGCCTGATACGGCTTCAGCGCCAGCAAACGGCGGACTTCGCGCACCCCCTCCACTTTCAATGTCCCGCCCTCGCTCTCTGCCTGCACGATAGACAGATCAGGATGCCGGCCGGCTTCAATTTGCCGGCAATCGCGGCATGTGCCACATGGTTCGCCCGGCGCAATCGGCTGAGGGCAGTTCAAAGCCTGGGCAAAGCGCAGCGCCAGGGTGCGCCTCCCCAGCCCCGGCGGTCCGCTGAACAGATACGCATGGCGGGCAGCGCCTCGTAGGAGGTGCTGCTTCAGCATATCCACTGCCCAATCGTGGCCGAGAAGGTTCCAGTTGGTCATGCGCCCCTCCCTTCCTCCAACAATGACCACTTGCCGTTAGAAAGCGCTATCTTGCCTTGCAGCTTCAAAGTCAGCTGGGCATTTCTTACCTGATGTTTCCACTTCTTGCCGAAATGCTCCCCGTTTATGACCCTATCAATTGTGTCATCACAGATATCGGGGTGGATATTTTGGATCAGCGGATGTAATTCTACTGTGGAAAGGGGACCTTTTGTACTGAGTAGAAACCTGATCGTATCAGAGAAGATTGAATTTACTGTTCTACCTGCGGTAATGCGGTTCTCTAAAATTACAGATTGGAGAGCTTCGGTCTTTTGCTCTAAAATTTTCCTTTTCGCTCTTGCCTGCGGTGTATTCTCCGCCTCTTTTCGCAATGCTTTGATTTCTTCCGCCTCCTCTTTGATCTCTGCGATTCTTTCTCTTTCAAAAATATTTCCCAGGTCGAAATACCTTTGCATGTCTATTGCTAAGTTTCCAACCAAATTCCTCTCATGCAACACAATTCCATACTCGTAGTTCTCCCTTAATCCACTATGAGTTAAATTCGCCGATGTAATCAAAGCATGTTCACTGTCGGCAATGTAGATTTTGGCATGAAGCTTTCCTAAAGACGAAACTGTCAGTTTAAACTTGTCCCATAATTTTAAAAGAGCAATCAGGTCAAAACTCTCACTTGTAATATTTGGCAAATCAAGATTTGTTAGCACTCTTATTTCTTTCGCATGAGCATGCTCAAGCACCACATTTGCTCCATAATCCTTGATATAAGGAGTGCAAATGAAGAGCGTCCTATGAGCTTGTCGGATTACATCAACAAATTTGTTCTCGATAGGGAATGGGACCAATTCGTATTCTGGAAAACTGAGTTGCATACACTATCACTCCTCTCCAGCCCGCAACCTCAAATACGAATCATACCTGTGCGGGTGCACCTCGCCGCGCTCCAGCGCCGCCAGCACTGCGCAGCCCGGCTCGTGGATGTGCGTGCAATCGCTGAACTGACAAGAGGCCACCAACCCGCGCAACTCTGGGAAATAACCGTCCAGTTCCTCCGGCTCGGTATCCCACAAGGCCAGCGACTTCCAGCCCGGCGTATCGGCCACGTAACCGCCGCCCGCCAGCGGAAACAACTGCCGCACCACCGTGGTGTGCTTGCCTTTCTTCATCGCAGTACTGACCTCGGTCACTTCCAGCCCCAGCCCCGGCTGCAGGGCGTTCAGCAGGCTCGACTTGCCCGCGCCGCTCGGCCCGGCCAGCGCATTGACCTTCCCCGTCAACGCCGTGCGCAACGCCTGCAACCCTTCGCCGCTCTTTGCCGAAACATACAAGACAGGGTATCCCAACGGCGGATACAGTCCAAAGGTCTCTTGCGCCTGCTCCTGCCCCACCAGGTCAATCTTATTGGCTACGATGACCGCAGGAATGCCTTGCTTTTCGGCAATCACCAAGAAACGGTCCAACATCCGCAATTTTGGAGGAGGTTGAGCGCAGGCAAAGACAAAAACCGCCTGGTCGGCATTGGCAAGCAAAATTTGGCGATAGACGCCCTGCGGGCGCGGGTCGAGCCGGACGATGGCCCGCTTCCGTTCTTCGACCGCCTCGATCACCCCGGCGCCATCCGCTAAAACCTTCACCCGCACGCGGTCGCCGAGGGCCGCCAGGTCGCCGCTGCGCCGTCCCTGCTTCAGTCGTCCGCGCAACTGACAGACGACCGGCCCGGCCTCGGTCATCACCGTAAAGAAACCGGACTGGGCGCGGACAATCAAACCTGTGCGGACGGATTCGGTCATAAGGTGGGGCAAGTCTTTGATTTGCCGAAACGAGCCAAAGGCTCTTACCTGTTTGGACAAGCCAAAGGCTTGTCCTACGTCATGGCTTGGGCGTCTTGGTGGGGATGCCGCCGATCGGCGTGGGCGTCTTGGGTACGCCAAAGTTCTTCTCCCACCAGAACAAACTCTGCGGAGTGCCAAAATAATACACCTGAACCATGCGCCGGAAGATGGGGGCGCCATATTCCGAGCCATCGCCGGCGTTCTCCACGATGACCGCTACCGCAATATCCGGCAGTCCGGTGCTTTCGCTGGCATAAGTATAGCCGGCAAACCAGGCATGGGGCTTACCCGAACCAGACTCGGCGGTGCCGGTCTTGCCGGCAGCCGGGATTTCCATGCCGCGTAAGCGGAAATTAGCCGTGCCGCGCGGGTCTTGCACGACGCTGATGAGCGCCTCTTGCAGCACTTTCAGGTTGTCGGCGCGCAAGGGCAAGGTGCCGCGCGCTTCGGGTTTGAAGACTACTGTAGGCTCGCCATCCACCGGCTGGATGCGCTCGATCAACTGCGGACGATAGAGCGTGCCGCCGTTGCCCACCGCCGCAATCATCATGGCCACTTGCAAGGGAGTGACCAGCACATCTCCCTGCCCCACCGCCTGATTGACCACGTCAATCACAGTGGGAGGGTTATTGATTTGACCGGCCGCCTCGGCCACCTGTTCCAGGCCGGTCGGCTGTCCCAGGCCAAAAGCGCGCGCCATGTTGGCAATGTCATTTGGGCGGTCGTAACTGAACAAATCGTAGCCAATCTGCCAAAACCAGGGGTTGCAAGAGCGCATCAGCCCCTCGGGCAAGGTAAGCAAGCCGGAGGGTTGGGTGGAACGGGTGTTGCAAAACTCGCCGCGCTGAAGGGCCTCCTGACATTTTTCCCACGTCCAATCGTGGCGCACCTGGTCGGTCAACACCGTCCAATCGTATTGGCAATCAAACGTGGTGGCCGGCTCGAACAGGCCGCTTTCGAGGGCAGCGGAAAAGGTGATGATTTTGAACACCGAGCCAAGCGGGTACTGACCCTGCGCAGCGCGGTTGACCAGCGGCTGGGTAGGGTCATTCAGCAAATCCGTCAACAAGTCGGTGTTGACGTTGTTGGGGTCGAACAAATTGGCGTCGAAGCCCGGCGAGGAGGCCATGGCCAGCACGCGCCCGCTGTCGCGCTCCAATACCACCACCGCGCCGCGAAAACCGGTCAGCGCCTGCTGAGCGTAATATTGCATGTTGCTGTCAATCGTCAAGTAAATGGAGGCGGCCGGCTGAGGAGCGCTGGAGGCCAGGTTGGTCACTACCTGACCGCTGGCCGGATCAACCACATACAGCGAGCCGCCGTGTTTGCCAGCCAGGTATGTCTCGGCCCATTTCTCGATGCCGGCTTTCCCTACGCGCTCATTGCCGGCGTATCCCATGCGCCGATAGGTATCCAGTTCTTCGGGCGAGATAAATTGAGTATAGCCGATAACCTGGGAGGCAATCTTCTGATGGTAGAAACGGGATTCATACGGCGTCACTTGTAAGCCGCCGGGGTTGAGCGCCAAGATGCGTTCGGCTTCCTCGACCGTGGCCTCGCAAACCGGAATATACCAGCCGAAGCCCGAGGCTTCGATTTTATCGTCCAACGTTTCCTGCTGCAAACCGCACAAGGCAGCCAGTTCACGGGTCAACAAGCCTTGTGAGTTCGGGGTCACGGCAGCCGTATCAATGCCAAGCGCGATGGCTTTGGTTTGATGGACGATGGCCTTGCCATTTTTGTCGTAAATATCACCGCGCGCGGGCGTTTGGTAATCCATGGCCAGTTTTTTACCGCCCGACAATTCAGGCAGGATGAGGCCATCGTTCCAGTCCAGTTTCCAGGCGCCGTCTTCCAGCCTGAGAAGGGCCACCATGTCGCGCGCGAGATCGCCAACCAGAGCGGTGTGATACACAATGCGGAAGGATACCTGTGCCTGATAGGGGCTGTTAATCAACGCCGAAAGCACTTCATAATCCAGGTCGCCAGCGCTCATGGTATTGCGGGCTTCAATATGCCGCTTGGAAAAATCCTCCGCGCTGATAGCCGCACGGCTGGCCTCCGTAAGCATGGCATACATCGTGTCGTAATCATCGTTCTTGTATGCCTGCAAATAAGCCTGCATGGGCGCTTGCGCATCGGGCGCGGGGGTAATCTTCACGGCGGACGTCGGCAAAGGTGTAGCGGAGGCAAACAGAGACGAGAGTCCTCCGCTTCCCCCTCCATTCGATTTGCAAGCAGTCAACAGAGTCAAGATCATCAACAAGTTGAACCAGCGAAGTGTTTTCATTCTTCACCTTTATCTAGCGCGCCTGTTCCTCGCGCAAGATAGCGCGCGCCACAGGGCAATCGTACTCGATTTTGTCCTGACAACTGAGGGCGACATCTGTCAGGGGGAAAACGCCGAACTGCCTTAGCAAAACAGTCAGGCGGCACAGGGGCAATCCCATCACGCTGGCAAAACAGCCCTTCAAGCCTTGCACCGGGCGAAAGACAGGATGCTGGATGCCATAGGCGCCGGCCTTGTCGAGCGGATCGCCGCTCTGGACATAAGCGGCAATTTCCAGGTCGCTGTAATCGCGCATCGGCACGTCGGTGGCGGTAAGGTCGCTCAAGGCGTAGCCGTCGCTTTTTCGATGCAGAGCAAGCGCGGTGTAGACTCGATGCGTATGCCCGCGCAGCCGTTTCAGCATCCGCGCCGCCTCTTGCGCGTCGGCCGGTTTGCCCAGAATCTCGTCGCCGTCCACTACGGCTGTATCGGCAGCAATGAGCAAGGCGTCAGGCTGGGCCTGGCGGGCCGCAGCGCGGGCTTTGGTTTCTGCCAGCCGAAGAACGTAATCGTCCGGCCGCTCGCCAGGCAGTTGGCTTTCGTCTACCTCCGCAGCCAAAACGCTGAACTGCCAACCGCCCAACGCCAGCAATTGACGCCGGCGCGGAGAGTTAGAAGCCAGCACCAGAGAAATGGGCTTGCTCATAGGCAGGAATTCTAACACAATCTCTCGGTCAACTTAGAGGCGGCAGCGCCGGGCAAGAGACAATGCAAAAAGAGGCCCCGCTCGTTGGTTGATATGCACTACTCCAACGAGGGGGCTCAAACCTTTAGTACCTCACAAGTGAAATCCTTGCTTTTTGTGCAAGAATTCTTGAACACGAAAGGCACAATACTTGTATACGTGTGTACTTGTGTACTTTATGCCGGTTTCGGCTCGTCCGAGTTAGGGTCTTGTTGTTATAATTAAGGTAGGCAGTTACAAAACAACAAGGTTTCTCTCATGACAACCTACCCCGATTACGTTTACCAAATGCT
>JBBITF010000035.1:0-28787 GCA_037440925.1 Chloroflexota bacterium
GGTAAGTTGGGAGCAGGGGTCGGCGCGGCGGGAGTGTCTGCGGCCAGGGGCTGGCAAGCGGAGAGGAGGAGAGTTATCAGTAAACAGTGAACAGTGAGCAGTCGGGCAGGGGTCAGTTGGCGGGACATGGGAGCATCTCCTGAAAAAGTCGAAGAGCAACTGTATGACATAATTTTACATGAGAAACATGTGCTATATCTGTGGAGGCAGAGATGACTCGACATCTCAAAATAATTGTAGAAAAGCGCCCAGATGGATATGCGGCCTATCCACTGGGATTATCCGGCATGATGGTAGGAGAGAGAGATAGTTATGAGGAAGCGCTGGAAAACCTGAAATCGGCGATTGCTTTTCGCCTGGAGACATTTGGCGATGAAGCGTTAGAAGTGGACACGGCGCTGGAAGCGTTCATCGCGGAGGCAGGCGGGCATCCCTTCTTGCTGCAGGCGGCCTCCCTGGCGTTATGGGAAGCCTACGATGCGGGAGAAGGCAACGCCCAGGCGCGTTACCGCGAGGCGGGCGACTATCTGTTTCACCAGGCGCAGCCGGTCCTGAAAGACGCCTGGCGTCTCTGGACTCCCGAAATGCAAAAAGCCTTTACCGTCGTGGCGCTGGACAATATGCCCTTGTTGTTGGGCCAACGGCGGGAATATGACCTGAATGCACTGCTTCGAAGCCTGCCGGACGATGCGCCGGAACTGCGGGCTTTGGAATCGCGCGGCTACATCTGCCCGGAGGCCCAACTGCCGGGCGGCTGGCGCCTCCAGGCCGAGGTGATGTCCTGGCGGCTGGCCGAGGAACTGCGTCAGGCCTTACGCCAGGGGGATGAACTGGGCGCTTGGCTGCAAACCCAAGGCTGGGAAGGGATTCTCAAACGCGGCAAGAAGGAATCGCTATCCAGGGCGGGCAAGAAGATCTCAGATTTCCTGAAAGGCGGCGTGGAGGTCTTCATCCGCACGGCAGCGGAAGGCTTGGGGAAAGGGATGACGGGCGCGTGAGCGCTGTTTGCAGCGCCCCATTACTTCTTCCTCTTCTCTTTAGCCGCTTTCACCAATCCCACGAATAGCGGATGCGGCCGCATCGGCCGCGACAGGAACTCGGGGTGGAACTGGCTGCCGAGCATGTAAGGATGGTCGCGCAGTTCGGCGATCTCCACCAGTTTGCCGTCTGGCGAGAGGCCAGAGAAGACCATGCCGGCCTGTTCGAAGGCGGCGCGGAAATGGTTGTTGAACTCGAAGCGGTGGCGGTGACGCTCGTCCACGCGGGAGACGGCGTAAGCGGCGGCGGCCTTCGTCTCTGGCTGGAGCAGGCAGGGGTAGAGTCCGAGGCGCATCGTGCCGCCCATGTCGGTGATGGCGCGCTGTTCCAGCATCAGGTCAATGACCGGCGCGCTGGTGGCGCGGTCGAATTCCGTCGAGTTGGCGTCATCCTTGCCTAAAACGTTGCGGGCAAACTCGATGCACATCACCTGCATCCCCAGGCACAGACCGAGGTAGGGGGTTTTGTTCTCGCGGGCGTAGCGCGCCGCCATGATCTTGCCCTCGATGCCGCGCGAGCCGAAGCCGCCCGGCACCACCATGCCGTCCGCCTGCTGGATGACCTCCCAGCCCTTGTTCTTTTCCAGGTCGGTGGAATGCACCCAGCCGATCTCGACCTCCACGCCCTGCGACAGCGCGGCGTGCTTGAGCGCCTCGCGCACCGACATGTAGGCGTCGTGCAGTTCCACGTACTTGCCGACCAGCGCAATCTTGACGGTCGGCTTCGGTTTGCGGACTTCTTCCACCAGTTTTTTCCACGGCTTCCAGTCCGGTTCGAGCGTGGATTTCAGTTTGAGTTTCCCAATAACGAAATCGGCCACCCCTTGCTTTTCGAGTAACAGCGGCACTTCGTATAGCACATCGGTCGTCACCATGGGGATCACGGCTTGCTTTTCCACATCGCAGAACAGGGCAATTTTGTCGCAAATGCCGTCTTCGATGGGTTGGTCGCTGCGCGCGATGATCATATTGGGCGAGATGCCGATGGAGCGTAGCGCGGCCACCGAATGCTGGGTGGGCTTGGTCTTGATCTCGCCGGTGGCGCCGATGTAGGGCAGCCAGGTGACGTGGATGAAAAAGACGTTCTCGCGCCCGACCTCATTGCGCAACTGACGCAGAGCCTCCAGGAAGGGCTGCGACTCGATGTCGCCGACCGTGCCGCCGATTTCGACCAGCACAATCTCGGCTCCCGTCGTCTTGCCTACCAGAGCCACGCGGCGCTTGATTTCGTTGGTGATGTGCGGGATGACCTGGATGGTGCCGCCCAGGTAATCGCCGCGCCGTTCTTTCTGGATGACCTCGGCGTACACCTGCCCGGTGGTGAAGTTGCTCACCCGCCCCAGGCGAATGTCAATGAAACGCTCGTAATGGCCCAAGTCCAGGTCGGTCTCGGCGCCGTCGTCCAGCACATACACCTCGCCGTGCTGGTAGGGGCTCATCGTGCCGGGATCAACGTTGATGTAGGGATCCAGTTTCTGCACCGCTACCTTGAAGCCCCGTTCCTTGAGCAGCAGGCCGAGCGCGGCGGCCGTCACGCCTTTGCCGACCGACGAGACCACGCCGCCGGTGAAAAAAATGTACTTGGGATTATTCATGTTATGCCTCCAAAATTAAGAGCAATGGGGAGGGCATTGAAGCCCTCCCCATGCGGGGGAGTGGTTATTTGCAGAGGTTCTTCCCTTGCAAAAGAAGGATTTTTCGATAATTCATCCGACTAACTTGATCAGATCTTCTGCCGCGCGGCGCATTTCCAGAAAGATGAGGCCTAGTTTGGCTTCGGGGCGCGCCAGTGCCGTCAGCACGGCTTCCTGACCAACCGACGTCAACACAATGGAACCAGCATCGCCCTTGATGTAGACCTGCTCCAGCCCGCCGCGCCCTAACTCGTTGGAAATACGCTCGCCCAGGCTGAGCATGGCCGCCGACATAGCCGAAACACGGTCTTCCTCCACGCCCTGCTGCAGGGCCGAGGCCATGATCAACCCGTCCACCGAGACGACGGCGGAGGCTTCGATATCGGGGGCGGCGGCCTGCATCGAGCGCAGGCGGTCTACCATTTGGTCAGCGCGGGATTTACTCATGGCAGAAACTCTCCTTAGAAATCTTTTTGCTTCACTAGAGTCTACCATAAAAACATCAATTGCTGGTATCTTTTCAAATGACTTGTGGGTTTTGTGCTTTGATTTGCCAAAATTTGGAACGTTGCCTTTAGCAAGAGGGCAGTATAATTATCTGCATGAGCATCTTCGTTGCCGTAGACATCGGCGGAACGCACATCCGCGTTGCCGCTTACGAAGAAGACAATCCTGAGCCGCTCACCCATCAACGGGCGCGCAGCCTCGCCCGCCAGCCCGGCACCTTTGACCGCCTGATCAAAACCATTGAAGCCGCCTGGCCACATAACCAATCTGTCGCCGCCATTGGCATGGCCTCTCCTGGACCGCTCGACCCGCAGGCCGGAGTCGTTTTGGCTACCCCCAATATCCCAGAATGGCGCAATTTCCCTGTAACCGAGAAACTCAGCCAGCATTTTGGCGTGCCGGCCTGGCTGGACAACGATGCCAACCTGGCCGCCCTGGGAGAATGGAAATTCGGCGCCGGGCGCGGGCACCATCACCTGCTCTACCTGACCATCAGCACCGGCATTGGCGGCGGAGTCATTGTTAACGACCGCCTCCTGCACGGCTATCACGGCCTGGCCGCCGAACTTGGCCATGTCACGGTTTTGGCCGGCGGCCCGCTCTGCTCGTGCGGCTATCCCGGCCACCTCGAAGCGCTGGCCTCGGGTCCCGCCATCGAACGTTACGTGCGCGAACAATTGGCGGCCGGAGTCACATCCACCCTGCGCGATACGACCGAATTGAACGCCCGCCTGATCGCTGATGCGGCCTCTGGCGGTGATGAATTGGCCAGGTCTGCCTATGCGCGCGCCGGCGAATACCTGGGCATCGGGGTAGCCGGATTTCTGCACACCTTCGATCCCTCCATCGTCATCTTGGGCGGGGGAGTTTCCTTGAGCGGCCCACTGCTGTTCGAGCCGTTCGAGGCCAGCCTGCGGCGGCACGTCTTCAACCCCCGTTATCTCGAAGGTTTGACCATCACCCGCGCCGCCCTGGGCGACAACGCCGGCTTGCTGGGAGCGTTGGCCCTGGCCACGCTCAATTCACATAATCAGAACGTTTGACCACGCTCTTATGGAGAAAAAAATCATTCTGTTAGCCGTCCTGATAGCCGCTGTGGCTTGTGCGCCTCTTTCTACGCCTGAACCTGCTACCGTTTCCCCAACCTCTAGCCCGTCCCCGGCCGTTACCGTTTCCCCCTTGCCGTCGTCAACACACACCGCTACGCCCTCGCCGACCGATACCCCCGCCCCCACCTCAACGCCTACTCCCATCCCCACCTATGCTGTTTTGCGCGGCGAAGTCTTGGCCGACAAATTGGCCTGCCGCTATGGCCCCGGCTGGCCCTATCTGTATAAGTATGGCTTGATCAAAGGCAACCGTCTGGAAGTCATTGGCCGCCTCGACGATGCCAAATGGATCTACGTCCAAGCCATCGGCGGAAACAATCCCTGCTGGGTCAAAGCCGAATTCATGGACATCCACGGCGACCCCATGAGCCTGGAACCGCTCTATCCGGCCAAAGCCAAACTTCCCCTCTCACCCTATTACCCGCCTACCACCGTCCTAAGCGTCACGCGCAGCGCCGACACGGTCACGGTCTCCTGGCTGGACATTCCCTTGCGCGCCGGCGACGAAGAAGATGAACGGATGAACCATTACATCATCGAAGTCTGGCGCTGTGAGGCCGGACAAATTGTCTTTGAGCCGCTGGCCACCAATGAACTGGAAATCTCTTTTCGAGACGAGCGCGGCTGTGCAGAAGAATCGCACGGACGCATCTTTGTGCAAGAAAAACACGGCTTTGCTGGCCCTACAGAAATCACCCCCTGGCCGCCTCACCCATAACTACCCTTGTACGACCTCTCGTTGAGCGAATCTATGATAGCCTCATCGTCGCTCTTGTCATCAAGAGGGCAAGCGCGGCGCGGCGCTGAGAACAGTTTGGTTAGCCGTTTAACACCGGCAGGGTAAAATAAAATGTGCTGCCCTTCCCCTCGACGCTTTCGGCCCAAATGCGCCCACCGTGTAATTCAACCAGGTGACGCGAAATGGACAGCCCCAGGCCGGTGCCGCCGCCGCTGGTGCGCGACTTGTCTACGCGGTAGAAGCGCTCGAAGATACGCGGCAACTCATCGGCCGGGATACCCATACCGGTATCTTGCACCCCGAATCGAACTTCACCTTGCCCTGCTTCCGCCAAAAGGGTCACTTCTCCCCCAGGCTGGGTAAATTTGACAGCGTTATGAATCAAATTGATCAGCACTTGTTCCACCCGCAGCGCATCAGCCTGAACTGTTGGCAGGTGGGAGGGACAATCTATCTGCAATGACAGGCCGGCGCGTTTCACCTGCTGCCCCATCCGTTCGGCAGCCGACGAAAGCAACTTACACGGCGTCACTGCCCGCAATTCTAATTTCACCTGACCGGATTCGATTTTCGACAAATCCAGCATCTCTTGTGCCATTTGGGCTAAGGCGTCCACTTCGGTATGGATACGGCTCAAGAAACGCGGCCCAGCCTCAGGGTCCGAGAGCGCCCCGTCTTGCAGGGTATTCGTCAAGGCCTTGAGAGAGGCCAGCGGTGTGCGTAATTCATGAGAGAGGTTACTGATAAAATCGCGTCGGATGGTTTCCAACCGACGTATGCGAGTCAGATCCTGGGCGAGCAACAGCGTGCCGCCGCTTACATCACAGTCGGGAGCCACCACCAATTGCAAAAAATGACGACTGAGCGGCATTTCTGCGGTCTCGGTTTGCAGTTCGCCGCTTTCTCGGCAGCGCCACCATGCCTCAATTAGAGAATGATGCCGAATGGCCTCGGCCACCGAATGCCCCAACAGCGATTTTCCAAACAGACGATGCGCAGCCGGGTTAGCAAAGTGAATCCGCCCCTCTGCATCTGCTATCAGCACGCCGTCGGTCAGTTGATCGAGAATCGCAGATAGACGGGAGCGCTGAGTTTCGCAGTCCGTTAACTGAGCCTTGTAGTCAGAACGTTCGGCGCGAACGGCGCTGACCAGTTCTTGCAATTGGGAGCAGACAACGGACAGTTCCTCGCCGCGTTCTATCTGTTTGGTCAAAGCGTTCACAGCGCGGCGCAGGTCGAAGTAGCGCCATCCGGCCCAGGCGGCCAGGAAAATAAACAGCAAGAGGAGGAATTTCAGAGTCATTGGAGAAAAATACCAGGCCTGGCAGGGGCTGTCGGAGAATGCTTGAAAACGGCCTTATGGCTCCGTTGGATTGCCAAGGTACGCAGAATGACGAGCGAGGACCGTCTTTCATCGGTTGGAAACGATGCTGTTTAGATAACGTTTCTGGAGTGCGAAATCTCCCGATTTCGCCCGAAGTCTTGAGACTTCGGAGTCCTTATCTAAATAGTATTGCGGTTAGAAAGTTCTGTAAAGTATTACTCTCCGAAGTTTGCGGCGCAGCCGCGCTTGGTTTGGCCTTTTTCATCCCTCGAAGCGATAACCGCCTCCTCGCACAGTCACAATACGTTTTGGGTTGGCTGCATCGGCTTCTATCTTCTGACGCAGCCAGCGTACATGAACATCTACAGTACGGCTATCGCCAATGTAATCCCAGCCCCAAACGCGTTCCAGGATGAATTCGCGTGGGAGCATTTGCCCTTTATGCTCAGCAAAGAAGAGCAGCAACTCATATTCCTTTGGTTTCATTGTCACTACCTGGCCGGCCAGGGTCACTTCACGGCGGCTCAAGTCAATGGACAATTCGTCAAAAGTCAGTCGTTCACGAGGCAAGGGTTCATGGCTTTTCCCCAATTCTTCTCGCAACAGACGAGCGCGTCGTAATTGAGCCTTGACGCGCGCTATGAGTTCACGCATGGAAAAGGGCTTGGTGAGGTAATCATCCGCACCAACCTCCAGGCCAACCACGCGGTCAATCTCGTTGTCGCGGGCGGTGAGCATGAGTATAGAGGCGGCCATCTCTTTGCGCAGAATGCGCGCCACCTCGAAGCCGTCCATTTTAGGAAGCATAATATCGAGCACGATCAGGTCAGGCTTGAGGCGGCGTGCCGCTTCAAGACCGGCAATGCCGTCTCCCGCTATTGCGACTGCGTACCCCTCTTTTTTCAAGCTATAGGCCAGAGTGTCTTGCAGAGCCGGTTCGTCCTCTACAATAAGGATAGATTCTGTCATCGGCCAAAATATACCATAGAGTACACCAGGAACGGTTAAGAGGCTGTTAACAGGGAAAGGCCATTCTGGGAACACGCCGCGCGAGCCGGAAAATCGAAACGCCCATCCTTGACCATCTTCGATTTCTGCATTAGAATTCCTGCCTGCCAAAAGCCCCCGTAGCTCAGTGGATTAGAGCGCTTGCTTGCGGAGCAATAGGTCGCGTGTTCGAGTCGCGCCGGGGGCGCTATCAGAAGCGGGTTTTCCCCGCTTCTTTTATTTGGGAGATTGTATGTCGAAGTTACAAATCTTACTTACCAATGACGACGGCATTCGTTCGCCGGGTCTATGGGCAGCGGCAGAGTCACTTTCCGAATTGGGATATGTCACGGTTGTTGCCCCCCGTGAGCAGTCCTCGGGGATGGGACGCAGCCTGCCCATTTCATCAGATGGGGTCATTCGGGAAGAGCGTCTACAAATTAAGGGCCAGGAGTGGCGCGTGTATGCTGTTGGCGGGACGCCCGCTCAGGCCGTCTTGCATGGCATCTTGGAAGTCATGCCGCATAAGCCAGACCTGGTTGTGTCGGGCATCAATTATGGCGAAAACCTCGGGACCGGCATCACCATCTCTGGAACGGTGGGGGCGGCGATGGAGGCAGCCGCACTGGGATACCGCGCACTGGCCGTTTCTTTAGAAACCTCCCCCGAACATCACTTTTCCTATTCGCGCGAGGTGGATTTCTCGGCAGCGGCTTATTTCACGCTCTTTTTTGCCCGGCTGCTGGTAGAAAGGCCCTTGCCGCCCGACGTGGATTTGCTTAAGGTAGATGTTCCGGACAGCGCAACCCCACAAACTGGGTGGCAGTTGACGCGCCTGGCGCGTCAACGATACTATGACCCGGTGGCTCCACAGCGCGAATCCTGGTCTGTTCCGGCGCAGGTAGGTTACAAAGAAGCGGTCGTTTTGGAGCCTGAGGCCTCTGATAGCGATGTGGCAGTGATGCGCCAGAAGCGCTTGGTTTCGGTGACACCCATCAGCCTGGATATGACCTCTCGCACGGATTTTGCTACCATCGAAGCCACGCTGTTCGGGAAGAAATAGCGCGAGTTGAAAGCGCTTTTTCACAGGTGTGGCCCAAAGCGGGCAATCAATTTATCCTTGGGTTGGTAGCCGGTCACTCGTTCTGCCAATGTCCCGCCTTTGAACAATAACAAGGTGGGTATTCCCAACACCCCATAGCGCGTCAAGAGATTGGGATTCTGGTCAGCGTCAATTTTTACCACTTTGACCTTGCCTTCCCATTCTGCCGCCAGGCGCTCGACGATGGGATCGAGCATTTTACACGGGCCGCACCATACGGCGCTGAAATCTACCAAAACGGGTATGGCCGAAGCAATGACCTCTGCTTCAAAAGTCTCTTCAGATACGTTGAGAATATGCGCCATTGCCAACTCCTAAACAAAGTCCAATAGGGGTTTAGTTTACTCCATGTTTGAATAAAATGGGTAAGCCTACCAAATTCGCAGGAGATTTATTCCGGCGCGGTAATCGTTTTGTGGTATAATCCCGCCGCTCTCTTTGGAGAGGTATCTTGCCCAGGGACAGGCAGTGTATGTCCCCATTTCACACGCTCCTGGACCGTCTGGTGCGTGCCGCGGATGACCGCGCGGTTGCCAGACGGGATGAACGGAGCGGAGGCCAAACGCGAAGGAGGTTTCCCCCATGGCCACTATTTCTATGAAAGTCTTGCTCGAAAGCGGCGTCCACTTTGGGCATCGAACCAACAAGTGGGATCCGCGCATGAAGCCGTACATCTTTACGGAGCGTAACGGCATTCATATTATTGATTTGCAGCAGACCGTCAAGTTGCTCAATCAGGCGTACAGCCTCATCCGTGATACGGTCGCCGCAGGCGGCACAGTCTTGTTTGTCGGGACCAAGCGTCAGGCGCAAGAGACGATTGCTGAAGAGGCCATGCGCTGTGGTATGCCATACGTTACCGAACGCTGGCTAGGCGGTTTTCTCACCAATTGGTCCACCATTTCTCAACGTGTGCAGGAACTAGAGCGCCTGGAGAAATTGCGCGACTCTGGCGAAATCAGCCGCTTGACGAAAAAGGAAGGTCTGCTCATCGAGCGTGAAATTATTCGCTTGGAACGCCGGCTATCGGGTATTCGTACTATGAAACGGCTGCCTGATCTGCTCTTCATTGTTGACGTTTGCCGGGAGTATGCCGCTGTCCATGAGGCCAATTTGCTCAACATTCCCATTGTAGCGATGGTAGATACGAATTGCAATCCGCAGAACGTTGACTACGTGATTCCATCCAATGACGATGCCATCCGCGCTATTAAACTGGTGGTTGGTAAGATCGCCGATGCAGTTTTAGAAGGAAAGGCCATGCGCAAGGAAGAAACGGAAGAAAAAGCGACGCAGCCGCAGGTCTCTGGCGTCGTTCCGTCAATTCGCAAAGTAGCGCCTCGCGTTTTAGATGAAGATGACCAGGATGTCGAAGAAGAGGATTTGCTGGGTCAGGCTACTTTGGCTAAGTTGAGTGTTTCTCGCAAGTTGCTTGATTCGGACATTGATGAAGATGAAGAAGATGAAATAGACGAAACAATCGAGATGGAAGAGGATATCGAAGAAGAGGAATAAAATTATGGAAATCACGACAGAGATGATCAAAGAACTGCGCGCCGCAACCGGTGCGGGGGTTTTGGATTGCCGTAAGGCGCTTACTGAGGCCAATGGCGATTATCAAAAGGCGGTGGATTATTTGCGCGAGAAGGGAATTGCAACGGCGGCCAAACGAGCCGACCGGGAGGCATCCCAGGGCGTGGTGGAGTTGTATTCGCACGGCAATGGCCGCGTGGGTGTGATGGTAGAGGTCAATTGTGAAACCGATTTCGTAGCGCGTTCGGAGGCTTTTCGCAACCTGGCGCATGAAATTGCCTTGCAAATTGCCGCTGCTGCTCCACGTTACATCAAGGAAGACCAAATCCCGCCCCAGGTCTTGGAGCATGAGGCGGAGATTGCCCGCGTCCGCGCCAGGGAAGAAGGCAAGCCAGATAGTGTTCTCGAAAAGGTTGTAGCAGGACGCCTGGAAAAATTCAAAGATGAAGTCGTGCTGCTGCGGCAGGCCTATATTCGCGATGAGTCTTTGAGTATCGAAAAATTGCTTTTGCAGACTATTGCTTCGACCGGCGAAAACATCGTCATCCGTCGCTTCGAGCGATGGGAATTGGGCGAGAAATTAGGCGAGTAACGGAAAGGCCAACCTGATGGTTGGCCTTTCCGTTATGATTGGCTATCTTTTGTTGGACGTGTCTCCTCGAAAAGCAGGGGAAGCGGGGCGTTTTGGGCGTGTGCAACGGAGAAAATATCCTGCTCCTGCTGTATTGGAGGATACCGTTAAATTACCACAGGAGCGCAAAATGGATGCTTTGAAATACAAACGGATTTTGCTCAAATTAGGCGGAGAAGCCCTATCTGGAGAAGCGGGCTTTGGCATTGATGTTTCACAAGCAGAAGCCATCGCCACCCGTATCAAGGAAGTTCACCAGATGGGGCTGGAAGTGGCTGTGGTGATTGGCGCCGGTAACATCTGGCGCGGCAAGCAGGGACTTGAGCATGGTATGGATCGCGCCACGGCTGATTATATGGGGATGTTGGCCACCGTGTTGAATGCGATGTCGCTTATGGATGCCCTGGAACGAGCAGGCGTGTATACTCGTGTGCAATCGGCGATTGAAATGCGCGCTGTTGCCGAACCGTACATCCGCCGCCGTGCCATTCGTCATCTCGAAAAGGGACGGGTGGTCATCTTCAGCGCGGGGACGGGTAATCCGTACTTTTCTACAGACACGGCTGCCGCCCTGCGCGCCATGGAAATTGACGCCAATGTGGTTATCAAGGCCACCAAAGTAGATGGCGTCTACGATTCGGATCCTAAAAAGAATCCCAATGCCAGGAAGTTCACGCACTTGCGATATATTGATGTGCTTAATCAGCGCCTCGAAGTGATGGACAGTACAGCCATCTCGCTGTGTATGGAAAATGACATGCCTATCCTGGTGCTTAACCTTTGGGATGAACAGGCGCTCTTGCGCGCGCTCAGGGGCGAGGCGGTCGGCACCCTGGTAAGCGCGTGAAATAAAACGCTTTGGGTGCGCTTCGTCCCTGAGACATTCCGTCCCTCCCCGACTTGCTGAGAGGATGCGTTTTCCAGTAGCAAAAATTGACGTTTTGGGGTATCCTTGTAATGAGATGATAGTTGGTTGTTCGGAAGAAGCGCCTCTTTTTCCCATAGGCGTGCTCGCCAACATTTTCTATTCCTTCAGGAGGCTGAAGTGATCAAAGATATCCTTAAAGAAGCAGAAGGCCGTATGAATAGCGCCGTGCAGTCCCTGGAGAATGACCTGGCCGTCATTCGGACGGGGCGCGCTAGCCCTGCTCTGGTGGAAAGGCTTTCTGTACTTTATTATGATGTTCCCACTCCTTTGATGCAATTGGCAACGATTAGCGTCCCCGAGCCGCGCTCGATTTTGATCAAGCCTTTTGATGCTTCCACACTCAAGACCATCGAACGCGCTATCTTGGCTTCTGACCTGGGGTTGACGCCTAACAACGACGGCAAGTCCATCCATTTGAACTTGCCCCCGTTGACAGAAGAGCGCCGCCGCGATCTGGTCAAAGTGGTGCATAACCGCTTGGAGGAGGCCCGCGTGGCCGTCCGCAACATTCGACGCGATACCCATAATGACTTGCGTGACTTCGAGAAAGAAAAATTGATTTCAGAAGATGATTTGAAGCGCGGAGAAGAAGACCTGCAAAAGTTGACCGATCGTTTTATAGAAGAAGTCAACAAACGCGGGCAGATTAAAGAAAAAGAAATAATGGAAGTATGACCTTCCTGATGAAGCATGACTGATTCCTCCCTTGCCTTGCCTCCCGAAAAGGTGCCCCTGCACGTTGCCATGATTATGGATGGCAATGGTCGTTGGGCCATCTCGCGTGGCCTGCCTCGTTTGGCCGGTCACCGCGCTGGTACAGAAAACCTGCGCCGCGTCATTCGCGCCTCAGTTGAGTTTGGCGTCAAGTACTTGACCATTTATGCCTTTTCGACCGAAAACTGGGGGCGCCCGCCAGAAGAAGTGCAAGGCTTGATGCATATCCTGGAAGATGTGATTGACAAAGAATTAGAAGAATTACATCGGGAAGGGGTGCAATTGCGGCATATTGGCCGTTTGGAACGTCTGGCTCCCCGCTTGCAAGAGAAGGTATTGTATGCCATTGACTTGACCAAGAACAATACCTGCTTGATTCTGAACATCGCTTTCAACTATGGCGGTCGCGATGAAATTGTCCATGCTATCCAGCGCATCATCGAAGACGGTGTGCCGGCCGCGCAAGTCAACGATAAATTGGTTAGCCAATACTTGTTTACGGCTGGTGTGCCAGACCCTGACCTCATCATCCGCACGTCTGGCGAATTGCGCATCAGCAACTTCCTGATTTGGCAGGCGGCCTATTCCGAATGGTACGTCACGCCGACTTATTGGCCGGATTTCGACAAGGAGGAATATCGCCGCGCTTTAGAGGCTTTTGCGCAACGCGACCGGCGTTTCGGAGGCGTAACGGCAGCGGTGGGCAAGGCACATGGGTAAACGGATTGTCACCGCACTGGTATTGCTGATTTTGGCAATGCCAGCCTTGATGGTAGGCGGCTTCCCTTTTTTTCTGTTGATGGTTTTTTTCATTGTGGCGGCTGCTTATGAATATACTGCCATGTTCCGGGCCGTGCAAATTGAGCCGTCTCGTTGGCTCACTGTGGGGGGAGTTTTTGTTCTCCTGCTTGTGCGGGATTTTTTTGCGCAATACAGCACCCCGACATTGGCTATTCTGGTGATTGCGGCCCTTGCCTATCATACACTGGCTTATGAACGTGGACGCGACCAGGCGGCGCTCGATTTTGCCGCTACGGTGGGCGGCCTGGCTTATTTGGGCTGGATAGGCGCCTATTTACTCGATCTGCGTAATCTCCCTAACGGCGGTTGGTGGGTCTTCCTGGTGCTTCCTACCACATGGATGGCCGACACCGGCGCCTATAGCATCGGAGCGGTTTATGGGCGGCATAGACTTGTTCCGCGCCTCAGTCCCAAGAAGAGCTGGGAGGGGTATTGGGTGGGCATATTTACCGGTACCTTATATGGTGGTTTCTTTGCCTTCGCCTATTCCACTTGGGGACCGCTGGAAATTTCGCTCTGGCAAGGAGCAATTTTGGGTCTGGTTTTGAGCGTTATCACGCCGTTTGGCGATCTGGGAGAGAGTTTGTTCAAACGTTCTGCCGGCTTCAAGGACTCGGGCAACCTCATCCCCGGTCATGGCGGCGCATTTGACCGCATCGACTCGTGGTTGTGGGCTGCTTTCATCGGCTATTACTTCATTCAGTATTTTTTGATTTAATCTTTCTGGGAGGCGAATATGAACTTGAATGAACCTACTCGTAACCTGGCTCTGGAATTGGTGCGGGTCACCGAGGCGGCGGCGTTGGCCGCTGGTCGCTGGATGGGACGCGGCGACAAGGAGGCGGCAGACCGGGCGGCGGTAGAAGCCATGCGTCTGGTTTTGCATTCCGTTTCTATGAGCGGCAAGATCGTCATTGGCGAAGGCGAGAAAGACCACGCTCCCATGTTGTACAACGGTGAAAACGTAGGCAACGGCGAATTGCCGGAAATGGATGTGGCCGTAGATCCAATAGACGGTACCCGCCCTCTGGCTTTTGGACGCACCAACTCGATTGCTACGGTGGCTATTTCTCCGCGCGGCACGATGTTTGACCCGGGCCCCTTCCTATATATGGATAAAATTGCAGTTGGTCCACGAGCCAAAGGCAAAATCAATATCGAGGCCCCACTGGCAGACAACTTGAGGGCTATTGCCAAAGCAACCGGCAAGAATGTGGAAGACCTGACCGTCATCGTGCTGGATCGCCCTCGCCATGAAGGCCTGGTTTCCGAGATACGCAAACACGGCGCTCGTATTCGCCTCATTCCCGATGGCGACGTGGCCGCTGCTTTGATGACGGCTTTGCCGGATACTGGCATTGACGTGCTGATGGGCATTGGGGGCACCCCTGAAGGCGTACTGGCCGCATGTGCCTTGCGCGCTATGGGCGGTGAAATTCAGGGTAAGTTATATGCTCGCAATGAAGATGAATTGCGGCGGGGACGCGAGGCAGGTTATGATTTCGAGAAAGTGCTGACGATGGATGATCTGGTGGCCTCTGAAGACGTGTTCTTTGCCGCTACCGGCATTACCGATGGCGAATTGCTTAAGGGAGTCAAATACTTTGGCGATGGAGCGCGCACCGATAGCCTGGTGGTACGTGGCTTGACCGGTACAGTGCGTCAAATTTCTGCCACCCATCGGATAGACAAACTTCATCTGTTGAGCTCCATCAAGTATTGAGAATCCTCGTACTACCTACGCAGCCGGTCGTACAGGCCCTAAAGTTTTTTCAGGGTCCCCAACGCGCCCAAAACATCCTTCCACTTTTTTGAAATCATCCTGTTTTTCAGAGCAGCGTTGGCTGTTCTGTCGTTTTCTCTTGCTCGCTTTCGTTGACTTGCGCCCCTGCGCGTTTCAAATCTGCCGCAGCAATGCGCGCCACAGAAGCCACATAGTCGCCCTCGCTCAAGCGCATCAACCGTACCCCGCGTGTGGCACGCCCGGCAGTTTTGACATCTTTTACCTTCAAGCGAATGGCCACACCGCTTGCCGAAATGAGCGTCAGATGATCGGCTGGCTGGACGACGCGCGCCGCTGTGATTTTGCCAATGGTGGGAATGGCTTTCTTGTCAATGGTAGACACGCCGCCGGTTGCGCGGCCTTTGGCAGGGTATTCCTCAAGCGGGGTTTGTTTGCCATATCCACCTGTGGTGACGATGAAGAGCGAGCCACCCGCTTGGGGGATGGTCATGCTGGTCACGGCGTCGCCTTTCGACAGGCGGATGCCTTGCACGCCGCTTGCTGCGCGCCCCATGGGTCGAACCAGGTCCTCGCAGAAGCGCAGCGCCTGTCCCTGCTCGGTGACGAGAATGATATCATCTTTGCCAGAGGTCAAACGCGCCCAGCCCAATTCATCGTCTTCTTCCAAGGTCATAGCCAGCAAACCCGACGGCCGAACAGAGGCAAATTCTTCCAAATCTACGCGCTTGATTTTTCCTTTGATTGTCGCCATTGTGCAATAGCCGTGCGAGGTGAAATCTGGCACAGCAATCGCAGCGGTGATACGTTCTCCCGCGTCCAGCGACAGGACGTTGACCAGCGGGGTGCCCTTCCCCGTGCGATCGGCGTCGGGTATTTGGTAAACCTTTTCGGAATACACCTTGCCTCGGTCAGAGAAAAATAGCATCGTGTCGAGGGTGCGCGCTGGGATGAGCGCCAACACCTCGTCTTCTTCTTTAGTAGCGTGACCGGTGACTCCACGCCCTCCGATGGATTGTGATTTGAAGGCTTTGGCCGCAACTCGCTTGATGTACCCGCGTTCGGTCAGGCTGATGAGGACGGCTTCATCGGGAACTAGGTCGGCCTCGCTGAGCTCTTCTTTGGCGTCCAGGGCAATGCGCGTGCGACGGTCATCCCCGTATTTTTCGGCCAATTCATTCAGGTCAGATTGAATCAAGGCAAGGATTTTCTTGGGATGCGCCAATAGGTCTTCGAGGTAGGTAATTTGGGCTTGAGTTTGTTTATGCTCTTCCTCGATCTTCCAGCGTTCCAGGGCTGCCAGACGACGCAATTGCATGTCAAGAATGGCCTGGGCCTGGAGTTCGGAGAGTTTGAAGCGCTTCATCAGGCGTTCTTTGGCCTGGTCGGCGTCGGGGGATTCTTTTATCGTTTGGATAACGGCATCTATGTTTTCGAGCGCTATCAGCAGCCCGTCCAAAATGTGAAGGCGGGCGCGCGCTTTCGCCAGTTCATAGGTGGAACGTCGCACAATGACTGTCTGGCGATGTTCGACGAAAATTTGTAAGGCGCGTTTGAGCGGCAAAGTGCGCGGTTCTCCGTCCACCAGGGCCAGCATTTGCACGCCAAAAGTGGATTGCAACGGAGTGAATTTATATAATTGGTTGAGCACTTTCTTGGGCTGCGCGCCGCGTTTGAGCTCGATGACGATGCTCATGCCGCGTTGGTCGGACTCGTCACGCAAATCAGCAATCATGTCTATTTTCTCTTCGCGCACCAGTTCGGCAATGCGTTCGATGAGACCGGCTTTGTTGACTTGGTAGGGGATCTCGGTGATGACGATTTGGTGACGACCGCCTTTGACCTCTTCGATGTGCGCCATTCCGCGCACAACCAGGCGTCCCTTGCCGGTGCCGTAGGCGTGTTCGATCCCCTCTCGCCCAACGATGACGCCGCCGGTAGGAAAATCGGGCCCGGGGAGACGCCGCATCAATTCTTCGACTGGAATGTCATCGGCACGCTCAAAGTTTTCGATCAGGAAGTTGATGGCGTTCACCAACTCTCTCAGATTGTGAGGCGGAATGTTGGTTGCCATGCCCACAGCAATACCAGAGGCGCCGTTCAAGAGCAGATTCGGCAGGCAGGCCGGTAAAACGGTCGGTTCTTCTAGCGAGTCATCGAAGTTTGGCGCAAAGTCTACTGTCTCTTTTTCGATGTCGGCTAGCAGTTCTTCGGCCATTTTGCTCAAACGCGCTTCGGTGTAGCGCATGGCGGCTGGAGCATCGCCGTCAATGGAGCCAAAGTTGCCTTGACCGTCCACCAGCGGGTATCGCATGGAAAAATCCTGCGCCATGCGCGCCATGCTTTCGTAGACTGCCGAATCGCCGTGTGGGTGATACTTGCCCAACACTTCGCCAACGATACGAGCAGACTTTTTGTAAGCGCTATTGGAGCGCAATCCTAATTCAGACATGGCGTACAGAATGCGGCGGTGCACCGGTTTGAGGCCGTCACGGGCATCAGGAAGGGCGCGCGCTACGATGACGCTCATGGCGTAATCGAGATAAGCCTGTCGCATTTGAATTTCGATGTCAACTTGTTGTACGGTACCAATTTCCATATTTCTTCCTATCGAGGGCTTACTGTTTCCCTTTTCACCACAAAGTCACGCCAGCGCACAGGATGGCGCCTCTGCGCTTTTGTGACTTTGCGTCTGTATGATTCTGTGCCGGAGGGTTGATTATAACCCAAACAAAAGACCCGCTTTCCAGCGGGTCGTAATGCCGAAGGAGGGATTTGAACCCTCACGGGGGAACCCCCACTACGCCCTGAACGTAGCGCGTCTGCCAATTCCGCCACTTCGGCTGGCGGGTTGTATTTTATCCCAAATGAGCGTTTTGTCAACCTACGCTGGCTGTTGCTGTTGCCTAGGGCTTTTCAAAGTTTTACTGTATGCCTGCAAATCGTACTGCCAGGCTTTGCCTGGCAAGGCCGACCGCAGGTCGGCGATACGTTTTTGGAGCCTACAGAGCGTTGAAACGGCGTTGGAGCAGCGATAGATTAATTCTTTAAAAGCCCTGCTATCTGCCTTGGGGTTACCATAGGGGAACGCCTGTCAGGTCAACAAACCAGACCAGCAAAGGAGGGTATATTTCCAGACCAATCAGGCCAATGGCCAGGCCGGTCACAGCGCCGGCCAGGATATCCGAAAGGTAATGTACGCCCATGGCTACACGTGCTAAAGATACCAGAGGCGCCCAAAGCCACAAGATGGTAACCAGCCATTCAGGTCCCAAGTCAGTTGCCAGGACCGCAATCAGGAACGCACGCGCGGCATGACCAGAAGGGAAAGAATGTGGGTCGGTGTTGCGATAGATGCCGCCCCAATCCCCTTCTGGCCGGCGGCGGCGGATGAGGAATTTGAGCGACATGACGATAACCGCCAAGATGACAATGCCAGCAAACAGCACCGCCGCCCACTTTTTCCAGACGCTGTTGCCCCAAAGCCAAAGCAAAATCAGCCCCATCCCCCAAAACCATGAATCGCCAGAATGAGCAAACAAGATGGCAAGGCGACGCAGGACGCCGAGGCGCTCTACTACCCGTAATTTCTCAGATAGGCGGGCGTCCCATTGTAGCAGGGAGCGCATATTCATCTCATCTTCTTCTGAGCCACTTTTCGAACTTGCTCAGGATCGGTTTTCTTTCTGGCAGGGCGAGCCTTTTGGGCCAGATCTTCGCGTAGGATTTCGAGTTGGTGCGGCTTATCTACATCCATTCCGGCTTCGGCATGTTCCCACACGATGGCGCGGCCCGTGATTCCAATGCGCTTTGTAACGCGCTCCACTGCTTCAGCCAGAGTCAGTTGTCGAAACAGGAGCAGGAAGAGGGTGTCGAGACCGAGCGTAGCGGCTTGCTTGAGGGAAGATTTGCGGTTGCCGATTAATTCTTCCCACAAGTCGAGATGTTCGGTCGCCATTCGCACATGAGAGATATGGATGTCTGCGCCGCATAGGTCCATATCTTTGAGTTTGGTGTAGGTGCGTTTCGAGCCGGGATAGCGCGCTTCCATCACTTCGCGCGGGATGACGCCATAGTACAGGTCTACTTTGTCGGCCATACAGGTTTCCACCAGCCAATCCACCATTTCAGGTTGGATGCCAGGGATATCAGAAGAAACGACCAGGACGTATTCGGCCTTGGGATTTAGTTCGAGCGCTTTTTCTACGCCGGCGACAATGTTGGATAGCATACGTCCCTGATTGGAAAGGAAGTGTAAGGGTTTTTTGCAGGTGACGCCGCTTTTCGGCGAAAGGCCGACGATAATGACGTTGTCCACCTGATGGGCGTCTCCCAGTGCATCCAGCACCCATTGGATCATGGGTTTACCGGCAATATCTACCAGCGCTTTAGAGTCACCGTTGGTGTAGGGATATAGAGGGTCTTCGGGCAGGGGAATCCCGCCGGCAGTTACGATTGCGTCCATAACTCTCCTTGTAAGGATACCAGGCAACATGCATACAGGACTTGTTTTTTCCCTCTTTCCTTGTTTCCCTGTCTATCTGTCTACCTGTCTACCTGTTTACTTGTCTACTTTCTTAATTTAGTTCAGTTCCTGCAATTGCGGCTCGAAGTTGAGTTTGTCGAGCAATTCACTGTATTCATCCCAGGTCAAGGGGCGTTTTTTGCCAGAGATGGCAACCAACGCTGCTTCCATCATGTTCGTGCCGAAAGAACGCCCATCGAGAACCGGGGTGGTAGTGACAAGATACTTCACGCCGCATTGCTTGAACAGGGCAACATCATCGGGGGTGGTGGTGTTTGTGACCACGATCTTGCCTTGCATATCGTTGGGCATGTGTTTCTTGATGTAATGGCAATCTCCGGCAATGACGGTTGCCCAATGGTAATACTTTTCATATTTGGGGATGCGTACTTCCTGTTTTTCGCCAGTCGGATACAGCCATTCAAAGGGAAAGCGTGTGACGATAGGAATCATGATCTTGGCCAGAGTTCGCAGGCCGTTTAGACTGCGAATGGGAATCGGCACGCCGAGCGCAAACATCAGATCGCCAAAGATCACTTCGTAGCCGGCTTCGACAAAGGATTTGGACAACCCCCAGCGGTCTACGCCAAGTGTGACAAAAACTTTGCGCCCATGTTCCTGGAGATAAGGGCTGAGTTTGGCGTCCAAGAAGGCCGGGGCTTTGTTTTCGAGGGTATTTTTCAAGCCGCCGCCGTCTACCAGCGGAGTTTCCTTTACGTAGCGCACCATCGGCTGTACAGAATGGAAAGGGAAGAATTTGCCGTCCACCAACGCGCCCAGGTCTGCCCCGCCGACGCCAAAGGCGTCCACTTTTCCATCCAGTTCTTTGTATTTCAGCGCAGCGGCTTCCATGTCGCCGTCGGTGCCAATGCGCTCGATGCTGATTTTTTCTCCTAGCAGGGTTACTTCTACCGCTTTGTTGCGTTTGGACGAACCAATGCTAATACTGACTGCTCGCTTCATACATCCTCCTCGTACTTTGAGTTGCTACAGTATACACCCAAGTCGAATACCTGAGAATGAATTGCCGTTTGCTAAAACAACTCAATGGCTTAAAGGTTACTATCCAGAAGCCCATGGCTTGAAAAGCGTCCTCAAGGTTGCCTCAAATTGTTCCTATCCATCCTTGCACACAGTAAGACGGCGTTTATCGTTATCGTTGACAACTCTGAACTTCGGAATTCCGTTTCATCTATCCGTTTCCCTCTCCCTTTGGTGGTCGAGCTTGTCGAGACCTGGGAGAGGGTTAAGGTGAGGGTAGGCAGTTACCCTACTTTTTACTAAAAAGTCGGCTTGTCTTCTAACAAGCCGACTGACTATCTGACTACCTGACTATCTGACTCACCACTATCCTCCTCCCCTGCCAAACTTTTTCTTCAAAATATCTTCCAGCGTTGGTTGGCCGATTTCTTGCAACTCATAACGAACGCGCTGGTGAGGCTTGTTGATTTTGATGATGCGTGTCAGGTCAATTGGTGTGCCGATAATGACCATGTCCACATCGGCTTGGTTGATGGTCGCTTCCAGGTCTTTCATCTGCGCCTCGCCATAGCCCATGGCTGGCAAGACGGGGCCGGTCTGGGGATATTTGGCGTATGTGGCCGCAATGGACTTGACGGCAAAGGGACGTGGATCCACGATTTGGGCAGCCCCGAAGCGGCGGGCAGCCACGTAAGCGGCGCCGTAGGCCATCTCACCGTGGGTCAGGGTCGGGCCGTCTTCAATGACCAGCACGCGTTTGCCCTGAATCGTTGATGGATTGTCCACAAACAGCGGCGAGGCGGCTTCGATGACCGTTGCATTGGGGTTCAGGCGGCGTAAGTTTTCACGCACCTTGATTACATTATCTGGTTCTGCCGTGTCCACTTTGTTGATGACAAACACATCAGCCAGGCGGGCATTGGTCTCGCCGGGGTAGTAGGCGCTTTCGTGACCGGGGCGGTGTGGGTCGGCCACTACAATTTGCAAATCTGGCTTATAGAATGGGAAATCGTTGTTGCCGCCGTCCCACAAAACAACATCCACTTCTTGTTCGGCTTGGCGCACGATCTTCTCGTAATCCACCCCGGCGTAGACGATGACGCCATTATCAATGTGGGGTTCGTATTCCTCGCGTTCCTCGATCGTGCATTCATGTTCGTCGAGGTCGCCATAGTCTGCGAAGCGCTGCACTTCTTGGCGGACAAGGTTGCCATACGGCATGGGATGACGGATGGCTGCAACTTTGTACCCCATTGCGCGCAAGATGAGCGATACCCGCCTCGTGGTCTGACTTTTGCCCGAGCCCGTCCGAACGGCGCATACCGACACCACCGGTTTGGATGACTTGACCTGCGTATATTTTGTGCCCATCAGGCGGAAATCTGCGCCCAGGGCGTTGACCAAACTGGCTTTGTGCATCACATATTCGTGCGGCACGTCGCTGTATGCAAAGACCACCTGCTCTACACCGTATTTTTGGATGAGCGCAGGTAGTTCCTCTTCCGCATGGATCGGGATTCCCTTGGGGTAACGGGAGCCGGCCAATTCCGGCGGATAGAGGCGGCCCTCGATGTCCGGGATCTGCGTAGCGGTAAAGGCCACAACGTCATAGTCCTCGTTCTTGCGAAAGAAGGTGTTGAAGTTGTGGAAGTCGCGCCCGGCGGCGCCCATGATGATGGTTTTGATAGGCATAGGTTCTCCTATTTTACAAGTCGCGCTGAGGACAGTGTCCGCCGCCGCTCGAGGTGGGATTTGAGCCGCGCCGTTTTTACCCAGCCGACATTGTTTTTCACATTTCACGCCTCACGCTTCACGCCTCCTCTTTTACATCACTTCCGGCGCCTGGATGACCAGCAGACGCAAAGCGTTTGACAGCACCTGCCGCGTGGCTGCTACCAATTGCAAACGCGCTGCCTGCGTCTGCGCGCCCTCGGCTTGAAGCACAGGAACGCTGTGATAGAACGAGTGGAAGACATTTGCTAGGTCATAGGCATACGTGGCAATGACTAGTGGGCGATATTCCTGCGCCGCTTGCTCCACTGCGGCCGGAAAGCGAGAAAGTTGCTCGACCAACTCGATCTCATGCTTCGTCAACGCATACTCAAAGGCCGTGATACCTGGCGTGCTTGTTTCCCTTTGCACCTGGATACCTTCCGCCTGCGCTTTTTTCAGAATCGAGTTTGCCCGCACATAGGCATTTTGGATGTAGGGCCCGGTATGGCCGTCGAAGTTCAACGCCTCATCTACATCGAAGATGATGTCCTTGTTGTTATCTACCGAAAGCATAGCATAGGCCAGGGCGCCCAGCCCAATCTGGCGGGCAATTTCGCGCTTCTTTTCCATGGACATATCGGGGGTGCGTTCGGTCATGGCGGCCAGTGCGCGGCGCTCGGCTTCATCGGCCACGTCTTTGAACAGCGCCACCCGACCCTTGCGCGCCGACATGGCGCCCTCTGGCAGGCTGACGAAACCATAGGCCAGATGATAACATTTCGACGCTTGCGGAAAGCCCCACAATTCCAAAATCTTGAACACCTGCTGAAAATGTAGGCTTTGTCGGTTATCTACCACATACAGCGAACGGTCAACATGATATTGCTCGAATTTTTGCTTGGCCAGCGCTAAATCTTTGGTCAGATAAAGCGTGGTGCCATCATTGCGCAGGATGACCGCCGTGCGGTATTTCTCCTTTGTCAGCCCTAATTTCTCGTCAATCTTCACGATGACGGGGCCGCCTTGAGGTCGCTCGTCCTCGGCAATGCCGCGCTCCAGCAATTCGTTCACGATGGCCTTCGAGGGTTCGTCCACCTCGCTCTCGAAGAACCACACGTCAATCTGGATATCCAAAATTGCCAAGATCGCGCGCAGTTCTTCCAAACTCCATTCGCGCGTCTCTTGCCACAACGCGCGTACGCCGGCGTCGCCCGCATCCCATTTACGGTACATTTCGCGCCGTTCGGCTTCGTAGGCTTCGCGTTGCGCTTTCTCAGCAGGCGTCTCGTTTTCCTTCTCGCTCAGCAGGCGGGTGGCCTCAGCGTAAATCTTCAATAGCCATTGTCCACGCTCGTGGATGTCGCTTGGCTGCTGGCCTTTATAGAACTTCTCGTAGGCCCACAAAACGGTGATGACGCCCAGCCCAATATCGCCCGGATAGGAAGCGCGAATGGTCTCAAAGCCGCCAAACTCTGTAATGCGCGCCAGCGACTCGCCTAGGAGGGCGTTGCGCGCATGTCCAATGTGAAACGAATGATGCGTGTTTGGTTGGGCATACTCTACCATCACGCGCTCATTTTTAGGCACGCCGCGACCGAAATCCGCGCCTTTTTGCAAGATGGTATGAACGACGCGCGCGGCATATTCACCCGGCGCAAAGTACAGATTGAGGTACCCTTTTACCGCTTCGATGCGGCTGATGCCTGCCGCGCTTCCAATCTGGACCTTGACCTGCTCGGCGATCTGCTGCGCTCTCTGCGGGACGGGGATTCCCTGCCCCCTGCCGGCGCGCGCCTCGTCCGCTGCGGCCTGGAAGAACGACGTAGACATTCCCCATTCCCCGCTGAATGGAATGGGCTGCCACTTCAACGTTGTCAGAGGAAGGTCCTGCTGGCGGCAAAAGGCAATAATTTTGGCTTCGATGGCTCGTTGCTCGTTTTCGAACATGCTTCTCCTGTCGAGGGGAAATTATATCAAAAGGAAAGCCGTATGTTCCCTGTTGTGGACAAGGCGCTTTGCTTTCAGATCCCCTCCGCAAACTGGCGGGCCTGTTCCACATACGCCAGGCTCTGGTGGCGAAAGTAGGTGTTGTAAAGTGCGGCATAATGGCCGCCCTTAAGCAACATCCCTTCATGGTCGCCTTCTTCGATGATCTTCCCTTTTTCTAAGACGATGATTCTATCCGCTGCTTTGACCGTAGAAAGACGGTGAGCGATGAGGATACTGGTCGCTTCGGATAAGATCAGGTTGAGGGCCTGTTGGATTTGCCATTCAGTGAACGGGTCTATGCTGGCAGTCGCCTCGTCTAAGATGAAAATGGCCGGTTTTTGCATCAAGACGCGCATCAAGGCCACAAGTTGACGCTGCCCCATCGAGAGCATTCCACCGCGCTCGCCGACTTGAGTTTGCAGGCCGTCGGGCAGAGTCTCCAGCCAGTCGCCGTCGCCGATGCGGCGGGCTATGGCCAGCATTTCATCCTCGCTCACTTGCGGCACAGCATAGCGAATGTTGTCGGCCACCGTACCAGAGAACAGGAACGGCACCTGTGAAACAATTCCCAGGCGGCGCCGGTAGGAGGTCAGGTCGAGGGTGCGGATGTCCATCCCATCTATCAGAATGTTTCCCGCCTGGAATTCATAGAAACGGGCAATGAGACGGGCGATGGAGGTTTTGCCCGAACCGGTATGTCCGACAATGGCCAGGTTTTCGCCGGGGCGGATTTCCAGACTAAAATCCGTCAGAATCGGTTCGTTATCCGCATAGCGGAAGGTAACGCCCTCGAAGCGAATGCTGCCCTTGAGCGAAGTGACTGGGCGGGAGCCGGTTTGGACGACTGCCGGTTCGGCGTCCAGCAGGGCAAAGACGCGCTCAGAGGCGCTCAACCCTGACTGGATTTGCGCCCAGAAAGCCGAGAGATTCATCACCGGCCACAGAAAACGATCCAAACTGAGCAGGAAGAGATACCATGCCCCGGCCGAGATGACCGCTGCTGCAGCGCTGGCTCCGCCCAGGTAAACCAGAATGCCGGTAAAGATGCCTGTGGTGGCGTTCAGCACCGGGAAGATGAGCGAAAGGACAAAACCGCGCTGGATGTTAAAGCGGTATGATTTCTGATTGGCGTTGTTGAACTCATCAAAGATGGTCATCTCCTGGCGGAAGTTCTTGGCAACGGCGATGCCTGAGACGGTCTCTTTGATGGTTGCGTTTACATCGGCCATTGCCTGCATGCCCTTCTTGGTCACAGCGCGCGCCAGGCGGCGGAAACCGATGGCGATGCCAAAGACGATGGGCATGAACGAAAACACCACCAGCGAGAGATGCCATTCAATGTTGACCAGCACCACGCCCAGCATCACTGCCTGAACCACTTGCGAAGCCACATCGGTGACGATGACGACCAGTTGGCTCAAATCGTTGGTGTCTGAATTGATGCGCGAGACAATGCGGCCAGAGGAATACTGATCGTAAAAGGACAGGTCATGCCCGGCTGCTGCCCGAAAGGCGCGCGTGCGCAGATCAAGCACCACGTCGCCCAGGACGCGCGCCGTCAGGCTGCGCCGCAACCAGTTTAGCCCCCACTCGCCGACGCCGATCAGTGTCACCATGGCCGGCATGGCGACAAGCATAATCCACTGGGTGGTATCGTCGAGAAAATCCAGGGCGCGCCCACTGACGATGGGCAGCAACGCCCCGATGAACGACATGACCAACGTCAGCAGGGAAATGAGAATCATCCCCTTGCGATAGGGGCTGAATTGGGCCGCAATGCGTCGAATCAGTTCGCGGTCTTTGTATTGTCGGTCGTACTTTTCAGGGTTGAGTCCCTCGAAGAATCCCATAGGCTCTCGCTGTCATTCGCGGAAGATTCTGGCATACGCCTCTGAGGTGCGCATCAGTTCCTCGTGCGTGCCGGTGGCTGCCACGCGACCCTGGCGCAGGACGACGATCAAATCGGCCCAGCGAATCTGCGACAGGCGGTGGGTGATGATGAAGGTCGTCCGCCCTTTGGCTGCTGCTGCAATAGCGCGCTGAATCAGGTCCTCGGTGGCCGAGTCGATGGCGGAGGTGGAGTCGTCCAGGATCAGGATACGCGGGTCGGTCAGGAATGCGCGCGCCAGGGCCAGGCGTTGGCGCTGACCGCCCGAAAGCGTCACGCCGCGCTCGCCAATCACGGTTTGGTACTTGTTGGGCAGGGACTGGATGAACTCATCGGCCTGGGCTGCGCGGGCGGCGACTTCGATTTCCGCCTGGCTCGCGCCGGGTTTGCCAAAGGC
Organism: Chloroflexota bacterium; assembly: GCA_037440925.1. Lineage (GTDB taxonomy): Bacteria > Chloroflexota > Anaerolineae > Anaerolineales > Villigracilaceae > JAABUE01. The sequence goes on from JBBITF010000035.1 coordinate 26,281, forward strand.
GATGTTCTCTGCGATGGTGCGCGAGAACAGGAAGATGTCTTGTTCGATGATCGAAATCTGACGACGCAAAGCGGCCAGTTTCCAGTCGCGCACGTCGCGGCCATCAACGAGTACCTGGCCGCAGGTGGCGTCGTAGGTGCGATTGACCAGTTTCATCAGCGAGGTCTTGCCGCTCCCGGTCTGGCCTACAATGGCAACGGTTTGCCCAGGTTCGACCTTAAAAGTGACATCTCGTAGCACAGGTTCATCCTCGTAAGAAAAGCAGACGCCGCAAAATTCAACCTGGCCACGCAGCGTTGCAGCGTAACCGGCCTCGTTTTGGTCCAAATTGTTCTCACGGTTCATCAATTCGAGGATGCGGCGGGCGCCTGCCAAGCCGAGCGAGATTTGCGAGTAGGCCCAGATGGAGGTCCAGGTGGGGAAGTCGAGCATCAAGAGCAGGCCCATATAGGCGACCACGTCGCCAACTTGCAGCAGGCCCTGGCGGTAGAGCAAAATGGCGTGGAAGAGACCAACCCCCAGCGCAACCGCAAACATCAAAAGTGGGACAAAGCGCGCCTCCAAATCACCTTGGCGGACGTTGGCTGCCCGCACCTGACGGGCATTGACCTCGAAGCGCTTCGCCTCGGCCTCTTCCTGCGCGGCGCCCTTCATCACTTCAACGCCATCTAACGCCTCAGCCAGATGGGTGTTCATTTGCCCAAAGGAAGCGCGTATCTCGTCGGTGATTGGCTCCATCTTTTGCAGATAGTCGCGGAGCGCAAAGAAGTACAGAATCGTGTAAATGAGCGGTGTCAGGATCAGGGTCGGGTGATACTGGACAGCATAGATCATCGGCATAAAGAGAAAAATGATCGAGCCGACTACCAGATTCACGCCTGGGCTGAACAAATAGTTGACTTCACGCACATCGTTGGTGGCGCGAGCCATTGTATCGCCGACCGGTTGCAGGCTATGGAAGGTCATGCTCTTGCCGAGCAGCGAGACGTACAGTTCATCGCGTACATCGCGCTCGACCCGTTGGGCGATGACCTCGGCCCCAAAGTTACGCCCCAACTGCAAGATGGCGCGTAACACTTGCGAGCCGCCGATCAACAAAGCAATCGGTATCAACGCCGCGACAGCGGACGGATCGGAGACGATGATGTCGAAGGCCCGGCCGCTCAACACGGGGACGTAGGCAGCCAGTTGGGCATTGCCCCAGGCGCCAATCATCATGATGATGATTAGTTGCCAGTGGCGCAGACCCTGGCTGAGTACCCAGCGTACAGGCCCGCGTCGGTCCGAGCGGCGGCGGGAAAGGGTAAATTCAGCAGGGGAGAAGAGAGCGGTCATAGTCAAAAAAAGCCTCCCGCCCATAGCGGGAGAATCTCATTTTACCACGCGCCTTTTCGGTTTGCAGAACCGCTTCTCTTGCAGACAAGAGGGAAAGAGACAGAGCAACGGTAGTATGTCAAGAGTTGTGTAAAAGTTGGGGATTAGTATCCTGGATGGTAATTCTCCTGAGTTTGAGGCTGCGGGTGACCGCATAGAACATTAACAGACAGCTATTTTCGTTGCGGAAAGCGGCAGACATCTTGTGACTGCGTCGCTTGACTTCACAGAACAAGCGCTCGATGATATTGGTGGTGCGCAGGTACTTCCAATGCTGTTTTGGGAAGCGATAGAAGGTCAGGCAGGCCTCCAGGTCGCGCCGCAGGCATTGGATGGCGCTGGGATAGATGGCTTCATACTTGGCAATGAAGGCGGCCACCTCCTGGTCGGCTTTTTCCCGACTATCCTGATAGAAAATGGCTTTCAATTCGGGGCGTACCTGTTCGTGGTGTTTCTCAGGGATGTAGGCCAAGACATTGTCCATCTTGTGTTTGATACAACGCTGCCGTAGGGAGGCAGGGAACTTGTTTGTAATGGCATTCAGCATGGCCTGGTTGCCATCGGTGATCCACACATCCACCTGGTTCACGCCTCGGCGCTTCAAGTCTTCCAACAGGTCTTCCCAGGCGTTCTGGTTCTCTCGTTCACCCACGCAGAAAGCCAGAACTTCGCGCTTGCCTTCTTCATCAATCCCCACAATCGCCAGAATGGGCATTTTGCAGCCTTCTTCGTTGTAGATAACGGTGAAGTAGGTGCCATCCGCATAGGCGTATAGGTAGTGCGCCTGCAGGGGACGGGTTTTCCACTCTTCAAACTCTGTATCCAGAGAGTGAAACACCCGCGAAACCGTGGAAGGGCTGGGCAGGATGCCGGTCAGCGTCTCGATCACCATGCCAACCCCGGCCGTACTCACGCCCCGTACAAACATGCTGCAGATGGCTTCGTCCAATTCTGCCATGCGGCGCTGGTAGCGCTCGAACAGTTGGCTGTGGAAGCCGTTGCGCGTACGGGGAACGACCAAATCCTCGATGACTCCTTGCGTTGTTCCCAAATCGCGCAAATACGTGCCGTTGCGTTGGTCCCGCCGCTGAGATGTCCGTTGGTAAGGCGCTGCGTTACAAAAGGCTGCAACT
>JBBITF010000036.1:0-26904 GCA_037440925.1 Chloroflexota bacterium
TCAATGAAGAAATCACCGTGACCGGAAACCAGGTTGCAGCTCGGGCCGGGCTCTTTGCCCGCACACCAACGCGATTGTACGGCTTGCGTGCCTGACGATTCTAGTATCTAGAAATAGCCAACCTGCCTCTGTTTCATGCGGTTGGAAGGCAGGCCCCGCCTGCCAGGAAGTGTTGCAGCGGACAGGCGGCTTTGCCGCTGCGGGTCAGCGTCGCGATGTGGCCGGGTTGGGTTTGGGGCGAGGGGGGGCTTGCTGTCACCGCTGCTGCCGCTAAAACCAACCATTGGCAATTAGATAAAGAGGCTGTGATGGAAGAAATGAATCAGAACAAGGCCCTCTATTCTGGAACATACCTATCATCAAGGACCCAGCGGCTCTATTCCTACGAGCGTCAGATTCGTAGTGTCTTATCATTGAACCCAAAACCGAAGAAGGTTGCCGTTATTGGTATTGGGGATCGTTTGGTAGAAGAGATCATCCGCTCTGCAAGCATCTCGGTAGTGGGAATAGACATTGATCCTCGCCTCAAACCAGACATTTGTTGTTCGGTATTGGATTTGTCGATCCTCGAAAAGGTCTTCGACGCGGTGCTGTGCTGCCAAGTTCTGGAACACATCCCTTTTGACTTGTTCGGTTCTGCACTAAAAGAAATACGACGCATCACTAAGGGGACTCTGGTTCTTAGTCTACCTGACGTGAGAAGGTTTCTATCATTACGACTCACCACCCCGTTATTAGGGTCTATCAACTTCCAGTGTTCTTTGCCACGCCTCAGGAAGAAACCTTTTGATGTGAAACGCACGGAATCCATGGGGCATCATTGGGAAATTGGCTTTGCCGGATTCGAGTATGCCAAAGTCGTTTCTGTTATTGAAGCATCGGGTTGGGAAGTCAAGGAGCATTTCCGTGTAGATGATATGCCGTGGCATTCATTTTTCGTGTGTAAATAATAAGCCCGCTTTCATCCTGCCGTATCTTTTCACATGACAAACATTAGCCAACAATGTCATGCACACGGACGGGGATTCCACTGCGCTCCGCAACGCGGCTGAACCCGACCGTTAGGTCTCTCATCACTTAAGGGGAATTGACAAAAATCTTTAACCGGCCTAATTATGGTCGGGAGGAGGGGCGCCACTCCCGCTTGTTCTGACGTTCTTGCTCAGGAAACCGGACGTGAAACCCTTCGACTTCGCGCAGGTTAGCAAAGTGACAACTTGTCAGGGTTTGGATGGTCTCTCTTGAAAGTCCGTTTGAAAGAACGTTTACGATGGCCCGCCTGGTTGGATTTTTGCCGGTTTAGGTCACGCTGATGGTCCTTTGGGTGGAAGAGGCAGTGTAGTCTGGCTCAATTCCCTAGTCTGGTTCAGGCTAATGACAGAATAGCGTCTTGGCCGGGGTGAATGATCAGTCCCATGTCCGTGTGTCTCGAATGAGAGGAGAGTCGGGCGGTAGACTATCGTCTGAGACGAACTTTACGTCCAATTGGAACTTGACCGCTTCTTTCGCGGCCTGGGTCAGTTTGGCCGTTAAATGGGCCTGATCCGCGCCCGCGCCGACCACAACGTGCAACGCTAGAAAATCTTTGTGCTCCTGACGGCTGATAACCGCCTGCCAGCGCAGCACTTCTGGGAAGCGGGCAAGCAGGGCGCTCAACTGACGGGGATGCAGGAACATACCGCGCACCTTGACGGCGTCTCCGATGCGTCCCTGCCAGCCCATCAGCCGCGCAGATTTGCGCCCGCATGGGCAGGCTTCCGTGTTTAGCGATGACAGGTCGCCCGTGCCGAAGCGGATCAGCGCGTAGTCCATGTTGAGCAGGCTGACCACGATTTCCCCACTCTCGCCCGGCGGCAGGGGCTGGCCCGAATTGATGTCGCACACTTGAACGATTACATCATCGGGGATGTGCCAGCCGTTTTCCTGCTCGCATTCGTAGCCCAGGTTGCCGCATTCCGCGGTGCCATAACCCTGACGCGCCACCGCTACGCCATGTTCGTTAAGCCAGACACGCAGGGAGTGAGGCAGCGGTTCGGCGGTGAAGAAGGCTTTTTGGATGGTATGCTGCAAGCCAAGTTGTTCGACTTTTTCAATCAAGGTTTTGAGGTAAGAAGGCAGGCCGACGTAGCCGCTGACTTTCAGGTCGTGGAGCAGGCGCGCCTGCCCTTCCTGGCTGCCAATGCCGCCAGGGATGACCGCGCAGCCCACAGCCCATAGTCCTTCTTCAAACATGGCTCCAGCAGGGGTCAGGTGGTAGCCAAAGCAGTTGATGACTACATCGCCGGGGGCAAAGCCTGCCGCCTCCAGAGCGGGTTTCCAGCGCCAGTAATCGGCCACGCGGGATTCAGGATCGTAGATGGGGCCCGGCGACTGGAAAATGCGCTTCAAGTTACCCGGATCACAGGCCAGAAAACCGCCAAAAGGCGGATCCGCAGCCTGCAACTCGACTAGGTTGTCCTTGCGGATAACGGGCAACGCGTCCAGGTCGGCAGGGGTGCGAATGTCGCCGGGGGCGAGGCCAGCGTCTTTTAAACGGCGGGCAAATCCGGGGGCGTAAGAGGCGAGATGGGAGATTAAAGCGTCAAGTTCCATGAGTCGAGTGTCGAGTTCCAATTTCCAAGTTCCATGTCAGGCGTTCGCTGAACCTGAAACTTGGAACTTTATGAGAGCCATCGTTTCCGCCGTTTGTAGTGCTTTACCTCGCGGTAGGATTTTCGCTGTCCCACTTCCGTCAAGCCGAGGTAGAACTCGCGCACATCGGCATTTTCGCGCAGGTCGGCGGGGTAGCCTTCGAGAACGATGCGGCCGTTTTCCATGATGTAGGCATAATCTGCCACTCCCAGGGTCAGGTTGGCGTTCTGTTCGACCAACAGGATGGTCGTCCCTCGTTCTTCGTTGATGCGTTTGATGATGTGAAAAATTTCCATGACAAGCAGGGGCGCCAAGCCCAGGGAAGGTTCGTCGAGCATCATGAGTTTGGGCCGGGCCATCAGGGCGCGCCCAATTGCCAGCATTTGCTGTTCGCCGCCGGAGAGGTAGCCGGCCGTCTGATTACGGCGTTCTTTCAAACGCGGGAAATAGTTGTAGACCATTTCAAGATCGGCCCCTAGATTGGCTTCGCGGCGGGTGTAGCCGCCGGCGATCAGGTTTTCTTCGACGGTTAGATGCTCGAAGACGCGCCGCCCTTCCATGACCTGGAAGATGCCTTTGCGGACGATATCGGCAGCATCCTGGTTGTGAATCTGTTCACCGAGGAATTCAATTGAGCCGTCGGTCACTTCACCATCTTCGGGTTTGAGCAGGCCGGAGATGGCTTTAAGCGTGGTGGATTTACCTGCGCCGTTCGAGCCGAGCAGGCCGACGATTTTGCCTTCTGGCACCTGAAGGGACATGCCTTTGAGTACCAGGATGACATCGTTGTAGATGACTTCGATGTTGTTTAGACTTAGCATAGCAATTCCAGTGATCAGTAGTCAGTGATCAGTGGGCAGTGAGCAGAGGTGCGCCCACTGCCTACCGATAATTGTTTGCCGATTCCTACTCTTACTCGGCTGAGATGAAGTCGGTGGGATTTACCCACTTGCCGCCTTCTACAACGAACAGCCGTAATGCGTTGTTGCCGCGGTGGCTTTCGGGCGAGAAGGAAATTGGGGAGGTTACGCCGCCGGTGTCGAAATTGCTGATGGTTTCGAGGGCAGCGCGGATGTTCTCGCCGTTGACTTCTTTGCCTTCTTGAATGACACGGCGAATTCCTTCGACCATGGTGGCCATTGTCCACCAGCCTTGAGAGTAGTGCAGGCCCTTCTCCTCGAGTGAACTTCCTTTTGATTTGAGGAATTCATCTGCATCTTTATGACCAGCCACAGGGGAGGTCGGCGGTGTGAAAGGTATGGCGCCCACCGCGCCTTCGGCGGCGTCGCCCGCCAGGTTGATGAGAATCTCATCGGCGCACCAGTTCAACAAGATGAACTGCGCATCGAAACCCTGACTCTTGGCGTCTTTGAGGAGAACGGCTGCCGGGCTGGAGACGGTGTGAACGATGACATAGTTTGCGCCAAAGGTTTTCATTTGCGCCAGTTCGGCTACGTAATCTGTCACGCCTTTGGGCATGGGCAGGCTGGTGAATGCTACGCCGTTTGCTTCGGCAAAGGCTTTGGCATCTTCCACAGGCGATTGACCGAAGGGGCTGTCGTGATGAATGAGGGCGACTTTGGGTTTGTCTGCGTTGCCTTTGGCGGCCCAATCTTCGATTGCCCAGCGAACGGCAATGATGGCCTGGTCGGAATAGGACGTGCCGATCAGGAAGTTGTAGGGTGCGGCTTCCATATCGAGTAAGGCTGCCGAGTAAGATGCAGACATGAAGGGAATCTTGTCTTCTGCAATCTTGGTGCGCATGGCTTCGGTGTCGCCGGTGCCCCAGCCCATAAAGGCTACCACGCCTTCGGAGACGTACTGGGAATACAACTGCTCTGCCACGTCCACCTTGTAGGCGTAATCGGCAGAGATCAGTTCAATGGGATGACCCTCCACGCCGCCGTTGGCGTTCAGCCATTCCACATAGCCTTTAACGCCTTCGGAGTAGGGCGTGCCGACATCGGCAGTCGCGCCGGTCAGGTCGAAGATGGCGCCGACTTTAATGGGTTCTTTCGGCATCTCTGGCTCAGGCGCAGCTGTTTCAGCAGTCTCAGCAGGCGCGGCGGTTTCAGCGGGGGCAGCCGTTTCGGCGGGTGCAGGTTCTGCTCCGCCGCCACAGGCAGAAAGTATCAGGCTGGCGGTCAGCAGAACGATGAACAACGCTCTGGTTTTGTGTGACATGTCTTGATCCTCCTTTGGAGAAAGTTAATTGAAACGAGAAGTTGTTGTTGTTTTCTATATGTTGGGATTTACCACCTCCTTGCAAGTAGAGAGTGCCTGAAGCCCTGACCACAAAATCGTTAAGTTCTTCCTCTTGCAATCGCCGGAACGGACTTTTCAGGCATTTTCGAGGGGAGTATGCATGTGTTATCGCTCAGTAACTGAAAGGCCATAGACGGAAGTAGTCTTTTACGTTTTTCCACATCTTGTTCAACCCTTCTGGTTCAAAAATGAGGAACAGGATGATGACCAGGCCAAAAGTTGCCTGTTGGATGAACGGCAGGATGCTGTCAATGGCAGGGAAGGTGTCTTTGACGGCTCGCCCCAGATTGGTCAGAAGCGCTGGGAGAAGGGTCATGAAGGTTGCGCCCAGGAAGGAGCCGGTCACGGAGCCCAATCCGCCGATGATAATCATCGCCAGGTACAAAACCGAGACATCAACCGTGAATCTCTCCCAGGTCACAATGCTGCGATAATGCGCCGTCAGCGCGCCTGCCAAACCAACCAGAAACGAGGAGATGGCAAAGGCAAGCAGTTTGTATTTGAACAAGTCAACTCCCATGACCGAGGCGGCTATATCCTGATCTCGGATGGCGATGAAAGCGCGCCCATAGTGTGTTCGAAACAGGTTTACCGTGGCCATTGTGACGAAGAACACCAAAATCCACGTCACCCAGTAGAAATTGAAGTCGGAATTGATTCGGATGCCGAACAAGGTTGGGTCGGGGACGACCAATGCGTCTACTCCCCCCGTGACTGTTTTCCAATGCGTTACCACCCATAGGATGATGACTTGGGCTGCCAGGGTAGCGATGGCCAGATACAGTCCTTTCAGCCGCAGGGATGGGATACCGAAGATCACGCCAATTAGAGAGGTAGCAAAGCAGGCCGCAATGGTCGAAGCCCACCAGGGCAGGCCCATGCGCGCCGTCAGGATGCCGGCTGTGTAAGCGCCAACTGCCATGAAACCACCCTGCCCAAGGCTGATTTGCCCTGTGTAACCGACCAGAATGTTCAAGCCGATGGCGCCGATGACCGCAATGCCGACCTGATTCGCCAGTGTCAGGTAATAACGGTTTTCCCGAAAAATGAAAGGGAAGGCCAACAGAAAGATGATCAACAAGGCCAGGCGGATCTTCTGCGCATGAGTGCGGCGCAGCGCCATGTCTTTTTCGTATGAGGTGTGGAAGATGCCGGAGATCATAGTTAGTCCAATAGTCTCATAGTCTCATAGTCTGATAGTCTGATAGTCTGATAGTCTGATAGTCGTCAGACTCTCTCGATGATTTCCTGACCGAACAACCCGTATGGGCGCACCATCAGGATGATAATCAGCACGATAAAAGGCAAAACCTGGTTCAGCCCCTGGCCGATATAGCCGCCGGTGTATTGTTCGAGCAATCCGATGATGATGCCGCCAATGATTGCGCCAGAGATGGAGTCCAGTCCGCCGAGGATGACCACCGGGAAAACGCGCAGCCCAAAAGTTGCCACATCGCCACTGACGCCAACGATGTTTGCTAGCAGCGCTCCGCCAATGGCTGCCGTTGCAGCGGCAATGGACCAGGCCCAGGCAAAGATCTTTTTGACGCTGATACCCATGCTTAGAGCGGCTTGCTGGTCATCAGCAACCGCGCGCATGGCGATGCCTTCCTTCGAGCGGCGGAAGAAGAAGGTGAAAAGACCCAGCATGACAACGGCGATTACGATTGCCCACAGGCGATCCTCCCCTACTGTTGCGCCCAGAATTGTGAGCGGTCTGCTGGGGATGAACGGCGGGAAGGCCCTCGGTAAATTGCCCCAAATGGCGCTAACAATGGCTTTGAGCAGGCTGCTCAGACCGATAGTCACCATGATGACCGAGATGATTGGTTCGCCAATCATCGGCCGCAGCACAAAGCGTTCCACTACCACGCCCAGGGCAATGGCGGCTACAATGGTCAGGAGCATGCCCAGAGTCCAGGGTAGACCGAATTGGGCGATCATGGCATAGATGACGTAGGCGCCGATCAGCAGAAATTCTCCCTGAGCGAAGTTGATCACATCGCTGGATTTGTAGATCAGCACAAAACCCAGGGCGGCCAGCGCCAGGATAGCGCCGTTGGTCAGTCCGGTGAGGGTGAGTTGGATGAAAAGGTCCATGGGTTATTTGTTTGTCTCCAGAGTCTCAATTGCCAGGCGGGTTTGGATGCGGGCTGTGCGGCCATCTTGGTAGGTGATGGTTTGGTCCACGTCCACGTATGGATTGCGGCTGTAGAGCGCCGAGATGATGTCCTCGTATCGCTGCGCAATTAATTTGCGGCGCACCTTGCGCGTGCGGGTCAATTCGGCGTCATCTGCATCCAGTTCTTTGTGCAACAGTAAAAAGCGCTGGATGCGGGCGGCTGGAGGCAGGTCTGCGTTGGATGCTTGCACGTGGCTGCTGATCAGTTTGTATACCTGGGGCTTTTGCGCAAGGTCGGTATAGGTGGTATAAGCAAGTTGATTGTTCTCGGCCCATTTGCCCACGTTGGGGAAATCAATGTTGATCATGGCCGTCACGAATGGCCAGTCACCACCGAATACCACTGCCTCCTTGATGTAGGGGCTGAACTTGAGTTTGTTCTCGATGAATTGCGGGCTGAACTTGGTGCCATCGTGCAGCGTCATCACATCCTTGGCGCGGTCAATCACGATCAGATGACCGTCTTCGTCGAAGTAGCCCGCATCGCCAGAGTGCAGCCAGCCATCCTTGAGCGTTTCGGCAGTCGCCTCGGGGTTGCGGTAGTAGCCCTCCATCATAGCGGGAGAGCGCATCAGGATTTCACCATTTTCGTCAATCTGGATGTCGGTTTCGGGGATGGGCGTGCCGACGGTCTGGAATTTGACATCTCCATCGCGGTGGACGACGGCAATCCCGTTGATTTCGGTCTGACCATAAATTTGCTTCAGGTTCACTCCCAAAGCGTGGAAGAAGCGGAACACGTCTGGACCCAGGGCTGCTCCCCCTGTATAGGCCCTTTTCAGGTGTCGCAGGCCCAGCAGGTCTTTGATCTCCTGAAATATGAGCCAATCTGCCAAAAAGTATATGGCTTTCATCCCCAAAGACGGCTTCTCTTTGCGGAAATTCAAATCCGCCATGCGGTAGCCAATGGGCATGGCCCAGTTGTAGAGTTTCTTCTTGAGCCAGGTGCTGTCCTCGATCTTGACTTGTACCTGGCTGACCAGGTTTTCCCAGATGCGCGGCGGGCTGAACATGACTTGAGGACCAATCTCGCGGATGTCGTGTTGGACGGTTTCCGGCTCTTCGGGGAAGTTGATCGTAAAGCCAACCTGCAACCCGCAGGACATACACATCATTTGTTCGCCGATCCAGGCCAGGGGCAGGAAAGAGACGAATTCATCCTGTGGCGTGAGAGGATCAACCAACATCAGGTTGCGTCCCATGCTGAGCATGGATTTGTGGGTCAACATAGCGAGTTTTGGGTTGCCTGTTGTGCCGGATGTAGTGGATAGAATGGCCAGGTCGGAGCCTTTTCCCTGTGCCAGACGCTCCTCGAACCAGCCGGGGTTCTCCTCAGCGTACTTGCGCCCTAACTCTTGAACCACGGGGAAGTACATCAGAAAATCTTCGGTATAGTTGCGCAGTCCTTTGGGATCATAATAAATGACTTTCTTGATGCCTCTCAATTCATCCCACATCTCGAGGATTTTATCTACCTGTTCCTGATCTTCGACCACGATGAAAGACACATCGGCGTGATTGAAAATATAGGTCATTTCGCTGACGACCGAATCCTGATAAATGCCGATGGATTTGGCGCCCACGCTCTGGGCAGCCAGTTCAGCCATGACCCATTCGGGACGATTGTCGCCGATAATGGCAATAGTCTCTTCGGGTTGCAGCCCCAGGCTGATCAAGCCGAGCGCAAAGTGTTTGACGTGGTCATAATATTCCTTCCAGGTAATCGGATGCCAGATGCCATAATCGCGCAGGCGCATGGCGACCTTGTTGGGGGTCTGTTCCGCGTGTTGCTTCAGAAATTGGGGGAGTGTTTCTGGCATCCCTGCTACTCCTTCCCATGATTATTGTTGTTCGACTGGCCAAACTTGAACGGGAAAGCGGATTTGTCTTCCCCTAAATATGCTTCCACAACTTGCCGGTTGTTGCGGACTTCGTCGGACGTTCCCTCTCCGATTTTCTGACCGAAGTTCAACACGATGATGCGGTCGCTGATGTCCATCACTACGCCCATGTCGTGCTCGATCAAGACGATGGTGACGCCATGTTCTTCGTTGACATCCAGAATGAAGCGGGCCATGTCCTCTTTCTCCTCCGTGTTCATGCCTGCCATTGGCTCATCCAGGAGCAGGATGGAGGGTTGCATTGCCAGGGCGCGTCCCAATTCGACGCGCTTCTGGAGGCCATACGAAAGCGAGCCAACCGTGTTGCTGCGGATGGCTTCGATTTCGAGCAGGTCAATGATGTCTTCTACAAAGCGACGGAAGCGGATGTGTTCGCGCTGAGCCGCTCCCCAGTAGACCAGGCTGCTCAACAGGTTGCTGCGCATGTGGACATGCGCGCCTGATAATAAATTGTCCAGCACAGACATGTGGCGGAACAGTTCGATATTCTGGAAGGAACGGGCAATTCCCAGGCGCGCAATCTGGTGCGGCTTCATACGGGTGATTTCATACTCTTCCCCGTTTCGGAAGACGATCCGACCCCGTTGGGGATGGTACAGGCCGCTGATGCAGTTGAGCAGGCTGGTTTTCCCCGCCCCGTTTGGCCCAATGATCGCCAAGATTTCGCTCTGACGCACTTCCAGGCTGACATCTAATAAAGCAGCAACACCTCCAAAGTTGAGTTGAACGTTTTCAACCTTGAGTTGTATTTCGCCTGCTTCGAGTTGACTGCTGGTCAGTTTGTTTGTGAAACCACGCTGCATAAACGCTCCTGTGACATATATTGTCACTATCATACAGAGGACGCGCTAAAGAAGCGTTAATGCGGGCGTTAACGATTGTGACAGGAAACACGATCTTGGCGGCTCATTCGGCGTTTTCTTCTTCCCCCGTACTCTCTGCGAAAGTCACATTTGGACCCTTCAACGGCAGGTTTGGAATGACCACCGCTCCCCGCCGTTCTCGAGCGGCCTGACCTTGAGCGGCGCGCAATTCCTCTTCCATGCCCAATTCATCGAAGATGGTCGTTGCCCGAAAGTGGCAGTCCACAGCCCAGGCCATTTGCCCCGCGCGGTCGTATAAGCGCCGCAAAGACAAATACGTGCGGGCAAGATCGGGCCGTGCGCGGATCTGCCGCAACAGGTGCATGGACTCGATGAGATCGGACTCGACCTGAGTCCAGTTTGGAGTAGGCAGGCGCATGCCGATATCTGCCTGTAGTTTCAAGGCAACGCCTGTGGCCCAGCGGTTCCCCCCCTGCTGCGTTTCGCGTAGCGCCGTTTTTACCTCTTCGAGCGCCGCTTCGATTTTTCCCTCTAAAAACAAACTCTCTGCCAGAAACAAATGCGGCAGGTAGTGAAAGACTCGATGTCCAACCTGATCAGCCCACTGGATTGCTAAGCGGATCGTTTTTGCCCCTTCAGCCGCTTTGCCACTCTGGGCTTGCGCAAGTCCGCGCAGGCTGAGCGCCATATAGAGCGGCGGAGTAATTTCTTCGAGCTCGCGTGGCTCCGGAATCGGAGACAGGATTTCCAGGCATTCGCTCCACTTGTGAAAGCCGGCTTGTACCATGGCGAATTGCATACGGGCGAAGACGGTAGTCGCTTCCAGACTACCCCCGGCGTCTGCTTCCGCCATAGCGAGTCCTCGCTCGCTGACGGCGATTGCCCGCTCCCACGCTCCGACGCGCGAGTACGCCACCCCCAGATACCCCAGCACGATTGGCAGATCGGCCGGCCGATTCGAGCGCCGGTCGGTCTCTACGCTCTCATCATGAATATTGACATAACGCAGTAAATAGGCAATTGCATCATCGAAGGCTGCCAGGGCGATGCTGATTCGTCCCAACATACGCAGGGTCGCGTCCAGCAGCCCGATATCGCCTAACTCTTCGGCCACCCGCAGGCTGCGACGAGCGTAATCGTTGGCGGTTCCGGGCTGACCGCGCAGCCAGAAAAACTGTGCCGCTCGCCGAAAGATTTGCCCCAGGCGCTGTTCATCTCCCAATACAGCAGCCAGGTGCTCGGTCTCGTTCAAGATTTCGATCGCACGCTGCATATCGCCGGTAAACGCGTAGGCTTGCGCCAATTGCAGGTTGATATCAATGCGCTCGCTTCGCTGGCGTGGCCCCGGCAACTGCCCTAACAAATTGACGGCTTGCAAGCCGAATTGACGAGCCTCATGATAGGAGCGTAAGCGCAGCGCTTGTTCACCAGCCTGTGTGAGATAGGGCAACGCCTTGAGCGGCTGATTGCTGCGGGCGTAGTGATAGGCCAGTGTGGTCACATCCGCCGGCGGGATGGCAAGTTCCAGGACGTTTGCGATCCTGCCATGAATGAATTCTCTCCGCGCCCGGCTCAAACCCGCGTATACCACCTGGCGGAATTTGTCATGCCGAAAGTCGTAGCCCTGCTTGTCTTCGTAGACCAGCCCTCGTTGCAGCCATTCCTCTATAAAAGCGATGATCGTTTCGCTGGCATCCCCCAGAATTTCCTGGAGCAGGGGAAAGGTGAATGATCGCCCGATGGCTGCAGCGCACGCCAGCGCCTCGCGGCTGTTTGGGTCGAGGCGATCCAGCCGGGCTTCAATGACGCGTTGGATGGAATGAGGAATGGACGCAAGCGATACCGGCATTTGCACGCTGCCGCTTTCCTGTAATGCGCGTACCGTCTCGACAATGAAGAATGGATTTCCCTCGGTTTCATGATAAAGACGCTGGATGAAGATCGGATTGTCCGCTTTTTGAGGGGTGAGGTGACGGGCCAGGTCGGCAGTTTCAGTGGGGGTGAGGCGCGGCAGGTCAAGGGTCCAAACAGAATCGCTGCGCTGGATCGCCCGAAGTAGAGTCCGCCGTTCGGCGGGCAGGTCTTCCATACGAAACAGTCCAATTGCAAGCAAAGGGGAAGAGAACGTGCGCCTCGTCAGCGAGGCGAGCAGTTCCCAGGTAGGCGTATCTGCCCAATGCAGGTCATCCAGAATGAGATGCAAAGGTGGATTGGGGCTGGTTTCACTCAGATGAACAATGAGGTTGACCAGCGCTTCTCGTAAGGCTACCCCATCTATCTGATGAGTGGAAAAGTTCACGTGGGGAAATTGCCGCGCCAAGCCTGGGAAAATTGGGATCAGGCTGGCTGCCCAGGAAAGCGGAAATTGCGCGCTCAGCGGCGGCTCGAGCAGCCGGGAATTCATCAGCGCCTGTTGCAGCGGCGCAAAGGGTACCACGCTGTCCAATTCGTAGCATGTGCTTTGTAGCCTGGAAGGATCGGGATGTAAGGCAAGATATTCCTGTAGCAAGCGGGTTTTCCCGATGCCCGCTTCTCCGGTTACCAGCACCAGCCGGCTGGAGCCCTCAACCGCCTCCCTATAGGCTGTCTCGAGCGTGGCAAGTTCTCTTTGCCTTCCGATGAAAGGAAAAGATGTAAAAACCTGCGGCTGAGAAGTAAGCGCGCCGCTTCGAAGCGGGACCGCTGTGGGTGTTTCGGTTTCGAGGGGCGTCTCACCACTCTGGATGGATTGGAGCAACGCTTGCGTTTCGGGTAGAGGGGCGGTATCCAGTTCCTGTGCCAGCGTCTGCGCAAAGGCGTGATAGGCTTGAATTGCTTTGGCGCGTTCACCGGCCAACGCATACAGGCTCATCAAGCGGCGTTGGGCGGTCTCGTCGAATGGCTCGGCATTGACCCATTTTTGAACGATCGTGAGCGCTTCGTTGATTTTTCCCCTGGATTGGAGGATCCAACTATATCGTTCGAGCGTTTCCAACCAAATCTGGCGCAGCCGATCCCGCTCGGCAATGCACCAGTCATCGTAGATGTCTTCGAGCAGGTCGCCCGTATAGAGCGAAAGCGCGTGCTTGATTTCTTCGACGGAGGCTTCGGGGCGTGTCTCGTGCAGGAAGCGATCTACGTCGAGAGAGATTTCGGCCTGTGGATTGAGTTGGATAGATGAACCCTGGGTAAGCAGCAAATCTCCTGCGGAATCTACAGGCGACAGCGCAGTACGGACATGGTGAAGATATTGCCGCAGGTTGCGCCGCGCAACGGATTCACTCACACCGGGCCAGAAGGTAAATGCCAGGCGCCGCCGTTCGACAGGGCGGCGGTTGATCAAAAGATAAGCAATCAGAGAGCGTGTGGTGGGAGACCCGGCGTCAATGAATTGCCCGTCCGGCGCGTAGAGGCGAAGAGTCTCGAATAGGGTTGCGCGTAAAATGGTCATTTACCCCATCGGGTAACGCATCCGCCGACCGCCGATCACGTGCAGGTGCAAGTGGTGAACAACTTGATTGGCGTCTGGTCCGGTATTGATGATCAGGCGATAGCCGCTCTTGATAATCCCTTCTTTCTCTGCCACTTTCCGCACTGTTGCCAGCATGTGGCCGAGCAGGGGGTGATCCTCGGGCTCCACTTCGTTCGTGGAGGCGATGTGTTTGTTCGGGACAATCAGCACGTGCGTTGGCGCGACGGGGTTGATATCGTGAAAAGCCGTTACATGCTCGTCCTGGTAGATGACGGTCGCAGGCGATTTTCCCTTGACGATTTTGCAGAAGATACAATCGGTCACTTTGGTCCATCCTTTAGCGAAAGTTCCCCCTATTATACAGGATACAGGCAACCTGAGAAGTTCGCCCTATCCACCGGCAGGAGAGGCTGGAGGCCACACGCCATCAGGGACGTTCAGAGCATACGCTTCCAGAGTTGGCAAGGAAGACGCAAAATCTTGAGATTTGAGGCCGCTTTTCGTGTTTCGGCGGTTGATTGCACAAAAGTCAGGCTGGCAGCCTGTCGGAGAATGCTTGAAAATCACCCTATTGGTTGGATTGCCAAATTTTTCTATTGCTCCGTTGGATTGCCAAATCCAACGGTTTACAACGCAATTTTGCCCAGTTCGGCCTGGATTTGGCAATCCAGGCCAGCAACAGGCAATCCAAGCCAGCGGTGTCCAAGCCGCCATTTTTTGCTCGTGCGGATTGCCAAATCCGCACATGCCTCCCTTGTGGGCAATCGCCAATGACAGTGAAACTCGAAATCTTGGTTGATTTTGGCCGTTTTGAAGATAGCTGGACTTATTTTCTGAGATTTCTGTGGAGATACAGCCACGATTTGTAAAATCTTATGTGCAACCGTACAGAATTCCGACTTTTTGACGTGCAAAGTTGCAAAATTGACTCGACTGCAAAAAGGGCGCTTCTAACGCAAACTGGTGAAAGAGATTGAAAAGCGGCGAAAAGCGACAAAGTAAAAATAAAGCGCAGGTTGTGTATAAGGCTTGCGCTTTTCGTTTGTCATTGCCAGCTCAATGCGCCAGCCGTTTGATAATTGAAAGACAGGATTTCCAAATCGCCTACGTCAATGACACCATCAGCGTTCAAATCTGCCGCTTCGAGAAGGTGGGTATTGTAGTTCATCGCAATACTCATGGCGTCGAATTGATCAATGACATTGTTCCCATCTATATCTCCAGCAATGAGGCTGATCGGCAATTTTACGCTGGTCTCTCCTTCGGCCAATACGACTTGCCCCTGAGCGCTTAAATAACCACTGGCTGTGGCTACGACTGTATATGTCCCAGGAGGAGCGGTCAGGCTGAAAATACCATCTTCGTTTACGTTCGCCACTGCCGCGACCGAGCTATCCGCATTGTATAAAGTGACCGTCACTGCTTTGCTGGCAAGCACCTGACCGGCAAGCACCGGTTCGGTCGGGGTCGGGATTGGTGAGGACGTTGGCGTGAGGGGAATATCCAGGATGAGGAGAGGAACGGCAACAGACGCAATCTCTGAATAGACATTATCGCCCATCGAAACGCGCGTTTGGCATCCAATCGTTGCCTGCCCCGCTTGCAGGCCGGTGAGGTCGAAGGTGAAGGCTGCACCGCTCGTGGTCGCCATCTGACTTTTGCTGCCTGCTATCGCGACAATGAAACTACCATTTTGTGGACCCACGATTGCCAGCACCGGGTCCGTCCCAAAGAGAGCAGAGACCACGATGTTATTAATCTGAACCAGGTTAGGGTCATAGGTACAGGTGAACTCAGCGCTCTTGTATCCTTCAGCAGGCACACCGTTTAAGTTCACGGAGGCTGAGACTGTATCGCCTACTGTGACACTTGCTGGCAGGGCAACGGTTGTTGTAGGCGCGCTACCTGGCATGGGTGTGCTACTTGGGATTGGTGTGGTGGTTGGGGTCGGCATAATGCTTGGAATTGGCATGGCGTCAGTGGCGGTCGGTGGGATCGTAGTGAGGGTCGGCGCAATGGCTGGTGAGCAGGGAAATGCTCCCATGTATTCACCGTTTGGCAAGCAGATTGGCGAACCAGGAAGCGGGTGATAATTCCCATCCAGCATGGGATTGACGTTCCACAAATCACCGGGAGCGGCAGCGCGCTTGGGCGCTCCCCCTGTTCGATATACCGAGTTATCGCCTTCGTCTACTGTTGACTGGACAGGCCACAAATGACCGATGCCATTTGCCTGATTATAGAAAACGTTGTAATGCACATACACACCGCTCGAGTTATACAACTGAAGCCCTTGTGAGTGTAGATGATCCGAGCCTATAAAAGTATTGTGAGTGAAGGAAAGCGCTTTGGCATTCTCAAATTCCCCGATGAAGTCCACGATCCCTATGTTGTTGACAAACGTCAGGTCATGAGTGCCTTGCGTTCCCTGGAACATCTTAGCCGCCCCGCCAATCCACTCGTTCGCAGACGGCAGGTCGCAACGATTTCCGTCGAAGAGGATATTCGATGCGGCAACGTGATCTCCTGCGTATGTCTGAAAGCAATCCATGTGGCTGTTAGACACGTAGTCATTTTCCAAATTTGCTAGCGCCTCGATGCTACACGCGGTTTGATCGTACCCCTCGCCGCCAAAGGGCATATCATGGACATAATTGCCCTTGAAAACATGCCCGCTGCCATGAAAACGGAAAGCATCCGAATCCAACCATGAGGCGGTAGAGGTGCTGCATGGATGTCTTTGGATGACGTGGGATACGTCATTGTTTTCGATGCGGTGATTGCTACCCATGACCTCCGCTGCAAACATAGCATTACGGAAAAAGACATTGTTCCGCACCACGCAATCATGAGACGTATCTGCCAGTTGCACGCCTCCCCAGATATTATACAAAAAGCGGTTCTTTTCAATCACGCAATTGCCGGCGTTGGCGACATACACGCCATTGCCGGTGGTATAGGATTGCCCCCAGTTAGTCAGGGTGAATCCGCGAATGGTAATTTGATCTGCTTGAATAACAAATCCCTGACTAACGACCTCGCCCTGGGCCTGGAAGACCAGGCTGGGGCGTTGGACGCGGACACGTTCTGGGTAGTTTCCTGCCAGGACGATGGCGGTGCTGCCGGCGGGCATGGCGTTAGCGGCTTTTTGGATCGTGCGCCATGGCTGTTCCTGTGTCCCTGGCGCGCTGTCATTCCCCGTCGGTGACACATAATATGTCTGCCCGTCCAGAACCGGTAAAGATTGCCCTGAAGCATACGCAATCTGAAAAGTACTCAACACCAATAAGAGCATTCCGAGAATTCTTAGAAAGCGGTAAGTCGTTTTATTCATCTTTCTCTCTTTTCTAACAAAGGCTTTTCTGTTTCGGCCAAACGCCATTTAAGAAACTGCCTTGCGCAGCCAGGCAGTACATATTCAAGGTGATTTCGCCACATTATCGCATACCGACCTGGAATCAGTATGTGACCAAGGTACCATGCGCCCCCTTACAATTTTGAAACGAGTTGTTAACAAATAACCAGGCCTGCCGGTCTCATTTTTGCCCTGTAAACGCCTGTTCCCTGCTTTATAATTCGGGGGGTATGCAACGGATCGCCAAAGACCAAGCACGAACGATCACCCTATGTCCCTCCTCACCGTCACCTCACTATCCAAATCTTTCGGGCCGGTAGACCTGTTCTCCGGCGTCACCTTCTCGGTCGCAAAGGGCGCACGCCTGGCGCTGGTTGGCCCCAACGGCGTGGGCAAGACCACGCTGCTGCGCATCCTGGTCGGAGAGGAGGAGGCCTCGTCGGGAACGGTGGCGCGTGCAAAGGGAGTCCGAATCGGATACCTGTCGCAGGAGGCGGATTTCGAGATGCAAGGCACGCTCTGGGAGTGCTGTGAAGCCGTCTTTGCCGACATCCAGCGCCAGCAAGACGAACTGCATCGCCTGGAAGCGCTGATGGCTGACCCGGCCCACGCGGACGAGGTCATGCAGCGTTACGGCGCGCTCCAGCAGGCCTTCGAGCATCGCGGCGGCTACACCTACCAGACGCGCATCCGCCAGGTGCTGACCGGGTTGGGATTCGACCAGGACGACTACGCCCTGGATTTGGAACACCTTTCGGGCGGACAGCGCACCCGCGCCTTCCTGGCCCGCCTCTTGCTCTCGGACCCGGACCTGCTGCTGCTCGACGAGCCGACCAACCACCTCGACATGGCCGCCGTGGAGTGGCTGGAGAGTTACCTTGCCCAATGGGACGGGGCGGCGGTCATCGTCTCGCACGACCGCTATTTTCTCGACCGGGCTTGCAACGTCATCCTGGAGATGCTGCCGGCCGGATTCGAGGTCTATCGCGGAAACTACTCGGCCTACCTGCACCAGCGCCAGGAACGCGCCGAGCGGCGGCAGGAAGTGTTCGAGCGCGAGAAGGAAAAACTGCTCAAGGAAGTGGAGTACATCAAGAAGAATATCTCCGGCCAGAACGTGACCCAGGCCAAGGGCAAACTGCGGCGGCTGACGCGCGTGGTGCAGGCCATCGAGCAGGCGGGCATGGAGGCCGTTCTCAACACCAACTGGTCGCAACTGGACGTGGAGACCACCACCAGTCCCTTCGGGGTGGAGGAGGCCGAGCGGCGCGTGCGCGCCCTGCGCTCGCCGGTGCGGACGCTGCCCAAACTGCGCCTGAACCTGCGCGCCGCCAGCCGTTCGGGCAATATCGTCATCCGCACGCGCGGGCTGGAGGTAGGTTATCCCGCCGAACCTTCAAGGGGACTGCCCGCCAGGCGGCTATTCTCTGCGCCCGACATCGAACTACGCCGCCTGGAATGCGCTGCCCTCATCGGGCCCAATGGGGCGGGTAAGACCACTTTCCTGAAGACCATCCTCGGCCAGTTGGCGCCGCTGGCCGGCGAAGTGGAATTAGGCGCGTCGCTGCACATCGGTTATTTTGCCCAGGCGCACGAGGGACTGAACCCTAACAACACGCTCATGGACGAAATCAGCGCCCTCATGCCGGCCTGGCTGCCGGGGCAAATCCGCGATTACCTGGGCAAGTACCTGTTCTCAGGCGACGACGTGTACAAAAAAGTGGAAGTGCTTTCCGGCGGCGAGCGCGGGCGGTTGGCGCTGGCCAAACTGGCCCTGCAAGACACCAACCTGCTGCTGCTCGACGAACCTACCAACCACCTCGATATCCCCTCACAGGAAATCCTACAGGCTGTTTTGGACGAGTATCCTGGCACCATCCTGCTGGTGACGCACGACCGCTACCTGATAGACGCGCTGGCCACCCAGATTTGGGAGGTCAGCGAAGGCGCGTTGACGGTCTTCGATGGGACGTATTCGCAGATGAGAGAAGCGAGGGAGAAGGAAGCGGCGCGGCTGGCAGAGCAAAAAGCCGGCCTGGCCGAGGCGCGCAGGGCAGATGCCGATCCGCGTAAAGTGAAAAACATCAAAACGAAAGAGGAAAGACGTAGAGTGGCCCGCCTGCAGGAACTGGAGAACCACATCGCCGCGCTGGAGAAACGGCTGGCAGGGCTAGGGAGGCAGTTGGAGAATCCGCCCACCGACCCGCTGGAAGTGGCCCGGCTGGGCGAGGAATATGCCGCTATACAAAAAGAGATGGATGAGAAATTGGGCGAGTGGGAGCGCCTGTAAACCGGCTGTTTATCTACTCCGCTTGAACAACAAGCCAGGGATGAGCATGGGCGTGGAAGCCTGGTACTCGGCGTAGGCCGCGCCGTACTCGCGCAGCAGTTTGCGTTCCTCGAAATATGCCCCCACCATGATATAGATCGTTGCGGCGGCACACAACGTCAGCAAGTTGAGCGTCATAACCGGCGTCAGCCAGATGAAGAGCAGGCCGGCCGTGTAGAGCGGATGCCGCACCCAGCGGTACAGTCCGCGCACGACCAGGGGAGCGGGTCGCTCCTCGCCCTCGATCAACTGGCGCAGCCCGATGAACGAGAGCGGGTCGGTTTGCAGCAAACCAATCATCAAAAACGCTGCCGCCAGCAGTTGACCGGCCAGCGTCAGGTACAACCAGGGAGGCGAGATGCGGTACAGATCACGGTCTGGCAACATGGCCGCCAACCACAGCACAGGCAGGAAACTGAGCGCCGAGAAGAGGTTATACCCGAAACGATAGAAACGCATCACATCCTCGCCGAAGCCACGGCGCAGCCAGGTTTTTATCCCCTGGGAGGCGAGGATGGAATGGAGGATGCCCCACAAGAATACCGATAAGGTCAACCAGAGCATTGCACAGCCTCCAACTTATACCTATCTCATTCCAAAACGTTCATGATTGCGCGTGGACCGTCCAGGTAATCTGAAATACCATCATTCTGCACCTCGGCTCAAACGAGGAAGTTGCCTGGATTTTACTATATTTCAGTAGCGTAGCATACAGCCACAATTACACCTTACGCCTTACGTATCACGCATTACGCCTTACCCCCTCCGCCCTCCCTCCAAACGCCGGCAACTCCACCATCTCCCCGCCGCTTTCGACCAGGTAGAACGGCATCCAGGCCACGCCGAACCGTTCGACAAAGATGTCGGCCTTCTTGGGCGCGACGGTCACTTCGCTGATGTCGTTGACCATGCCCCCCCAGCGGTCGTTGATCTCGGCCAGCGCGGCTTCCTGCTCGGCTTGCAGCGCTCGCAGTTGCTCTTCATAGGCAGCAATGGCCTCGACCGATTCTTCCACTTCGGCCTTGGCCTGCTCGGTCATACGGCGCTTGGTGAGCGAGGTGGACACGCGCCGCATCATACGCCGTCCGCCCAGCAGGTTTTCGCCCAGGGTGCCCCATTCTTCGATTTTGCGGTTTTGCAGTTCGGCTTTGTCCATCTCGAGTTCGCGCGCTTCGCGGTTCAGGCGGTCTTCGAGCGTTTTGACCTGGCGCTCGTAACGCGCCTTCACTTTTTCAATTTCGGCGTCGCGCCCGGCGCGGGCGGTATCGGCGCAGGCTTTCATGAACTCGGCTTGCGAAACGTCCGGCCCGGCGTACACCTTCAGGGCTTCGTTGGCGCGCGCTTTGACCGTGACCGAGCGATACAGAAAATCCATAAAATCGCGCTGCAAGGCCGTCGTCTGGCGGGCGTCGGTCAACGGCGCGTCCAGCGCCTCGAAGCGGGCTTGCGGCGCCGGGGTCGTCTCTACCTGCTCGGCCGGGAAGTCGGCAAAGAAATGCTCCTCCCAACGCACCAGGCCGCGCCGGTCGGGCGCTTCCACCAGGGCGGCGCGCACGACCTCGGTATCCACGCCGTATTTGCGGTCGAGGAAGCGCACGCGGCCAACGGCCAGCAGCGCCGGTCGGTAGAGGACGCCCTGGAGCATAGCGTCCGGCAGGGTTTCGCCGGCCGCGTACATGGCTTCGGCCAGACTCAAATTAGTGGGCAGGAAGTACTCACCTACCCCGGCCGGGACGGGGGGACGGGTGAGACTGCCGGGCAGGGAGGTTGACGGGGAGGGCTGCGGGGCGGAAAAGGCTGCCATAGCGGGAGCAGGCGGAGGGGAGTCCGAATCGGGCGGGACTTGGGGCCTAGTCGCCGTTCGAGGAACGGAATCCACCCCCGGGGCCCATCCCGCTTCCCCCGCCGCCCCCGCCAGTTCGTTCAGGGCAGGGATGTGGGTGCGCGTGAGCGGGCCAGGCAGGAAGTTCATCGCCCAGCGGGATTGGAAGAGGGCCACCCCCCCTAGCCCCCCCATCTGCGAGGAAGATGGGGGGGAAGCGTGGACGTTGTGCAACAGGAAGACACGCTTGCCCAGCGAGGAGATGAGTTTGTCGAAGGCGGCGCGCGGCAGGCCGCCGGCGGCGCTTTCCAGGCCGTCCAGCAGGCGGTTCTTGTCCTGCTCGGTCTGGAGTTTGCCGATGAACCAGGCGCCCGCGTTGGAGAGGGCTTTGTAATCCAGGTCAACCGGGTTCTGAGTAGCCAGCAAGAGACCCAGGCCAAAGGCGCGCGCCTGTTTCAAGAGGCGAAGGAGCGGTTTCTTGGACGGGGGGTTGGACTGCGGCGGCAGGTAGCCGAAGAGTTCGTCCATGTACAGAATGGCGCGCAGAGAGCCTGCGCCGGACTGCGCCCGCATCCAGGTCTCGACCGCCGCCAGCAGCAAGGTGACGAAGAACATGCGCTCGCCGTCGGACAGGTGCGCCAGGTAGAAGATGCTGTGGCGCGGACGGCCGTCGGGCGTGAACAGCAGGGCTTCGATATCCAGCGGCTGGCCCTCGCGCCAGGTCTCGAAGGCCGGGGCAGCCAGGATATTGTTGAGTTGCATCGCCAGTTTGGTGCGCTCTTTTTGGGGGAAGAAGGTCTCGACCGGGAAGGCGCCCAGTTTGTCGAAAGGCGGGTTCTGTGTTTGCAGGATGAGTTCGGCCAGGTCGAGGCCTTTGCCCCCGCTCCAGGCGTCCTCGAAGATGTTGGCCAGCAGGATGTGTTCGCGCGAACTGAGCGGGTCTATGTCGTCCAGCCCCACCAGCCCCAGCAGGGCGGTGACGGTGCTGGAAATGCGTTCGCGCAGGACTTCGCGGTTGTTCTCCCAGGAAACATCAGGAGCGGCCAGCGACGACAGCACGCTGACGGGAATGCCCGCGTCTGAGCCGGGGGTGTAGACGGCGAACTGTACGGCGTTCTGGAGCGCCTGCAAGCGCTCTGGCCCGATGTCCCACGTTTGCAGACCGTTGCGCCAGGCCAGGGCGGCTTCGGTTGCGGCCTGCTCGAGCGACTTGCCCGCGCGGCGAGCCATCTCCGGGTCTATCCAGGGTTGGAAATCCTGCGGGGCCAGGCGCGGGAAGTGCAGCAACAGGTTGGTCAGGTCGCCTTTCGGGTCAATGACCAGCGCCGGGATGCCCTGCAAGGCGGCTTCTTCGAGCAGGGTGATGCACAAGCCGGTCTTGCCGGAACCGGTCATGCCGGTGACGACGGCGTGCGTGGTCAGGTCGGTGGGATCGTAGAGGAGAGGTTGTGGTGTTGGCGCTTTGCGGGCGGGGTCGTACAGGCGGCCGAGGTAGAAGTGAGGCGGTTGAGAGGCTCCCATTTTTACCCTATTGGCATGTGGTGTTTGGCTGCATAGTGACCGGTGATGTAATGATACAACTGCCGCTCCAAATCGGTCAGCAGGCTGGAGGCGCCAAAGCGGAACAAATCTGGCTTCAGCCAGTCGTCGCCAAGTTCTTCTTTCATCAGGAATTGCCAGTTCATTGCCTGTTTTGCAGTACTGATTCCGCCTGCCGGCTTGAAACCGACCGGGTAGCCGCAGCGTTCCAGATAATCACGGATGGCGCGCGCCATGACAAGGCCGACCTCGAGCGTGGCATTGACCGATTCCTTGCCTGTCGAGGTCTTGATGAAGTCAGAGCCAGCCATCATCGCTACCAGGCTGGCCTGATAGACTTGTTTTAGCGTGCCGAGGTCGCCTGTTGCCAAAATGGTCTTCATGTGCGCGTTGCCGCAAGCCTTACGAAACTGCGTCAATTCTTCGTAGAGGGCGCGCCAGTCGCCTGTCAAAACGTGATTGCGGGCGATGACCACGTCAATTTCGCGTGCGCCTGCTTCTACGGCTTGCTCGATTTCGCCAATACGTTGCGAGAGGGGAGTCTGACCGGCCGGGAAACCCGTTGCAACCGACGCCACCGGAATTCCAGAGCCTCGAAGCGCCTGCACAGCATCAGCCACGCGGTTGGGGTAGACACAGACGGCGGCAACGGTAATTTTTTCTTGCGTAAACCCAAGCCGTGCGAGCATATCGGGACGCAGGGGCTGTTTGGCTTTAGCGCACAGACGGCGGATGCGTCCGGGCGTGTCATCTCCTGAAAGGGTGGTCAGGTCAATGCAGGTGATGGCGCGCAGCAGCCATGCCGCCTGCCACTCCTTTTTGACGGTGCGGCGTGTGGGCAGGGTTTGAACGCGGCGTTCCACGGCGCTTTTGTTGACGTGCGCGCTCATCACCCAATCCAGGTCGAGAGGCGTGCCAGGATTGCGATTGTTCTGTAAAGTCATAGAGACTCCATTCCATAATAAAGTCCATTATACAGCGATTGAGGCTATTTTGCAGCCGTGCTATACTCGGCCTGACAAGGTGAATGAGAGATGTCGAACCATCGAGAAAACCTTCTTGCGCTGTTGGGCGGTGAAAGATTGAGTTCTCCGCCGTGTTTCTCTGGATTGATTAGCGTGACCCTGGCAGGGTTAGAGGCCGAGGGCTTGCAGTTTAGCGAGGTACATCATAATGCTGTCAAAATGATGCGGGCGGCGGCCAGCACCTATCGGCTTAGCGGGTTTGGCTCTGCGGTGGCGCCACTGGATTTGTGTGTGGAGGCTGAGGCGCTGGGGGCCAAAGTGGATTTCCGGGCGGGCAGTCCATTGGCAGAGTTCCCACGCATAGCCGAATTTTTGCACGATTCGCTCGAAAGCCTTACGTTACAGGCACACCGCCTCGAGAGCCGCGAAGTGGTCAAGCAGGGGCGCATTCCGCTGGTTTGTGAGGCAATTGGGTTGTTAAAAGAGGAGGTAGGGGAGAAAATTGTGGTTGGAGGGTGGGTGCCGGGGCCTTTCACCCTGTTATCTTTGTTGGTAGAGACAGGGGCGTTATACTTGTCGCTGCGAAAAGCGCCGCAGCAAATTCATGAGGCGCTGGCGTTTTTGACGCAAGTTTTGGGCAGAGTTGGGGCAGCCTACCAACGCGCCGGCGCAGATTTTTTGACGGTGCATGAAATGGGCGGTTCGCCAGGGGCGCTAGGGCCGAGGATCTTTGAAACGATTGTACTGCCGCATTTACAGGCGCTCATCTCGGCTCTGCCGCGGCCGGTGGTGCTATCGGTTTGTGGTCGGACGAACGGGACAATGCGGCTGCTGGCGGCTGCGGGCGCCGATGCCCTGTCGGTGGATCAGACGAACGATTTGGCCGCTTCTCGTAAAGAGTTGCCAGAGGCGCTTTTGTTTGGCAATCTGGACCCGGTAGGGCTTCTCAGCCGCGGCAGGCCGGCGGAGATCACGGAAGCAGTGAGAGGCGTGATTCGAAGCGGGGCAGATGCCGTCTGGCCGGGTTGTGATTTGTATCCGTATACTCCTGTGGAAAATTTGCGCGCGTTGGTACAGGCGTCGGGAGGCCAGAGAGAAAATAAAAAAGTCTCCCTGCCGGAAGACTGATTTGGAAAAGAAAAGCCCCTTGGCAATGACCTACTCTCCCAGGAGGTCGCCCTCCAAGTACCATCGGCGCTGACGGGCTTAACTTCCGGGTTCGGGATGTTACCGGGTGTACCCCCGTCGCTCAAATCACCAAGGGACTATTTCACAAACTTGGACTGAATAATAACTGATGCTTTGCGGAAGAGTATCAAGTTCTCCGCACCACGGGATTGAGCCCTCGACCATTAGTACGACTTAGCTGAACGCATTACTGCGCTTACACTTGTCGCCTATATAGCAGGTAGTCTACCTGCGGTCTTACTCCGTTTACCGGAATACAGGGATCTTATCTTGAGGCGAGTTTCCCACTTAGATGCTTTCAGCGGTTATCTCTGCCGAACGTAGCTACCCAGCGATGCCGTTGGCACGACAACTGGCACACCAGAGGTTCGTCCACTCCGGTCCTCTCGTACTAGGAGCAGCTCCTCTCAAATCCCTTACGCCCACAGCGGATAGAGACCGACCTGTCTCACGACGGTCTGAACCCAGCTCGCGTACCGCTTTAACGGGCGAACAGCCCGACCCTTGGGACCTTGTCCAGCCCCAGGATGCGATGAGCCGACATCGAGGTGCCGAGCGAGGTCGTCGATGTGAACTCTTGGACCTCACCAGCCTGTTATCCCCGGGGTAGCTTTTATCCGGTAAGCCACGGCCCTTCCACTCGGTACCGTGGGATCACTAAGCCCGTCTTTCGACTCTGCTCGACGCGTTGGTCTTGCAGTCAAGCTCCCTTATGCCTTTGCACTCTCCGGCTGGTTTCCATTCAGCCTGAGGGAACCTTTGGGCGCCTCCGTTACCTTTTAGGAGGCGACCGCCCCAGTCAAACTGCCCACCTGGCACGGTCCCCCGCCCGGATGACGGTGCGGGGTTAGGGTCTAAGCATAATCAGGGTGGTATTTCACGGACGGCTCCACCGAGGCTGGCGCCCCAGCTTCAACGCCTCCCACCTATGCTACACAGATCATGCCCAAACGCAATGCCAAGCTGCAGTAAAGCTCCACGGGGTCTTTTTGTCCTGCTGCGGGTAGGCCGCATCTTCACAGCCATTTCAATTTCACCGGGTCCCTCGTTGAGACACCGCTCCAGTTGTTACACGGTTCGTGCGGGTCGGAACTTACCCGACAAGGAATTTCGCTACCTTAGGACCGTTCGTTTTGTTACGCCCTTTTGACAAGGGGGTGGGGTTGGCTACCCACTCTGCCTGTCGCCAGGCAGTCCGGACTATATCATCCTCCGCTTTCGGAGGTCTGGCGTATAGTCTCTGAGGATTCTCTGGGCTGAAATCGTGCAAGGATTTCAGCGTCGCTGTAACGTCGTTTTCCGCCGTCGTTCATTTCACGTCTTATTTCAAGGATTTCACGAATTCCCTCGAGGGTGAGATGTCGTCCTTCCTGCAAAATTTTTGCCAACTTCACAAACTTTGCAAAGTCGCGTTTTTTCTTAGCAGAAAGGAAACAAAAACGCTCGAAAAACGGGATAACGTTCATAACGATGGCTTCGAGATTTTTGACTTCGTAATACCACACTCCATCTGGGCGGTTTCGTAAAGTCCCGCACCGCAAATGTCGCTTGAAGAGGGCCAGGATGACCTTATCCTTCTGCGAGACATTGAAACAGAGCGAAACTTTCCATGGTTGGCGATAGTCTTGCCGAGGGCGGAAGAAGAGATTAAAACTTCCTTCTCCATCCGCAAAACCAGCCAGGTAATAGCCAATATGAGGCGGTATTTGTTTGACGTTCAACATCCAGAGCCTTTCCTGCTGATTGCCCGCACCTGTCGCATTGTTACCCATCTGCCTGTTGCGGCGGGTAGCGCAGGATACACCGGGTTTTCCAGCAAATAGCCAGATTTTATAACTACAGGTCTAATCTATAGTTACGGCCGCCGTTCACCGGGGCTTCGGTTCAAAGCTTCGCTTGCGCTAACCTCTCCCCTTAACCTTCCGGCACTGGGCACGTGTCAGCCCCTATACATCGTCTTACGACTTAGCAGAGACCTATGGTTTTGTTAACCAGTCACTAGAGCCATTTCACTGCGACCTCCCAGCGCTTTGGTATAACCGGACGCTAGAAGGCACCCCTTCTCCCGAAGTTACGGGGTCATGTTGCCTAGTTCCTTAACGAGGGTTCTCCCGATCGCCTTGGTGCATTTACACCCATCTACCGGTGTCGGTTTGCGGTACGGGCACTCAGAAATCAACGCTTAGGGGCTTTTCTCGGCAGCAAGGCTCAACCACTTATGCCTTGGCGGCTCGCTCTTGCCTCGGCTCAACCGGTGGATTTTCCTGCCGGTCTCAACGCCTAGGCAGATCGCACCCGAATCCAATAACGGGCTGGCCTACCTCGCTGCGTCCCCCCCATCGCTCCTTCTGAGTGGTTCCGGAATGTTGACCGGATGTCCATCACCTACGCCTTTCGGCCTCGGCTAAGGACCCGACTAACCCGACGCGGAATGACCTGGCGTCGGAAACCT
>JBBITF010000037.1:0-26373 GCA_037440925.1 Chloroflexota bacterium
AACAAATCTTACCAGATTTACCAGTGCTCATTTTATTGTTTTGGCGAAACTACAGTGCTAATTCATCTGTATCTCGGAGGCAAAACGTATGACCATTCGTTTCGAAAACGGCATTGTCGTCACCCTGGGCGAGAACAACCGCGTCCTGTGGAACGCGGCGGTCGTCACCGACGGGGAGACGGTCGCCGCGGTGGGCGAGGCGGCCGAGATGAAGCGCCTCTATCCGGACGCCGAGGCGGTGGACTGCTCCGGCAAGATCATCCTGCCCGGATTCATCTGCGCCCACCATCACTTCTACTCAACAATGGCGCGCGGCATGGCCATCCCCGGCGAACCGGCCGAGAACTTCGTCCAAATCCTCGAGCGCCTGTGGTGGAAGGTGGACCGCGCCATCCTCGAGGAAGACATCCTGCTCTCGGCGCAACTGCCGCTGATTGACTGCATCCGCAACGGCACGACCACCATCATTGACCATCACGCTTCCCCATCCATGCGCGACGGCTCGCTGGACATCATCGAGGGCGCCGTGCGGCAGGCCGGTCTGCGCGCCTCGCTGTGTTACGAGGTCTCCGACCGCAACGTGAAGGGCGGCGGCATCGCCGAAAACGAGCGCTTCATCAAGAAGGTGGGCAAAGGCGACGGGCAAATCGCCGCCATGATGGGCCTGCACGCCTCGTTCACCGTCTCCGACGAGACCGTCGAGACCTGCGTGGGCATCGCCAGAGAACACGGCGTCGGCTGCCACATCCACGTCGCTGAGGACGCCGCCGACCGTCAGGATTCGCTGAGCCGCTACGGGGTCCCGACCGTGAACCGGCTGCACCGCCTGGGCGTGACCGGCGAGGAGTCCATCTTCGTTCACTGCGTCCACGTGGACGAATCCGAGATGGACCTCCTGGCGGAGACCGGCACGATCGTCGTCCACAACCCCGAGTCGAACATGAACAACGCCGTCGGCGTCACCCCGCTGCTGACGATGCTGAAGAAGGGCGTGCTGGTCGGCCTCGGCACGGACGGGATGAACTCAGACATGCTCGTCCAGATGCGGACGGCCTACCTGCTGCACCGCCTGGCCAACCGCGACCCGCGCGTGGCCTTCGTCGAGGCGCCGACGCTGCTGCTGCAAAACAACCGCGAGATTGTCCGCCGCCAGTTTGGGCTGACCCTGGGCGAAATCGCCCCCGGCCGCCCGGCCGACCTGGCCATCCTGGACTACCATCCGCCCACCCCGCTGAGCGAGGTCAATTTCCTCGGTCATCTCATCTTCGGGCTGGTGGACGCCGTGGTGGACACGACCGTCTGCCGCGGGCAGATTCTGATGCGCAACAAGCAGGTGCTGACCATGGACGAGGAGCGCATCGCCGCCCGCTCGCGCGAACTGGCCCAGCAGATGTGGAAGCGGCTGGAGGAGTTGTAGGGAGTCGGGAGTCTGATAGTCGAATAGGGTCGTTTTCGCCGTCAGGCGCGGGGAGGAAAGTCCCCGCCCTGACGGTGTTTTTTCGGGCCGCCTGGCCTGGAAAACCATTCCGTCTTTGCACCTTCGCGCCTTCGCGCCTTCGCGCTAAAAAATCATGATTGCAGGAGATTCAAGAGCAACAAAAAGACCAGGCGCCGTTGCCTGGTCTTTTCACACTCAAAACTCGCTGACCGGCCGCAGGTCCAGCGGCGGATAGATTTGACCCGGCACGGGCGGCATGGGGTTGTAGACCCAGTCCGCCTCGAGCAGGCCGACGCGCACGCCGCCGCAGCGACGCACGCCCCGATAGACGCCGCGCACGAGGACATCTTCCATCGTCAGCGCCATGCCAAAGACGGCCAGCGGCGCGCCGGAGGGAATTTCGGCCAGTTCGTCGGCATAGACGGCAGGCGAGAAGATCAGCCGCCGGGCGTCCAGGCTTTGGGCCTGAATGGCCGGGACGAGGCGCGGGAAGCCATCTGCGCCGATCCAGGAGAGGAATTTCAGGTTGTCTATTTTGTTGAAGAAGGCGCGCGTCCAGGGGTTGAGGACGGTGGCGCGGCGATCCTTGCCTCCCAGCGTCCGGGCCAGCATGGTGGTCAGAGCGGCGGGGATGATTTTGCCCATCGGCAAGGGCTGACGGCCGGTGTGCGCCACCAGGTCGAAGTAATAGACGGTATGCACGCCAAAGTAGGCGTTGTAGCGGAACATCGGCACGTTGTTGTAGTGGTCGTATTCCGGGCCTTCTTTAGCGTAGCGGGTGTAGATTGCCTGGCCGCGCCACAGGGTGCGGTCGAGGCCCATGATAAGGAAGCCGACGCGCGGATTGAGCAGGATATGTTTCTTGGAATCGCCCTCGGTGAACTGGCCAAAGCAGAGTTCTTTTTCCCCGCAGGCCATGAGCGAGGACAGCAGGGTGATGTGCGGCAGGCCGTCGGGGGTTTGGGTGGCCAGCAGGCCGATTTTCATTTCGGGGCGGGTGGCGCGCTGGTCTTCTTCCGAGAACGAGGTGAGGGGGTAGGCGTTGGTCATGATTCACTCTCCACAAGTTGAGGGGCGCGGGTGGCGCCGGTAGCCAGGACAAGGTCAGGGCGCAGACCGGAGGATTTGGCGGCTTGCTCGCAGCGCGCCAGTTCCTCGGCGGTCATCAGCGGCAAGCCGGCATAGTCCCATTCCAGGCCGAGACGGGTGTACTGGTCGCGGCACAGGTTGTTGAAGGCGCACAACTCCCAGCGGGAGACGGCGCCGTCGAGGTGTTCGGCCAGATAACTGCCAATGGCGCGCAGGTTTTCGTCCGAGTCGGTGGCGGCGGGGATGAGCGGGGTGCGGATCCACAGGGCGGGAGGGCGCTCGGCCCGCCGGATGAAGTCCAGGATGTGCAGCAGGTTGCTCAAAATCCGCTCGTTGGAGGCGCCGGTAAAGCGGCGGTGGGCGGCCGGATCGAGCAGTTTGATGTCAAACAGCACCAGGTCGGTGTAGGGCAGCAGACGGTCGAGGGTCTGCTCGGAACACAGTCCGCAGGTGTCGAGGGCGGTCGAGATGCCGTTTTCCTTCAGGCCGCGCAGCAGCGCCTTGGCAAAGTCCGGCTGGAGGGTCGGCTCGCCGCCGGAGAGGGTCACGCCGCCGCCGGAGGCTTCGTAATAGGCGCGGTCTTTGAGCAGTTCGCGCAGGAGTTCCTCCGAGGAGACGGTTCGGCCAAGCAATTCGAGCGCGCCGGCCGGGCAGGCCTGAGCGCACTTGCCGCAGCCTTCGCAGCGTTGCCGATCAATGTGCAGACCGTCTGCGCCGCGGCTCAGGCAGTGATTGGGACAGGCCTCCAGGCAGGTGTTGCAGCCGATACAGCGCACGGCAAACCACTGCGTCTGCGGTTTGGGCGAGATGCTTTCCGGGTTGTGACACCAGGCGCAGCGCAGCGGACAGCCCTTGAAGAAGACGGTGGTGCGGATGCCGGGGCCGTCTTCGGTCGAGAGGCGCTGAAGGTGAAGGATGCGTCCGAGGGTCATCTCATCTGATGGCTTTCGCGGGCGATGATTTCGTTCTGCAGTTCGCGGCCGATGCTGGTGAAGTAGGCGTTGTAGCCGGTGACGCGCACCAGCAGATGGCGGTAGTTTTCGGGATGCTTTTGGGCGTCGCGCAAAATGTCGGCGTCAACCATGTTGATTTGCAGGGCCGTGCCGCCGTTTTCGATGTAGCCGCGCAAGAAGGCCTTGAACTTGGCGCGATGTTCGGGGTCGCGCAGCAGGGACGGGTTGAAGGTCATCGTGTGGCTGCCGCCGTTGGGCAGCAGGTTGACGTAGTCCTGCCAGTCGGCCTGACCGTCGCGGGCCTTGCCGCCCAGGGCCTTGCCGACCGAGTTGACGTTGGCGGTGGGGCCGTTGATGTCGGCGCCGTTGGACGGGCAGAGGGCGTTGGAGAGGAACTTGCCGCGCGGCCGCCCGTCGGGGCTGGCGGGCAGGATGAAGGAATCGGCCACCCAGTAGTTCCAGGAGAGCATGCCAGGGCGGAACTGCCGGTTGGTGGAGCGGGTCTTGTATTTCCAGGTCTCCTCGGCCCACAGTTCCATGACGCGGCGGGCCATCTCGTCGGCGGCGTCATCGTCCCGGCCGTATTTGGGGGCTTTGTGCAGGGCGCGGGCCTGCAGCACTTCGTGACCGACCCAGTTGTCTTTGAGCGCCTGAATCAACTCGGCCATGGTGCAGACTTTCTCGTCATAGACCAGGTACTTGACCGCCAGGAGCGAATCGACGGTGGTGGCAAAGGTGACGGCCTCGATGGTGACGAAGTTGATTTCTGCGCCGCCTTCGGTGATGTCCATCCCTTTCTCGGCGCAGCCGCGCACCAGGCAGGAGAGGTACGGCGTGGGATGGAAGCGCGCCCGCCCTGCTTCGGATTGCTCGTACAGTTCGACGATGCGCCGGACGATGTGACGGGTCTGAGCGGCGTAGGCTTCCCAGAACTGCTCCCAGGTCTCGAAACGGGTCGGGTCGCCGGTCGCTTCGCTCCAGCGGACGGGCTTTTCGGTCTGGCCGGTCATCGGGTCAGTGAAGGGGATCAGGTCGTAGCCGCCGGTCAGGGCGAGTTCGACCGCCTTGAGTAGGTTCAGGTTGGCGTCCACCGTGCCGGAGCGGTCGTTGCCGACCATGGTGTTTTCCAGGCAGCCGACCGGGGCGTAATCGTGGACGTTGTCTTCGTT
Organism: Chloroflexota bacterium; assembly: GCA_037440925.1. Classification (GTDB taxonomy): domain Bacteria; phylum Chloroflexota; class Anaerolineae; order Anaerolineales; family Villigracilaceae; genus JAABUE01. The sequence goes on from JBBITF010000037.1 coordinate 4,650, forward strand.
GATGAGGTGCTGCAGGCCGGCCTTGCGGGCCTCGCGCAGCATGCCGGCCATCGAACGCTCGTCGAAGTTGAGTAGGAAGGGCGAACCCTGGCTGGAGGCGATCATCTCCACCACCCGGTCGAGCAGTTTGTCGGGCGAGTTGCGGTGCAGGCGGACGTTGGGCTTGGGTTCCAGGATGGGCGACATCTCGTCAATCACGTCGAGCAGGACATAGGTCAGGTCGTTGCTCATATCCCGTCCGCCCGGCCCCATGCCGGAGAGGGTGAAGAGTTGACCGTAGCCGGCGGTGATGCCCTGATTGCCGCCGGTGCGGATCATGCCGTCGTAGGCGGTGTTGCAGTGAATCCAGAAGCATTTCAGGATTTCTTTGCCGAACTCCGGGTCCATGCCGGCCCGGATGGAGGCCTGCCAGTAGGGGTAGAGATACTGGTCGAGGCGGCCAAAGGAATCGCCCGGGCCGGGATAATTTTCATCGGCCATGACCAGCATGTGGGTCAGCCAGAGCGACTGGACGGCCTCCCAGAAGGTCTCAGCCGGCTCCCACGGGACCCGCTGCAGGTTGGCGGCCATCTGGAGGAGTTCGGCGCGGCGGACGGGGTCGGATTCGCTTTCGGCCAGGCGGGCGCATTCGCGGGCGTAGGCGGCGGCCAGGTCGCGCGGCATGGTGGCGGCGGTCATCATCGCCCGCAGTTGGCCGCCCTTCTTGCCGCGCCGTTCGGCGGGCGAGAGGGCCTGATAGCGCCGTTCCAGGTCGGCGTGGATGGATTTCCAGCCCTCGCGCAGGACACGGGCGTAATCTGGAATCAGATGGCCGGAGGTGGCGCCGGCATTGCCGTAGCCGTGATTGTGGAACCAGAGCATGGCTGCCCGCGCTCCTTTCGGACCGTAAATCTGCCGGTCGCGCTGACGGGCCTCGCCGCGGTTCAGGCAGCAGGAGGTCTGGACGTTGAAGCGCGCCCCGGCCAGCAGGTCGCCGGGCAGGATCTCCTTGGGCAGGTAGTTGACCATCACCTGGTAGTTGAACCAGGCGCGGCGTTCGGGCAGCGACCATTTCCAGAAGTCCGGGTGCAGGTGTACCCGCCGGGCGGTCTGCCGAAAGGCCGAGCGGAAGGTTTGCAGGAAGGCGTAGGTCTCCGGGACGATGTAGAAGGAGAGTTCGTTGTACTGGAAGTCCCACGGCGTGCCGGTGGTCCAGGAGGTGTATTCGTTGTTCCAGGCGCGCCGCACGCCTTGAAAATAATAATCCCGCAGCCATTGAATGCGCGGGGACAGGTTGTAGGGCGTTTTGACGGCGTAGCGCGGCTTTTCGAGCGTACAGGTGGCCATGAGTCATTCTCCTTTCAGGTAGGTTTCGCCGTGGGCCAGCATCTCGCGCATGATCCTGACGGCTTCTTCTGCGGCGCGGCGCGCGATGGCCTCGACCAGGCGGCGATGGTACTGATGGACGGTCTCCACGACCGGCGAGCCGTAATACTTGCGGAAGAAGGCGCCGGTCAGGCTGGTGTAGACGCTTTTGAAGGAATTGATCAGCAGGGGGTAGATGAGATTGCCGGAGGCGATGGCGATGAGCAGGTGGAAGTCGAAATCCAGGCTGGTGAGAGTCTGCGGGTCGCAGCAGGCGGCCTCCTGCTCCTGGGTCAGCAGGTCGCGGAATTCGCGCAGGTGCTCGTCGCTGCGGTGCAGGGCGGCCAGGCGGGCGGTCTCGCTTTCGAGCAACAGGCGCGTATCGAGCAAACTCTGGGTGAAGGAGGGGTCGAGTTGGCCGTTGTGATAATCGAGCAGGGAGGTCAGGATGGCCATCGAACCGGCGCGGCGATAATCGTTGACGAAGACGCCGCGGCGCGGGACGATGCGCACCAGGCCTTTGGCGTCCAGGTCCACCAGCGCTTCGTGCAGCACCGGCCGGCTGACCCCCAGGCGGGCGGCGAACTCGCGCTCGGGCGGCAGGCGCTCGCGAAAGTAGTACAGCGTGCGCAACTCAAAATAACCTTCTCCCAACTGCCGATAGCCTAGCGCATAGCGCACCTGAATATCGTAACAAAAGCGGTCATACAGCTCTTCATCCGTCCAGCCGTTGGCTGCCTTCAGAAACTCCAAACCCACCAGCACGTTGACCGGCACATTCGGGCGTGACGGGAAATCTGTGTACAACACTTCAAATGGTTTCTCATTCAGGCGGCAAAAGAACTCGCGATAGAAGGTTTCCGCTAAAATTTGTCCTCTCGTTTTTGCAGTGGAGTCATTAATGCTTGTTTTTGCTTGCGGGAGAGGGCTTTGATGGCCCTCTCTCGTTTCATGGCGGCGGAGCGGTTTGGTTGGGGTTCGAGATAAACCATCTCGACCGGCAAGCGGGCGCGGGTGTAGCGCGAGGCGCTTCTCTGATTATGTTGTTCCAGCCGACGGACGGGGTCGCTGGTCCAGCCGGTGTAATACGTCCCATCGGCACATTTCAGAATATAACAGTAACAAACGGTGCTCTCAGCCACGCTTTTTGAGACTCTCCCGCGAGCCAAGTAAACGCTCCCAAAAGCCGGGGATAGCGGAGAGGTCGGGCTTTTCCACTTCCATCCAGTCGGCTTGGGTGCGTTCTTTCAGCCAGCGTGTGCGGCCATCCAACGCCAGTTCCAGGCGCTCGAAAACCGCCTGCTCGTTTCCCTCTGCTACAGCGTTGCGCAAGCCCTGAAGCGAGGCCATCAGCAGGTCGAGGGCGCGGGCGACGTTCTCACGGTTTAACAAGGCCGCTTCCGTCAAAGACTTGATTTCATCCTGATAGGCCAGTGCAGCCGTCAGCGTCGAAAAGGGGCGCCCCGCCAATTTGCAGGCGTCGCGCCAGCCGGGCTGATCTATAAGCGCATTGAGCAGGGCAGCAGCGGTCAGTTGGGGCAGCAGATGCGTTTTACTCATCAGACCGTCGGTTTCTTCGAGGTCGCCGTAGATGGGAGTAGCACCCCACAAGCGGACAAAATCTGCCGCCAATTGCACCGCCTCTTCGGGCGTATGATGCGGAGCGTCGAGCATGACCACGCTGTTCTCGAACAAGTCGGCTTGCGCCGCCGGCAAACCGAATTCGATACTGTGCAGATAGTGAACGTTGAGGGCCGGCGTCAACCCAATGTAATATCTTTTGGCTGGTAAAAGCTCCCCTGCCCAAGCGGCAACTGCCTTTTTGGCCGGCGAAGTATCTATTATCACGGCCCCTTCTGGCAAATCTGGCGCAATGACTTCGAGCGTAGAACGGACTTCGCCAAGCGGTATGCTCAGCAGCACCACTTTGGCTTTTTGCACCGAGGCCGGCAGGTTGAATTTCACCTCGTCTACAGCGCCTTTCTTTTCAGCGGCCCTGGCGATTTGGGCGTCTTTGTCATGTCCCACAAGGTGTAGGGGGGGGCGGTGCTTTGCCAATGCCAGGCCCACCGAAGCGCCTACTTGCCCCAGGCCGATGATTGTAACCTGTATGCTCATGTTCATCCTTTCGACTGTGAAGTGATAGAATTATACTGCTTTCACAGCCAATCTCCCTTTCTCTATCCATAGCGCGGAATTTAGTCCGCAACCAATTTTGGAGTCCGACAGCTCTTGTTGTCGGTATGCCGAAGTCTGGAGACTTCGGACTCCATCTAAAGGGCGGCTGGGAATCGCCGTGATTGTTGCGTCAGCGCTCCTTTGGGGCTACCGTCGGAATCTGGACATATATCACTTCAGTCCCCATGCCCCTTTAAATTGCGAGAACCGGGGACGCCGACCCCGGTTCTCTCTTGAAAGGAGGAGAAGAGAAATCACCTTGCTCCTACTTTATCATAATTGAGTATAATCAACTTGACGCCTGACCTACGTTTACCCTACGATTGTTAGACAACTTACAAGATTGTTAACTCTGGGAGACAAAAATGCATCAAAAATCTCCTTTTTCCATAGGCGTTTTGCGCGCTTCGCCGCTGGGCGATTTGTGGATCGCCGCTAGCGAAGACGGCCTGGCAGCCATCGAGTGGGCGCCATACGAAGCGTCTTTTGAGATTGCCTTGATTCGACGCTTCAAAAGACCTGTTCGGTCTGACCAGCAGACGGTTGCTGCGGCGCTTCGCCAACTGGACGAGTACCTGCGAGGCGCGCGAAAGGCTTTTACCTTGCCGATAGATTGGTCCCTGCTGCGGCCGTTCCAGCGTCAGGCGCTGCAAATTGTGGCGTCCATTCCTTATGGCGAAACCCGCACCTATGGCGACATTGCCCGTCAGATGGGCAAGCCGCGCGCCGCGCGCGCCGTGGGCCGCGCCAATGCCACCAACCCCATACCGCTGGTCATCCCCTGTCATCGCGTCATTGGCAGTGACGGCAAACTGCACGGTTATAGCGGCGGAGAGGGATTGCAAACCAAAGAATGGTTGTTGAAATTAGAAAGGGCGGTAATAGCTTAAGGATTTACGGAAAATCGGCTGTCACAGAGCGCGCGCAGCGGAAGCCCAGGTCTGAACCATAGCCAAGGGGTTCCTCCGACTCGCGGTTGGAGGACATCAACACATCCCATGTGTTGAGGAAGCCCCCGCCCCGCTTGACGCGGAATCGGCCAGTTTCTGGGCCTGGCGGATTTTCCAACGGCGCATCATAGTAATATGTGGGTGAGTACCAGTCTGCCACCCATTCCCATACATTGCCGGCCATGTTGTATACCCCATAGAAACTCTGTCCGGCCATGAAGTCTGTTACCGGCCTTGTAGCGCTGAAACGCTTACAGTCTGGATCGCGATAATTTGCCCATTCACACTGGATGCCCTCCCCCCAAGGGTAAGGGAAGGCCAGTGGGCCGCGGGCCGCCTTTTCCCACTCGGCTTCGGTAGGCAAACGAGCGTGGCGCCATTGGGTGCAATAGTCATTGGCCATTTCCCAGGTGACATTGATGACCGGATAACTGGCATACTCAGGATTGCCAAAATAGGCGCCGCTTATGTTGTAAGCGCTTCTTTCACGCGGTTCTTTGCACATCTTGACCGCGACACAGGCTTGATATTGGGCATTGGTCACTTCGTAGCGGTCTATGTAGAAGTCACTCAGAAACACCAGATGAATGGGCTGCTCGTCGCTCGGGCCCTGGTCATTGCCCATCAAAAACTCGCCAGCCGGAATCAAGACCATTTCGACCTTTTTCGAGTCGGTGACGGTCGTAACAAGAGTGGGAATATTTACGATAGGAGACGGCATCGCAGAAGGAGTTTCGGTGTTCGAGGGGGAGTCTGTGACCGTGAAAGAGGTGGTTGGCGGCGCCAAAGTAACGACCGGTGACTCGGTTGCCGGGGGAAGCGTGTTGAAGAAGGGAAATGGGAATCCGCCCCAAACGTTTAGCCACATCCCTCCGCCCGCCAGCAATAGTAAAAAGAGGAAAAACAGCGCCCACAGCAAGTTCCGCTTTTTGGCGCGTCCATTTTTGTGTCCGTTGTGCTTGGGCAGCGCTTTTCGAGGCGGAGAAGAGACGACCTCCGCGGGCGGAGAATCGGGTTTGGGTGTAGCAGCCTCTTGGGTCCATGGAGCAGGTCCGGACGCAGGCAGAGGCGTTTCCATTTGTTGTTCACGATGGAACTTGAAAATCATCCCATCCGGCGCGTTCATGAACAATACCGGCGTAGCCCATTCCGTCTCATTGCCGGTGGTGAAGATGGCTTTGCGCGCTTCCGACATGGCAGCGTCAACAGGGAAGCCGTCTGCAATGGCGCCGTAGAACTCATTGGCAAACTTGATGGCCGATTCTTCCAAGATGGGGAATTGCATGGCAATCACCGCCGGAATGCCCTGTTGCACCAGCGATTGCGCCACACCCGCATACGGATCGGAGCGGGACGTGCGCGCGCCCTCACAAGCGTTCAGCAGCACCAGGCGCAATGACGGGTGATCATGCAGCAAGATGCCCAGATATTGCCCACTGACAGGCCGCCCGCGCCGTTCGTTCAGGTCTTCTTCCAACAACAAGACGCCATCTTGCCGATAGGTAATGAATTTACCATGCCCCACAAAGTGAAAGATGTGGAAATCGTCGCGCCGCAGGGCTTTTTGCAAATCAGCCAGGGTAGGCCGGTTCAAGCGTTCCAAGACAATCATGCCGCGCGCAATGAGCGGCTGGAGGGCGGCGGTCAATTTCTTCCATTCTTCCTCGACCTGTAAAGGCGGAAAGCCCTCTGGGCTGGAAATCATCACCAACATCTTGAGCGGCGGTCTCAAAGCCAGGGGATATTCCGGCACGGGCAATTCGATGTAGCGCACTACCGGCGTCTCCTTCGAGAGCGCCAGGAATTGATTCATCTTGGAGTGATACAACAATTCCCAAGGGTAATCTTGAAATTCCGGCACTTCGATATGCAAGCGGATGCGCAGCCCTTTGCCTTTTTCACGCGCCTGTTCACGACTCAACATGAAGCAGGTATAGACTTCATCCGAAAAAACGGCATTGAACAGGTCTTCGCCGCATTGTTTGATGGCCTGCAATTCCCCCGAATCGAAAGGCTGAAGCACACCCCGCCGGGTTTGCCCCATGCGCAAAATGTAATTTTCCAGTTGCAGGTCAGAAAGAGGACGTTCAAACTCCGTAGAGGCCGGCCCGAGCGGAGAATCAATGACCCGCGCACGGTACTTTCCGTTTCCTGCTCGTTCAATGAGTACGTCGAAGTTGAGGTAAAAACTCTCTAACATAATGACCGCCCACGCGGCGCTTTTTAATAATACCCTGATGTTTAGTTACACGCAAGCCCCATTTTTCACAAGATGTACAGGTAAAGATTGTCGCTGCGAACTGAAAAATTTCCAGAGTGGCTTGAAAATCGGTAGACTTTCGACTTTGCGCCCGGTGTGCCTCTCTGGGAAGAAAGGTAAGAGGAGCGGGACGTTTTGAATCTTGCAACTCTTATGATACACTCACCCCATGAAAAGCGAATATCGTTTTGGCTATGTCAGCATTGTAGGCCGCCCCAATACGGGCAAGTCTACGCTGGTCAATGCCTTGCTTGGTCAAAAAGTAGCCGCCGTTTCCCCAAAAGCCCAAACTACGCGCCGGCGTCAACTGGGCATCCTCACGACCGACAACTTTCAAATGGTCTTTGTGGATACACCCGGCTTCCACAAGGCACGTCACAAACTGGGCGAATTTCTCAATCAAGAAGCCCAAGAAGCGCTGGAAGGGGTGGATGTGATTTTGTTTCTGGTAGATGCGTCTGTGAAACCGACCGACGAAGACCGCTGGATTGCGCCCCGTTTGGGACGCCTCTCGCATCGGACTCCGCTTCTGCTTGCCGGCAACAAAATGGACTTACTCCCCGCTGAGGCGTTGTCTGAGAGCCTCGAAGCGTACCGTGCCCTCGTCCCGGCCGGAACGCAGGTCATCCCCATCTCGGCCGCAAATGGCGTCAACCTCGACACGCTGCAAGCGGCGCTGTTCTCCTATCTTCCGCCGGGGCCGCCGCAATTCGACCCACAACAGGTTACAGATTGGTATGAGCGCGAGATTGCAGCCGATTTAATCCGCGAGGCCTGCCTGTCGAATCTGCGCGATGAAGTGCCGCATGGAGTTGCAGTCCGCATAGACGAATTTACCGAGCGCGGCGAGGAGGGGGCGTATATTGCGGCGACTGTGTTTGTAGAACGCGAGTCGCAGAAAGGCATCCTGATTGGGCGCGGCGGCGTGATGTTGAAACGAATTGGCGGCGAGGCGCGCGCCCAAATCGAAGCCATGTCGGGGCGCAAGGTTTACTTGGCGTTGCGAGTGAAACTGTTGAAAGAATGGCGTAAGGATGAAAGAGCCATGAAAAGAGTAGGGTATACTCTCAAGAAAAGGAGGTAAGCATGTCTGTTTTCCCCTTTGCTGCATTCGTGTTTGCCGGCTTGGAAGCCCTGGCAGTGTGGAAAGGCTGGCTAAAACTGGAAATTGTCGCCAAACCAGCCGTAATGCTCTGCTTGTTTGCCTGGCTGGCGCTGACTGCCGGTTTGCAGGGCGCTTTGTTGTGGTTTGGGCTGGGCGTCTTGTTCTCTCTGGCAGGAGATGTGGCGTTGATCTTCAGCGACCGTTTCTTCATCTTTGGTTTGGTGGCTTTTCTGTTCGCACAAATTGCCTATGTGATGGGTTTCAATACACCTCTGCCAAAGACCTCGGCGATTTGGAGCCTGGGAATGGCCGTTGTATTGGGGCTAGCGGCGGTGCGGGTGATACGTCCTATCGTGGCAGGGGTGCGCGCCCAAGGACAGCCTCGTCTGGTAGGGCCGGTTGTCGTGTACAGTGTTGTGATTACGTTGATGCTGCTTTCGGCATTATTGACTCTCTTCCGCCCTGAGTGGCTTTCTACGCCCGCGCTCTTGGTGAGCGTAGGGGCTTTCTTGTTCTATTTGTCGGATATTGTGCTGGCTTGGAACCGCTTCGTTGCCCCCATTCGACGTGGCCGTGTATTGAATATTGGGCTTTACCACTTGGGGCAGATTGCCATCGTCGCTGGGGTGATCTCGCAGTTTAGGTAAGCAGGGGAAGCACGGTTATTCTCAGGGAATCGTGACTGCCCACCTTTAGGGTCTTTTCAGTTCATTTCACCAGAGGGCAACATCGCTTCTCCCTCAGCCTTGAGCAGACCAATGCCCTTTTCTTGCAATGCCTCGCGCGCGCTGACATCTACCCGCATGGCGTACATATAGATCAGGTATGGCGGATAACAGCCCACCTTCTCCAATGCCTGACGCCACTTGGTCGAGCGTGATCTCTGCGCCCACTTGAGCACATCAGAGCGGCTCAAGCGCATCTTTGCTTCCAGCAATACCCACAATTGCCGTCCTTGCCGGTCTTCCACCGGCAAAACCACGTCCACGTCGCCGTAGAAGCGCAGACCGCTTGCTTCTTGCAATACGCGGTAACCCTTTTGACGCATCACCGTTGCCAACACATTGCCGGCTTCATCTTCTAACGACACGCCGAGCATAGACGAAAGTTTGGCTAACTCGTTGCGAGTCTTACGCATTTCGACTTCTACCTTGTCCAGCCGCTCTTCGGTACGCTTCTGGGCGGCAGCCAGTTCATCCACTCGCTCTTCGGTGCGCTTCAGGGCGGCGGCCAGTTCATCCATTCGCTGAGCAAGCATTTCCACCCGCTCTTCGGTGCGCTTCTGGGCAGCGGCCAGTTCATCCATCCGCTGAGCAAGCATTTCCATCCGCTCTTCGGTGCGCTTCTGAGCGGCAGCCAGTTCGCGGACAATCTGCGGCAGCGAAAGGAAATCCTCATTGAAGATGGCGCGTCGCAAATCGTCCCGCCATTCGGGATGAGCGTTCAGCAGGCTCAACAAGTCTTGGTAATCGCGCACGGTAAACGTCATTTCACGTTCTCCAACCAATATTATACTTGAATTCATCTTAATAGGTAGTTACGAAATCTCTCTTTTGAGTTGCGCAACCCCGCTTCACAGAGACTCAGTCTCCTCTTTGCTATCTGCACGTCCCAGCAAGGGGCAGTATGTCAACTTTTATTCCCTTGCCTTTACACAGTATCCCATCAGGCTTCACGTTATTCGACAACCACGATTACGCCACTTGCACAGATGTGGGACAAATAGACAATTTGTCCCACATCTACATAAAAAATCATCTTGCTTCCCTCTATTCTATTTCAGACCGCCATTTCCGTCTCAGGTTCTTTGGCTTCTTGCTGTTTCAAGACGATCTCGCCATCTTGATTTACGTCTATTAAAACGGTGCAGCCAGAGGAGAACTCGCCGCCCAGCAAGCGGTCGGAGAGAGGATCTTCTACCTTGTTCTGGATCACGCGGCGCAGCGGACGGGCGCCAAACTCGGCGTCGAAGCCCAGGTCAGCCAGCAACGCCAGGGCCTCGGGAGTCGCCGTCAGCGTGAGGGCGTGTTCGGCCAGGCGAGCAGCCACCTTGTCCAGTTCGAGCGAGACGATCTGCTGGATGTCTTCCTTGTTGAGCGCGCGGAAGACGACCACGCTGTCTACACGGTTGATGAATTCCGGGCGGAAAGCGCGTTTGAGGGTTTCCGTCAGTTTCTTGCGCATCTCTTCATAGGACAGGCGCTCTTCGGTGGCTTCGTCACGTTTCAACTGGAAGCCAAGCGCGCCCTGCTTCTTGATGACATCCGCGCCGATGTTAGAGGTCATGACGATGATGGCATTGCGAAAATCCACCTTGCGGCCGCGCGCGTCGGAGAGGTGGCCCTCTTCCATGATCTGCAACAGCATGTTATGGACTTCAGGGTGCGCTTTCTCGATCTCGTCGAAGACCACGATGGAATACGGACGGCGGCGCAGGGCTTCGGTCAGTTGACCGGCGTCGTCGTAGCCAACGTATCCGGGAGGCGCACCCACCAGGCGGGAGGCGGTATGCCGTTCCATGAATTCGGACATATCCAGTTGAATGGCGGCTTCTTCGCTGCCAAACATGAATTTAGCCAGGGCCTTCGTCAGTTCGGTCTTGCCGACGCCGGTGGGACCCAGGAAAATGAATGACCCGATCGGGCGGCGCGGGTCCTTGAGGCCGGCGCGGGCGCGGCGCACAGCGCGCGAGATGGCTTCGATGGCATCTTTTTGCCCAATGATGGACTTTTGCAATTCGGTTTCCATCTTGAGCAAGCGTTGGCTTTCCTCCTCGGCCAATTGCATGAGAGGAACGCCGGTCCACATGGAGACCACTTCGGCAATATCCTCTGCCGAGACAACCGGGCTAGAGGCACGGTCCCACCCGGTGCGCAGGCGCTCAATGTTGGCTTGCAATTCCAGTTCTTTCTCTTCCCATTCGCGGACATCTTCGATATTGCCATCTTCCTGCGCCAGGATGCGGTTTTGGCGCGCCTGACGCAGTTGACTGAACAGGTCTTTGGCTTCTCTGGCCGCCGGGCTCTTGTACATGCGCACGCGGGAGGAGGATTCGTCTATCAAATCTATGGCTTTATCCGGCAAGAAACGCTCGGTCACATATCTGGATGACAGATGAGCCGCCGCTTCGATAGCCTCGTCAGAAATGACGAGATGATGATGCTCTTCATACGCCTTGCGGATGCCTTTGAGGATTTCGATGGTCTCTTCCTCGGAGGGTTCATCCACAATAATGGATTGGAAACGGCGTTCCAACGCCGCATCGGATTCGATGTATTTGCGGTACTCGTCCAGCGTGGTGGCCCCGATGACTTGCAACTCCCCGCGCGAGAGCGCCGGCTTGAGGATGTTGGCCGCATCTACCGAGGAACCGGCCGCACCGGCCCCCACCAGCATGTGGACTTCGTCTATGAAAAGGATGGAGCCAGATTGTTTGAGTTCGTCAATGACCCGCTTGAGGCGCTCCTCGAACTGCCCGCGATACATCGTGCCGGCCACCAGCGAGCCAACGTCCAGTTGCAAGACGCGCTTGTTCATCAGGGGAGCCGGAACGTCTCCGTCCACGATTCGCTGGGCAAGCCCCTCCACGATGGCAGTCTTGCCAACGCCAGGTTCGCCAATCAAGGCGGGATTGTTCTTCGTTCGGCGCGCCAAAATCTGGATGACGCGCTCGATCTCGTTCTGCCGTCCGATGACCGGGTCGAGTTTCTTTTCTTCGGCCAGCAAGGTCAGGTCGGTAGCCAGTTGGTCTATGAGGGGGGTCTTCTGCCCGGCTGGGTTGGGGCGTTGGGGTTGCAAAGGCCCGGCCGGGGCGGGGGTAGAGGCGCCTTCGTTCAGCACTCGCCGCGTTTGGCGGCGAATCTGGTCGGGCGTAACCCCCAAGCGGCGCAATACCTCCATCGCCTTTCCTTCCACGCGCACCAGACCCAGTAGAATATGCTCTGTGCCAATGTAGTGATGTCCTAGTTGACGGGCTTCTTCTACGGCATATTCCAATACCTGTTGGGTATCGGGCGCCAGGTCAATCTTGCCGGTAAACAGCGAACGGCTGCCCGCGCTGACCCGCTCGACCACCTCGCGCACCCGCTCGGTCTGCATCCCTAACTCGCGCAAGACACGCCCGGCTACTCCGCCATCCTCGTTCATTAAACCCAGCAGTAAATGTTCGGTGCCAATATTGTTTTGACGGGCGCGCTCGGCTTCCTGATGAGCCAGGCTCAACACCCGCCGTGCACGCTGTGTAAAGCGATCCATACCAGACATAATGAGATACTCCTAATCAATCAGACAGAACCGGTCGGATTGATTTTACCAAAAAGCGAGAAAAACAACGTAGGAAAAAAGTTAGAATTCTTGGGAAACAGCGAAGGTTGTTCGAGCAACGACAGCAGATGGTACAATATCGTTATGACTACCTGGCGACTCCTCCTCACCCCGCCGGCTCGCGGCGCGTGGAACATGGCCGTAGACGAGGCCTTGCTCGAATCCAGCGGGCAGGGTAAAACGCTGCCCACGCTTCGCTTATACGCCTGGCAGCCTCCTTGTCTGTCGCTTGGGCAGGGTCAACCCTTTGCCGATGTGGACCTGACCCGCCTGCACGAACGCGGCTGGGATGTGGTGCGCCGCACCACCGGTGGACGGGCTATCCTGCACACCGACGAATTGACCTACTCCGTCACCGCTCCGCCGGACGAGCCGCGCGTCGCCGGGACGGTGCTGGAATCGTACAACCGCCTGGCGCGGGCCTTACTGTCCGCCGTCCACGACCTGGGGCTGCCGGTCGAGATGAAAGAAGGCAAGGCAGACGGCAACGGCAGTCCCAACCCGGTCTGTTTTGAAGTCCCATCCACGTATGAGATCACGGTCAACGGCAAGAAACTGATCGGCTCGGCGCAGGCGCGCCGCAGAGACGGCGTCTTGCAGCACGGTTCCCTGCCGCTCACCGGCGACCTGGCGCGCATTTGCCAGGCGCTGGCCTTCCCGGACGAATCCGCGCGCGCTGCGGCCGGTCAACGCCTGCTGGAGCGCGCCACGACCGTCGAGGCGGCTCTAGGGCGGGCAGTGGCCTGGGAAACCGCCGCGCAGGCCTTCGTCCGCGCCTTTGAAGCGCAGTTGGGACTCCGCCTGGTGGCGGGGGAACTCTCCCAAAAAGAAATCTCGCGAGCCGAGGAACTCGTCCGCGAGAAATACGCCCACCCGTCCTGGACGGAACGGGTGTAAGACAAGCCAAAGGCTTGTCCTACTTCATAAAAATCACGTTCTGGTATCCCAGCGCCTGGAAGAAACGATACAAATAATTCTCCGCATTGGTCTGCGCCTGGGTCAGGATGCCGTCTTCCATGGCCGCTTTCAGGATCTCGGTCTCGGCGCTCTGGCGGCAGATGGTCTCCAGATCCATCGTTGGCTTGGTGAAGATGCCTGTATCCCGATCATACACATAGGACTTTTGATTGTCCAGCGTGGCTACGAAAACTTCGGCCGGGGGCAGCCTGACAGACAACGCGCCTGCCTCCAGGCGCATATCTTCCGGCAGAATCTTCCCCATGTCAATGCCGGCAATTACAATGCCATGCCCCACAAACAACACCTTGTCGCCCACCAGGAATCCCAGCGTCCCTTGATTGATTTCACAAGTGACCACTTTTTCCACACTGTATTGGATGGTTTCGAGCCGCGCCAGCGCCCGCACCTCGTTGATGTATGTCACCGGGTCAGGAATGACGGTGGGGGTGGGATGCAGCAAATCCGACACTTGCGTCTGCAAGGCCTGGTTGGCTTGCTGGAGCGGTTGTAAAGCCTGATTGGCCTGCTGCGCCGTCTCTTGCATGGTCTTGACGATATAATAGCCTCCAGCAATCAACACGATAATGATCAAGAGCGATAACAAATTCTGTTTCATGTCATAATTATACTGTCTGTTGACCCGAATGAGAACATGAACCATCGCCTTCGTCTTGGCTGGACGTTTTTTCTGCTGGCGGCTTGCACCTTGCCGGGACTTCACGCCTCGTTTACGACGCCTGAAGCGGCCTCCGTTACCGCAACCGTTTCTACGCTGGCCGGTTCCACCGCCGACCTGCCGCACCCCACGCCTACCTCTGCGCCGCTGGGGACGCCGGAAAACCCGCTGGTGATGGCGCTTTCCCCCTCCGCCGTTCCCGAAGGGACGCGCGTAGAAGCGGGCAAAGCCTTTGCCGCCCAACTGGCCGAGGAGACCGGTTACACCTTTGTAGTAACCGCGCCAGAATCCTACGCCAAACTAATCGAAGCGCTGGGACGGGGCAACGCGCACATTGCGGTTTTGAATCCCTATGCCTACGCCCTGGCCTATAAAAATGGGAATGCGACTGCCGCTTTTGCGGCTATGAAATCGGGCCAGAAGGCCTACGGTGCGCAGTTCATTGCTCGCGCAGATGCAGGCTTCACCTCCTATTACGATGCTCATGCGCAGGAGAACACTGCTGATGCTGCTACGGCCCTGTCCCAATTTCGCGATAAGAAGCCCTGCTGGTCTGATTCCGTTTCGCCCTCTGGCTACGTCATCCCGGCTGGCATTTTGGCGTATCATAATATTTACACCCGCCCGGCTGCCTTTGTGCAAGGGCAGCCTACCGTTGCGCGGGCTGTGTATGCAGGCGGCATCTGTGACTTCGGCGCAACCTACATAGACGCGCGCGAATTCCCATCTCTGCGCGACGCCTTCCCAGACATTCTCGAACAGGTACTTGTCATTTGGCGCGTGCCGGCCATCATTCCGTATGAAATTCTCGTCTGGTCAAAGACTCTGCCGCCTGATATGGCCGAAGCGCTCGAAACCGCCTTCTTTCGCCTTTCAGGAATGCAAGCCGGGCGGCAAGTATTAGGGCAAGCGTATGGGGTTGAGCAATGGGAAACCGTGACAGATGCGTTCTATGCTGACTTTTTACGCTACCTGGAGGCGGCGCCGGTTGACTGGAATGCTTTGATAGAGGAACAACCATAACCTATGAAATTGTAACTACCTACCCACTAGGTCCTGCGGCAGACCCTAAAGGTTTCGATAGCAGCACAAACCTTTAGGGTCTTGTTGTTATAATAAGGTAGGCAGTTACGATTATGGAAATTTTGCTTTCTCTTGCTCCAGCCAGCCTGCTACTTCTTGCGGGAGGGTATGCAGGGTTGGGTCTATTCATTTGGCAGCGACGGCCGGGCCTGGCTTTTACCCCCTTTGCGTGGATGATGGCCAGCATCGCTATTCTCTCGCTAGGCAATGGGCTGGAATTAGTAGCCTCCAATATTAACGGCAAAGTGTTGGCGGCTACGCTCAAATTGATGGGAACCGCCAGTGCGCCGGTTTTCCTGTTGACCTTTTGCGTAATATTTACAGGACGAAATCACCTGCTGACGCCTTTCAGACAGGCTCTGGCCTGGCTTGTTCCTGTTGGCACGATCTTCCTGGCATTCACCAATCCTTACCACCATTTGATTTGGGAACGAGTGCAAATAGCCTCGCTGGGCCCTTTGTCCTTTTTGGAAATCGAAATGGGGAAATGGCTGAGGCTGCAAACCGCTTATACGCATATCGTCCTTTTCATCAGTTTAGGATTTCTGTTGTTGGATTTGGTGCGTTCCCCTGCGCAGCAGCGTTTTAAGGCTGGCTTGATTTTGACCGGCACGGCTTTGCCATGGGTCGGCAGCATGATTGCCCTGGCAATCACACGGGGCGGCATAACCTTGCTGCCTTTTCTGTTTCTTCCGGCAATTGTGGTCATGGGATGGGGCATCTTGCGCTATCGCTTGTTAGAGGTTGCTCCCATGGCGCCGGACATGATCTTGAACGACTTGCAAGATGGCATCCTGGTTGTAGACGAGCAAAAACGAGTTTTATATCTCAACAAGGTTCTAGAAAAAATCTTGGGAGTTTCCCTCGAAACTTGCTTGGGGCAGCCACTCGATCGGCTTTTCCCACAATGCGCTAATATGTTTTTGCGCTTAACCGAACGGCAAGAACCATTTGTCGAAAGACCTTTTCTCTTAGACGGCCAGGAAACGATGTTTGAAATCCGTTTGACGCCAATCAAAAACCTCGAACAGAGAAAAGAAAAGTCTCCCTTGGCCTATCTAATGAGTTTTCGCAACATTCACCAGCGCAAGCAAATCGAAGTAGACCTCGAACGGCGCGAGGCGCTACTTGAAACCCTCAACCTGGCGGCGCAGCAATTCCTAAAAACCGCTGCTTGGGAGGCCAATATTCCCGGCTTCCTCGAAAGACTGGGGCAAGTCACACAGGCAAGCAGGGCATACGTTTTCCAAAATTATCACGGGCAAGATGGCATGTTGTATACCAGTCAGACGTATGAATGGACAGCGCCCACCATAACGCCGCATTGGAACGACAGGCAATTTCGTCACATTCCCATCGCCCAAATCGGGCCAGCCGGCTGGAGCGGCCAACTTAACCAGGGAAAATTGATTGCAGCGCTGACCAGCGAATTGCCCCTCATGGAACAAACAGAATTGCACAAGCGTGGCGTGCGTTCCACTTTAGTGGCTCCAATCTTTGTCGAAGGCAAATGGTGGGGTTTCATTGGTCTGGAAGATCATGAGCGTGAACGTGTCTGGCAAACTGCCGAACTGGAATCCATCCAGGCCGCCGCCGACATTTTCAGCGCGGCAGAAACGCGCGCCCGCAATGAGTTTGCCCTGCGCCGTCGTCAGCGCATTCTCAACTTGCTCCACGAAGTTGTATTGACCGCTTTGCAAGCCCAGGATTTACAGACGATGAGCGAGGTTGTTGTGAGCCGCCTGAGCGAATTGGTGAACGCCAATGCCTGTTTCTTTTCCATTTGGGATGAGGCAACACAATCTGTCAGGCCGCTCTCTGGACATGGAGAGTATCGCGAAGTGTTCCTGTCTATCGAACCCGAGAAAGATGAAATCACCCTGACAGGTTCGACCCTCAAGAGCGGCCATGCGCTGATCCTCAACGACGTGACCCATACACCTTATGTCAGCCAGCGGATTTTGGATAAGTTCCCTTACCGCGCGTTGATGTCTTTTCCGCTCATCGCTGGTCAAAGATGGCTGGGCGCCATCATCCTGGCATACAATCATCCCCGCCGTTTCCAACCGGAAGAAATTTCGCTTGGAGAGCAGGCCGCCAGCCTGATTGCGCTAGCGATGGAAAAGTTTCAGGCCGTCAAAGACGCCAGCAAGCGGGCCGAGGAGTCTGAAACGCTGCGGCGCGCCAGCGCCGCTATCCTGGAAACATTACGCTCCGATGAGGCCGTGAATCGAATCCTCGAGCAATTGGCTGTGGTGTTACCCTACGACAGCGCCTCGGTACAACTGCTGCGCAATGACGAATTGGAAATTGTGGGCGGGCGCGGATGGGATGAACAGTCCATGAAAATGGTGATGGGACTGCGCTTCCCGGTGCCGGGCGACAACCCCAACAGCGTGGTGATCCAAACCGGCAAACCCTACATTTTGAACAACCCCAGCAGCGTCTATAAAGCCTTCGAGCAAGAGCCTCACAGTCATATTCGTTCCTGGCTGGGCGTCCCGCTCATCAGCAGGGACCAGATAATAGGTCTCCTGGCAATTGATAGCGCGCAACCCAATCGCTTCACTCAAGAAGATGTCAACATGGCGGTAGCCTTTGCCGACCAAGTAGCCATTGCGCTAGAGAACGCGCGCCTTTACGAAGAAGCCCAGAATATGGCGCTCACCGATTCGTTGACCGGTCTCTACAACCGGCGCGGCTTGTTCGAAATAGGCCGTCTGGAGTTCTCCCGCGCTTTACGGAACAATCAACCTTTTGCTGCGTTGATGGTAGATATTGACTATTTCAAGCGCGTCAACGACTTGTACGGTCACGCGATTGGCGATCAGGCCTTACAAGGGCTGGCCAGGCATTTGAACAGCATGACCAGAGACATTGACATCGTTGGACGCTATGGGGGAGAAGAATTTGTCATCCTGTTGTCCAAAACACCTTTGGGGGCTGCCAGAGACATTGCCGAACGTTTGCGCTCTGCGGTCGAGAATTCGCCCCTGGCGACCGACAGCGGCAACTTGCGCGTCACCATCAGTTTGGGCGTGGCGGCTATTTCAAGTGAAACCCCCGATCTGGAGACCCTGATTGCGCGCGCTGACCAGGCTTTGTATATTGCCAAGCACAAGGGACGTAACCGCGTAGAGAGCAGCAAATGACTTGATTTACTCTACTCCTCGTCTCCCGCCGTATTGGCTCCGCTATGATAATGGCGGCTGTAATAACGTTGCAACCCGTATTGTAAGCGTTGCGAATATTGCTTAGAATGCACGCCGCTGGCTTTGAAGTTCGCTGCCATCTCATGCGCCAGCCCCTCGACGGCCTCGGGTGGAGATTGCTTGACAGCCAGTTTCTCTAATTTTTTGAGCAATTCTTTCAAAAAGTCAGCCTGACTTTTGACAAGGGCTGCCTCCAATACGCCTCCGCGCCCGCTGACAATGGTATAACTGCGATAAGGCTCACGCTGCAAAAGATCGAGCGTCTCAAGCCAGGCAGGCAGATCAGCATTGGCCAGAAAAGGGGGCTGGTTTTTCACCACCGCATCGCCTACGAAGACAATTTTCTCCTCTGGCAAGATCGCCCAGATGGCGCCTGCGCTTGGGCCGGGGTGACTTTCGAGTAAGACCGGCGTATTGCCCCAATACAAAATCAAGTTATGGGTAAACGAAATTTCCGGCTGCACCCAGCGAATGCCGCCCAAGCCGGCGATGACTTCCCAATCGGCGCCGCTATCCTCGCTTTGAGCCTTGAAAGCGCTGGGGCGACTGCGGAAAATTTGAGCCGTCTTTTCGTGAGCAATGACCGCACACTCCATGGCGCGCACGCCCAGGGTACGATCGGGATGCGCATCCAGATTGACCAGCACCCGCTCCGGGCCGCCGTTCAAGTTCATCAAAGCCGCGCGCCATGCGCGTCCGTCTTCCGGCGAGGGGGGTGCATCAATTTGAATCAAGCCTCGCGGCTGGCTGATGACCCCCACGGTAACGCCAGAATATTGATTCTCTACGAAAACATTCGGACCAATCGCTTCCATTCAACTCCTCAATCTGCCTTTTTGGCCGCCTCTTGCTCTGGTGCAGCGATAGGCAGAGTGAAAAAGAAGGTCGAGCCAATGTTGTTTTCACTCTCCACCCAAATCTTGCCCCCATGTCCCTCTACAGCCATGCGGCAAAAAGCCAAACCGATACCCAGGCCGGCAGTCTTGTCCTTGCCGCGCAAGCGGGTAAATTTGCTGAAAATACGCTCACGGTCCAGGATGGGAATGCCCGGCCCGTTATCCTGAACGGCCACTTTAACCCAGCCGTCTTCTTTGACCGTGCTGACGACAATCTCGCCGCCCAAAGGTGAAAATTTAGCCGCATTTTCGAGCAAATTGATCAGCACCCGCAAGATCATATCCACATCTACCCACACCATAGGCTGGCTGGCCGACAAATTGGTTTTGACTTTTTGATTACGGCTATCAAGGCTAGGCTGCACAATCTTGATAGCCTCGACGATCAGATGGCTGATATCGGCGCTTTTTTGGTTGACAATTTGCTGGCCTGATTCCAGGCGGTTAATATCCAACAGGGAACTCACCAGCCGTTCGATGCGCGCCGTAGAGTTAGAAGCGATCGTCAAAATGGATTGCACGGCTTCATCGGCCTCAATCATCCCACTCAGGATCTCTAGGCTTGAGATGATATTGGAAAGAGGCGAGCGTAAATCATGATACACCATAGCCGTCAAATCATTGCGCAAATCGTCCAGCGCCTTACGCTCGCTAATGTCGCGGATCATCCATTGCAAGGCTTCGACATCCTCGAAGTTCACTGCCCGAACGGTTACCTCTACATGTATATAACGGCCGCTCCTTTTGTGTAACAACGAGGTGTACGAGCAGGGTTGATACGTCTTCAAATTCTCGAATTCCAGGCCAACTTTGCTCCAAATGATCTCATGCACCTGGTCTATGGTCATTTCACGAAGTTCTTCGTCTGAGAATTCGCTCATTGCCACAGCCTGGCGATTGGCTTCCAAAATTTTGCCATCCCAATCGGTGATGAAGATAGGATCTATGCTGGTGTCGAACAATTCACGATAACGCTGGTGAGCAGTATCTAAACGTCCAAACAGTTGAGCGTTTTGGATAGCCGTCCCTGCCAAACTGCCAATACCGTTCATCACCAATAGCGCATCGGGGTCAAAAATACCAGCCGCTGGGTTAATGGCCTCCAACACACCAAGCGCCTTGCCTTGCGCTAAAATGGGCGCAATCGCCAATGCACGTATATCAATGCCCCCAAACTTGTCCTCTTCTTTGAGGTTGTCTCGAGGGATAGTCGGTATGACCAGGCCATGTCCGCTGTTAAGAACCTGCCCGCTCAAGCCTTTGCCGGGCGGAATACGTCGGTCGAGAACGTTTCCGGCGTTCTGGCCGGCGGCTGCTCGGAAGACCAATTCGCCAGAGACCGGATCTGTCAGCGCCAACGCCACCGTCTCCACCTGTAAGGCCTGCATGGTATGGTTGAGAATACGTTGCAACACCTCTTCCAAGTCTAGCGACATGTTGATGGCTGCAGCGCATTCGGCCAACGCGCTCATCACCCGCGCTTGGCGTTGGCTCTCGGTATACAGGCGCGCATTCAACACCGCAATGCCTGCCTGGTCGGCGATGGCTTGCATCAGTTCGAGATGTTCCACTCCAAAGGTATTTGGCACCGAATGAACCAGCGTCAATACGCCAACGATGCGTTCACGCGCTGTAAGCGGTACACAAATAGCCGATTTGGCGCCCGTTTTTTCGCTGGCATCATCTGGGCGGCGCAGCCAGCGTTCGTCACGGCTGGTGTCGGGAATCAAGGCTGCCTTCCGATTGCGCAACACCCAGCCTGCCAATCCGCGTTCTACTGTGTCGCGCAATTGCTGGGTAGTATGCTCAAGGTAATTTTTGCCGTACACGATTGTCGCATCAATGGGCTTGCCAGAGTCATCCAACACGACAATCGTGCCGCGCTCCCCGCCTACGTTCTGGATTGCCTCGTACAAAACACGTTGCAACACCGTGCGCAAGTCGAGCGCGCTGGCTACCTCACGGCTGACATGATATAACAGTTCGAGCAATGAACGAGTCCGAACATCGAACTCAAGCGCATTTCCCTTAGTCACTTTGCTCATCTCCATATTTGCCTACCGATATTTTACCCTTTTTTTCGCCAGTAAGCCTTATGATTTTCGAGAGTGACCAACGTATGGGCTAAAATAGGAGGATGAACGTTCCTCTTGCCAAGCCACGACTCGACAGAAGAAAGCCGGTCGAATTCCATCCGGTCTACAGCGCTGCCAAATGTCAAACGGGAAATCTGAAACCTACTCCGCAGAAGGTGAAATGCCGAACTACGCCATAATCTGCTCGAAAGTCTCGCTGCTTCTCTCGTTGCGCTGATGCCTTAGCATGGCTTTACGGCCATTTGTTTACGCCTCAACAGCAGGCAGTTATACAATCTTCCCTAAGTATCCGACTCATCTCATGGACTTCGTCAGCCGGTCCCATTAGCCACTCTTAAAGTCTATTCCTCCAGGCCGAAATAGCGTAAAAACAACTCCTTCGATCGCTGCGCGCCCGCCTCGGTCAGGACAAGAGTCGGTTTCTTGTCCATTGGGTCGCTGATGTAGCCTTTCTGGTGCAGCCGCTGCAACGTTTCCAGGTCGAGGCCCTTCCAGGCGCGGGTGGCAAAGGCATCGCTGGATGTGGTCAGGTAGAGCAACGCCAGCACCATGTCATCTACTTTACTGTAGTTTCGCCAAAACAATAAATAAAATGAGCACTGGTAAATCTGGTAAGATTTGTTTACCACAACAAAAACCAG
>JBBITF010000038.1:0-25781 GCA_037440925.1 Chloroflexota bacterium
GGGGCGAGGAAGGCGGTCAGTTGTTGGAGGAGTTGAGGGTCCATGGGGTTCTCCAATCTGGACAACTGCAAAGCAGTTGTTCTACGCAGCAGGTTGATTTTATTTTACATCCAAATTTTGGAAAGAGCGCTGCTTTGACAACCTTTGCGTGCAACCGAGCAATGCTTTTCAAGCGTCAAGCGGCTATACGAAGCACAAGGCAAAAGGATGCGTTATAATACGCCCCATGTCTGAAGAAACTGAAAGCACGCAACCTGTCAAAGCAACACAGCCCGTCAAGGCGCGCAAGGCTTCCAAGCCAAAAACGACCGCCCCCGCGCCAGAAGCGGAGGCCAAAAAACTGACTTCCGCAGAGCCAGCGCCTGCGGAGGCCAGCCTGCCAAACCCCGAGCCCAAGAAAAAATTCAAGCCGGGCCAATTTTTCTTGAATGTATTGGTCTTCCTGGTCATCATTGGAGTAGGCGTTTTTGGAGGCTATCAAAGCGGCCTGAGCATCCGCAAGCAAGCCAAAGAAACGCTCATCAACCAACAATTGGGCGATCAGTTCACCCGCGCATTGGTGGATATCCAATTCGGTCATTACAACACGGCCAAACAGCGCCTGGAATACATCATCAGCGTTGACCCTTCCTTTCCCGGCGCAATGGAAAAATTGACCGAAGTCATGGTCTTGTCCAACATTCCAACCCCTACACCGGTCGTCTCCCCCACGCCGCAATTGATTGTAGACGACACGAATTACGAAGCCCTGTTTGCTCAGGCCCAGCAATTCGTAGCAGCCGGTCAATGGCAAAACGCCCTGACAGTGCTGGACACTTTGCGTAAAAAGAACCCCTCGTTCAACACCGTACAGGTAGACGGTATGTATTACTTCTGCTTGCGCAACCTGGGCGTGGACATGATCAAAGCCGGCAACCTGGAAGGCGGCATCTACCAACTCACCCTGGCCGAGCGTTTTGCCCCGCTGGACAACACGGCCCACATCCTGCGCGACAACGCCCGTTTCTATATCACCGCCGCCAGTTTTTGGGAACTGGACTGGAAACTCGCAGCCGAATACTTTGCCCAACTCAACGGCTCCGGCATCTGGGACGGCACCATGACCGCCACAGAACGATATTACTATGCCGCCATGCGTTACGGGGACGAATTGCTGGCACAGGGGGCTTACTGCGAAGCCTACGAGCAATACACGGCCGCGCAAACCATCGGCCAATTGGATGCGCAGGCAGCCAAAGGCGCTAACCAGGCATACCAAGAATGCTACCCTCCCACAGAAATCCCTGAGCCAACCGCGGAACCGCCTACCGAGGCGCCCACCGAAACGCCGCCCACTCCCTAAGCGATATGCCTGTCTCACCCCCGGCCTGGGCGCTGGCATTGACTTACTGGCTGCATCTACTGGCTACTGTAACCTGGTTAGGCGGACTAGCCGCCACCTTCCTGCTGGTCTACCCGGCGGCAAAGCAGACGTTGCAACCTGCCGAGCGGCTGGCGCTGGTGACGGCCATTCAGCGCCGCTTAGAACCATTGGCCTGGTTTAGCATGGCGTTGCTGGCCGTAACCGGTCTGTTCCAGATGAGCGCCAATCCTCATTACGATGGCTTTCTATCCACAACCGGTCAATGGTCGCTGGCAATCCTGACCAAGCATCTCCTCGGGCTGGGAATGGTCGCCGTCAGCGCCGTGCAAACCTGGGAAGTATTGCCAGCCATTCAACGCGGCCTGATGCGGTTGGAAAAAGGCGCTTTGGATGAAGCCGAATTGCTCAGCCTGCAAAAGCGCGAAGGAGGATTGTTGCGATTGAACATCCTGCTCTCGGCGTTGATTCTGGCTGCCACCGCCTTTGCGCGGGCCTCTTGAAAAGTCTCGATAGATGAAAAATTTGCGCTTGTAGTGGCGACTTTAGTCGCTTTTCGTAACTGCCTACCCTGCCTATATTTGAGCGCAAACCGTCCACGAATACTGCACGAATACACGAAACATACCGTCATTCGAGCATTCGTGGTTTATTCGTGGGTTGTTATAGAAAGGGTAGGCAGTTACAAAAAATCTCAGCGTTCTCTGCGCGCTCTGCGGCGCAAATACCTTTTTGCAGTGGAGTCGCCTATCGGGGAGTGCGATAGAACGTAAACGGCTCAGACGGATAATAGTGAATTACTTGCCTGTCGGGAAAAGCCTTCGAGAGTTCCTCATCAGCCGTGCTGTTACGATGCATAGCAAAAATGAACGGGGTATCCAAGCGCGCATCTTGTAATTCGAGCAAACCGCCATATTCCGTCCATTCCCGCTCCCAATGCACGATGACCAGCGCCGGCGTATAGCGCAAAGCCTCTGGGGTGGAAAACGGCTCTAACATGGAGCGCGTAATCCCATACATGCCGTGCATTTCCCATAATCTCCCTGGCAGATAAGTCAATACATTCCACCCCACCAACACGATAACAGCCAGGGCTGCCAACGCTTTACGAAGACGCCTGCTTTCTCCCCCCAGCCAGGCAACGCCCGCAGCGCTCAATAAAACAATCGAAATCATCCCTTCATAGTAATAACGCGGACCATACTGCCAGGAACCAATCCAATACGGCACATAGGCCAAGATGGCGCCGGGGAAAATGCCGGCCACAAGCCAGGCAGAAGGTTTGCGCAGCAAAGCCCACAACCCAAACGGCAGAAAAATCCACCACAAGTTGCCCCATCCCAAAATATCATCGCCTGTGCCGTTCGGCTCCGACAAACTGTAAACAAGATTGTACCAGGCATGGGATAGGTTATGCCCATCTTCCCAGCGGCCATGTCCAGGTCCAAAACCGATCTGGTCGTATTGCCACCACAAGGTATAAGGATTGCGCAGCAGATTGCCCGTCACAGCAAACTGCCAGGCCAAGACCAGGCAGCCCGTCAGCGCCGCCAACAGGCCAATGCTCAGCACGCGGAGGCGGGTGGATGGATTTCCGCGCCCCAGCAAGACCAGCCCATGAACGAAGAACGGCAGCCCCACGCCGAGGGCCGTCATCGGGCGCGTCAGGGCCAGGACGCCGAGGCTGAGTCCCGCTATGGCGGCCGTCAGCCAGGGCGAGATAGAATCCCGCCCCCCTCTGTCACAAAACGTGTCCAACCAGGCCAAAACAAACCCCAGCGTCAGGGCCAAAGACCAGGCGTGCGAAAGCAGCGACGCCGAGAGCAGCCAAAACATCGGCGAAGACAACATCAAAATAACGGCCAACAGGCCAACAGCCGGGGAAACGAGGCGCCTGGCGAGCAAGTACAACAGCCAAAGGCTCCATCCTGCTAACACAGGGTTGACCCAGTCGCGCAGTCCGGTCACAATTCCAAGCGCCAGCGCCGTAGGCCAGCCAGGCGGGTATTTGCTAAAACGCTGTCCACGATAGTCAATGACGAAGGGCGTCATAAAACTCTTGGGCTGGGGGGGAGAAGGCAGCGCCAGGCGGCCGCTTGCAATCGCCTGCGCCTGCCAGACGTAGGCCATCTCGTCCTCGAAATGAGGCATCCGCTCGTAGACGCGGTCAGACACGCAGTAAACGGCAAAGACGGTTACGATGGACAGCAGGAACGCCGCCAGGTCAGGGATGGGAATTTTGCGCCACAAAGACATAGGGAATACAGATTATGCCGCCGGAACGCCGGTCAGGTCGTAGGCCATCGCCCCGCTAATGCGCACCGGCGCAATTTGACCCGTGTCGAGTTTGCCCTCGACCAGCACCAGGCCGTCAATCTCCGGCGCATCGCGGTAACTGCGCCCGATGGAAATGCCGTTGTCGAAGCCCTCGATTAATACATCCAGCGTCTTGCCCACAAACGATTGGTTGATTTGCAGCGAAATGCCCTGCTGGAGTTCCATCAGGGCCTCGAAGCGGGCCTGTTTAACGGAGGCAGGCACGGGGTCGCCTAGAGGCGCAGAGGTCGTGCCCTCCTCGAAGGAGAATTGGAATGTCCCCACGCGGTCGAAGCGGGTCTCCCGCACGAAGTCCACCAACGCTTGAAATTCTTCGTCCGTTTCGCCGGGATAGCCGACGATGAAGGTGGTGCGAATGGCAAGAGCGGGCATGGCGGCGCGCATTTTGCCGAGGGTCTTATGCACCCATTCGATGTTGGCGGGACGCTTCATGCGCTGGAGGGTCTTTGGATGCGCGTGCTGGAGCGGGATGTCGAGATACGGCAAGATTTGTTCGTTGGAAGCCATCACTTCGATCAAACGGTCGGTGACGTAGCCAGGGTAGGCATACATAACGCGAAGCCAGTCCATGTCGGGGACAGCGGCGATAAGACGTTCCAGCAGGACAGCCAGGCCGTCTTTCATGCCCAAGTCGTGACCGTAGTCGGTCGTGTCCTGCGCGATCAAGATAAGTTCGCGCACACCTGCATCGCGCAGGCGGCGGGCTTCGTCCAAAATCACTTCAAGCGGGCGGCTGACGGCCGTTCCCTTGATGAGGGGAATAGCGCAAAAGGCGCATGGACGGCGGCAGCCATCGGCAATCTTGAGATACGCACTGGCGCCGTGTACGCTGGCGCGTAGAGTATCCCGCTCATCCAGGCCAACCGTTCTAGCGTCATCTGGCAAATGATAGAGCGGTTCAGGATGAGGCGCTCGACGCAATTCGCGGATGACCTGTACAATGTCCATCCAACGGCGGGTGCCAAGGATGCCGTCAACGCCGCGGACTTTCTGAGCCACTTCTGCGCCATAACGCTGGGTGAGGCAGCCAGCCGCAATCAGCAATTGACCGCTGCGCTTGTTTTCAGCCAACTCTTGTAAAACTGCAAACGATTCTTGTTTGGCTGGGCCGATGAAGCCGCAGGTGTTGACAATCAACACACCCGCCTTGCGAGGATCGTTGGTAACGCGGTAGCCATCGCGAAGTAGTAACTGCGCCATCGAATCCGAATCGACCGTGTTCTTGGCGCAGCCTAATGATACGAGGTGAAAAGTCTGTTCAGGTTTCATCAAAGCGAATCGCCGGCTGGGGAGGCCGTTGGCGAGGGGGTGGGAGAGGGCGTAAGCGACGGCGTGGGGGTGATAAAAGGCGTCAGCGTAGGCGTGAGCGAGGCAGCCGGCGTCGGCACGATAATTTGGTCTACTGTGTAAACATAGTGAGCCAGTTGCCCAAAGCCGCCCAACATTCCCAAGTCGCGTTGGTTGTAAATCACTCGCAGAGCAGCGGCGTTCCCCGTGAGTATCTCGATGTTCTGTTCGGCCTCAAAGGGGTAAAGTGTGCCGGGGACGGTGCGGCCATCGAAGGCCACCTTGCCGTCTACCAACACGCGCAAGTAACTGCGCTCGATCGCCACAATGTTCACCTGCACATTGGCGATCTGGGCCGCCGTCGGGATTTCCAGAGTCCCTTCCACAGCCGGCAGAGGCGTATCTTCCACAGGAATGGGAGTGGCCGAGGCCGCGATGGTCTCTTGCGGCGTTCCAATCAACACCTCAGAAATCGAGGGCGCGGTGGCCTGAGCAACCGCCCGCTCAGCGCGTATCTTTGCCACACGCAAAACGCCCCATGTCACAAAGACAATCAACAAGATGAGCATACCCACGCCAAAGAGCAAGTCGCCAGCAATGAACATGCGTAAATGCGGCATCCTTTGGGGAAAGTTTGGCTGTGCGCGCTGCTGCGCCACGCTTTTTTCGGGATACCGTTCACGATGCTGCGCTTGAAGCGCATCGGCAAAACGCAGCAACAAGGCGTCAACTTCCAGGTCGAGAAAGGCTGCATACGTAGACAACATGCCTCGCGTTTGCACTGGCGAGGGTAAATCTTCCATGCGTCCATCTTCTAAAGCGGCTAAGAACTGCGCCCGCACGTGAATATGACGCTCAATTTCGTCCAGGTCCAGGCCCAGGATGTCTCGCCGCTGACGCAATTGACGCCCAAGGGCCTGAAAAATCTCTTGAGACGAGAGCGGACGTTCTGGAAGGGTAGCAGGCGGCGCAGGGATAGGGGCTTCTGCTTTCGCTTCGGACTCAGGGAGGGCCGCCTGCGCTTCGAGGGGCTGTTTCTGCCGCAAGAAACGAACTCTCCATCCTGTCGCGGCGGCTCGCGCCGCCGCATCAACCAAAGCCCTCACTCCGCTGCCTGGCCGTTCCTTTGCCAACGTCAAAGACTCGTCCGAGATAGTGGAAACGCTCGCTGAGGGTGAAGCAGGCTCAGGATCCGGCGTAGAGGCGGGCGGCGTTTCCTGACGTGCAGGCGGCTTTTTGCTTTTGCGTCTGGCAGCGCGAGGCGCAGGCTGGTCGTCCTTTTCCGTCGTCGAACCTTGCACTTTGAGACCAGGCTCGGCCAATGTGGAAGGCCGGCTGACCTCTCCATCGAAAACGACTTCTTGTGGAGCGTCAGACTGCGGAGCGGCGTTTTGCAATTCTTCAATGGCCTGTTCAAGGTTTATCCCCAAATAATCGGCATAATTACGCAAGAATCCGCGCGCTTGCACCGGGGAGGGCATGACCGAAAAGTCATCTGCCTCTAAAGCCTGTAAATACTGCAAGCGAATGCGCGTTACTTCTGCCGCCTCTTCCAAGGTTAGGCGACGATTTTCGCGGGCGCGCTTCAATCTTTGTCCAATGGTTTCCGGCATGGGAAATAAATCTTCCTACAGGGCTATGTTTGACGAGTTGGGCTCAGCAAAGCCGATTATAGCATGGCGACTTAATAGTATTGCTCTGGAAAAACGATCACAACCGCGAAGATGTTTGGAGCCGAAGTCTCCGACCAAAGTAGAGAAACCATCCACGAATAGGGCCACGAATGCTCGAATGGAACGCTATTCATGAATTCGTGGGCATTCGTGGACGGTGGACGGTGGACGGTGGATGGTTTGCCATCAGAAAAGACTCGCCCCGGTCTTGATAATGTCACATTTTCGCGTAAGTATTGGCCCTCACCCTACCCCTCTCCCCCAGGGAGAGGGGATCAGGCGATTCGAGATGGGATGGGCTTGCTGCCCCTACCCCTCTCCCACAGGGAGAGGGGATCAGGCGAAAATTTCTGAGTAACGCCAGGCTTTGCCTGCTACCGGCCAAAGGTCGGCGCTACGCTGCTATCACGGTCCAATAGAACGAGGCGCTAGAGAGTTACGATGTCGTCAATCAAGGGTATTTTCGGATGGCCAGCACGGCGTTATGCCCGCCAAAGCCAAAGGCGTTGCTCAGCGCCAGGGTTACTTTTTTCTCGCGCGCCTGGTTAGGGACATAATCCAGGTCGCATTCGGGGTCAGGGGTTTGGTAATGAATGGTCGGCGGCAGAATGCCCTCGCGGACGACCTGCACGCAAAAAATGGCTTCTAACGCGCCGGTGGCGCCCATCATGTGGCCGGTCATGGACTTGGTAGAGGAAACAGGTATACGATAGGCTAGTTCTCCAAAAGCGCTCTTGATGGCCTTGGTTTCAGACAGGTCGTTCAAGGAGGTGGCGGTGCCGTGGGCATTGATGTAGCCCACGTCTTCCAGCCGCGCCTCAGCCGCTTGAAGCGCCTGACGAATGGCTTCTGCGCCGCCCTCGCCGTTCTCGTGCGGAGCGGTGACATGGAAGGCGTCGGCGGTGGCGCCATAGCCGGCCAGTTCTGCCAGGATGTTCGCACCGCGCGCCCGAGCATGAGATTCGCGTTCTAGCACCAATATTGCCGCGCCCTCCCCCATCACCAATCCATCGCGGTTTTTGTCAAAAGGGGCTGGCGTCATCGAATAATCTTCGTTGCGGCGCGACATGGCGCCCACGCGATCGAAGGCGGCAATGCCAGTACTCGTGATGGTCGCTTCGGCAGCCCCGGCCAGACAGGCATCGAGCAGACCCGCGCGCAGCATCATCCAAGCCATACCAATCCCATCTGCGCCTGAGGCGCAAGCCGAGGCCACAGAGAAGCACGGTCCCTTGATACCATAGTCAATGGCGGCCAATCCTGCTGCCCCATTGGACATCAACATCGGAATCAAGAACGGGCTGACACGACGCGGCCCCTCTGTGTGATTCAGGATAACAGCATCTTGCAAAGAACGCAAACCGCCAATGGCCGAGGAGATGACAACGCCAACCCGCCCGGCATTTGCCTCTGAGATTGTCAGGCCAGAGGACGTCATTGCCTCTCGCACAGCAGCAGTTGATAATTGTTCGAAGCGGTCGCGGCGGCGCGCTTCGCGCGCCTCCATGTAATTTTCGGGGACGAATCCTTTGACCTCGCAAGCAATTTTGACGAGCAAATCAGCCGGCTCGAACAGGGTAATCGGGCCCACTCCCGAAACGCCCTCGACCGCATTTTTCCACGTCTCAGACACGTTCAAACCCAAAGGATTGACCGTCCCCATGCCGGTAATGACAACGCGTTCCTGCATTCTGCCTCCTTTGACGTTGGCTACACCATCCCTTCTCCGAGTAGAGAGGGCCAAAAAAGATTCTTTTACAGCACTGACTAAAACCCTGCGCCTGCCTGAGCGTGACGGAGATGACCATGCAACAGGCAAAGGGAATCGCACTCAACCGCCGCTCACAGGCGGGAACAGCGCAACTTCAGCGTTGTCAGGGATGACCGTTTCGTCGAAAGCATATTCGCGGTTAATGGCAACCAGCGCCGTTTCCATAGCCTGAGTCAGGTTGGGGTTTGTTTGAATCAGACGCTCTTTCAAATGTTTCACGCTTGCGCCTCGAGGCAAGTCTAATGAAATGGACTTGACGCCGGCGCGGTCTCGCAAGGTTGCAAAGAATAAGACTGTAATTTGATTCGAATGGTCACTCATTGATCACGTCTCCACTGCGGCCGCCATGTTTTTCAACCAAACGAATGTTCTGGATGCGCATGGTCTTCTCGGCTGCCTTGGCCATATCGTATACGGTCAAGGCGGCCACCGAAACAGCCGTAAGGGCTTCCATTTCCACGCCAGTCTTGCCAATCGTTCGGGCGGTGGCGGTGATGCGTATGCCAGGCAGGGAATCGTCCAACGCCAGAGAGACATCCACTTGGGTGAGAGGCAAAGGATGACATAACGGAATCAGGTCTGCAGTCCGTTTGGAAGCGCTGATGCCGGCAATTTGGGCAACGGTCAACACGTCGCCTTTTTTCATCTGGCCGGCGCGAATCAACTCCAGCGTCTCGCGGCGCATGTGAACTTCGCCCCTGGCGATGGCCACCCGCTCAGTATCAGGCTTGCCCCCCACGTCCACCATACGGGCGCGGCCGGTCTCGTCAAGGTGTGTAAGAGAGGATGCAGTCATGGGCAGATTATAACGCAGGCGCGCCTATGCTGTTATAATCATTGCCCATGAGCGGAATCCTGGGTCACCAAACCAGCGGCTACACGGTACAAATCCCGGTCTATGAGGGACCGTTGGATTTGTTGCTCGACTTGATCGAACGCGCCGAACTGGACATCACCGCTATATCGCTGGCAGCGGTGACAGATCAATATCTGGCCTATTTACAGCAATTGGAACAGGCGCACGCGGACGAAATTTCGGCTTTTTTGGTCATTGCGGCAAAATTGATTCAAATCAAGTCTGAGGCCTTGCTACCCCGCCCGCCGGCCCGCGAACCCGGCCAGGAAGATGTGGGCGAGGCGCTGGTAGAACAATTGCGCTTGTACAAGCGTTTCAAGGAAATTGCCAATCTGCTTCAAGAACGCGAAGAAAAGGGGTTGCGAACCTATCTGCGGCTTGCCCCTCCGCCTAAAATCGAAGGCAAACTAGACTTGTCAAACATTACTCTGAACGACTTGCTCGAAGCGGCACAAACCCTCTACGCCAAAGAACAAGAGAAATTGTCGCTAGGGACGGTCATTGCAGCCCCTAAAGTGACCATCCGCGAGAAGATCGAGTTGATTACCCAGAGACTCTCTGTCAGTGAGCGCGCCTATTTCAAAGAATTGCTTGGCGACCATCCTACACGGATCGAGGTGGTGGTCACTTTTCTCGCCCTGTTGGAACTGGTCAAACGTTATCGCGTGTCTACCCAACAAGAGGGGCTCTTCAGCGATATTCAAATCGAACGCTTGGAAGGATGGGACACAGAAGAAGAGATCGAGATCGAATTCGAGTAAACGGCGCTCGCGCTATGTCTTGCTCAGCGTCACAAACACCATCGGCCGGCGCTTGGTTTCGTTGAACAAGTACGAGTTGACGGCGCTGGCAATATCCTTTTCGGCATCCAGCCCGCCGTCGTTGATGATTTCCATGATACGCTGCCGAACGCCGGGTATCAAAGCCTCGGCGTCTTCAGGGGAAAGAAAGCCGCGTGTGATGATTTCTGGCTCATGGAGCAAACGGCCAGAATATTTATCTACATTCAAGTCAATCAGAAAGATACCGCTGCGCGCCAGTTTCTCGCGCTCGCGCATTACGTCGCTGTCAATGTCGCCAATGGATTGCCCATCCACAAAGACATAGCCGCCAGGGATGCGCTCCCCCAGGCGCAACGCGCCTTCGGATAATTCCACCACATGACCGTTTTCCACCACCACAATATTCTCTTGCGGAATGCCCACCTGCTGGGCCAGCACGGCATGGCGCTTCAACTGACGCAGTTCGCCATGAATGGGGATGAAATTCTTGGGACGCACCAGGTTCATGAGCAATTTCTGTTCTTCCTGGCTGGCATGACCGGAAACATGGACAGGCGCAATGGCATCATAAATGACCTCCGCCCCGCGTCGCAGCATTCGGTTGATGGCGCGGCTGACGCTTTCTTCATTGCCTGGGATAGGGTGCGACGACAACACGACCGTATCGCCAGCCTTTAGGTCGAACTGACGATTGGTGCCGGAGGAGAGGCGACCAATAATCGAAGATGGTTCGCCCTGCGAACCGGTACACATCAAAACCACTTGTTTGGGGTCCATATTCAAGGCCTGTTCAAGCGGCACCAGGGTTGTGTCGGGAATATTAAGGTAGCCCAAATTACGCGCAATTTTGGCATTGTCCACCATGCTGGTGCCGGCAAAGGCCAACTTGCGTTTATGCCTCACAGCCGCATCGGCCACTTGTTGCATGCGCGAGATAAGCGAAGCAAAAGAAGCCACAATGACCCGCCCAGGCGCATTGGCAAAGACGTTATCCAGCGCCGGCCCGATGACTCTCTCTGAAGGCGTCCAACCTGGGCGTTCGGAATTGGTCGAATCTGACAACAACACGTCTACGCCCCGCTGCGAGAACTCGGCCAGTTTGGCGTAATCCGTCGGCCAGCCATCTACGGGCGTATGGTCGAACTTATAATCGCTCATGTGGACGATGAGGCCGGCCGGTGTGGTAATGCCCAAACCCACCGCATCGGGGATGGAATGGCAAACGTGGAACAATTCCACCTGGAATGCGCCCAGCCGAACGCTCTGGCCGGCTTCCACCGTATGCAAAGAGGCCTTGCTGAGAGCATTGTTGCGCGCCAGTTTGGCCTCGATCAGGCCGCGCGTCAGAGGGGTGGCATATACCGGCGCCGGAATCTCATCCAATACATGGTGGATTGCGCCGATATGATCCTCATGGCCATGGGTGATGATGATGCCTACCACGCGCTCTGTTTTGTCACGCAAATATTCGAAATCAGGGATGATATAATCAATCCCTAACATATCATTTTCAGGGAACATAATACCGGTATCTACAACCAGAATATCATGACCGTATTCATAAACGGTCATGTTCTTCCCCACTTCCCCTAACCCTCCCAGGGGAATGATTCTCAATTTTGGTTTCTTACTCATATATTTTCCTTTTCTTAAAAGATAAATTCACCGCCCAAAGCGGACAAAGTCAATATAGAAAAACACCCCGTAAAACTAGCCGGCCGGGGAGTTCTTGTCGCACACGCACTCACTTGCTCAAACTGCCTGATGGCAGGTAAAGTCATCAACCAACGAAAGCAGTATAGCAGGCAAAACAGGATTTGTCAAAGAAAAGTAACTATTCAGGCATCGCTGGCCTGGATTGACAAATCCAGGCCGAACTGGGCAAAATTACGTTGTAAACCGTTGGATTTGGCAATCCAACGGAGCAATAGGGCAATTTTCAAGTCTTCTCCGACAGGCTGTTAGGGCCTGCTGAATAGTTACAAAGAAAATAATATTACTCTTCTCTTGCCAACTACACGAACTTGTTGTATAAAGTTTCAAGAACGGCATCTTCAATTCGTATGCGGAGGTTTTGATGAACGGAACTTCTCTTTTTATCCTGGGCTTGCTGATTGGCTGGTTAATTGAATGGATCATTGATTGGCTGTACTGGCGGCGCAAACACAAAGCCTGCCAGGAAGAAAAAGCCCGTCTGCAAAGCCGCATCGAAGAACTAGAAAAAGAGGCAGAAGCGCGGCGTGCATACAGTCTAGCAGTTGAGCCATCACAGGCCGCAGAAGATGACTTGACGCTCATCAATGGCGTTGGGCCGGTCATTGCAGGGATGCTGAAAGACGCGGGCGTTGACACGTTCGAAAAATTAGCGGCGCTGCCCATCGAAAAACTACGCGAAATTCTGGGCAATCTGGTCGAGAGGCTGGTAGATGAAAAAAGCCTGTTAGATCAGGCCAAAGAATTAGCCAAAGAGAAACGTCTCACGGGACAAGTGTCTGCGCCCAAGAAGAAGAACAAAGGCAAAAAAGGCAAGAAAGGGGACAAGAAAAAGAAGAAAGAAAACGCTTCTTCGGATAAAGCAAAGGGCTAGAGACCATGAACGCCTTGTCCACCCGCAATTACGATCTATTCAAACTGATTGTTGCCCTCCTCTTGCTGGCGCTCTTGCTCGTTTTTTTGTTTTCAGAGAAAGCTGCACAGCCAGCCACGCCGCCTCCCACCGAAGCGCCGCCCCTGGCAACAGAAGAAACCGGGCAGACCCTCCCTGCTGTCCCAACGGCTACCTTGCAGCCGCCAGCAACGGAGGCGGTTCTGCCCACCGCGACAGCGACAGAGACGGTTCAACCGGCCTCTCTGCCTGACTTCCCCGCCTCGAGCCAGACCTTGAGCCTGGATACCGTCAACGAGCGTTTGCTAGACCCCAACGGCAACCCCGTCTACGCTTTGGACGCAGAGACAGCCAAATGGGCGCCCATCCTTCCCGATGAGATAGCCGCCACCCTGCCCGAGGGGTATACGCTGACTGAAGCGGCGCCCGGCCGCTGGGAAATCCACGACACGACGAATAACGCGCTGCTGCTGGCTTGGGATGCAGATGCCCTGACCTGGCAAGCGCCTGCCGAAAGCGTGCCTGTGGCCCAAGAGCCAGACTGCCCCCTGGCTCTGCCGCCTCGCCTGAAAGTGGGAGGTCAAGCAAGGGTAATCACTAACCTGAACATGCGCTCCTCGCCGGGCATTCAAAACAACTGGATTCTCACCAATCCGGCCAGAACGATTTTGGATGTCATCGGCGGGCCGGTCTGCACGCTCTATGAGGGCGGCGCCTTTTTATGGTGGGAAGTCAAAAACCCGGCCGGAAAGACCGGCTGGTCGGCTGAAGCGCGGCAGCAGGGAAATTTCTACTTCCTTGAGCCGCTGCCCTGAGGCACTTGCGCAATGAACATTGACCTTGACCTGTATCGGCGCGAAATTCGGGTGTCCTCGCGCCCATTGGTGCGCCTGTCGGCTGTTGACATTTCACCCGACCGCCCACAGCGCACCTTTGTCTTCCTGCATGGCTTTGGCGGACAGGCCAGCCAGTGGAAATATCAGTTGCAGCATTTCTCGCTGGAAAACCGCGTCATTGCGTTAGACCTGCGCGGACACGGCGCTTCGGATAAACCCGCCGGCAAGTACGACATGCCTCAATTGCAAGCCGATCTTGAGACTGCGCTGAAGGCTCTCAAGGTGCATGGGACCTTTGTGCTGGCGGGTCATTCCTTTGGCGGGGCAATTGCGACCGAATTTGCCTTGCATCATCCAGAACAGATCGAGGCGCTCATCCTGATTGCTACTGCCGGTGAATTCAAACTCAACTGGTTGTATCGGCTTGGACTGCACCTCCCGAACATACTGCTGCGCCTGATTGCCCCTCTCACCCGGCAATGGCTCTCGGCGCCGCCGCACGCCCTGAAACCCTTTTACCTTCATAATCTTTCGAAATGGATTGGCTGGGAACGGTTTGCCGCCTTGCAGGTACCGACCTTGGTCGTGCGCGGCCATCGAGACCTGGTATTCGAGCGCCCGATGTTCGAGAAGGTGGCTCGATCCATTCCAGGCGCAGAAGAGGCCGATATAAGGGTATCCGGTCACATGGTCATGCTGGAGCGAAGGGAGGCTGTAGACCGCGCCATTGAGCGCTTCCTGGCCGGGGAAGCCAAACGTTCGTGGCGCGAAGAAAAGCCCGAATCCGCCAAACCAGGGCGTGAGGCCCTGCGACGGGAACGTCCGTGGCTCAATTTCTATGAAAGCGGGGTGCCGTACACGATTGGCATCCCAAATATTCCCGTGCATCATTTATTGCGTTCAGCGGTGCGGCGTTTCCCGCGTCAGGCCGCTATTCTGTTCGAGGGCAGTTGCTTGTCTTACCGCCGCCTCAACCGCGAGGCCAACCGCTTTGCCAACGCATTGCTGGCGCTGGGATTGGGTAAAGGCGCACGCGTTGTTTTGTTGATGCCTAACATTCCACAAATGGTCATAGCCTTCTTTGGCACACTCAAAGCCGGTATGACAGCCGTCTTCATCCCACCGCTGACCGAACCAGAAGAATTGATTCGCATCTTGAAAGACGTAGAAGCCAGCGTGTTGGTCACCATCACACCGGCGGCAGGATTGGCTCGCCAGGCACAGACGAACACCGACTTGCCTTTCATCGTCCTAACCGACCCGGCTGAATATCTTTCCCTGCCCAAGAGGCTGCTCTCGCGCTGGCGCAATCGAGGGTTGAGCGTGCCGGGGGCCATCCGCTTTCACCGCTGGCTGGCAGGCCAGGATACGCGCTCGCCCAGCGTGGAAGTGGCGCCCGAAGACCTGGCTGTCATCCAATTCACAGGAGGCACGACCGCAGCTGCCAAAGGCGTCATGCTATCGCACAGAAACCTGGTCGCCAATGCCCTGCAAACCCGTCACTGGATACCAGAGGCCCAAGAGGGCCGCGAGCGTTTTCTGTGCGTGTTGCCTTTCTCGCACATTTACGGGCTGACCACCGCCTTGACGGTGCCGGTTACGTTAGGCGCGACGCTCATCCTGAAAACCCAGTTCCAGGTTAAGGAAGTGCTAAAATCCATCCAGAAGCACCGCCCAACGATCTTCCCCGGCGTGCCGAGCATGTATGTCGCTATCAACGGTTTCCGAGGCGTGCGCAAGTATGGCATCCGATCCATCAAAGCCTGCATCAGCGGCTCTGCTCCCCTGCCAGTAGAAGTGCAGGAGGCTTTTGAGAAATTGACCAAGGGCCATCTTGTGGAAGGTTATGGTCTAACAGAGGCCTCTCCCGTCACCCACGCCAACCCGCTGAAAGGCGCCCGCAAAACAGGCAGCATTGGCATCCCGCTACCTTCCACCGAAGCGGCTGTGGTAGATCTAGCGCGCAGACGAAAAGAAGTCGCTCCTGGGCAAATTGGCGAACTGGCCGTGCGCGGCCCGCAAGTGATGATGGGCTACTGGAAAGACCCTAAATCCACCCAAAAAGTCCTCACCCGTGATGGCTGGCTGCTGACCGGCGATGTCGCCCAAATGGACGAAGACGGCTTCTTCCGTATCATTGCCCGCAAGGCCGACATGTGGTACCCGCAAAAACCCGGCCAGCCGGCCTTCCCGCGCGATGTGGAAGAAGTCATCTACGAAATCCCGCAAATCAAAGAAGTGGCTGTGGTGGCCATCGCCGGTCACCCTTTTGCTTTCGTGATTGCCGACCGCGAGCGGCCCACCCCCGAAGCCGTCCTTTCTTATTGCAAACGACGGCTGCCGCCTTACCTGGTGCCGCGTTTCGTCATATTCATGGAAGATTTCCCGCGCACCTTCATTGGCAAGGTTTTGCGGCGCGAACTAGCAAGGAGATATGAAAAACACGTTACCGAAAAATAAGCTCGCCGATGAGTATAAAACGCAAGTGACTCCAAAGGGAAAAGTACATTACAAAACCTGCGGAAGCGGCACACCGGTTATCCTCATCCATGGCCTGGCCGCCTCTCTGCACGATTGGGATGCCCTGCTGCCCGCGCTGGCCGCCAACGATTATGCCGCCTATGCGCTCGACTTGCTTGGTCACGGCGAAAGCGCCAAACCCGATTCGCGCGCTTATCATATAGACTGGCTCTTTGACCACCTGGTCGCATGGATCGAATCGCTGGCGCTCGACCAACCGCCGGTCATCGTCGGTCACTCCCTGGGCGGCTACCTGGCGCTCGATTACGCCAGTCGCTTCACCCAAAGTTTGAGAGCGTTGATCCTGGTAGACCCTTTCTATCAACTAGAGCAATTGCCTGCCATTTTGCGCTTTTCTTACCGCAACCCAGCGCTCAATACTACTCTGATGGAACGCATTCCCCAATGGGCCTTCCGGCTCATCATAGATGTGACCAGCCTCTCGCTCGGCCACACGGGAGGCTCGCTCTATAGCCTGCCGGAACAAGTCCGCACCCAAACGGCATTGGATTACAAACGTACCGCCCCCGGCGTCTACAACCTGCCTCACACGCTTCGAGACCTCACCCCCTGCCTGCCCTCGTTAAATCTGCCGAGTCTCGTCATCTGGGGCAATCACGATCAGACTCTGGCTCCTGTCTCTTTCCAACGGTTGGTCAAAATGTTGCCTGATGCACACGGACTCACGCTGCCTTGTGGGCATGTCCCCCACCAATCGAAAGCCGAAGAATTCAACCAAGCCGTCATCGAGTTCCTCTCCAAAGTGAACCAGGGAACGCTTTGAGTCAGTAATTGCTTAGCCGATATTTGTAATCGTCAACGTCATAGCGCGGCCTCCATCGCAACCTATTTTAGAGTTCGACAACTCCAGTGGTCGGATGCCGAAGTCCGGAAACTTCGGACAAACATCTTCGCGGTTGTGATAGTTGACTGCACTGCAAAAACCATGAACCGCCGAGAGCGCAGAGCGCGCAAACGCAGTCATTTTTTCTTCGCCGCTGACAACTTTTGAGTGCATACGTTCCAAGTGAATTGGTGATTGCCCACAAGGGAGGCATGTACAGATTGGGCAATCCGCACGAGCAAAAATCGTAATTTTAGAGAATACACCTGCCCTCAAAATGTGGGTAATCACCAGAAGTGAAACATTGACAACTGCGATTTGTATAATATAATTATATAGTTTGTTGCCTCGACATACTAATTAAAATGTCTCATCCAAATACGGCTGATCAGGCTCTCGTGCGTGAAATCAACTTATCTCTTGTGCTTCGTTATATACACAACGAAGCGCCGGTATCGCGCGCGCAAATTGCGTCAACGACTGGTCTAAACAAGTCTACAGTCTCAAGTTTAGTGGATGAGTTAATCGAGAGGCGGCTCATTCATGAAATTGGCGTCAACACGGGGAGTACAGGCCGCCCTGCTACTTTATTGGAGATCAATCCACAGGCTGGCGGCATCATTGGAATCGAACTAGGGGTAGATTTCGTTGCCGTAGCCCTGACTGACTTTGCAGGGAATATTGTGTGGCGTGAAGACACGAACGCCGATCCCTCTCAAACCCAAGACAGGATGATTGCACAAACACTCCAATTAGCCGGACAGGCTATCGAAGCCTCGCACGAAAGGGATTTGAACCTGTTGGGGCTGGGCCTGGCAACGCCTGGCACAGTGGACCTGAAAGAGGGAGTTCTCGTCTTTGCTCCAAACTTGCATTGGAAAAATGTACCCTTACGAAAAATCTACACAGAAAACACTGGCCTCAAGGTATTTGTCGAAAATGACGCCAATGCAGCAGCCCTGGGAGAGCACTTATTTGGCGCTGCCCGCCGTTGCACCGATTTCATCTTCATCTTTGCCGGGGTAGGCATTGGCAGCGGACTGTTCTTGAACGGGCAGCTCTATCGTGGCAAAAAGGGCTATGCGGGAGAAATCGGTCATTCGCCCATTATCGCCGGCCCCATTCAGGCACCTTGTCACTGTGGAAACCGTGGCTGTTGGGAAACGTATGCAAATCAATATTCCATCATCCAACGCGCGCAAGCCCGGCTGGAAGTCAAGCGCAACAGCATCATCCCACACCTGATGGCAGAACAAGGCGCTTCGCTTACCATCGCCATCATCAAACAGGCGGCAGACCAGGGTGATGCCGAAGCGCTCGAGTCTTTTGCAGAAGCAGGAACAGCCATGGGCCAAGGCTTTGCCACCCTGGTCAATATATTCAACCCTGAAAAAATCTTCCTGGGCGGCCCGTTGAGTGTGGCCGGCAAGTATATGCTGCCTTCGATCAAAGAGGCCGTTTTGAGACACGCTTTACCAGAGACGAGCCAACAAATAGAGATCTCGCTCTCCAGTTTTGGACCAGATGCAAGCCTCATTGGCGCAAGCAGCATTGTGGTTCATGACATCCTCCAAAGCCCCACCCACGCTGAAAGGAGGTGATGCCCATATAGGAATATCCTACCCTTCAAACAATTTCTCGTAACCCTTCAAATGAAAAAGGAGAAGAACACCATGTCTAACAAATTCTTGTACAGTCTAATGGCCGCTTTAGTATTGACCGCCATTGTGCTGACTGCTTGTGGCGCCCCGGCCACCCAAGCCCCCGCCGCTACCGAAGCCCCTGCTGCTACTGAAGCCCCCGCCGCAACTGAGGCGCCTGCTGCCAAAGAACAGGTGGAGGTTTTCTCATGGTGGACCGGCGGCGGTGAAGCGGCCGGCCTGGAAGCCATGATTAAAGTCTTCAACGCCGAATATCCCGATATTGAATTCATCAACGCGGCCGTGGCCGGCGGCGCCGGCACCAATGCGCGCGCGGTGTTGGCCACCCGCCTGCAAGCCGGCGAACCGCCTGACTCGTGGCAAGGTCATGCTGGTCAGGAACTCATCGGCACTTACGTAGCCGGCGGCCAAATCGAGCCGCTGAACGCTCTCTACGAAGAAGAGGGCTGGCTGGATGTGATGCCGGAAACGTTGATTCCGCTCATTTCTGACAGCGGCAATATCTACTCTGTGCCGGTCAACATTCACCGCGCCAATGTACTCTGGTACAATCCGACCATTTTGAAAGAAAACAACATCGAAGTCCCCACCACCATGGAAGAATGGTTTGCAGCCATGGACAAACTAACAGCCGCCGGCGTCACTCCGCTGGCGCTGGGAGAGCAATGGACACAAATGCACCTGCTCGAAACCGTGCTGCTGGGCTCGCTTGGCGCTGAGGCTTACAATGGCCTGTGGGATGGCACAACCGATTGGTCTGGCCCCGAGGTCAAAGCCGCGTTGGACAACTACGCTAAGATATTGAACTACACCAACAGTGATGCCGCTTCGCTCTCCTGGCAAGACGCTGCGCAATTGGTCGTCAATGGCGATGCCGCTTTCAACGTGATGGGCGACTGGGCCGAAGGCTACTTCCGCGAACTGGGCAAGGTTCCCATGACCGATTACGGTTGGGCGCCGGTACCCGGCAGCGTTGGCGTTTTCCAATTCCTTTCCGACTCCTTCACTTTGGCTGTGAACGCACCGCACCCCGAAGGCGCCAAGGCATGGTTGAAGATTGCCGGTTCCAAAGCCGGTCAAGAGGCCTTTAACCCCGTCAAAGGCTCCATCTGCGCCCGAACCGACTGCGACAAGACTTTGTTTGGTGAATACCTGCAATCGGCCATGGACGATTGGGCCTCTAATGTTGTCGTTGGCTCGCTCACGCACGGTGTAGTTGCCAATGACTCATGGAAATCTGAAATTGACACGGCGCTTGGTCTGTTCATTGCAGACAAGAATGTCGAAGCCTTCCAAACTGCTTTGGCAGCTGCCTGCGCCAGTTCTGGCCCCTGCAAGTAAAACTAGTGTAAAATCGTTGAGGCTCCGTTTGCGGAGCCTCAACGATTTTTTTATTTCCTCAAAAGCGAGGTCTCGGATGTTCAAAGATAAAGATCGCTACCTCTCTGTGATCCTCATCATGCCTTCTATACTGGCAGTTTTGATTTTCATCTATGCCTTCATTGGGTGGTCTGTCCGCGTTTCGCTCAGCAAATGGAAAGGCCTGACTCCAGACTATACATTCGTTGGCCTCAAAAATTATCTGTCGTTATTCTCCGATCCCCGTTTCCATGTAGATATTCGCAACACCTTGATTTTCACGGGGGTCTTTGTCTTGGGCAGCATTGTGCTGGGTTTCCTGCTGGCTGTCATGCTAGATCAGGGCTTGAAAGGGGAAGGGTTCTTCCGCAGTTTATTCCTTTTTCCCATGGCTATTTCTTACATCGTCACGGGTGTCGTTTGGCGTTGGTTGATGAATCCTGCTACCGGCTCACGCATCAGCGGCCTGAATTTGTTGTTCTCCTATCTCCATCTCGATTTCTTGATCAACAAGTGGCATACCACCCCAACGTGGGGAATGGCAGCCATCGCCCTGGCGGCTATCTGGCAAATGTCCGGTTATACCATGGCGCTTTATCTGGCCGGTCTACGCGCCATCCCACACGAATTGCGGGAGGCGGCGCAAATTGACGGAGCCAATGAAGTCCAAATCTATCGCCACATTATCCTGCCTTTGCTTGCTCCCGTTACCTTGAGCGCCCTCATCATTCTGGGTCACATGTCGCTCAAGGTATTCGATTTAATCGTGGCCGTAGCCGGCAAACAATTGCCGCTAGACGTGCCAGCCATTTACATGTGGCAAACCACTTTCGACGGCCTGTTCTACGGGCGCGGCGCCGCTATTGGTATTTTGCTGCTCGTCAGCGTGGCTGTATTGATCATTCCTTATATTGTCTATACCCAAAAGACGGAGGTGCAACAATGAAAACGTTCCGTCTTGGTAAGAACTGGCTCTATCTGCCCTTGATTGCAATGGCTATCTTCTACTTGATTCCTATGTATGTGATGCTGGTTACCGGATTCAAGAGTTTTGCAGAAGTAGACTTGCAAACCATGTGGAACTTACCCAAAGGCATCCATTTCGATAATTACATCGAGGCCTATCAACACCTGGCGCCTTCCCTGAGAAACAGTTTCGTCATGGTTATTCCATCGGCCATCATTTCCTCACTGTTGGGCTCGCTCAACGGCTTCATCCTTGCCAAATGGAAATTCCGCGGTGCAGATGTCATCTTCCCCTTCATCCTGTTTGGCATGTTCATCCCCTATCAAAGCATTCTGATTCCGCTCGTTCAGTTCATGCGCTCAGTCGGCCTGACCGGTTTGCTAGGGCTGGCAATTGCTCATATCATTTATGGTATTCCCATCACGACTCTCACCTTCCGCAACTATTACGCCAGTCTGCCGCAAGAATTGCTCGAGGCTGCCAAGATGGACGGCGCAGACATGCTTGGCATTTATCGCTACATTCTACTGCCCATTTCCATACCCAGTTTCGTCGTGGTGTTAATTTGGCAATTTACCTCT
Source organism: Chloroflexota bacterium (assembly GCA_037440925.1). Taxonomy (GTDB): domain Bacteria; phylum Chloroflexota; class Anaerolineae; order Anaerolineales; family Villigracilaceae; genus JAABUE01. The sequence goes on from JBBITF010000038.1 coordinate 21,440, forward strand.
GCCTGGAACGATTTTTTGTTTGCCGTTGTGTTGACCGGCAACCAAGATTGGCCTATCACTGTAGCGCTCAATAACATGGCAGGGAGTCAAATTATCCAGTGGAATGTGCAAATGGCCGGTTCTCTGCTGGCGGCTTTGCCTACTTTGCTGGTCTATATCTTCCTGGGACGCTATTTCTTGCGCGGCTTGCTGGCCGGCTCGTTAAAAGGATAAAAATGGATCATCGGCCCCTGCGCTGGGGACTGCTTTCTACCGCACGCATCAACCGTGCTTTGATTCCCGCTCTGCGGGAATCAAAGCGCAACTTTTTATCGGCCGTTGCCAGCCGATCGCAAGAAACAGCCGGTGCCTATGCGAAAGAGTGGAAGATACCGCGCGCCCTGGGCAGTTACGAAGCCTTGCTAGACGATCCAGAAGTAGACGTAATCTACAACCCCCTCCCTAATCATCTACACGCAGAATGGAGTATCAAAGCCCTGCAGGCCAGAAAACACGTTCTGTGCGAGAAGCCGCTGGCGCTCAGCGCATTTGAAGTGGACGAAATGATTGCCGCCGCCAAAGAAAGCGGCTGTGTGCTGGCAGAGGCCTTCATGTACCGCCATCATCCACAGACCCAAAAAGTGAAGGAAATAATAGACAGCGGCTCTTTGGGCAAGTTACGCCTGATTCGAGGCGCGTTTACCTTTACGCTCACGCGCCCGGATAACTACCGCTGGCACAAAGAAATGGGCGGCGGCAGTCTATGGGATGTAGGCTGTTACCCCGTCAACTATGCCCGTACCCTCATGGGGGCAGAACCGCTTGAAGTGTTTGGATGGCAAGTCACGGGTGCGGGAGGATGCGATGAGACCTTTGTCGGGCAAATGCGCTTTGCAGACAATGTTTTGGTCCAATTCGACAGCGGCTTCCGTTCTCCTTTCCGCGCCGAAATGGAAATTGTCGGCTCAGAAGCAATTTTACGCATTCCGCGTCCTTTCAAACCTGGCCGCCATGAAACGCTCCTGCTCCAGCGCGGCGATCGGCTGGAAAAAATCCCCATTCACAGCCGCGGCGCGCTGTATAGCGGCGAGGTTGAGGATATGGCCGACGCCATTCTGCTGAACAAAGCGCCGCGCGTGAGTTTGGAAGATAGCCGCGGGAATATCCTAGCCCTGGCCGCCTTGATCAAATCAGCACAGACGGGGAAACCAATACCATTGTAAGGATAGTCCTGCTTCGCCTCAAAGATACCAAGTAATCTATAGTACAGAGAAAGTTGACTACACGAAAACCGCGAGACGAACGCATCACCCGCCGACTTTTAACCTGGTACCGTCAAAACGGCCGCTCCCTGCCCTGGCGTGGTCACCCCGACCCGTATGCGGTGTGGGTCTCTGAAATCATGCTCCAGCAAACACGGGTAGAGACGGTCATTCCTTATTTTGAGGCCTGGATGCAGCGTTTTCCTACTATAAAGGCGTTGGCAGAAGCGTCGGAACAGGAAGTGCTGAGCGCCTGGGAAGGGTTAGGGTATTACAGCCGCGCCCGCAATCTGCACAAGGCCGCGCAATTGGTAATAGAAAAGTATGGCGGCATCTTGCCGCGCGAGGAGGAAGCGCTGCGGCAATTGCCCGGCGTTGGACGCTATACGGCTGGCGCGATTGCGTCTTTTGCCTTTGGTATGGATGAGGCAACGTTAGACGGCAATTTGCGGCGCGTTTTGGCACGGCTCTTCGATGTCGAGGAGGCCGTTGATACGCCGTCCGGCGAAGAACGTCTATGGAATCTGGCCAGGGAACTCTTGCCGCGTGGTCAGGCCGGCGATTTCAATCAAGCCTTGATGGATCTGGGCGCCACCGTTTGCTTGCCTCGCCGTCCACGCTGCTCAATATGTCCTGTGAGCGAACTTTGCCAGGCGCGCGCCCACGCAACGCAGGAACAACGCCCGCTGCGCACCCCCAAGAAAGCAACGCCGCACTACGTCCAGGTAGCAGGGATCATCCTACGGCAAATGGACGGCTCACCCCATCTGCTGCTGGCAAAACGCCCCTCCAAGGGTCTGCTAGGTGGGATGTGGGAATTCCCCAACGCACGGGTGGAGGAGGATCCGGCCAAGGCGTTGGAAGCGGCCCTGGAAACGAAATACAGGTTGAGGGTCGTCAGAGGCGAGGCGCAAGGCGTCTTCCATCATGCCTATACGCATTTCAAGGTGACAGTTCATGCATTTGCCTGTCTTTTGATTGAATCCCCTACTGACGAACGCTTAAAATGGGTTAAACTAACCGAGGTAGATGCCTATCCGATGGGCAAGGTAGATCGTTCGATTGCCAGGAAAGCGACCGCAAGCAGTGAGCGAAGAATACGAGAAACAGCGTGAACGCATGGTGCGAGAACAAATCAGCCGCCGGGGATTGAATGAGCCACGCCTGTTGTCTGCCATGCTAACAGTGCCGCGTCACCTGTTCGTGCCAGCCGAATACCGCTTGAGCGCCTACGAAAACGGCCCCCTGCCGATCGGTTTTGGTCAAACGATTTCTCAGCCTTATATTGTGGCCTTAATGACTCACCTGCTGCAATTGCAGGGCGACGAGCGTGTGTTAGAAGTAGGGACGGGTTCTGGCTATCAGGCTGCTATTTTAGGAAGACTAGCCAGGGAGGTGCATACCATCGAGTTGGTGCCAGAGCTGGCAGAAAGCGCCGCAAAATTGCTGGAAGAATTGGGAATGCACAATGTCCACATCCATATTGGCGACGGTTCACTGGGCTGGCCCGAGAGCGCGCCTTATGCAGGGATTTTGGTTGCCGCTGCCGCTCCGCAAGCGCCGGAAGCCTTGCTCGAACAACTGGCAGACGGCGGGCGGATGGTAGTGCCGGTCGGTGAGCGAGGTTGGCAAGAACTGGAAGTGTGGGAACGCCAGGGGAACCTTTACAAATCGCGCAATGTCCTCAGCGTAGCATTTGTGCCGCTGCGCGGCGAACAAGGTTGGGATCGAAAATAGTTTAGTTATCCAAAATCAAGTCTGTGATTTGACGCGCCAGGGCGCCGTCAGCCTGACGACGGGGAGCGACTTGTTTTTTTTGTATCTTAATGGTAGGAATCTGTGAACGGTTTCCAATCCAATGCATTTTGCCTGACTCAATGAGATATTGGTCAACGCTTCCCAGTTCACCCATGAACAGGCTGTAGACTCTGCTGCCAAGCACCACTGCTTCTCGATTCATGGTTCCCCCCGCCCCCGCCACCAGATCCGAGTAATATATGAGATCAGGTCCATTCAAGGCGTGAGAAGGAATAATGACGTTTGCCAAACCAAGCGCTTGATAGCGTTCTTTTTGTCTTGCATGGCGCGGCAATAAAACGATGAGCGTATCATTTTGGCCGGCAATGTACTCCAATGCTTCGTCAAACAATGGATTTTCAAACTGATGATATGCCGAAACATCGCTTTCAGGGCGCATGGTAATCAGGCATTTTTCAGGAGGAATGTCGTTTTTCTCCAAAAATAAAGGGTCGGGGACGAACAAATCAAGGTAGATGTTTTCTTTCAAGCCATTGTAGTGCAAGATTTTATCTGCAGAGGCGCCATAGCGATATAAATTTTGGTTCGCAAAAAAACACGGCGTCAAAATCTTTTGAGCCGTTCTGCACACAATATTCAAGCCGGGATTTCCCTCGTAATCCACAAGAGTCACAAAGGGAATACCTAGCAATTTCGCCGCCAAAGCCTGACTGTAAGAACTTCCGCTAACAGCCAGGCTGATTTTCTTATTTGCAAGATATTGCGCCAATTTCAAGGCGCGAATGACGATGGCTATCTCTTTACCGATCAAGGAGCTTCCGCCATGCGCACCAATGGCTTTATGCTGTAGTCCATACTGGTCAGCCAGTTCCACTGCCTCTGAATGATGGCGCGTGGTAACAGTAACCGAATGGTTTCTTTTTTGCATCTCGCGAATGAGAGGCTGCATAAACAGCACTTGAGGCGGGTTTGCGATATCAACCCAAATATTCATATTTCCAACCTATACAGAGAAAAAGATAATGAACATGACTATCTCGAAGACTATACTAGATTTGCGCCTTGTGAAAGAAGGAAAAAGCAAGGTTTTGGGCGTTCGCAAAACATCCACAAAACACCCCGTATCCCAATTTATTGATAAGGTTTTTAGATTTTACCTCTTTTTACGCAAAGTGATGTCCAAACAAGGAAACCGGTGTGCACTCAAAAGTTGTCAGCGGCAACAAGGAACATCCACAGATTGCGCAGATTACGTAACTGCCTACCCTGCCTATATTTGAGCGCAAACCGTCCACGAATACTGCACGAATACACGAATCACGCCGTCATTCGAGCATTCGTGG
>JBBITF010000039.1:0-25256 GCA_037440925.1 Chloroflexota bacterium
TGAAATTGAGCGCCACCAGGATCTTCTGTTCCGGCGTTTCGCGCAGGTAGGCCAGGGCGTCTTTCGGCTGGCGGGACAGCAGGGAGAAGTCCCCGCGCGCCAGGGCGGGATGGGTACGGCGCAAGTGAAGCAGGCGGCGGGTGAAATGGAAAAGTGAGTTGGGATCGGCCTGTTGAGCGGCTACATTGCGGGCGCGGAAGTTGGGATGCACCGGCAGCCAGGGTTTCGCAGAGGAAAATCCGGCGTTGGGGGAATCATCCCACTGCATGGGCGAACGGCAGCCGTCCCGTCCCTTGTAGAAGGGCCAGAAGCGTTTGCCGGGCGGGTCGAGGATTTCGTTCCGTTTGAGGGCGATATCGCGCATCCCGATTTCTTCGCCGTAGTAGAGGAAGGGTGTGCCGCGCAGGGTGAGCAGCAACGCCAGCAACACTTTCAGGCGGGCGTCGTCTTCGCCTTTGGTGTGGCGGGTGGCCATGCGAGGAACGTCATGGTTGCCCAGCACGTAGTTGGGCCAGATGCCATGTTCCGCGTACAGGCTTTCCCAGTCCAGGATGTATTTCACGTACTGCGCCGGCTCAAATTTGCTCCAGGTGAATTCGAAGTTGAAGGCGGCGTGCAGTTTGTCGGCGCCCGCATAGCGAACGATTTTGTCCCTGGTCGAGAGGAAGGTTTCGCCGACGGCGTAGCGCTCCGGGTAGGAATCGAGCAGGTCGCGTAACTCTTGCAGTAAGGGGATCATCTCTGGCCGGTCGCAGTCGTACAGGTGCTGCTGGCGGTCGAAGGCGCGCAGGCCGAATTTGGGCGGGTTTTCGCGCAATTGTTCGTCTTTGAAATACATGTTGAACACGTCCAGGCGGAAACCATCTACGCCGCGCTCCAACCAGAAGCGGACGACCTCCAGCATGGCCTGGCGCACTTGTGGATTGCGCCAGTTCAGGTCCGGCTGTTCGGGCAGGAACATGTGGTAGTAGTATTGGCCGCGTTCAGGGACGTAGGTCCAGGCCGAGCCGCCGAAGATGGACTGCCAATGGTTAGGCCCCCCCGCCCCCCATTTTCTCCGAAAATGGGGAGAGCCGGAGGGGGGTTGCCAGATGTACCAATCGGCTTTGGGGTTGTTGCGGCTGGCGCGCGATTCCAGGAACCAGGGATGTTGGTCGGAGGTATGGTTGAGGACCAGGTCGAGGATGACCTTCAAGCCGCGACGATGCGCCTCGGACAGGAGCAGGTCGAAGTCGGAGAGGGAACCGAAGCGCGGGTCTATGTCCTGATAGTCGGCAACGTCATAGCCGAAATCCTTGTCGGGACTGGGGTAGATAGGCGAAAGCCAGATGGCGTCCACACCCAGGTCGGCCAGATAATCCAGTTTGCCGAGGATGCCGGACAGGTCGCCCAGGCCGTCGTTGTTCCCATCTGCAAAGGAACGAGGGTAGATTTGGTAGATGACGCCGTCACGCCACCAGAGGAAATCGTCCATGTATGCGCCTCTTGGAAAATTTGCACAAGTATATCATCTCGTATGCAAGAGGCCGAGCGGCATATCCACACAATTTCTTCATATTTTCCCCGTTTTTCTTTTACATGGGCTTACTATACTTTAGGCGATGTCCAACCCTCCAGCGAAAGGAAAGTCTCATGCGCTTCAATCTCAAAATGCCCGCGTTCCTGTCCCAGGTCAAGAAGCCAGCCATCCTTTCGAGGCTTTCCAAACGGACGATTTGGGTATTGACTGCGGCAATCGTGCTGATAGGCGGGGGCGGGTTCGCCTATTACCGCCTGGCCTACCTGCCCAGCCAGGCATCCGAGGAACCTGCCCTGCAGACCGCCGTTGTGCGGCAGGGGGACCTGGTCATTTACGCCAGCGGCAGCGGGACGTTGATTGCTGCCAACGAAGCGGACCTGGGCTTCGAGACCAGTGGCCAGGTGACCGGCATCTTCGTCGAGGTCGGGCAGGAAGTGAAAGCCGGGGATTTGCTGGCGCAAGTGGACGATCATGACGCCCAGATTGCCTATGCCCAGGCCAAACGCGACCTGGCGGAGTTGACCTCGCCGGCGGCGCTTGCCGCTGCCCAGCAAGCCATTGCTGCTGCCGAGATAGACCTGGCCAATGCAACCAGCACATTGGGATATTTGATCAGCCCCATCGTTTTGCGACGGGAAACTGAATTGAAAGAAGCAGAACAGGCGTTGGCAGATGCGCGGGCTATAGCCGAGGCATCTCCCTCCGATAAGGGTGCGCAAGAGACACTCGCGGCGGCTCAGGCCGGTTGGGAACGCGCTAAAGCCAATTTGTCGAGCGCTCAGGTTTATTACGAAAATACCTACCTGCCGGCTCATTTTACCCGCTGGGATGGGGTGACGGGGAAGAAATATGTAGCCCGGCCCAGCGAAGCAGAAATCCTTTCGGCCCGTGCGGCGGTGGCGGCAGCGCAAGCGGCGTTGGAGGAAGCGCGATACTACTACACAGCCTTGACCGGCGGCGAAGTGCCAGAAGAAGCAACCGGTTCCTCCTTGCAGACCTTGGAAGACGCGCGCCTGGCGCTCGAATCAGCGCAAGTCGACCTGGACGGTACGAGACTGATAGCGCCGATCTCAGGAACGGTCATGTCCATCGAGACCAGCGTGGGCGATACGGTCGGTTCCGGCACGGTGATGACTCTGGCCGATTTGAGCCGGCCTATCCTGGAGGTTTTTCTGGACGAATCGGATTGGGCCAATATCGGCGTCGGGTATGAAGCGGAAGTAGTCTTCGACATTTTGCCAGAACGAACATTCAAGGGGGTGGTCAGGCAGGTGGATCCTGCCCTGTATACGGAATCCAACTCTTCTGTGGTGCGGGCCTTGGTCGAATTGGTCAATGTGGATGAGGAAACTTTCAACCTTCCGTTTGGCACCAGCGCTTCAGTAGATGTCATCGGCGGGCGCGCCGAAAATGCCATCCTTGTGCCTGTGGAAGCCTTGCGAAAAGCGGGCGATCAGTATACCGTCTTTGTGATGGAGAATGGTTCGCCGCGTTTGCGCGTGGTGGAGGTGGGCATCCAGGATTTGTTGTATGCCGAAATCAAATCAGGCCTGGAGGCAGGCGACGTGGTTACAACAGGCATCACGGAGACCAAATGAGCGCCAGGCGTCAAATCATCACCACCATAGGATTGACCAAAATTTACGGCATGGGCGATGTCAGCGTAACGGCTTTGAACGGCGTCAGCATCACGGTTGAAGAGGGGGAGTTCGTTGCCATCATGGGGCCTTCGGGTTCTGGTAAGAGCACATTGATGCACATCTTAGGCTGTCTCTCGCGCCCCACTAGCGGGCAATATATCCTGGACGGAGAAGACGTGAGTCAATTGAGTAAAACACAACTGGCCGGTATTCGTAACCGTAAGATTGGCTTTATTTTTCAGGCTTATAACCTGCTGGCGCGCACCAGCGCCCTGCGCAACGTAACCCTGCCCCTGCTGTATGACCACGCCAACCCAAAAACATTGGAAGAAGGCGACGAAAAAGCGCGCGCCATGCTGAAACTGGTCGGCCTGGCAGATCGGGTCGACCACCAGCCGCACGAACTCTCCGGCGGTCAACAGCAGCGGGTTGCCATCGCTCGCGCGCTCATCAATGACCCTGTCCTGGTCATTGCCGACGAACCGACCGGAAACCTGGACAGTCGCTCTGGCGAGGAGATCATGGGCCTGCTGCATGCCCTCCACCAGCAAGGCACCACCATTGTCATGGTGACTCACGACCCAAAGATTGCTGCCCACACACAGAGAACGATTCATCTGGTGGATGGGTTGGTGGATGAGATTGTTCACAATGGGCATGTAGCGCAAGTCTCAGCCTTGCGCCACAAAGAGGCGCAGCATGAAACCCACTGAAGCCATGCGCATTGCCTGGGACGCGATCTTGAAAAACAAGGTGCGTTCTCTTCTCACTATGCTGGGGATCATCATCGGTGTGGCGGCAGTTATTATCATGGTAGCCATTAGCGCAGGCACCGAAGCCACCATTAAAGAGCAGATTACCAGCCTGGGTTCCAATCTCGTCTTCGTCCAGAGCGCCATGACGCGCGGCGGGCCAGGGCAACCTCCCCGCGGCGGACTGGTCTTCGACGACGCAGCGGCTATTCAGGAAGGCGTGGACGGCGTGAAGGCCGTTGTAGTGGAACAGAATTCCAGCGAAACGGTCAAGGCAGGAGATGTCATTCTCGAAGACATCGAAATCCTGGGGACGACGCCCGGCTTTCCCTCCGTGCGCGACGTGGATATTGCCGCAGGACGTTACTTCAACGAGCAGGAAATCGAACGCAAAAGCAAAGTCGCCGTGCTAGGAGCCAGTGTGGCGGAGGAATTGTTCGGTGAAACCAGCCCCATCGGCCAGTATGTGACCGTAGGCAGCACCAAACTGGCAGTGATCGGGGTGTTTGCGGAAAAGGGACTGGTCGGCAACACCGATTACGACTCGCGCGTCTACCTGCCCATCACGGTGGTCTTTCAAAAATTCACCCCCTCCATGTTTGCCCGCATCATGGGCGACCGTATTCGCATGATCTACGTGGAAGTGGACCCGCAAGCCAACCTGGACGACATCATCACCCAGATCAAGTTGCTGCTGGTCAAACGCCACGAAGTCACACTTGATACCGCCGATTTCAGCGTCACCACCCAGCAAGATGTCATCAGCACGCAGGAATCCACCACAGCCGCCTTCCGTTCCCTGTTAGCCTGGGTAGCGGGCGTCTCGCTCATCGTGGGCGGCATCGGCATCATGAACATCATGCTGGTCAGCGTGACCGAACGCACGCGCGAGATCGGCATCCGCCAAGCGGTTGGGGCGACCCCGGCCGACATCCGCCTGCAGTTCCTGACCGAGGCGCTCCTGTTGAGCGTCATCGGCGGCGTCATCGGTGTGCTGGCGGGCGTGGCGGGCGCCTTCATCTTCGGCATGGTCAGCGGGATGCGCACGGTGGTCTTGCCGGCCTCTATTTTGATGGCTTTTGGCTCGGCTGCTGCGGTTGGCGCTTTCTTTGGATACTACCCCGCCAACCAGGCCGCCCAACTCGACCCCATCGAGGCCTTACGCTACGAATAAAACAACAGGAGAAAAAATGATCAGGAAATGGACTATCTTGCTTGTGATTTTATCCGCACTGGGGATGACCGCCTGCGGCGGCGCATCAAACGCGACCGCTACCGGCTCGGCGCCGATAGGCGATCCCTCGGCGATGGAGTTGCCCCTTTCGATGAAACTCGTGCTTGGCAGTTTCGAACTCGAAGGCAGCGACCAAGCCATCACCTCCGAACAGGCCGCCGACCTTCTGCCGCTCTGGCAGGTCTACCAGAGTCTGACCGAAAGCGACTCGGCCGCGCAGGCCGAAATCGAAGCCCTGCTCGAACAGATTCAGGAGACCATGACCCCCGAACAGATGAGCGCCATCCAAGCCATGCAACTGACGCGCGAAGATATGCGCACCATCATGGAGGAACATGGAATCACGATGGGCGGCGGCCCCGGCGCTGGCGCTGGCGGCAACACAAACAACCAGGGCGGCGGCGGCTTTGCGCCTCCCGATGGCGGCATGTTCCCCGGCGGGATGCCGGGCGGTCCGGGTGCGCAACCCGGTCAGGGTGCCGGCGGGCAGGCCCTCAGTCCAGAACAGATCGCGACCGCACAGGCGGCCCGGGCGCAGGGCGGCGGCTTCAATCGCATCCCGCCGGCCCTGTTGGAGGCTTTCATCAAGTTTCTGGAAGAAAAAGCCGCTTCTTGATGGGCTGTTTGTATAACCCAGGCAGTGCGAGTTGCACGAAGCGCTCCTGGTAGAGCCGACCGAAGGTCGGCGGTACATTTGCGATCAGAGAAAGACTGTATCTGCATGGCTGTTTTTTTGAAGAGGCTGCGCTCTTTGAAACATGCTCGCTTGCTCCTGAGCGGGCTGGCGCTGGTCTTGCTGCTTGGCGCGGGCGGGCTGGCTTATGCCTTCCAGGTGCGCCAGGCGGCCCTTGCAGCCGCCGAGGAGCCTGCTTTTCAGACTGCCACGGCGCGGCGAGGCGACCTGGTCATTTCGGCGAGCGGTTCCGGCCTCCTGACCGCTGCGGAAGAGTTCGAACTTGGATTTGGAAGCCCAGGACGGGTGACCGCTGTCTTCGTCAAGCCCGGCGACCAGGTGGCGGCAGGGACGTTGTTGGCGCAACTGGACAGCCAGGATGCGCAGCGTAGTTATGAACAAGCCAGGCAGGATTACGAGGCATTGACCTCTCCCGCCGCCATTGCCGCTGCGCAGGAACAAGTCGCGCAGGCGCAGGCCAACCTTGATTCTGCCTGGTACGAACTGGAATACCTGATCAGCCCGCAAGTGCTCTATTGGGAAATGCAAGTCGAAGAGGCTAAACAGGCGCGCAAACAGGCCAAAGCCGCCCTGGAAGCCAATCCCTCCAGCCAGGAAGCGCAAGGCACGCTTGAGAAAGCAAAGGCCTACCTCGATTTCGCCGAGGACAAACTTGCGGAAGCCTGGCAACTCTATTACGAAGAATATGTGCCAGAAACCTTCCATATTGTGAAAGAAGTGGGAGAAAAAGATATCTATGATGCTCCCACCGAACTGCAGATTTCGGCAGCCCGCGCTGCTATTCAGGAAGCCGAAAAACAACTGGCCGAGAGTAAATTGCTGTATGAGGTTCTCACCGGCAGCCCGATCCCAGAAGACGCTGCCACCGACGCCGTTCTCCAACTCGAACGAGCCAGGCGAACTCTGGAAGAGGCGCAAACCGCCCTGGACGGCGCCAAGATCTACGCGCCTATTTCCGGCACAATCTTGTCGGTGGACATCTCAGTAGGGAACCTTGTGGGCAGAAGCAATGCCTCGGACACAAAAGCAGGCGCGGGCAGCGATGAAGAAGCGGAAGAGGAAACGGGGACCACAACAGAGACGGCCATCGTCATGGCAGACTTGAGTAAACTGGTCGTAGAAGTCTATCTGGATGAAGCCGATTGGGAACTGGTTGCAGTAGGGGAGCGGGCAGAGATCACATTCGACGCCTTGCCGGAGCGAATCTTTACCGGCACGGTCATCCAATTAGACGAAGAACTCTACCAGAGCGGTAACGCCTCTGTCATCCGTGGAACAGTGCAACTGGACAGCGGCATGGACGAACTCAACCTGCCGGTGGGGGCCAGCGCGACGGTGGACGTGATCCACGCGCAGGTAGAGGATGCAGTGATCATCCCGGTCGAGGCCCTGCACGAAGCCTCGCCCGGCCAATATGCGGTCTTCGTGGTCGAAGGGGAAAAACTCCGCCTGAGGGTGATCGAGGTGGGGCTGCGGGACCAACTGTACGCGGAAGTAAAATCAGGCTTGCAGGCCGGCGACGTGGTCTCGACTGGGCTGGCGGCAACGAATTGATTGCGCTTGGAAGGACCAAATTGGTATACTGTAAGGAAAGACGATGAACAAAACGATTCTAATCGTAGACGACGAGAAACGCCTGGTATCCCTGCTGGAGAGTTATTTCAAGCAGGAAGGTTTCCACGTTGTCGTTGCATACAATGGAGTCGAAGCCCTGCAAGTGGCCCGCAAAGCCAATCCTGACCTGATCATCCTCGATATCATGATGCCCCAGATGGACGGCTACGAATTCATGCGCCAGCATCGCAAGGAGAAGAATACGCCCATCATCATGTTGACCGCCAGGGTGGATGACGACGAAAAGATCATCGGCCTGGAACTCGGCGCCGACGACTACGTCACCAAGCCCACCCGCCCGCGCGAACTGGTGGCGCGCGTCCGTTCTGTCCTGCGCCGCGCAGGGAAAATGGAACCCGTCCCCCAGGTGCTTCATGCCGCCGACCTGATGCTGGACCGCGAGGCCCGCATCGTCAAAGTGGCCGAACGCTTCGTGGACCTGACACCCTCTGAATTCGACCTGCTGGCCGTCCTGATGTCTGCACCGGGGCGTGTCTTTTCCCGCCTCGACCTGCTCGACATCGTCCAGGGCGTCCGTTATGAGGGCTACGAGCGTACGATTGATACCCACATCAAGAACTTGCGCGCCAAGATCGAAAGCGACCCGCGTGCGCCTCGTTACATCGAAACGGTCTATGGCGTGGGCTATCGCTTTGCACGAGAATAACCATGCGCTCCATCACATTCAAAATGATCCTGAGTTTCCTGGCGGTTGGCCTGGTCAGCACGCTGTTGGTGGTGCTGCTGGTGCGCTGGAACACCAAAACCGAGTTTGCCCGTTTCGTCGTTGGCCGCCGCGAAGAAGATTTCGTTGCGGCTCTCCAGGCCTATTACCAGACCAATGGCTCTTGGGAAGGATTGGCGGAATCGCTAGCCTGGCGCGGCGACCCGCCTCCGCCGTTTCGCGAAAAGAACGATCCAAAGCCGGAGCCGCGTTTTGCGCTGGTAAATGAGAACGGAACGGTGATCCTGGGCGGAGCGAATCTGAAGCCGGGCGAACAAGCGCCTCCAGAAATGTTGGAGGGCGGTCTGCCCGTCCAGGTGGAAGGGGAAACGGTCGCCATCCTGCTGCTGGAGCGCATCCCGCTGGGCGAAAATCCGCTGGAGACCGAATTCATCGAACGCACCAACCAACTCATGCTGTATAGCGCCCTGGGCGCCGTCGTCGTAGCCTTGCTGCTGGGCATCTTCCTGTCGCGCAGCCTCACCCACCCCTTGCGCGAATTGACACGCGCCACCCATGCCATTGCAGAAGGGGAGTTATCTCAGCAGGTATCGGTGCGCTCACGAGATGAACTGGGCGAACTGGCGCTGGCCTTCAACAAGATGAGCGCCCAACTGGCGCGCTCGATCAACGCCCGCCGCCAGATGACCGCCGATATTGCCCACGAACTGCGCACCCCGCTCAGCCTGATCCTGGGTCACGCCGAAGCGGTGCATGACGGCGTTCTCCCGCCTTCCCGTGAAAACTTCGAGATCATCCGCGAAGAAGCCGGCCGCCTGGAAAAACTGGTGGACGACCTGCGCATCCTGTCGTTGGCGGACGCCGGAGAGTTGCCCATCCTCCGCCAGCCGACTTCCCCCGCCCGGCTGCTCGAAGATTTACATAGCGCATATCGCTATCACGCCCGGCAAAAAAAGGTAAAAATCGTCCTGGACATCGCGTCTGAACTGCCAACGGTGGAACTCGACCCCGGCCGTATAACCCAGGCGCTTTCGAATGTGATGGACAACGCCCTGCGCTACACCCCCAAAGGCGGAACCATCACTCTGACGGCCAGACAAACAGGCCAAAATCTGGAACTCTCCGTTCGAGATAGCGGCCCCGGCCTCCCGCCCGAAGAAGCAGAGCGCATCTTCGACCGCTTCTACCGCGCCGACGCCTCCCGCCAGCGCGAGGACGGCGGCTCTGGCCTGGGACTGGCGATTGCAAAATCCATCCTCCAGGCGCATAACGGCCAGATGTGGGCCGAGAGCGCGCCCGGTCAGGGATTGACCGTCTTCATGCGTCTGCCGCTTTGAGAGAAAAAAACACCCATCAGTACCGGTTCATCTTTTTCTTAATCTAAATCTTAACCAAAACGGTAAAAATAATCCGATAGACCAACTCGAGAAAGGAATCTTGTATGGACTTCATCCACCGCATCCTCCAGGCGCTGACAGAAACGCATCCCATCCATCCCATGCTGGTACATTTCCCCATTGCTCTCACGGGCGCAGCGCTATTTTTCATCCTCCTGGCGCTGTGGAAAAAACAGGATTTCTTCGAGCAGGCCGCCTTTGCCAATCTCTGCCTGGCGGCCGTCGGCACCATCGCTGCCGGTCTCACCGGCCTGTACGATAACCAGGTCAACTATCTGGGCGAGGCTCCCAACGCCAGCTTGAAAATAGCCCTGGCGCTGACGTTGCTCGCCGTCACGGTCGTCACTTGCCTGGCGCGCTGGAAGAACCCGCATCTCTTTGCACGCGCAAAACTACCCTATGTCACAGCCTATTTCGTTAGTTTCACCCTGGCCCTCGTTCTGGCCTTCCTGGGCGGCGTCATCCTCTACGGTTTCTAATCCAGGAGAAAAATGAAAACCACCCGAACCCTTATCCCCCTCATCGTCAGCCTGATCTTCGTCCTGGCCTTATCGGCCTGTGGGACGCAGGCGACTCAGGTCCCGGCCGCCGAACCGGCCGCCACCCAACCGCCTCCCACTGCCGACGTGCAGCCGGCTGCCGTTACTCAGGCCGCCTCCCCCGAAATGACGGAATCCCCCGCCCCCGCGCCAGCCGCAGGCGCGTCAACGGTCAGTTTCGCCAGGGACGTGTATCCCATCCTCGAAAGCCGCTGTCTCAACTGTCACGGCGGCGACAGCACGCGAGAAGGCCTGAGCGTCAAGACCTACGCCGACCTGATGGCCGGCTCGGACAACGGCCTCGTAATCGTCCCCGGCGATGCGGCTAACAGCCTGCTGGTGGAATTGATTGCCAACCAGAAGATGCCCAAGCGCGGCGCCAAACTCACCCCTCCGCAGGTGCAATTGATCACCGATTGGGTCAACCAGGGCGCGCTGGAAAATTGATTGCGCCGTACTTGTAACTGCCTGTCCTCTCGCCTGTTTTGATGCCAGGAGAGTGAGAATAGTTTGGCAATGTCACATTTTCGCGTAAGTATTGGCCCTCGCCCTACCCCTCTCCCAGGTCTCGACAAGCTCGCCCCCCAAAGGGAGAGGCAATAACGCGAAAATTCAAGTGATTTGCCCTCTCTCCCGCCGGGAGAGGGCCGGGGTGAGGGCGATTTACCAGAACAAATGTTTAATGTGACATTGTCAAGTTAACCAAGTCGTGAATCCAACGTCGGGAAAGGTAACGACGCAAGGTAATAACGGCCTTGACCGCTTCTTCGAGCAACACCATCAGATAAACGCCATACACCGGCAGGCGCAGAACAAAACCGCCAAGCAAAGCCGCCGGTACGCCAATGACCCAGACGGAAAATAGTTCCATGAACATGGCAAAGCGGGTATCGCCACCGGCGCGCAATGCGCCGATGAACAAGATGAAGTTAAAGGCGCGCAGCCAGTTGGTAGCGGCAAAGATGGTCATCAAGGCACGGACGTACGCTGCAGCCTGGGCAGAAATTTCGTACAGACCAATGACCGGTTGCCGAACGACAAGAATGATAGCGCCCAACAAAAGGGCAAGCCCAATCGTCAACAGGGTGAAGCGGCGGCCATACTCGAAGGCAGTGCCTTTTTCACCCGCGCCGATCGTATTGCCCACCATCACGGCGCAGGCGTTGCCCAGGCCGATGTAAGCCACGAAAGCCAGTTCTTCGATGGTAGCGTTGATATTGATGGCCGCGATGGCGTCCGTGCCGATGCGAGCATAGACGGCATTGTAAATGGTGATGCCCACCGACCATAAGACTTCATTGGCAGCGGCTGGCATGGCGGTCTTGAGTACGTTTGCCAGGAAGGGACGGTCGAAGTGGAAAAAGGTCAGCGGATTGGCCGCTAGCGGCGATTTGAAAGCGTAGGACAGCGCAACAATCAAAAGACTCTCGAAGATCCAGGCCACAGTAGTAGCAACCGCAGCGCCGCGCACACCCAAGGCAGGCAAACCTCCTATTCCGAAGATGAGCAGGTAAGCCAGGCCGGTCTTGAGCAGGATGGCCGTGACAGAAACCCCGACGGTCAGTTTTACCCAGGTAATGGAACGCAACACTGCCATGTAGGAAGTGGTGACGCCCATGAAAACGTAACTGAACCCCACGATGCGCAGGTAAGCGGCGCCCAACGCAATCACTTCGGAGTCTTCGGTGTAGAAGCGCATCAGAGTTTCGGGGATGAGGATGGCCGCCAGGGAAAACAACAACCCCACTGCGACCGCCACCGTCAGGCAGATGCCCAGCACGGTGCGAATGCTGGCTATATCCCCCTTGCCCCAGAACTGAGCAGTGAAGATCGCCATCCCGCTGGTGACGCCGAACAGGAACAGGATCAACAGAAAGAAGATTTGGTTAGCAAGCCCCAGGGCGGCAATGGAGGCCTCTCCCAACTGACCGACCATCAACACATCCAGCATGTTCATGCTGGCCGTGATCAATTGCTGGAAGGCGACTGGGAGAGCCAGCCCCAGCATGGCGCGCAGGAAATTTTTGTCATGCAAGAAAGAGAGATTCATATTGACTTGAAAATACGGCCCCCCTTCACCATTGACTGACTACTGATTACTGAAAACTGATTACTGATCCTGCGGCGCTTCTCGCACAATATACAAAGGCCGGCCCTTGGCCTCGTCATACAGGCGGCCAATGTACTCGCCCAGCACGCCCAACGAAATCAACTGCACCCCGCCCAAGAACAAGGTCGCAATCAAGGTGGTGGCTTGCCCAAAGAAGGCTTGTGAGCCGCTGGCGCGCAGGTAAATGACCACCGGGATAGCCAAAATAGCAACCCCGGCTGAAAAGAAACCAAAGAAAGTCGCCACTTGCAAGGGGAAATACGAGAAACTGGTGATGGCATTCAGGGCCAGTTTGAGCATCTTCCTGAACGGGTACTTGGTCACGCCTGCATAGCGCGCAGCGCGCTTGTATTCTACGCCCACTTGCTTGAAACCCACCCAAGAGGCCATGCCGCGCAGGAAACGATGGCGCTCGCGCATGGACTTCATCACCTCTACCACCTTGCGGTCTAGCAGACGGAAATCGCCTGTATCGAGCGGAATTTTGACATCTGTGATGCGATAAATGAGACGGTAGAACGCCGATGCCGTCCACAATTTGAACCAGGACTCGCCCTCGCGCTCGGCGCGCACCGCGTAAACCACCTCGTAGCCCTCCCGCCACTTGGCAATCAGATCCAAAATGACTTCTGGCGGGTCCTGCAAGTCGGCATCAATGATGATCACCGCCTCGCCGCGTGCATAATCCAGTCCGGCTGTGACAGCGATTTGGTGGCCGAAATTGCGCGCAAAGATGACCGGGCGAATGCGCTCATCCTTTGCTGCAAGTTCATGGATGCTATCTGTCGAACCGTCTGTCGAGCCATCATCCACCAACAACAACTCCCAGGGTTCGCCTGTGGATTCCATCACCGCTTTCACACGGCGGTATAACTCGGCCAGGTTTTCAAGTTCATTGTAGATGGGGGCAACAACCGAAAATTCTATTTTTTTCATGGCGCCTGTTCTATTTTTTTCTTATTCCTCTTCCTGGCACGCTGAAGCGGTTGCTCCGCTCCTGGCGGTTGTACAAATTGAATTGCATCTCCCTCCTCGAAAGGCGGCAACCCTAACATGCGCCGTCGAATATACTCGGCGACCACCGCCACCGACGCCAACAGCGGCACAACCAACAACGCGCCCAAGATGCCCTCCAAAATGGTAGCAATCAAAATGGCAATGAAGACTACTCCCTCGTTCATGTGAACACTGCGCCCCATCACATACGGACGCAGGAAGAAATTCTTCAAATTGATCAACACCAAATAGGTTGCCAGTGTAATCCCCGCCACCCACAGATTGGAAAGGGGAATCCAACTCGACCCCTCCAACAAAGCCACGCCCACCGCCAGGATCGCTGCCAGAAACGGTCCTACATCGGGAATCAGCGTGAAAAAGCCGGCAATCACACCCAATGCCAGAGCGCCCGGAATTCCGATACTCATCCAGGCGATGGTGAACACAACCCCCACAATCAACATCAGCACAATTTGTCCACGCAAGTAGGCCATCCAAACCCGCCGAATGCGTTTATACAGTTCGCGCACTTCGTCTTGGTAATCGGGCGGCGCCAAACCAATCAACCAATCACGCATATCGGGCCAATGGGAAAGGAATAGATGCGCACTGACCAGAATCACCAAAAACCACAGTACTCCAATCGAGGTCGACTCAAGCAATTGCAACAATTCCTGCGGCAAGGGTGATAAGATGACCGACCGTAACTCAGACAGGTCTTTTGCTAACTGTTCGAAGTGAAAAACATACCCTCCAAATTCGATAGGCTTGGAAAGCATTTCATTCAACTGGCGGGTCAGATCGAGCAAGTCTTGTACCACCAGCTGTGCCTCGTTGAAAAAAATAGGCGTCAGCGTGGCCGGAATGCCCGCAAGCAAAATCAAGGCCGAAAAATACACAATGTTGACTGCGGCCGTCCTGGATAGGCGAGTATTGCGCATCAACCACAATACCGCTGGGTTGATCAAATACGCTACAAAGCCGGCCACCACCAATGCATTGACCGCCTGGCGCGCATAGAAAGCAAATGCCGCCACCGCAGCAAACGTCAACACCCCCATCAAATAACGGAACGGCAAACTCCAGTTGGCCTTCATAACAAACGCTTGACGGCCTCCAGCGTGGGTTCGATGACAGGCGCCTCAACGACCGACTTCATCGCGGCCCTGACATCTTTCAAGCCGCTGCCGGTATTCAGAATCAGGATGGGTTCATCGCTTCGCACCACCCCCGCGCCTGCTGCTTTGACCACCCCAGCATAGGAAGCGGCTCCAGCCGGCTCCGCAAACACGCCCACCCGGCCGAGTTCTGCAATCGCCGACAAGATTTCCTCGTCTGACACGGTGATATATGTCCCGCCCGTCTCGCGCGCTGCCCGCACTGCGCGCACCCCATCGCGCGGCAAGTCTACGGAGATGCTATCGGCCAGAGTCACAGCCGAAACAGGAACAATCTGCTCGCTCCCGGCATGAAACGCATTGGCCACTGCCGCAGAGCCTTCTGCTTGTACGCCAATGATACGCGGCACAGACTCGATCCAGCCAAGTTCCAGTAAATCCTTGAAACCTTTATGCAAGCCAGAGATGATGTTGCCATCGCCGACCGAGACAAAGACCGTAAAAGGTGCCTCTCCCAACATCGCCCGCATGGTCTCCCAAATTTCGAAGGCAGCCGTCTTCTTGCCTTCGGCGGTGAAGGGATTGTACCCCGTGTTGCGGCAATACCAGCCAAACTCTTGCGCAGCCTTGACGGTAAGATCGAAGGCATCGTCGTAGGTCCCATCCACCAACATGACCTGCGCGCCAAAGACCAGCAATTGCGCCACCTTGGCCGGCGGGGCAGACTTGGGCGCAAAGATGACCGCCTTCTGCCCGACTGCGGCTGCCATGCCCGCCAGCGCCGCGCCAGCGTTGCCGGTAGAGGCGGTGACGACCACCTCGGCCTTGATTTCTCTCGCGCGCGCCACAACAATTGCGCTGGCACGATCCTTGAAAGAAGCGGTTGGGTTGCGAGATTCATCTTTGAGCCACAGTTTTTGCAAGCCCAACTTGCCGGCCAGAATCGGCATCTCGAAGACGGGCGTCCAGCCGGCGGCATGTAGAGGCGTGCCGCCTCCCGCCACTTCTGGCACAGGCAGCAAGGGCGCATAACGCCATAGGGACGCATCTGTACGGCTGGTAATATCTTCAGGCTGATATTTGCCGCGGATATTCTCGTAATCCAGCACAATATCCAAATTGCCGCCATCGCGCGGGCAAGTATACGTAACTTGCCCAGGCAGATATTCTGCCTTACAAAGCGAACAGCGATAACCAATTAATTTTGTCATAGTGAATGAAACCTCTCTACAATTATACCTTGTCACAATGGAGAAAATTGGAGTAGCATCAAACTGCCGTCTCTTGAAGAAACAAATACATAACTCCACTGCAAAAAGGTATTTGCGCCGCAGAGCGCGCAGAGAACGTTGAGGTTTTTTACCGATTCCGCAAAGAAAAGGCGCTCTTGATGCGAGTTTTGCGAATTTTCAACCCTGCGCGCTTCGCGCTCTCGGCGGTTAATGGTTTTTGCAGTGTAGTCATACTTGAAAATCGCCCTATTGCTCCGTTGGATTGCCAAAATCACCCTACTGCTCCATTGGATTGCCAAATCCAGCGGTGTACATGCAATTTTGCCCAGTTCGGTCTGGATTTGGCAATACTCATTCTGGGTACTTTCCAGGCCAGCAACGCGGTCATTTTTTCTTCTCTCCGACGAACTGCTAGCACTAGCAGACGCCTGAATAGACACTGTGAGCCAAATTTTTGTTGTTGGGAATTCTTGCCGGTTGCACAAGGGAATCTCAGGCCGGTCTATAAGCCGCATTCTGTCCAGCAATGGAGCGTGCTCCACGCCTGGGCGATCATCTCTCTGGGCGGCATGTCGCCATGCCGCTCAATGCAGCCTACCCGGGACTGGCTGCCTCCCGATGGAAGCAGCACGTGTGGAGACGAGCAGCCTCCCATCGTCCGCAGACGACTTCGTCCCTGCTTGGCCTTGCTCCCGGCGGGGGTTACCTGGCCGCACGCATTACTGCGCGCGCCGGTGGTCTTTTACACCACCTTTTCACCTTTGCCTGCCCATCCCCTCCTCTCCCAAATAGAAGAGAGGCGGGGTGAGAGGCGGTCTGTTTCTGTGGCCCTTTCCGGCAGGTTCACGCTTCTCAGCGGTTTCCCCGCCCCGGGTACTCTCCGACGCCGTGCTCTATGGAGTGCGGACTT
Organism: Chloroflexota bacterium; assembly: GCA_037440925.1. Classification (GTDB taxonomy): domain Bacteria; phylum Chloroflexota; class Anaerolineae; order Anaerolineales; family Villigracilaceae; genus JAABUE01. Next base: position 16,441 of record JBBITF010000039.1, read on the forward strand.
TCCTCGACCCCGGCAACGCAGGGCCGCGATCGCCCGACCGACCTGAGATATTTACATCATACTCGCTTCGACGTGGAACGTCAATCACCGAAAACATTGTCCCCCGACAGACGGGGGACAACACAGTTCAGGCTGGGAATGCGAAGGCCTCAAACCTTGAGGCATTCACTCTCTTAAAGGCAATACGATTAGATAAGGACTCCGAAGTCTCAAAACTTCGGGCAAAATCGGGAGATTTCGCACTCCAGAAACATTATCTAAACAGCATTGCTTTTAGCCTGCCATTGGCTCAGGGAGCATATCCTTAAGTAAAGTTTCGAGCGCGAGGGTATGGCTACAGCGCTGATGTGAGCGAAAGAACTCGCAATCGCACTGGAAAACGCCGTTGTCGAATGTGACGTAGTGTGGATTGTTATCTCCATTGAAAACCAATTCAAATTTCTTAAAGTGAAAGCGATGCCGCTCTTCTGCATAGCGTTTGGCCTTTTCGATCTTGCCAATCATGCCATAGTCCATTTTTCAACTCCTTTTCTTCATAAATACAAAAGGCACGCAAACGCGCGTGCCTTTCAGCATTGACAAGGTAGATTCTTGGCGGAAAAAACTCGCATAAGAGGCTCACCTTGCTAAAAGTATAGTGGGATTCGGAAACAAAGTCAACACCCAAAAGTCTTATTCTCATGAAATTAACATCAAAGTAAGCCAAACGTCAACCTGCGGTTGCCCCCGCAAGCATCGGTTCATCGCCATTATAGCGTAAGATATGAGGCCATTTGCCGATCACCCAAAAAACCCCTAAGATACAGCCAATGCCGCCGCTGACAATAGCGAACGGGGCGCCAAAGAATTGCGCTACCAACCCGGCCTCAATCTCGCCCAATTGTGGCCCACCCTGGAAGAAAATCTGGTTGACGCTCGTCATGCGTCCGCGCATCTCGTCGGGAGTCTGCAATTGGCGGATGGTATTGCGGATAATCGTGCTGACCGCGTCTGCCGCGCCGGTCAGGGAGAGCGCGAACCATGCCAGGGCAAACTGCCTGCTGAGGCCAAACAGGGCCGTGGCCGCCCCAAAAACGATCACCGCCCCTAGAAAGAGCGCGCCCTGCCGCCGCAACTGACGCACTTGCGAAACCGCCAGGGCAGCGATCACTGCTCCAATCGAACCTGCTGCCGAGAGCCAACCGTATTCTACTACCCCTACTTTCAGGATGTCGCGCGCTACGATGGGCATCAAGGTATTTGCCGAGGCAAAAAACGTAGCAATGAAATCCAAAAGCATGGTCGAGAAGATCATCGGTTTTGCAAGAATGAAGCGGATGCCCTCGCGGATGGCGCTCAACCCGATGCGCTTATCATGCAAAACGCCTTTTTTCTGCGGCACATTCCCAAGCAAAATCAAGGCAAAAATAACCGCCAAATAGGAAGCAGCATTGAAGTAATACACCGCTTCCAAGCCGCCAGAAGCAATAACCAACCCGCTCAGCGCCGGGCCAAGAATGGAACCCGTCTCAAAGGCAATGGAGGTCAGGCTGAAAGCGTTGGGCAAATCCTCTAGCGGGACCAGGTTTGGCACCAAGGCCTGACGCGCAGGCACGTCGAAGGCAACCGCCACCGCCTGAAGCGCCGTCAAGGCGTAAATATGCCAAAGCGAGATATACCCGAAATCAGTCAACAGGCCGAGGGTGAGGGCCAGAAGCGCAGCCGCCGTCTGCGTGACGAAAAGGATGGCGCGTCTGTCATACAAATCCGCCATCACGCCGGCGATCAAAGAAAACACGATGATGGGCAAAATGCGCGCCGCGCCAATGCCTCCCAAAGCCACCGGTTGCTCGGTCAATTCGCGCACATGCCAAAACAAGGCCCAGATTTGCATCTGGGTACCGGAAATCGAAATCAACAATCCCAGCCACAGAAAAAAGAAACGGCGATGTTTGAGAGCAGGAGGAAGGCGCATCGTAATTGTCAGCGTTCAGTTTATCGAGGAGTAATCAAGTTCCCCAATCACGCAGGTAGAGAAAATCATAGCCAACGGTGCGGTTGCTGACCTTGGCAATGGGCGGCATCATGCGCTTGAATTGGAAGCGACGCACGCGCGAGATTACCTTGTCCACAAAAGCGGCGTCGAAACCGGCTTGCACACATTCCGCCGGCAGATAACGCTGATCCACCAGCAAGTACAGCAGTCTATCCACTTCGGCATAGGTGAAGCCCAATTCGCCCTCGTCGGTTTGGCCGGCCCACAGGTCGGCAGAAGGTGGCTTGGAAAGGATAGACGAAGGGATGCCCAATGCCTGCGCTAACTGCCGCACTTGAGTCTTGTACAAATCGCCAATTGGGTTGATAGCACAAGCCATATCGCCCCACAATGTAGAATAACCCAGCAAGATTTCGGTTTTATTGCTGGTGCCAACCACCAACCCTTGGAAGGCTTCCGATTGGTCGTACAGCACAATCATGCGCGCTCGCGCCATAAGGTTGCCCTTGCGCGTATTGGACATATCGGGATCGCGGCGGATGAGCGGCTCGACCATTTCGGTAATGTCCACCGTCTCGCTTTGCACCCCGAATTGCTCAATAATCATTCGAGCGTGTTCGAGCGAATCAGGCGCAGAGGTGCGATAGGGCATGCGCACAGCCAGCACGTTTTGCGGACCCAGCGCTTCGGCCGCCAGCGCACAGGAAAGCGCCGAGTCGATGCCGCCGGAAAGCCCGATGACCGCGCGCGTAAACCCGGCTCGGGTGATCTCGCTATGAATGAACTCAACCAGAATCTTGCGCGCCAGGTCGGTGTTGATGTTAAGGTCATTCATTTTGGATGTCAATTTCGATGACCATTTTACAAGATATGTGTGTAACTTGCAAGATTAGCCCGTTTTCTGCACCGTAAAATCGTTTACAATAGACACCATCAGTATCTTCAAAGTATTAGCAACTTATTGCTCCATTGGATTGCCCAATCCAACGGTTTACAACGTACCCAGTTCGGTCTGGATTTGGCAATACCCATTCTGGGTACTTTCCAGGCCAGCAACGCAGTCATTTTGCTCGCCCTGGCAGACGCCTGAATAGTTACCCAAGTATAGTATAGCAACTCATTTTAGGAGAAAGTTATGCCCCAAGAAGAATCCATCGGACACATCCTCGAAACCTACCAGCGCATCGAGATCACCGAACACCACATCTACAAAAACCTGGCAAAAAGCATCAAGGCCCCGGACAACCGGGCAATCCTGGAACAGATCGCGGACGATGAATTGCGTCACGCCAAAGGATGGCAAAAATATACCCAGCAAGAGATCAAGCCCAACCGCTGGGACATCTTCAAATACACCCTCATCGGCAAGTTGTTTGGCTTCACGTTTGGCATCAAACTCATGGAACGTGGGGAGGAAAAGGCCCAAAGCAATTATGCGCAACTCGAGGGAAAGATACCCGACATCGAGAAATGGCTACACGACGAAGAAATTCACGAACAAAAACTGCTTGCCATGCTGGACGAGGAACGCCTGCGCTACGCCGGTTCGGTGGTGCTGGGCCTGAATGACGCCCTGGTGGAACTGACCGGCGCACTGGCCGGCCTCACCCTGGCGCTGCGCGACGTAAAACTCATCGCCCTCTCTGGCCTGATCACCGGCATCGCCGCTTCGCTCTCGATGGCCGCCTCCGAATATCTCTCCACCCGCTCCGAAGACACGCAAAAGCACCCGGTGCGCGCCGCCATCTATACCGGCATCGCCTACGTCATCACCGTCACTCTGCTGACGCTGCCCTACCTGCTCATCCCCAACGAATTCATCGCCCTCGGCATCACCCTGACCACTGCCGTGCTGATTATTGCAGTTTTCAACTACTACATCTCGGTCGCCAAAGACGAACCATTCAAAGAACGCTTCACCGAAATGGCCGGCCTCAGCCTGGGAGTAGCCACCTTCTCGTTCATCATCGGCTACTTCATCCGCGAGTGGCTGGGAGTTTGACTCATCGCCTCGCCGCGCCTGGCACTTCTATCACCCGGACGCACTGTTCGGGTGATTTTTCTGGTATATACAATGATCCACGATTCACTCCTCTCGAACACGCTCACCCTGATTGTCATTACTGTCACCTTGATTGGCGTTGCCGTAGGGCGCTACCCCTGGCTCAGGATGAACCGCGCCACAATTGCCCTGGTCGGCGCAACCCTCCTGATGGCCATGGGTGCAATTTCACTGGAAGAGGCGTATACCGCTGTTGATTTGAATACTATCGTGCTGCTTTTTGCGATGATGGTGATCAACGTCAACCTGCGCCTGTCTGGATTTTTCCAAATTGCCGTTCAGCGCGTAGCGGGCTGGGCGCGCACACCGAAACAATTGCTCTTATTGGTCATCGCTGCCTCAGGTTTGCTCTCTGCCATCTTGCTCAATGACACCATTGTGTTGATGTTTACCCCGCTGGTGCTAGAAATTACGACCAGCCTGAAACGCAATCCCATCCCTTATTTGATTGGCCTGGTGACCGCCGCCAACATTGGCTCGGCGGCCACCATCACCGGCAACCCGCAAAACATGATCATCGGCATTGCCTCTGGCATACCTTTTATCACCTTCACTGCTTACTTGCTACCGGTCTCGCTGGCAGGGCTGCTGACAGCCTGGCTATTCCTTCTCAAACTCTATCCGCATGAATTCGACCGACAACCCCTGGCTCGCAAAGCAGAAGTGACCTTGCGCGTTTATCCGCCCCTGCTGAAAAAATCCACCTTGGCGATCTTGTTGATGCTGGTTGCCTTTTTTGCCGGTGCGCCCATTCCTCTGGCGGCGCTGGGGGCGGCCTCCTTCCTGCTCATAACGCGCCGCCTGAAACCCCGACGGGTGTTTGCCGAATTAGACGGGTCGCTGCTGGTCTTCTTTTCCGGTCTGTTCGTGGTGACCAGCGCCCTTCAAAACAACAGCCTGAGCGAGGCGCTCTTTCGCGCAGCGCGCCCAATTGCCAACCAGGGCATAGCCGCCTTGAGCATCATAGCGGCCATCCTGAGCAACCTGGTCTCTAACGTGCCGGCCGTCCTTCTCTTTCGTCCACTCATTCCCGGCTTTCACAACCCGCAGCAAGCCTGGCTCACCCTGGCCCTTTCTACCACCTTTGCCGGCAACTTTACCTTGCTTGGCTCGGTTGCTAACTTGATTGTAGCCGAACTGGCCCAACAACGCGGCGTCCATATTTCCTTTGGGGAGTACCTCAAAGCCGGCGTCGCCATTACTCTTGTCACACTGCTGCTTGGAATTGCCTGGCTGGAAATTGTGTTATAACCGCCCCATGAAAATCTTGACCATAGACATCGGCACCGGCACCCAGGATATTTTTCTGTACGATTCTCGCCTGCATATCGAAAACGGCTTCAAAATGGTGGTCCCCTCGCCCACCATGAACGTTCATCGGCAGGTGAAGGCAGCCACCAGAGCGCGCGCTCCCATCCTGCTGAGCGGCGTGATGATGGGCGGCGGGCCCTCCGCCTGGGCAGTGCAGGAACATCTGCGAGCCGGCTTGCCCACTTACGCCACAGCCTCGGCCGCCAAAACGCTGGACGACGAACTGGACAAGGTGCGGGCGCAGGGCGTCGAAATCCTCTCGGACGACGAAGCCGCCGCCCTGCCGGACTCGGTCCAGCGCATCCAATTCCGCGACCTGGACCTGCCAGCCATTCATGAAGCATTTTCCCGCCTCGGCGTTCACCTGTCCGATTTAGCGGCTGTTGCGGTGGCCGTCTTCGATCATGGGAACGCGCCGCCGGGCATCTCCGACCGCCAGTTTCGCTTCGATTACCTGGATGAGCGCATCCGCGCGCGCAACTCCCTGGCCGCTTTTGCCTTTCGCGCAGAAGACATCCCGCCCAGCATGACGCGCTTGCAGGCCGTGGCCCAGTCGGCGGGCGACCTGCCCTGCCCGCTGGTGGTGATGGACACGGCCCCGGCGGCGGTGCTGGGCGCAACCTTCGATCCCAATGTGGCTATACGCAAGCGGAAGATCGTCTGCAACGTGGGCAACTTCCACACGCTGGCCTTCCGGCTGGGCGAGAGCGGCATCGAGGGACTGTTCGAGCATCACACCGGCGAGATTGACCTGCCAAAACTGGAAGGCCTGATTTGTAAGTTGGCCGATGGCACATTGAAACACGAGGATGTCTTCAACGATATGGGGCATGGCGCGCTGATGGTTTCGGAGGAGAGATTCGAGTTTGGACATGAGGATTTCGATGTGGTGGTGACAGGACCGAGGAGGAGCATGTTTGCTCTCCCCGCCGGCCCTCACCCCCAGCCCCTCTCCCAGCGGGAGAGGGGAGGCAGCCCAGGGGAGAGGGGAGGCGGCCCTCACCCCCACCAAAGGGAGAGGGGAGCGCTGCGCCCATATTTCGCCGCTCCCTTTGGCGATATGATGATTGCGGGCTGTTTCGGCCTGCTGGCGGCTGCGGCCGAGATTCTGCCCGATTTAACGGAAGCCGTTTCCAGGTCCATGAAAGAAGCGGGGGCGGGGCGTCCACCCTGGGAAAACGAATAGCCCAAAGCCTGTCCTTTTTATCTCACATTTTGTTATAATAAAATTGGTCGTCATCCACAGCAACCAGAAAGGAGGCGCAATGGCTGACCAACCCCAAGGATGCGCGCGCGTGACCGGTTCGGTGACCGGGACTGCGCCGAGCGACCAGAAACCATCCGAACCAATCAACGAAAGAAAGGAGATGACTATGACTGCACGCGTTGGGCAAAAAGCCCCTGATTTCTCGGCTCCGGCCTATTACCGGGGCGGCTTTACGAATGTGAAACTGTCCGATTTTGCGGGGAAGTGGGTGTTACTGTGCTTCTATCCGGGTGACTTCACCTTTGTCTGAGCGACGGAAGTGTCGGCGGTCGCCGATAAATACCAGGTGCTGCAAGATTTAGGGGTGGAAGTCATCTCTGTGAGCGTAGACAGCCATTTCGTACACAAAATGTGGAACGACTATGAATTGAGCAAGATGGTGGAAGGCGGCGTGCCTTTCCACATGGCCTCTGACCAGGCCGGGAACGTGGGGCGCGCCTACGGCGTGTGGGACGAGAACCAGGGCATCGAGTTGCGCGGGCGCTTCATCATTGACCCGGACGGCGTAATCCAGGCCATGGAAGTTTTGACTCCGCCGGTAGGACGCAAGTTCAGCGAAACCGTGCGCCAGATTCAGGCCTTCCAGCACGTGCGCAAGACGCAGGGCAAAGAGGCTACACCCGCCGGTTGGGAACCGGGGCAGCCAACCCTCCAGCCGGGCCCGGCCTTGGTGGGCAAGGTTTGGGAGGTGTGGAAGCCAGGCATGGAAAAGTAGGCTCAAGGACGAAGACGATCCCCGGCAAAGTGAATTTGCCGGGGATTTTTTTGATTCTCCAAAGTTCCCCTCACCTTCTGCACAATTTCTGCACATTTGCTTGCTATCCTTGCCGCAGGCTCGAACAAGGAAGTAGCAAATGGATCGTATCCAATCTATCACCAAAAACAAGAAAATCCTCTCATTCGTGGGGGTGGGCGCTTTGCTGGCGGCGGCGCTGGTCTTCGCGCTGCCCGGCGTAAACGCCCAAAGCGGTTACCAGACCGAACCCATCCAGCGCGGGGATCTGACGCTGACCGTGAGCGCCAGCGGGACGGCGCGCGCGCGTCAATCTGCCAGTTTAGCATGGGAAACGAGCGGCGTCGTGGAAACGGTCTATGCGCAAGCGGGGGAGAGGGTCGAAGGCGGGGAGACGCTGGCCGTGTTGACGCGCAATTCCCTGCCGCAGAGTGTGGTATTGGCCGAGGCGAACCTGGCCACGGCGCAGCAGGCGCTGGACGACCTGCTGGGTTCGGCCGGAACCGAAAAAGCCGAAGCCGCCATTGCTCTGCGCGAGGCGCAGGAGGCCTATGAGGAAGCGGTCGAATACCGCGAGGCGCTCAATCATGAGGTGCGCTACGACCTGCTGAACTTCATCCAAAGGCCGGATGGCAAGGTCAAAGTGCGCGGCTTCAGCCATGTCCGCTATATGCCAAGCGAGGAGCAGAAGGCCGAAGCGGATCAGGACGTGGCGCTGCGAAAAGCCGAACTGGAAGACGCGCAACGCGCTTACGAGCGCCTGAAGGACGGGCCAAACCCGCAAGAGGTGGCGGCTGCCGAGGCGCGCATCCTGGCGGCGCAGGCTGTGCTGGCGCAGGCCCGCATCGTTGCGCCCTTCGACGGCGTGCTTACAGAAGCGCTGCCCCAGCCCGGCGACCGGGTTTCGCCTGGCCAGGCGGCTTTCCAGTTGCACGACCTTTCCAGTGTATTCATTGATTTGGATGTGTCGGAAGTGGATATCAACCGCATTGCGGTCGGGCAGGAGGCAACCGTCCAATTCGAGGCGACCCAGGGGCAAATTTATCGGGGCGTGGTGGTCGAAGTCGCAGGCGCCCCGCGCAGGGAGGATACAGGCCAGGGGGCGGCGGGAGGCGTGCATTTCCGGGCCACGGTCGAGGTCACAGATGCAGATGGGCAGGTCAGGCCGGGCATGAGCGCCGAGGCGGTCATCCAGGTGCTGGAGGTACAGGGAGTGCTGCTGGTCCCAAACCGCGCCATCCGCATGGCGGAGGGGCAGCGGGTGGTGTATGTGCTGCGGGAAGGCGGCTCGCTGGAGGCGATCCCCGTCCGATTGGGTGTCAGTTCCGATACATACAGCGAATTGGCGGCCGGGGCTCTGCACGAGGGCGATCAAGTTGTGCTGAACCCGCCGACGGGAAAGTGAAACCAGTGTAGGACAAGTCTATGACTTGTCCTACAAAGTGAAACCAGTGCAGGACAAGTCTGA
>JBBITF010000040.1:0-24487 GCA_037440925.1 Chloroflexota bacterium
CCGTTAGCCCACATCTTCCACGAATCAACGGTGGTTTTTTATGGTTGAAATACTCAAGACATTACGAGATACACCTCTGCCATCAATCTTGGTTATTGGTGGTCTCATCTTTTTGCTCTTGCCTTTCCTCAAAAAGACAGGTGGCGCGGTAGAGATAGAAACATCAAATAAAGGCTTGGCCGCAATCATTGGAATATTTCATTAGCATCTGGTGTTGGTCTCTACATCTTGCCACTTTCTGTCCAACCTGGTGTTACTGATACCAACAATGTTCCTGTTACGAGTCAATCTCCCCAAAGTTCTGCCATTGTTGTCACCGCTACGACTCAACAAACTACACGGCAGAACAACGCAACTACACCCACAATAATAACGGGTTATATCCCAACTTGTAATTGGGCTCGAGATTGGACATTACAACCTGACGGCTCTTATCTGTGGACAGGTTACACGCCTGGTTCGCCTGATTGTCAGAATGTGGGTCAGGCGGGTGAATTGTTAGAACGGCTCAGGAATGGCGAGAACATTAAGCTGATTGTCAATGTTGGCAATAGCTTTGTTGGTTTGAATATCTGCAAAGGCAAATATACTGCCACCGAAATTATTCCAGGCGAAATTTGTGTACCAAAAAATCCCGAACTGTGGCCCAAAGTAAAAGGAACACTAATTGTTACCGAATCAGATGGCTTTTCAGTTGGCACGGGTAAATAGAAAACCAAAAGCGGGCTAACAAGCGCTTGCACTCTGACGGGTGGGATTCTGCCGCTAAATTGGGTTGATTCTGCGCTGGAGGCTGGTTCCGTTATAGAGGCTGAATCCAACCCCGCCGCCCGCAGGTGAAGCGCAAGCCGTTACGCCCAGAAATTGACGCTCGGTTTAGCCGTTTTACCCCTCCTCAGCCGTAGCGAGCGCTTTGCTTTGCTCTTACAAACTGAAGTAGTCGTAACTGTCTAGCGCCTCGTTCTATTGGGCCGTGATAGCAGCGTAGCGCCGACTTTTGGTCGGTACCAGGCAAAGCCTGGCGTTACTCAAACGATCGTTGCCTGTTCTCAGCATCAAAATAGGCGCGAGGGTAGGCAGTTACGAAAAATCTAAAAAATCCGCGAGAAATGGCACAAGTAGCGTAAGCGGCACAGGCAGGCCGGGGGTGCATTACGGCAAATCTACTACTATTCGATTACATCCAGGAACCTGTGCCAGGCGCCCACCAGCGGCAGGAACCAGGCTTTATCCCGATAAAGTCCCAATGGCGCGCCAGGAAACGGAAAGCCAGAAAACAAGTGTTCCTTGATGGTTCCATCCAGCATGGCTTCGGCCACCGTCTTGCCCAGCCAAGTGGCCATGGCAACCCCATGTCCGGCATAGCCCAGCGCGTAGTACATCCCGTCCATCTCGCCGGCATGGGGCATCAAATCGAAAGGAAAAGCCAACGTCCCGCCCCAGACATACTCCACCTTTGCATCACGCAATTGCGGATACACCTGCACCATTTGTTTACGCAAAATCTCTGCGCTCTGGCGCACAGTCTGTCCAGTTTCGGGAAAGAAAGCCGCCCGCCCGCCAAAAACCATACGGTTGTCCTCCGACAGACGAAAATAATTGATGAAATGCTTGAAATCGAAGATCATGCGGTTACGAGGGCTGAGTTCGCGCGCCAGTTCGTCCGACAAGGGCTCGGTGGCAATGATATAAGAACCCAGCGGAATGATCCTGCGCCGCAGTTGCGGCGTGACGCTAGACGTATAACCGTTGGTAGCCACCAGGACATGCTCCGCTGTGAGCGCGCCGCGTTCGGTTTCGACGTAGAACCGCCTCTCCCTACGCTTCAGCCTGTGGACTCGCGCCCGAGCGTGGAGCGTGGCCCCGGCCCTTTCCGCTGCCCTCGCCAGTCCAGCCACGTAGCGAGCCGGGTTCAGCCCGGCGCTGGCTTCATCTACCAAAGCGCCATAGTACAGGTCGCTGCCAATTTCACTGCGCTGCTCATGGCGAGGCACCAAACGCACGGCGTGGTCGAATTCCTTTGCCATGAAGTCCACTTCGGCAGCCAGGGCGTCATAATGCTTCGGTTTATTGGCCGCCAGCAAATGACCGGTGCGGGCAAAGCCGCATTGGATATTCTCTTCCCGCACCACTTGTTCCACCAGGTCAATCGTATCCAGCGAGCATTGGAACAGGCGGCGCGCCATCTCGCGCCCGTAGCGTTTGATAGCGGTTTGCAAGGGAATCTTGAGGCCGGTCAGCACCATGCCGCCGTTGCGCGAACTAGCGCCCCAGCCGATACTTTCGGCCTCCAACACCGCCGCCTGCGCGCCGCGCTTTGCCAGCGTCCAGGCTGCGGTCAACCCGGTATAGCCGCCGCCAATAATGGCCACGTCCACTTTTTCGGGCAAAGGAGTCTGCTCATGACCAGACGGCATTTCGACAGTATCGAGCCAGAAGACTTCTTCTTTCATCCTCGTTTCCTCTCATCAAAAGACGCCACTATTTTTCCAGCCAGATGGTCACCGGACCATCGTTGTGGATTTCGACCAGCATGTGCGCGCCAAACTGCCCGCATTGCGTAGGAACGCCCTGCGCGCGCAATAGCGCGACAAAATGCTCCACCAGCGGCGCGGCATGTGCGGGCAAGGCTGCGTCGGTAAAAGACGGGCGGCGTCCCTTGCGCGTATCGGCATACAGCGTGAACTGAGAGACAACAATCGCTTCCCCGCCCACGTCCAAAACAGACAGGTTGGTCTTACCCTCTTCATCCTCAAAGATACGCAAGTGAGCAATCTTCTCGGCCAGGAAGGCGGCTTGTTCTTCCCCATCCTCTTGACCGATGCCCAGCAAGATGACCAGGCCCTTGCCGATCTGGGCAATGGTCCGGCCCTCTACCGTCACCTTACCTGCACTGACCCGCTGCAATAAAACCCGCATAACGCATCACGTCTTACGCCTTACGCCTTACGTCTCACGCCTTACGTCTCACGCTCATTCCGGCAGCCCAATTGCTTGTCGTACTTCCGCCATCGTCTTCTGGGCAATGACACTGGCGCGCCGGGCGCCGTCATGCAGGGTATCCCACACTTGTTCTGGTTTCCGACCAATTTCGGCCCGTTTGACGCGGAAAGGCGCCAGATGCGCGTTCAAATTGGCTGCAAAGCGCTTCTTGCAATCCACACAACCGATTCCCGCTTTACGGCATTCCACATTGATCATCTCAACTTCTTCTTTTGGCGAGAAGATTTTGTGCATGGAGAAAACGTTACATACCTCCGGGTTGCCAGGGTCGTCACGGCGCAAACGTTGCGGGTCGGTCACCATTTGCATCACACGCTTCTGCGTCTCTTCGGGCGTAGCAGCCAGTTCGATGTGATTATCCAGGCTCTTGCTCATCTTTTCTTTGCCGTCCAGCCCAATGACTTTGGGAATCTCAGTATGCTTGGCTTGCGGCTCGATCAACACATTCGTATTGTAGCGATAGTTGAAAGAGCGTACCGTTTCACGGGTAAACTCGATGTGCGGCGCCTGGTCCACGCCTACAGGAACGAGGTCGCTTTTATACAGCACAATATCGGCTGCCATCAAAACCGGATATCCTACCAGCCCATAGTTCACATTGTTGGGATTTTGGCGAATCTTTTCCTTGAAAGTCGGCAGGTCGGTCAATTTACCCAGCGGCGTCACCATAGAAAGCAGCGTGTGTAATTCCATCACTTGCGGCACATGCGATTGCACAAACATGATGGTTTCGTCTGGCCGGATGCCGGCTGCCAGCCAGTCAAGCGCCATTTCATAGGTATTCTGCTTGAGGTCGGCGGTAGTTTCTACGGTCGTGAGGGCGTGTATGTCCACGATGCAATACACGCACTCGTACTCATCTTGCAAGGCAACATAGTTCTGAATGGCGCCAAGATAGTTGCCCAAATGCTGCCGCCCCGTTGGACGGGCGCCGGAGAATACACGTCCTTTTTTCATCAATTGCCTCATTGAATAAGAGATTTGACCAGGTCAATCACCTCGCCAGGCTCGGCGTGACGATGAGTCTGGAGTTTGGAGTAGACCAACTGACCGTTCACGCTCACCTCGAACCGGCCTCCGTCCGAGGGAATCAAGGTCACGCTTTCAATTTGGTCCTCGAATTGCTTTAGAAGATCATGCGCCAGGCTCACGGCCCGGTCGGTATAATGTCATACAGCGCAATACACAATTTGTATGTTTACCATAGCAAAAGCAAGCCTCCTTTGTTGTAACTACCTACCTCCCTCACCCTTCGACATGCTCAAAGCATCGCCCCCGCCCCCTCTCCCTTTGGTGGTCGAGCTTGTCGAGACCTGGAAGAGGGTTAGGGTGAGGGTAGGCAGTTACCCTTTGTTAGAAAATTATAACATGGACGCTTTGACCTCTTGCAACATCGAGATATTGAGACTATAATGCGGGCGCTTTTGAAAGGTAAGGAGGTTGCTATGCCCGTTTATTCTTATCGCTGTGAATCCTGTGGTGTTCAGTTCGAGCGTCACCAATCCTTTAGCGATTCGCCGCTCAAGCGCTGCCCGGAATGCAACAAAAACAGCCTGCGCAAGGTCATCGGTCCAGTAGGCATTGTGTTCAAAGGTTCCGGCTTTTACGCTACCGATCACAGGTCGCCTTCTGGAATGACCTCCTCGTCCAGCAAAAGCGAGAGCAGCGAGAGCAAGCCTGCCGCCACAGAAAGCAAGAAAGACGAGTGATTTTGCGCTTCATTCCCATTGAAACCGCGCCTTGCACGAGACGCGGTTTTTTTGTTTGACAGCCTCTCGATACATCGGCTGGGGGAATGTTTTGAGCGTATTAGCGATTTTATAGTATTCCCGTGCAACATTTGTATTGAATGCGCAAATGTCGTAGGACAGGTCGGAGACCTGTCCTACGGTTGGTTGCAGCACAGTCGCGCTATGACAGAGGCGGCTTATCCTCATGCCATCGGCTGGCCTGCTCGTAAGCCTGCCCAATCTGGAGCGCTTTAGCTTCCTGCCAGGGACCTGAGACAATTTGTAGGCCAATCGGCAGCCTTTCCTCGGTAAATCCACATGGAAGCGACAAAGCCGGCAGACCGCTCAAGTTGAAAGGAGCGGTGAAGCGAGTCAGCAGGCGGGCGCGTTCGATGGCGTCTTCGCCCTCTATCAATGGCGCAGCGATGGGCGTCGTGGGCAGCAGCAAAGCGTCGTACTGGCGGAAAAATTGCTCGCCTCTTCTTCGGACTTCGGCCTGCGTACGCCGCGCCAGGCTATACTCTGTGGAGGAGAGTGCCCGCCCCGTCTCCAGCCGCTGACGCACATCGGCGCCAAAGCGTTCTGGCTGGCTTGCCAATCGTTCACGATGAACGGCTGCGCCATCAGCCTGGGTCATCTGCCCGTTAGCCAGCGCCGCCGCTCGCAGCCATTCGACTTCGACTTCCTCCAACTTTGCTCCCAACCCTGCCAAGACCTGCGCCGCCTGGCGCACAGCCGCCAGCACCTGCGGGTCGCTGGCTTCTTCGATATACTCGCCCACCGCCAGAGCAATGCGCCAGCCCTGCACACCGGCATCGAGGCGCGCCAGATAGTCGTCTACCGGCATATCAGCGCTGGCCGGGTCATGCTGGTCATAGCCAGCCATGACCTGGAGCAGAAGAGCGGCATCCCGCACGCAACGCGTCAGCGGCCCGGCATGATCCAAATTCCACGAAAGCGGGAAGATACCGCGTAGACTGACGCGCCCATAGGTAGGTTTGAGGCCAACCACGCCGCACAGGGAGGCCGGAATGCGGATAGAGCCGCCCGTGTCGGTTCCCAGCGCAGCCAGGCACATACCGGCAGAAACCGCTGCCGCCGATCCGCCCGAAGAGCCGCCGGTGATGCGCCTTGTGTCCCAAGGGTTGCGGCAGGCGCCATAATGCGGGTTGACGGTGGTCACTCCTAGCGCGATTTCATGAGTGTTGGTCTTGCCAAGCAACACAGCGCCGGCCTCTTTCATTTTTTGGATGACGACTGCATCTTGAGACGGGATGTTTTCGGCAAAAAACAGCGAACCGGCGGTTGTGCGCACGCCTTGTGTATCATACAAGTCTTTGACGGCCAGAGGAATGCCCGCCAGCGCGCCTTGCAGCCGGCTGAGTTCAAAATCAGAGGCGGGGATGACGGTGATGAAGGCGTTGATGAGGCGGTCGAATCGCTCGATTTGACGGTAGCAAGCCGCGGTCAAGGTTTGAGGCGTGAGGTCGCCCGCGCGCAGCAGGGGTAAGGCTTGAGAAAGGGTCAGGTAATTGGGGACGGTCATCATGTCCCAATTATAAAGAAGAATCGCCGGTATGATAGAATTCGCTTCATGCGCGTTTTCAAGTCATTTTGGTTCCTTTTGGCATTGTTCTCCCTGGCGGCGGTCGGCCTGGCGCTAACAGCCACCTGGCGATATGGCGCGGGGGTTTCGGCAGATGCAGCCAAGAGTATGTCCACAGCCGAAAGCCTGCTGGCCGGGCGCGGCTTTTTCGATCATTCTGGCAACCCGTTCATTTACTGGCCGCCGCTCTACCCGTTGCTGCTAGCAGGACTCAGCCGGCTGGGCGGGTGGGACGTGTTCGTGGTCGGTTGGGTCGTGAACCTGTGCCTGCTGGCAGTGAACACCTTCTTGGGCGGGGCGCTGGTGTATGCAGCCTTCCGCGAGCGGCCTGTATATGCCTTTTTGGGGAGTGCGTTCATCCTGGGATCGGAGCCGGCGCTGCGCATTCATGCTAATGTGGCTTCAGATCCGTTGTATATTACCTTTTCGCTGATTTTCCTCCTTACGGCCATCCGTTATTTGCAAGACCGGTCGGGAAAGGCGCTGGTCGTTATGACGGTGTGTGCGGCGCTGGCTATGCTGCAACGCTGGCTGGGGGCCAGTTTGCTGGCAATGGGCGGTATCGTTGTGCTGGCGGCGCGCTGGCGAGATTGGCGCCTGCTGCTGCGCGATTGGGTCTGGATGGGTTGTTCGATTTTACCGGTGGGCGCATGGGTGTACTTTCATAATATTTTGCAGTATCAGACTTTTTGGGGCAATGATTCGCCCCTGCTCGATGTTTGGATGAACTTCGAGTATTCGCTGACCAAGATACTGCATTGGTTCCTGCCGTATCACCCCCGCCTGGAATTCTTTTTATTCCATCCAACGATTGCGTTGAGCGTGATGTTGCTGGCATTGTTCTTGATAGCCAGAAAAGAAGATTGGACGGCCTGGCGGCAAGACGTGAGCCGGCCAGAAACATTCGCTACAATCTTGTTTTTGCCGCTTTCGCTGGCAGGGATGGTTTTCACCATCGTCAGCGGCGATCACCGCGATTTGTATTCAGACCGCTATTATGTCGGCTTGCTGGCGCCGGTCATTGTGCTGTTGTTCGTGACGCTGGACGACGTAATTCTGCCTCGTCTGCGGTTGGAGGCGGGCAAGGCCCGCTTGCTGGTAGCGCTCTTGTTTGCGGTCTGGTTTCTGGCTTATCCTACTTTCAGCCTGTACAAGTATCTTTCCAATTGTCTGGCGGAAGGGGAGGCCAGTCCCTACAATTACTATAACAACCGCTTTTTTCGGGAGAATCCGGCCATTGCCGAAATCCAGGCCCTGGCGCGGACGCACCCGCAGGCTACTTTCTACAGCAACTATGCAGATGGGATGTGGTTTTATACCCGTAGGACGACGCCACTCATGCCCCGTTTGGCCGGATTGACGCTGGAGGAATTCCGCGCCCAATTTGCAGGCTGGCCGGGCGAGCAGGAAGGGTATATATTATGGTTCCTGCCAAACGAGTTCAAACATGTGGCGCCGCCCGAATGGCTGGCCGAGGTCGCCGACCTCGAATTGGTCTATGCCAGTGAGCGCGGTTTGATCTACACGGTGCGAAGCAGACCGTGATGCAGACTTATCCCAAGCCGGGCAAACCACCGGCCGAAGTCGCCGTCTGTACGGCGCGCAAGATGGCCTGCGCCATGGCTTCAGCCGCCAGAGCGCCCACAGTGGACGGGTCGGCTGGCTTCTGACCGGTTGCCAGGGTGAAAATGGTGTCGCCGTCCAGCATGGTGTGGGCTGGGCGCACCGTCCGCGCCAGGCCGTCGTGCGCCATTTGTGCCACTTTGTTAGCCTGCGCTTTGGTCAGTCTGGCATTGGTCGCAACTACGCCAATGACCGTGTTGGCGCGCGCGGCAAAATGCAAGACGGTGCGGCCTATGAAGGTCTTCATGACTGAAAGCGTATCGGCAAAATAGCCCGGCGCGCCGAGTTCGAGCGGGCCAAGATGGGTGGAGCGCGCGCCGGCGATGATTTGCCCGCTGGAGGGGTCTATCACGTCGCCAAAGGCGTTGACCGCCACCAGCGCGCCAACCACCAACCCACCAGCGCGGACGCTGGCGCTGCCAATGCCGGCCTTCATGGCGCTCTTCATCCCAAAAATTTTGCCGACGGAGGCGCCCGCGCCGGCGCCGACGTTGCCCTGCGCGGGCGGGGAGGGGGAGGCCGAAGCGGCCGCGCGGTAGCCCATCTCCCCATCGGGCCGCACCTGAGAACTGCCGAGGCCCAAATCGAACAAGATGGCAGCCGGGACGATAGGCACCTTGCCCAGGCCCGTGTCGAAGCCGATGCCCTGCTCCTCGAGGTAGCGCATCACGCCGCTTGCTGCGTCCAAACCAAAGGCCGAGCCGCCCGCCAATAACACAGCATGGACTTTTTCCACCAGGTTGAGCGGGTTTAGCAAGTCGGTCTCGCGCGTGCCGGGCGCGCCGCCGCGCACATCCACACCCCCTACTGCCCCTTTACGGCATAATATCACTGTGCAGCCAGTGAGGGCCTCCTCATTTTGCGCATGGCCGACTTCGATGCCCGCAACGTCTGTGATGGTGTCGTTTCGTTTCATAGGTTACAGCAACGACTGAAGTCGTTATTACATGTTACTATAAACTACCATAGTAGCGATTTCAATCGCCTTCGAGCGCAACGACTGAAGTCGTTACTACTGTCGTTACTACTGTCGTTACTACTGTCGTTACTACTACCGTTACTACTTGTTACAGGTTGCCGACCAGGTCGAGAAATTCTTCCCATTCTTCTTCAAAGAAGTGCAGGGTGACGTTGTTGAGTTCGATGTGATAGGTGGTCTCGCCATCGGGTTCTTCGGCTTTCCAGGCCAGGTAGTTGTCGGTCTCGGCCAGGGTGTCGGTCTTGGGTTCTTTATTCTTGTCGGTCATGGTTTTCTCCTTTCGAGGCTTGGTCGGCGCGGAGGGGAGGTGGGTCCGCGCTGAGGGGTGGATTTTGCTTCTTGCGCCGCAGCCGGTCGAGGGTCCGGCGCAGATGCGCAAGCACAGGCGGGGAAGGCGCTACATTTGACTCGGACTCTGATTCGGGCCAGGGGTCCTGATCGAACATTTTCCGCAAGATGTAACGCCCGATCAATTGCAAGGTCGCCAGGGAGGGCGCGGCGATGACCACACCCAAGATTCCCAGCAGGTTGGCAGAGACCAGCGCCATGACCAGCACGCCGGCCGGATGGACTTTGAGGGTATCGGCCATCAAACGTGGAGAGACGAGGTTATCGAAAATTTGATCCACCAGCAACGCCAGCGCCACAACCAACAAAGTGTAGGCCAGCGGCTGCATTCCAAAGAGTTTGAAGCCCTGAAAGTAGGCGACCAGAATCAGTACAATCCAATTGACGGCAGGGCCAATGTAGGGCAGGAAACGCGCCAGGCCGGCCAGCAGCGCCAGCCCCAGCGCATATCGCACGCCAAGCGCGCTGAGCAGGACGGCATAAGTGACCACCGCCATGAAAAAGAGGATGATTTGGCCGCGCAGGAAGGCATTCCAGATGCGGCCAAGTTCACGACCAAGGCGGGCGATGTCGTCGTTGTAGCCCGGCACGTCTACTTTGAGGATGCCTTCGCGCAGGCCGCCGCTCTCTGACAGGACAAAGAAAGAGACCAGTAAGACGAAGGCCACCCAGCCAAAGCCTTGCGCGGCGCCGCTGGCCACGGTTCCCAGCAGTTGGCCGGTGCGTCCTAAAAGCGGCTGGACAATCGAAATGAGTTGCGTGTTGAGGGCATTGAGGTCGAGGGCGCTCAGGTCTAGCGGGATGGGGCTGTGGAGGTTGATCCATTCTACCAGGCTGGCGACGAGTTCCGGCAGTTCTACCAGGCTGTTTTCCACCAGTTTGATGAGGCTTTGGATTTGCTGGATCAATCCCAGGCCGCCTACGGTGACGATTGCTAACAAAATAAGCACCAGCAGGATGTAGATGGAGCCAACCGCTACACGCCAGGAAAAATGCAATTTGCGGTTGAGCGCACTGGCCAACGGGTAGAACAGGTATGCAAGGATGAAAGCCATCAACAGCGGCGCAAGGATGGATTGGAAGCGTATCAACACGCCGGCCAGGATAGCGACAAAAGTCAGTGCAATGACCAATTTGGTCATTGCACCCCAACGTGGTGAGGAGGTGGAGGTAGATTGATGCATGGGAAATTCTGATTAAATTCTAGCCGCTATCGAAAGAAATTTCAACCACGAGTTCACCGGTGATTGCCCAAATCTTGACTCCACTGCAAAAAGGTATTTGCGCTGCAGAGCGCGCAGAGAACGCTGAGATTGTTTACCGATTCCGCAAAGAAAAAGCGCTCTTGATGCGGGTTTTGCAAATTTTTAACCCTGCGCGCTCTGCGCTCTCGGCGGTTAATGGTTTTTGCAATGCCGTAACTCTTGAGAATCTATCACACCCGCAAAGATTCTGCACGGCGCTTGAGTTTGTTGCTGGGCAAAGCGCAAACTGAAGTTTGCAGCGCAGCCGCGTTATAGCCATCTGTGCGCCGCCCATCCAGGCGCTGGTAGAGCAGATTTATACCGATATTCAGCGAATGAGGCGCTTATTGGGTTATCCCTAATCTTTGTGCGGCTTGCTGGCATAGGTTGGCGCCGTAGCGATGATACCACGCCTCCAGCATAGGGCTTGCTGTAGCACCGCGGCGCGCATCCTCGTAGATGGGCGCGCCAAACTGAACGTATCGGGCGGTTTGTGCAGGCCACAGCCATTCGGCGCGATGGATGACGCCTATACCGCCATTGTAGCCGGCCAGCGCCAGGCGCGGGTCGCCATTGGCCGCCTCCAGCGCGCGCTTGAGGTACGTCAGGCCGCGCAGGGCGTTGGTGTCGGGGTCGTAAGGATCGTCGCTAACGTGGAAGTGAAATGGCATGACCTGGAAAAGTCCCATTGCGCCAGAGCGCGAAAGCGCGCGGGGGTCGCCGCAGGATTCGATTTGCATAACAACGGCGACCAGGTTCGGGTCCAGGCCAGATGCGGTTGCCCAACGAGCGATGGAATCGCTCCAGGCGCGCACTTCTGGTCTGAATAGGGGGGAAAGTTCAGCGGTCGTCCCAGCGGGTGGGGTCCATTGTAAAGGGACGCTTACTTGAAGCGAAGGATTCGCTCTTGCCACTAGAAGCGAGAACAGCAAACCGAAGCACAACACAGCCAGCGGCGGTAGAAGAAAACCAGACAAACAGCCGCTTCCTGGTTCGGAGGCGGCTGTCTGCCGGTAAGGAGAGTAGGGGCGAGCGCGGGGCATGGTCTTTTCCTTGCGTGGGGAGAATCCCGGCTCGAATGACGGGATGGATGGAGCGGGTTCTATTCGTAATGTTCGTTGACGCCTCGTCCGCTAAAGGACAGGTTGTGATAGGTGGGTTCTGCTCGAGACGCAAAGTTGCTTTGCGCAGCCGGTTTCGGCGCCGGCCGGTAAGCGCCAATTGGGCGCGGCAAACTGGAAGCCGGCCGCAGGGAGGCGGTAGCCGTGTTAGGCTGAGGTTGGTGCGCCGGGCGCGCCACGCTGCGAGGGCGATCGGCCTGACTGAACAGGCGGTCGCCGGCCATCGAGAAGGTACCGATAATCAGCACGCGAATCAGCCAGACCATAATGGCAACAAAAACTGGCACGGCTTTGGTCAGGGTGGCATTGCTGACCACTGCGCCAGCGCCCATGCTGCTGTGGTTGAGGATAGCAATGGAAACGCCCCACCAGGTGAGGGTGGCGTTCATCGCTGCCGCCAATAGCCAGGCGCCAAACAAATACCAGACCTCGGTTGGTTCGTCACGGCCCTGTTCAGGAGTGAAGATGCGTGCAATGCCGGCAAAGTCAATACCACAAAAAGCAATGGACAGAATGGTAGCCCAGCGAAAACCGGCAAATTTCAGGTCACCAAGCACGTCGCTGAGGGCAAATTCGGTGGTGCTGAAATTGAAGATTTCGAAGGCCAGCAATGCGCCGATGATCATGATGCCCCAGGCAGCGCCGCGGTTCAAGCGCCGCCCGCGAAAGAGGGTAGAGAGGGCGCCTCCGCCACCATGGGATAGAGAAGTGCTCATTTCAACCTCCTTTGTTGAGAAAATGAACAACGGCTATATTATAGAACAAATTTTCTATTTGTCAAGGTCAGGCAGCAAGGTCAGAGGGCCTTTCTTGACGAACCTGTCCATATCGTTTATAACTAATTTGTCTGTTTGTTACGTTTTAATGAACATTTTCTTCCGAAAACGACAAAGAACCCAATTGCATTTGTTGATTTCACTGCAAAAAAGAAAATCTCAACGCAAAGACCCCAAGACTCAAAGAAAATGAAATTTCCAAAAAATCCTGGCGGCTTTGCGCCTTTGCGTTAGAAACGCCCTTTTTGCAGTAGAGTCATTTGTTGTTTTTGCGCAAACACTTTACAATATCTTGCAAGCCCAGTCCAATTGCCGTAGGAGGCTGCATGTCATCCAACGCCGATGTGATCATTTCGAATGCGCATGTCTTTACCAGCAATTCTGTTCTGCCGGTTGCGCAGGCGGTTGCCGTCAGCGGAAACCGCATTGTGTTTGTCGGGAGCAATTCCGAGGTCCAGGCCTGGCGCGGCGCAGGGACGCGGCTCATAGACGGACAGGGCAAAACCCTGCTGCCGGGCTTCATCGATTCACATTTCCATCTTCTCTGGGGGAGTATCTGGCTTGGCACCGCCCAGTTGCGGGAAGTCAAAAACCGCGCCGAACTCGAACAAATCCTGCTCGATTTTGCCGCCGAGAGTCGCACCTCGCCCTGGGTGGTAGGTCGGGGTATTCAATACGGCATCGTATCCACTCGTCAGGAACTGGATGCCATCCTTGCCGACCGACCGCTGTATATCGGCGCGTATGACGGCCATACCGCCTGGGCTAACACGAAGGCTTTGGAAATGGCCGGCGTGTTGTATGAAGATAAAAATCTGGGTTCCAACGGCATCATTGTCCGCGATGAACATGGCGTGGCAAGCGGTGAACTGCGGGAAAGCGCTATGGACGCCGTACATCGCCTGGTTCCGGAGCCGAACGAGGCACGCAAACGGGAACTGCTCGGTCTGGCGATGAAACAGATTACCGCTTCGGGCGTGACCAGCGTCCACAATATGAACGGCGACATGCAAGAGATGATGACCTATGCGGCCGTTGAAGATGCGGGCGAGATGCTGCTGCGCGTCTACGTCCCCTTTTGGGTCAAGCCGGAACACAGCGAAGAGAGCCTGGCCGAAGCGGTAGAAATGGCAAAAGTCCAGGGGGAATATGCGCGCGGCGGGGCCGTCAAATTCTTCATGGATGGCGTGTGGGAATCGTATACCGCTTTGAACCTGGCTCCCTATGCCGACAAGCCAGACGCCAAAGTCGAAGGAATCTGGAGCCTGGAACAGTTTACGCGCATGGCTGCTGCCTGCGATCGGCTGGGACTGCAAATTTTTGTCCATTGCTGCGGCGATGGGGCGGTGCGGCGGACGCTGGACGGTTACGAAGCCGTACAAAAACGCAACGGCAAGCGCGATAGTCGTCATCGCGTAGAACATATCGAGGTCATCCATCCCGACGATATGCCGCGCTTCAAGCAATTGGGCGTTATCGCCTCCATGCAGCCTCTCCACGCCCCGTTGACAGGGCAGGATGCCGATGTCTGGCTGGCGCGCACAGGGGAAAAACGGTGGCCGTTCTCCTTTGCCTGGCGTCAACTTAAAGACGCTGGCGCAACCCTGGCGCTAGGCAGCGACTGGACGGTTGCGCCGTTCAATCCGATGCTGGGATTGTATGCGGCTCTCAACCGCCAGAAGTGGGCTGCCGATGACCCCGATCACCGCTTGACGCTGGAAGAGGCGCTCATCGGTTATACACGAGACGCCGCCTACGCCGAGTTCCAGGAAAACCAGAAGGGACAACTCAAGGAAGGATACCTGGCAGACCTGGCGCTGCTTTCGGAGGATATTTTCCAAACCCCAGCGGAGCAATTCCCTGATGTAAAACCGCTGCTGACAATGGTGAACGGGAAGATTGTTTATGAGGCTTGAGCGATGAGAGTCTACGCCCTGCGACGCATCTTGCAAACCATCCCCATTCTGCTTATCATCAGCGTCTTGCTGTTTTTTCTGGTGCGCGCTGCCCCTGGCGGCCCGTTGACGGCTGCACGCCGCAATCCCAACATCACCATCGAGCAAATCGAAGCGCTGGAAGAAAAATTGGGGTTGAACGATCCATTGCCGGTGCAATATGGCCGCTGGCTAGGCGGGATGTTGAGAGGCGACCTGGGAGAATCTATCAAGTTCCATCGCCCGGTGGCGGAAATGATTGCCGAGCGCATTCCCAACACCTTGTTGCTGGTTGGCGCCTCGTTTCTGGTTACGCTGCTGATTGCGCTGCCAATCGGTATCCTTTCGGCGCGCAAGCCTTATTCCCTGTTCGATTATACGGCAACGACCATCACGTTTATGGGCCAGTCTCTGCCGGTGTATTGGCTGGGACTGGGACTGATTTTGATTTTTTACGTAACGTTGAAGAATCCTTTCAATGGCAATCCGCTCTTCCCTGGCGGGGGTATGAATACGCTTGGCAAGGAAGGCGAATGGCTGGATACGCTCTGGCACATGGTCTTGCCGGTCACTGCGCTGAGCCTGGGATGGGCCGCCTGGTATTCGCGCTTTCTGCGCTCCAGTATGCTGGATGTACTGCATGAGGATTACATCCGCACAGCGCGCGCCAAAGGGGTGAGCGACAGGCTAGTGTATTACAAACATGCTCTGCGAAACGCCATCCTGCCGCTGGTGACTCTGATTGCGCTCGACTTGCCCAGTCTGTTTGCCGGGGCGTTGTTCGTGGAAACCATCTTTTCCTGGCCGGGGATGGGTCGTTTGTTCTGGGACGCGGCGCGCGGGCGCGACTACCCCGTGTTGCTTGGCGTGGTGATGATTACAGCCGTGCTTATTATTCTCTCCAATATCCTGGCTGACCTGGCATACGGAATGCTCGACCCGCAGGTAAAGTATGACTGAGATGACTACAAGCATTCCCGAACAAAGTAAAGTCCCCGAAGCGCAGCGGAGCGGGATGGCGCTTCTCATTGCGCGGCGCTTCTTCAAACACCGCCTGGCAGGGTTGGCGCTGCTATTGCTTTTCATCTTGATTCTGGCTTCTACGCTGGCCTTTCTCAGTTCCTATACTCCTACACAGCAAGACCCCGCCAACAGTTTCCAGCGGCCCAGCGCGGAGCATTGGTTTGGCACCGACGAACTCGGGCGCGACATTTTCACCCGCATTTTGTATGGAGGCCGGGTGTCATTGGCCGTAGGATTGCTCTCCACGTTTTTCTCGATTTTGCTGGGAGTGATTGTGGGAGCATTGTCCGGTTATTTTGGCGGCTGGGTAGACTCGATACTGATGCGTATCACCGACGCTTTCCTCACTTTTCCCACTCTGTTTGTCTTGATCGTGCTGGGCGCCTTTCTGCGTGAGCAACCCATCCCCTGGCTGAAAAACAGCGTGATGATTGTCATCCTCATCATTGCTGTTCTTTCCTGGATGTGGCCGGCGCGGCTGGTGCGCAGTTTGTTCCTGGTGTTACGCGAGCGGGAATTCGTGATGGCAACCCGCGCCTTGGGCGGCGGCAGCGCACGGATTATCCTGCGCCATATCCTGCCGAACTGTATCGGCCCTATTCTGGTCAGTGGGACGCTGCAAATGGCTTACGCCATTATCACAGAATCGGGCTTGAGTTATCTAGGATTTGGCGTCCAGCCGCCCACGCCTACCTGGGGCAGCATTCTGTCCACGGCGCAGGTGCATGTCTTCAAAGCGCCGTGGCTGGCCTTTTACCCTGGCTTGATGATTTTCATTACCGTCATGACGATCAATTACATTGGCGACGGTTTGCGGGATGCGTTCGACCCGTATGTGATTCACACCGGCAAATCGTAGGCCGGTGCCAGTCATTTCAAAGGAGAAGAGAAAATGAAAACGAAAGCGTTGATTGTATTTCTTATCATAGGCTTGCTGGTCAGCGCCTGCGGCGGCGGAACCACAGCGCCAACAGAAGCGGTCACCAGCGGCGAAACAGCGGCGCCAGCGCAAGCAACCACAGGCGGCGGAGGCGGAACCGTTACCCTGCTGATCCCAGAAGAGCCAACCACGCTCAACTATTTTGGAGGCGAGGCGGCTATCATCCGTCAGGTGGCCGAGGCAACCAGCATGACCGGCCTGGCAACCATCAATGAGAAGGGCGAATTCGTTCCCATGCTGGCAGCCGAATTACCCACTGAGGAGAATGGCGGCTTGTCGAAGGACCATCTGACCGTTACCTGGAAATTGAAACCGAATCTGAAATGGTCGGATGGGGAGCCGATCACCTCCGACGATATCAAATTCACCTGGGAAGTGCTCTCGAACCCCGAATCGGGCGCCTTGGTCGGCACGACCGCTTTCGACCAAATCGTTGCGGTGGATACGCCAGATGACCTGACCGCTGTCCTGACCTATTCTACGCCTTACCCCGGCTACCTCGACCAGTTTGCTTATGGTCTGCTGCCGCGCCATGCAACCGGCGAACCCGCCGACATGTCCAATTGGGAATGGAATCGCAAGCCGGTTGGCGCCGGGCCGTTCGTGGTGACGGAATGGGTCTCTGGACAGAGCATCACGCTGGAACGCAATCCCTACTATTTCGAAGAGGGAAAACCGTACCTGGACCGCCTCGTCTATCGCATTGTGCCTGAACCCGCTGCGCAGACTGCCATGATGCTGCAAGGCGAGGCGCAGGTGCATCTGTGGCCGGGCGAAAACGAAGCCGATTACAACAAACTGTTGGAAGGCAAGGCCAAGCAGGTGTTGGTGCCGGGCATTTGGAACACGGCCATTGATTTCAACCTGAGCGCGCCCTTCGACAACGATCCGGGCCCGACGCCGCCGCATCCTATTTTGGGCGATTTGCGCGTGCGCCAGGCGATTGCACATGCGATTGACTATGAGACGCTGGTTCATGACGTGTTGCAAGATACGGTGGCGCCTTCTACTAATCCGTTTGCGTATGGCTGGTACAAATGTGACTTGCCCAATCCGTACCCCTATGACGTGGAAAAGGCCAAAGCGCTGCTCGAAGAAGCCGGCTGGGTCGAAGGGCCTGACGGCATTCGCATTGCGCAGGGCGCCATGTACGCTCCAGATGGCACACGCCTGTCGCTGGAATTGCAAGGCTATACCAATTTCGAGCCGATCCAGCGTACCGAGGAATTCGTGGTAGAGAATTTGAAAGCAGTCGGCATCGAGGCGCGCATCCAAAACTACGATTTTTCGATCATCTTTGGCACCTATGAAGATCGGTCGCCGCGCATGATTGGCGATTTCGACATGCTGCTCTTCGACCGCGGGTTTACCATCGAGCCGCATGGCTATAACAAGGAAGCCTACAGTTCCACCAACATCCCCAGCGATGAGAATCCCGTTGGCAGCAACTATTTCCGCTGGGTGAACCCGGAAGTGGACGCCGCGCTCGAGGTGGCTGGCAGCAACTTCGATTTGACTATCCGCAAGGAAGCCTATTGTAAGATTGCCGAACAAATCCATAAGGATGTGCCGCAAATTTACTTGTATGTCTTCCAGGATGGCTACGGTTTTGCCGATACGCTCGAAGGTTACACAGTTAGCACCTGGGGCAGCATGGTTTGGGGCGTGCAAAACTGGAAATACAAACAGTAACAGCCGTAACGGCTGTGTCTACAGACCCTAAGAGACTGTCTGAAAACTTTCAGAAAAGACCCTAAAGGTTTCCTTTGGTTTCAAATTGGCCGGCTAAACGAGAATTCTGTTGCAAAGTTTGCATCTGGTTTGCGGTAAAAACCTTTAGGGTCTGTGTTTGTAACTGCCTACCGCCCTCACCCCGGCCCTCTCCCGGCGGGAGAGGAGGCAAACCACTTGAATTTTCGCGTCATCCCCTCTCCCTTCGGGAGAGGGTTAGGGTGAGGGCCAATACTTACGCGAAAATGTAACATTGTCGACTATTTAGATAAGGAGTCCGAAGTCTCAAGACTTCGGGCGAAATCTCCCGATTTCGCACTCCAGAAACGTTATCTAAACAGTATTGCCTTTAGGGTCTGTCTTTTCAGACACTTTCGCGGCCTTTTGAAAGAAGCGTTATGAAACCGTTTTTGCGTTGGATCTTTATTTCTCCAGCAGAGGCGCGGCTGCGCGCCGGCTGGCGTTTGGCGTTACAATTCCTTTTTATGGTCATCATCGCTATCCTGATTGGCATACCGGCCGGATGGGCGGCTTTTGCAGTAGGCCTGGACACCAACGGTCTCCTCTTTGGGCAAACAGTTCAATTGATAATCGTCACCGCCTCGGTTTTCCTGGCTGTCAGATGGCTGGATCGCCGCCCAATTGCTGCTATTGGATTGGCTCTAGACCGGCGGGCCGGCGTGGACCTCTTGGCCGGTATCGTGATTGCCTTTTTCATGATGGGGTTGATTTATGTCTTGATGACAGCGTTGGGCTGGGCAACCCTGGATAGTTTTGCCTGGCAGGTGGAAGAGCCGTTATTTGTTTTGACCAATCTGTTTTACATTTTCGTTGTCTTCGTTTTCGTAGGGTGGAGTGAGGAATTGCTCTCGCGCGGCTATCACCTGCAAACGCTGGCCAGCGGTCTGAATCTGTTCTGGGGGGTGCTTCTTTCGTCTGCCGTCTTTGGATTGCTGCATCTGGGCAACCCGCATGCTACCTGGGTGAGTGCGGTGGGTATATTCCTGGCCGGGCTGTTCCTGGCGTATGGCTATCTTGCCACGCGGCAACTGTGGCTGCCGATTGGCCTGCACATTGGATGGAACTTCTTCGAGGGGACGGTGTTCGGTTTCCCGGTCAGCGGCCTGGATATTTATCGTCTGATGCGCATCACCGTGCATGGGCCGGAATGGTGGACCGGCGGCGCCTTCGGGCCGGAGGCCGGGTTGATTGTGCTGCCGGGCCTGGCGCTTGGCTCTGCTCTGGTGTTCTTGTATGCGAAATTCGTGCGTTCTTCTCAGTCCTCTTGATGCCTTACGGGGGATGTTGGTATACAGCCATCCATGTTAATTGCCTCTGTGCCTGTTTTGGTCATCCTGGCGCTGATGATCGGATTGCGATGGGGAGCGGTACGGGCGGGAGCGGCGGGCTACCTATCGGCTTTTTTCATTGCGGCGTTGCGCTTTGGCGCTCAGGGCGACGTGCTGGCTTATGCGCATTCCAGGGCGCTGCTGCTCTCGCTGGATGTGCTATTCATTATCTGGGCGGCTTATTTTCTCTTTCGCGTGGCCGATGAGGCTGGGGCAATGCGCGCCATTGGGATGGCGCTGCCCGGCCTCACACAAGATCGCGGGATGCAGGCTTTGTTGATTGGGTGGGTGTTTGCCTCCTTTTTACAAGGCGCGGGAGGTTTTGGCGTGCCGGTAGCGGTGACGGCTCCGCTGTTAGCAGGTCTGGGCTTCAGCCCCTTAACGGCAGTGCTGATCCCGTCGGTGGGTCATGGTTGGGCGGTGACGTTTGGTTCGCTGGGTTCCTCGTTCAATGCGCTTGTCTCCTCCACCGGCCGGGAGGCAAGCGAATTGGCGCCTTCCTCTGCGCTCTTTCTCGGACTGACTTGCCTGTTGAGCGGGCCGCTGGTGGCGCTGGTAGCCGACGGTTGGAATGGTTTGCGGCGGCTGTTTGTTCCGGCGCTGGCGATGGGAGGCGCCATGGCCATCACGCAGTACGCGGTAGCGGTGGGAGCCGGGTTGTGGAATTTGGGCGCTTTTGCAGGCGGGTTGGCGGGTCTCGCTGTCGGCGTGTGGATGGCGCGATGGTCAGGAGCAGGCCGAGGCGTGGAAAGAAGCGGGGGGCGTTCCCTGCTTGCAGCGCTCTCTGGCTATGCCATCCTGATTGCGCTGACGGCGGTTATTCTGCTCATTCCTCCTGTGCGAGATTGGATGGGGCAAATCGCCTTGCAGATTCCGTTCCCTCAAACGGTCACACGATTGGGGTTCGTTACGGCGGCCGGGATGAGCCGGCCGATTTCGCTGTTCACGCATCCAGGGGCGATTTTGGTGTATGCGGGCGTGGCGTCTTTTTGGGTTTACCGGCGCATTGGGTTGTATCAGCAGGGAGCGGCCGGGCGTATTGTGAGCGGGATGCTGCGGGCTATGTTGCCTTCGAGCCTGGGTATCGTGGAGATGATAACGATGGCAACCATCATGCAGCATAGCGGGATGACCGAAGCCCTGGCGCAGGGGTTGGCGCTGGCAGCAGGGCCGTTCTTCCCATTTGTTTCGCCATGGATTGGCGCCTTGGGAGCGTTCATGACCGGCTCGAATACCAATTCCAACGTGGTTTTTGCTCCGTTGCAATTGCGCACTGCCGAATTGTTGGGTTGTCATGTTCCATCCATCCTGGCGGCGCAAACATCGGGGGCCGGTCTGGCTTCGGTGATGGCCCCTACCAAGGTGGTAGTGGGATGCAGTACGGCCGGAATGGCCGGCAAAGAGGGAGAGGTGATGCGCGCGCTGGCGGCGTATGCAATGGTTTTGATTTTGTCTATCAGCCTGATGGCGGTGGTGGGGAATAGAGGGCAGGGATGAAAACCGTTTTGATTGCTTTGTGTTATGCTTAAGGACGCTTCAACCCGTTATACTGTTGCTTTCTTGACCTTGTGCGTAGTTTCGGCTCTGCTCTACCCAGCGGCAAACAGCGGCGCTAGCGCTGTGGTGTGGGGGCTGCTGGCATTGGCTGTGTTGACAACAGGCATGATTTTGGTGGTCAAATGACGAATACATCTGCTCCTGTCGAAGTTCTTATCACGTTGCCTTTTGGATCTGCTTTGATTCAAAAGTTACAAGAGGTCTCCGAGCGATTGCGCGTCAGCGTGTATCCGGCTAAAAAAGTCGAAGACGTTCCGCTCGACTTGTGGGCGCGCTGCGAGGTGCTGTACACCGACCGTATCTTGCCGCAGGCTGATATGGCGCTGCGCCTGAAGTGGGTTCAATTGCATTATGCAGGCGTCGAACATGTAATGGATGCGCCGCTGCTGGCGCGGCCGGATGTGTTGGTCACCTCGCTCAGCGGGGCGGCCGCTTCGCAAACCGCTGAGCATGTGTTGACGATGTTGCTGGCGCTGGCGCGTCAACTGCCGGCTCTGGCAGCAGCGCAAAAGAGAGCCGAGTGGCCCAAAGACCGTTGGACGCGCTTCATGCCGCGCGAACTGCGCACCAGCACGGTGGGCATTTTGGGATATGGCAGCATCGGCCGCCAGGTGGCGCGCTTGTTGCGTGAGTTTGGCGCTACCGTCTTGGCGACCAAGTTCAATGCCATGCAGCCGGCCGACCATGATTATATCCCCCCAGGAATGGGAGACGCTGAGGGAGACCTGGTGCATCGTTTGTATCCGGCGCAGGCGGTCAAGTCTATGCTCAAGGATTGCGACTTCATCGTCGTGACCCTGCCGCTCACCCCCCAAACGCGCGGCCTGCTGAACGCCGAGACGCTGGCGGCCTGTAAAGCCAGCGCTTATCTGGTAGATGTCTCGCGGGGCGGCATTGTGGATCATACGGCGCTGCTCAAGGCGTTGCAAGAGCATAAACTGGCCGGCGCGGCGCTGGATGTTTTTCCAGAGGAACCACTGCCCGCCAAAAGCCCGCTGTGGGAACAGCCAAATATTATTCTCACGCCGCATATTGCCGGCATCAGTTCGCATTACGATGAGCGCGCCACGGACTTGTTTGCCGTCAATCTGGCTCGTTATCTCAACGGTCAGCCGCTCTATAACCTGTGCGACTTGCAGCGAGGCTATTAGCCGCATGGGACGCTTCCAAGTTATCTTCTTTGACCTGGGGAACACGCTCATCTACGATAAACATCCCTGGCCTCCCATTCTGGCGCGCGCCGACCAGGCCATGCGTCAGTTTCTGGAGGAGGCCGGTTATCCGTTGCAACCTGGGGCATACGGCGATTTTGCCACCATTTTTGACTTATACTATCATCGCCGCCAGGACACGCTCAAAGAGGAAACCACGCTTTCTCTGTTGCGCGAACTCTTGGAGGGACAAGGCGCTTCGCCCCCCGACCCCGTCCTGCTCGCCGCTATGGAGGCTTTGTACGCCGTTACACAACAAAACTGGTACGCCGAGCCAGACGCGCTTTCTACTGTCCGGACTCTGCAAGGCCGCGGCTACCGCCTGGGCATTCTCTCCAACGCCGCCGACGACCGTAACGTGCAGGCGCTCATAGATAAGGCTGGTCTGCGCCCATACCTCGAATTCATCCTGTCTTCGGCAGCCTGTCAGGTACGCAAACCGGCGCGGCGCATCTTCCGCCTGGCGCTGGAACATTTTGGCCTGCCGCCCGAACAAACCATGATGGTAGGCGATACGCTGGAGGCCGACGTGCTGGGCGCCAACCGCCTGGGCATGTACAGCGTCTGGATTACGCGGCGGGCAAAATGCGAAGAAGAGGGCGAGTTAACTTATCAGCCGCAAGCGGTTATCTCTCGTTTATCAGACTTGCCCCCCTTGTTGGAGGAAATGGAGGATGAAGGTAATTGAGTATCTGCCCTCACCTCCGCCCCCCTTATCCCCCCAGAAAGGGGCTTGCAGTTGGAGAGGGGTAGGGCAAGGGCAGACAACTACGACTGAGGCGGCGAACTATCCGATTTTCTTGCGATAGACGCGGTGATTCTTGTATTCGACGCCGTTCAAGTTTTTCAAGTCGGCGCGCATTTGGCGGGTCGTTTCGGCCACCTGGGTCATTTCTACATGCTGGAATCGGCCGAAATCCAGCAAGGTGCGCCCCATCTCGACGTACAAGATGGCGTTCCCGCCATGTCCCTGGAATTGCGGCAGAATACCCATACCGTTGACCGATACGCTGCGGGTGCGTCTCATCTCTAACAACAGGTCTATCAACGAGAGGGGGTGCAAGCGTCCGCGCGCGCGTTGAAGCGCAGCCGAAACATCGGGGAAGGCAAACAAGAAGCCAACAACTTGGTCTTCGTGGACAATGATTTTGATGAGACGATGGTCGGCAATCATCATGATGTTCTGTACCACAAAGTCAATTTCGCGCTGGCTGAGCGGATAGTATTCCCAATTCTCGACAAAAGCGTCATTGTAAGCCTTGCCAATGCGATTGGCCCATTGGAGCATTTCCTTCTTGTTCTTGAAGCGTTTGACTTCGAGATGACCGCGCTCTAACACGCGCTCGGCAATGCGCTCAACCCGCTCTGGGATTTTGAAATTTTCGGACGGCAGGTAGCAAGAGACGAAATCCACCTCTTTCTCGAAGCCCTGCGCCTCGACCAGTTGCTGGTAATAAGCATGGTTGTAGTTGAGCATGGTCATCGTATTGCGGTGTTCATGCCCAAAAATCAGGATGCCATAACCGTCCAAGGGACCCATGCCCTTTGGCCCAACCACACTATCCAGGCCGCGCGCCTTGGCCCAGGCAAAGACCGCCTCAAACAGCGCCGCAGCCACTTCCAGGTCATTTTCGCTATCGAAAAAATAGAAATCGGCTTTTTTGGTGCCGTGATAGCGGTTGAACGGTTTGTTCTCGATAGCGGCAATTCGTCCTACATCGCGCCCATCGCGTACAGCCAGAAAGAAATCTACGTCTGAATGCTCGTGAAAGGGGTGCTTCTTGCGGTCCAAGTATGTATAAGCGTCTATATCCAACAACGGCACCCACTGCGGGCAGTCTTTGTACAGGCGGTGAGGGAGTTGCACGAAACGTTTCACCTGCGATTTGTTGTTTGTATCAATTCTTTCAATAGTGAGCATGGGCGTCACTCCTTGAGGGGAAAGCAATTTACTACAAGTATACAACACCCTGGCAGCAGGGAAGTGATGCAAGGCGATAGGAGTTTGAGATTCTCTCTCCCTCTGAGAGAGGGGTAGGGTGGACAATTACTGACAAAGCGAACGAACATGCGATTATTCACACAATTTTGAGAAGAATAGGAGATTCACACTTTGAGCGCTCGATATTAGAATATTCTTTAGTTTACAGCGCAAAGTCCGCGCACGGCGGCTGTCATCCTTCTTTGCTTTGGGATAATGTGCGGATTTGACAATCCGCACAAGCAAAAAGGTTGTCAAGCCGCAGCAGCGGCCACCGTGACATGCCTCAGTATTTGTGTCCAGTTGGAATGAGAGTCAGGGCGGGTTGAAT
>JBBITF010000041.1:0-24069 GCA_037440925.1 Chloroflexota bacterium
CCCCTATCCTACCAGATTACCAATGCTCATTTCAATTTTGGCGAAAGTCCAGTAATTTGTTAAGCCTCATAATTTCGACCTACAACTGAAACAACACCCCATTCTGCGCCGGGTCGGTGAGCAGAACACCCTGCCCGGTCTGCATGTACGGCAAGCCGGTTTCTTTCAGACGCGCCAGAAAGTCTTCCCATGCTTGCGGATTGGGGAGGGTGAAGGCAATGTGGTCGAGGCCGAGCGCATCTTGCGGAGGAGGCGGCGCGCCCTCGCCCTGCCAGGTGTTATAGCCGATGTGATGATGGTAGCCGCCCGCCGAGACCATGCCCATCCGAAAGCCGCGCCCCACGCCCATATCATCGAAGCCGAGCAATTCGTGGTAAAAGCGGCGCGTTTCGGCCAGGCTGGAGACGTACAGATGAAAATGTCCCAGGCGCGTTTCGGGCGGAAGAGGGGCATCGAAGCGGTCCTCCGGCTGAAGGTGGGAAAAGAGCGCATTCAGGTCGAGCGGCTCCCGTCCGTTGCTGGGGCGTCCGTCGGCCCATTGGGCGCGGAATCCGCCGTGTTCATCGAACAAGAAAATTCCGTCTTCCGGCGATTCGCAATATAGTTCGATTTCGTTGCCTTCCGGGTCGGCCAGGTAGGTCGTCTTGGTCATCACATGGTCGGTGGGGGCATTCGGCCACTCCGCCTGGAAGAGCCGCGCCATAGCCCGCGCCAGTTCGCGGCGATTGGGGAACAGGATGGCAAAATGGTAGAGACCGGTTACGCCCCGATAACGCTTCCCGCCCGAAATCTGGGTCAGGCGCACCAGGTCACGCCCGGAGACCCCCAACCCGGCACTTAATCCATCACGCCAGTTCAATTCCAATCGCAGCACGGTCTGGTAAAACGCAAGTTGGTTTTCCAGGTTAGCCGCTTTGAGATGGACATACGCCGGGCGGGTATCGGGATGGATACGCTGCGGAGAAACAGCAATCGGTTGAGGTATGCTCATTTTCCGTACCACATGCGCGCGAGCAGGTTATCACGGCGAACAAATTGATGGTAGAGCGCCGCCAGGATGTGCAGCAGGATGAGCGGAATAGATAGCGCGAAGAGCAGTCCATGCAGCCCAGGATTCAAATCCGCGGGCATACTTCCCTGCCCCTCAAAAACAATCGGCGGGAGACCATAACGAAACGAAAGCGCCAGCCCAGTGAGAGGCAGCAGAAAGGCGACCAGGTAGAGAGCGAAGTGCACGACTTTCCCTACCCTATCGAAGAAGGCGTTTCCAGCTGTGACATCTGCGGGGCGCGGGGTACGCCAGCGCAGGTAGAGACGCACAAGCATCAACGCCAGTATGGTAACGCCTAGCGGCATGTGTAGACGCAGGATGGACGGTTTGGACTCTGGCGGCAAGCCGACGCTGGTCAGCCCGAGGTAGAACTCGGCAAAAATCAGCAGCGCCACCAGCCAATGGATGGTCACCCAGAGGGGGGAATAACGTTTTTTTGGGGGTGTCATAATCTTCTCCTTTGCACCAAGCAAGGCAAATTTTCGGGGTTGTCCTGCATGGTGCAAAATAATCGGCTTCTGGTTTTATCGTATCATTCTTAAGAATCTATCACAACCGCGAAGATTCTGTGCAGTTTTAGTTTGTACCTGGGCAAAACGCAAACTGAAGTTTGCGGCACATCCTCTATGCGTGTTAGAACCCCAGGTTTTCCTTGACAATAATCATCGTCGCGCGCCCAGGCATGACCTCGCGGTGGACTATCAGCAGTTTGCTGATATTGCTGTTCACGCCATAAGCCTGCAAAGCACGCTCGTCCTCCAGAGCAAGCGTATATTCCCGAATGCGCTTGAAGGCTTCGTCGAGGGTAGGGACGATTTTCTGCGCGCCAACCACCCAAACCACATGCGCGGCGCCGGCAGAATAACCTGCCAGTTGGCTGCCGGTGTTGGAAGCAATCACCACCGTGCCATCTTCAGTCACCGCATGGACACTGCCGGCCATCCATTCCGGCGTTGCCCCCATTTTAACCATCTCGCGTCCCTGGGTAGCGCGGTCCATTTTGGAAAGTTTTACGCGCACCGAATCGTAGCGTTGGTCTACCTCGGCAGGAATGCCGAGCGTATCGAGCGTCACCGAAGTGGCGGTAAAGACCTCGGCCCCGGCAGGAATAAGTTCCAAAAATGCTTGTTTGGCCTGCTCGCTGTTGGCTGCAACAATAACGCGGATTCCGTTGGATTCAAGCGCCTTTACGGCACGTTCGATTTGTTCATCAGTGGCCGTTTGGGCATAAGCCATATTGGGGATAAGTGTGGATTTTGTCATCTTGACGCTCCTGTTTGGATATGATAGTATACTGATGTCGCTTATCCAACATACGTTGTATAATAAACATCTATCGCCAACAGGTCAACCATCAAAAACAGATTCGTGTTGGATAAGCAACAAAGGAGAAAAAATGTTGGCTACATCCCCCATCCAGGAAAAACTCGACCCGCGCGTCAAACGCACCAGGGCCTTGATTCAAAAGGCATTTGGAGAATTACTGCCTGAAAAAGAATTCCGTGATATTACCGTGCAAGACATTACCGAGCGCGCCGAAGTCAATCGCGCAACTTTTTATGCGCATTACCCCGATAAGTACGCCTTGCTGGAAGAAAACATCGCCCAGGCTTTTCGCGCCGAATTGGACAAACGAACCCTGAGCGCCTGTCATTACAGCCAGGAGAACCTGCGCGCGCTCATAGAGACTGTCTGCGAGTTTGTCGCTTACTCCCACAAACACTGCAAAGCCGCCGAGCAGCAATTCGATTCGCTGGTAGAAGGGCAAGTGCGATTGCAAATTCAAACCCTGCTGGAACTGTGGCTGGCAAAAATCAACCCCGGCGCGCAAGAGAAATTCCGGGCAACTGCGGCAACCTGGGCAATCTATGGCCTTGCGCTTGAGTGGAGCCGTCAGAAGAACCGGCAGCCAGCCAGGGATTTTGCGGAGCAGGTTTTGGGCCTTGTGGCAGGCAACCTGAATATACCCCAGTCAGAACTTCAAGATTGAAGCGCGCTTACGCGCGGATTCACCCCCCTGCCCGCAAGGTTTTCAGGCGAAATTTTTCGAGGAAATCATCCAGCACGTCTTCGCGGAGTTCCATCTTCAGACGGGTTTGCCCAACTTCGAGCGAGCCAAGCCGAAAGGGTTCCATCCGCTCCAGGCGCACCGTCCACCCCTCGCCAGCCACCGTGTCTTCGGCGGTCAGCGTGCCGCCCAGTTCCTGCAAATACTCTTTCAGCAGGAAGTACGGAATCCCGCGCATTTCGTGGACGATGGTTGACATAATTGTACCCATGAGAGACAACTGCCTGGCGGCTTAGCAGAACCAAACAGAGACGACACAATCCTTGGCGTCTTGTAGGAAATGACCTTACCCACCTCCTACCGGGGGGAAAATATCTATCTTGTCGCCCGCTTGGATCACTGTATTCATCTTCTCGGGCAAAAAATCAGCATCGCGCCCGTTGATGAAAAACTTCATGTGACGCTGGAAGCGATTTTGGGCATCAAGCAGTTCGGCGCGCAATGCAGGCACTTGCTGGCAGACCATTTCGACCAGTTGAAGAGCAGTTGTGTTGGGGGGAAGTTCTACCTGTATGGTTTTTTGGCCCACAATGGCCCGTAAGGTGGCGTAAAAATTTACGTTCACGGAGTCTCTCCTGTTGGCAAGGTTGCCTGGCTGCGACTTTGGCAGTGGAAAGAATGCCCATACACCGCAACCGATTGAGACCGGCGGCCATTTCAGCGCGCGTCTGACCTGCTTTAGTTTTTGTGTCCAAGCGAAATGAGAATCAGAACAAGTCGGGTAACGCATCGAGCGGCGAAGTTCGCCAGGGTTGATAGCCCAAAGATCTATAGTATTACACTTGAGAATCTATCACAACCGCGAAGATTTTGATCAGCGCTGCGCGCAAACTGAAGTTTGTGGTACAGTCGCGCTATGAGGACGTCGGGTATTATACTGCATTCGCCATTACGTTTCACGCATTACGTTTTACGCATTACGTTTTACGCATTACGTTTCACGCATTACGGCTTCCTCAACTCTCTGACAACAAAAGAGCGCCGATGCTGCGGCGAATACCCCCAGCGCTTCAACGCTGACCGATGAGCCTGCGTGCCGTACCCTTTGTTTTTCTCCCAGCCGTAAGCGGGGTTCCGTTTCCCCAGTTCGACCATGAGGGCATCCCTGGCCGTTTTAGCCAACACTGAGGCAGCGGCAATGCTCAGGCTGCGGGCGTCGCCTTTTACCAGCGAGGCGTGAGGCGTTTCGCTTTCGGGCAGTTCCAGGCGAAAATCGGTCAGCAGGTAGAGCGGCTGGACGGACAACGCCTTCAACGCGCGCTCGGCTGCTAATTGTACGGCGCGCACGATGCCCAGTTGGTCAATTTCGGCGGCGGAGGCGTAGGCCACATTCCACGCCAGGGCAACCGCCCGAACGTGCGAGGCGCAGCGCTCTCGCTGAAGGGGAGTCATCTGCTTGGAGTCGCGGCAGCCGGCCAAAGTCCGGGAAAGATGCGGGTCATCGCCCGGCAAGATGACCGCGCCCACGGCTACCGGGCCAGCCAGGGCGCCGCGTCCGGCTTCGTCCAATCCTGCTACAAGGGGATAGTGCGGCCAAAGGGCGCGTTCAAAGGTCAAATCAGGGAGTTGCATCATATAGTCCGCGCCGGGCGTTGCGGCGGATGGTAAGCAGGTCGCGCAGCAGCGAGAGCGTGTCTTTGAGCAAATGGATGCGGCTTTCGGGGTCGAAATACCAGGGGATGGACAGTTCAACGATGCGGTAGCCGCGTAGGCGTGCGATGTAGAGCGTTTCGGGATCGAAGGAAATACCCGTGAAGGTCTGGAAGCGGAAGATATCTTGGGCGACCTCGGCGCGGAAGCATTTGAAGCCGCACTGCGTATCGCGCAGGCCGGGCAGGGCCAGCAGGCGGATGAGCAGGTTGATGGCGCGCCCGCCCCAGTGCCGGTAGGCCGGTTCGTTGTACCGAACGGCGCCAGGCGCCTCGCGCGAGCCGATGGCGATGTCGAAATCGTTCAAGGCCGGCGGCAAGAAGCGGTTGATTTCCGAGATCGGCATCGAGAGATCGGCGTCGCACAGGAAGCGGTATTCTCCTTTGGCTTCCAACATGCCACGTTGGACGGCCAGGCCCTTGCCGCGTTTTTCGACCTGTAAGACGCGCAGAGGTGGGTAAAGGCGGGCAAATTCCTGCGCGATGGCATAGGTTCGGTCGCTGCTGCCGTTTTCGGCCACCAACACTTCGGCAGAGTAGGGTTGCTGCTCTAGAAACGAAAAAATCTGCTCCAGCGCGTGAGGCAGACGGCGCTCTTCATTATGAGCCGGGATGATGATGGAGAGAAATGGGGAGGCCAAAGATTATTGCGGATAAAACAAAAAGAAGCCCACCACACACAACAGCAGGCAGAGTTCGACCAATGCCAGCCCGCCCAGCAAGATCAATTGTTGTACGGTCATACCAAAGTAGCGCTGGCGAGCCGGGCGCGCGGGCAGAGGCACGGCCGGGCTGGTTTCAGAAATGCTCCTGGCCATTTCCGGTTCTTCGCCTTCGGCAAAGGCGAAGCCCAAATCGGCAGGGTCGAAGGCTTCGGCCTTTTCAGCAGCCTGGAAGATGGCCTGGGCGCGCGAGAGCTCTGCATTCGAATCGAGAGGTTCGCTTTGGAAAGAGGTCGCCATCGCCTCAGAAGGCGCTTCGCCGGCCGGAGCAGCCTGACGCCTGGCAGGGCGTGGATTGGAGATGCGATCTGCCACTTGTTCCACATGTTCTGGCGATAAGAGCGGCGGGGCTTGAAGAAGGCTGCTTGCCCAGCGTTCGATGGCATCGCTCATAATCACCCGCACGGTAGAACGCTGGCTGTCTACATAAAGCCCAGGGTCGGCGGCTAACAGCACCGGCTCAACGGCAAGGGCGCGCTTAGCGCCTTGCCGCTCGAGGAAAACCTTGAGAGCGCGGGCATAGCCTTCGACGCGCGTGAGCAGATTCACCGCTGCCGGCTGGAAAGTGTTACCGCGCAACACCCGCCACGAATCGCCTTTGGCCAGGTATGTGCCGCGCAGATGGGTGACGTAGACAACGATGATACCCGGCGGCCCAATCAGGATGAGGGGAAGAATGATTTCGCTGCCTGGCAGAGTGCAGTTGCGCAGTAAGATGAAACCCCTTACCAAGATACGGTCGAGAAGTTGGACAATTGTCTTTTGGGCCTGTAGTTCTGGGTACCAAGACGGACCGTATTTCAGCGTGCCTTTGAGACGGTCGAGTAACGCTATCTCGCCCTTGTAATTTTGGTAAGGGGTATGATCAATCAGTTTCATGGAGATTACAACAGCGGGGTATCCTCGAGCTCATCACGTCGAACGTCGGACAGACGAGTGGTAAGGAATTGCGTGCCGTTGCTGGCAACGCAGCGCACAGCCTTGCCCAAGTCGAAAGAACCCGCCCAGTATTCCTTGCGGCGGCCTGTGTAAAAGGTTTTCCCCTGTGCGAGCATATCGAGCAGAGATTTACGGTCGAGCAACGCACAATCGGAAAAGGCCGCGCCGCGTCGAAGATAAGCGCGCACCCATGCTATCTGCTCGTCAGGAGCATAGCGAACTGCTTCAATGACGCCATCTATTTTCTTCTTTGCCATAGAGAGCCCTCCGCTCTTAATTTCAACGTAACTGCCCACCCATCTCACCCCAGCCTTTGGTCATCCATGAAGGGAACTCCCCAGAGGAGAGGGAGAAACGAAAAAGAGGCAGGTGATGGGAAGCGCCTCTATTTTAACACAATT
This sequence comes from Chloroflexota bacterium, assembly GCA_037440925.1. GTDB lineage: Bacteria > Chloroflexota > Anaerolineae > Anaerolineales > Villigracilaceae > JAABUE01. The sequence goes on from JBBITF010000041.1 coordinate 6,831, forward strand.
ACCTGCCACATCCTCTCAAGCAATCGCATCGCTTCAATTTTCAGTCTGTTTCTCATCCTCGACTTCCAACACCATGACCTTATAGGCTTCGGCATAGGGAATGCCTTTTTCTTTGCCCTCTTCTTGCGCCCATTCTCGCAGCATCTTCTCTGGGTCCCAATCGCCCAATTGACTGGCATGTTTCTTGAGGGCGGCAATTTTCAAGTCCAATGTATCGGTGATGTCTATCCAGGTATCGGGCTTCTCAGGACCATGCAGATACAGGCGTTTGACCTTGTGCGGTTCGTAGCCTTCCGCCAATAAGTCGGCAAACAACAAACGGCTGCCTGCCGAGGGGAAGACGGCGTAGGTTGCCAGTTGCGCCGCCGCGCGGTGATCGGGGTGATTGATGTAACCGTTCCCATAGAAAACTGCCTGCGGGTCGCCGGTGACCACCGTGTCGGGGCGATAACGGCGAATGAGCCTGGTAACCTCCTTGCGTAAGGCAATGGTCGGCTCCAGTTCGCCATCCGGCTGACGCAGGAAAATCGTCTCTGCAATGCCGAGCAAGGCATTGGCGGCGCGCTGTTCCTCCTCGCGCAAGCGAGCCAAAGCAGGCTTGTAAGCAGCGTCATGCGCCGGGTCGTTCGAGCCAGCCTCGCCGCTGGTGAGAACGACTGAAATGACCTGGCAGCCTTGGCGTGCCCATTTTGCCAGCGTCCCGGCAACAGTGAATTCCTGATCGTCAGGATGAGCGTGAATGCTCATCGCGCATTTGGGCAGGTATTCGCCTGACATGGATGTTTACGCCACCGTTTTGGCGACTTGCTCGCCGTAACCCAACAGCGCCTTGAGCATCTCTGGCGTGCGTCCCTCGGCATAGACGCGCAACACCGGTTCTGTGCCGGAGGGGCGGATGAGCAGCCAGGAATCGTCGGCTAAAATGTACTTGACGCCATCGCGCTGACCGATTTCGCTTACTTTCTCGCCTCCAATCTCAGCCGGGGCCTGCCCGGTGAGGAACTGCGTCATCTCGGCTTTGGAGACCGGGCGACTGAGACGCAAATCGGTGCGCGCATAAAAGGCCGGCCCAACATCTGCCAACAGTTCGTTGACCAGTTCATAGAGTGTTTTGCGAGAGGCGGCCAGCATCTCTACCAGCAGCAAGCCCATGAGGGGGCCATCGCCTTCGGGAATATGTCCCTTGAACGAGATACCGCCCGATTCCTCGCCGCCGATCAACACGTTCTCGCTCATCATGTAATCGGCAATGTGGTTGAAACCAACCGGCGTTTCATACAGAGTCAGACCATAGCGTTGAGCCAGCCGATCAATCATGCGCGTGGTCGAAACCGTGCGCACCACAGCGCCGTCCATGCCGCGCTTTTCGACCAAATATTTGAGCGCCAGCGCCATAATCTTATGCGGATCCACGAAATTGCCGCGCTCGTCCATCGCCCCAATACGGTCGGCGTCGCCATCGGTGCAGACGCCAAAATTGCCCATTCCCGAACTGATAGCCGAAGCCAGCGGCCCCAGATACTTGGCAATCGGTTCAGGATGCACGCCGCCGAAGCCCGGGTTCATTTCTCCTCGAATCTCGGTCACTTCGCAGCCTGTCCCCTGCAAGAATGCCTTGATGACGCCGCGCCCCGAGCCATACATCGAGTCCACCACAAAGCGTTGCGGTTCGTCGGCAATGATGTCAGTATTGATGAGTGTGCGCAGGTGATCGAAATAGGCTGGAAGCGGATTGAATTTTTGAATCAACCCCATTTCTCGCGCCTTGTCGAAATCCATCAGGTTCGGGCCGCGCGCGCGCTCTTCATTGTCATTGATGTACACTTCTACGCGGCGGCATTGTTCTGGCAGCGCCGATCCGCCAAAAGCCCCTTTCAATTTGACGCCGTTGTAGCGGGGGGCATTGTGCGAGGCGGTAATCATCACTCCAGCCACCGCTCGCTGATGTCTGACGGCATACGAAATCGCCGGGTTGGGCGCATCAGCCTGCGCCAGCAAAACGGTAAAACCATTGGCCGAAAGAACGCGCGCCACTTCCCCAGCGTAGCGGTCTGAAAGAAAGCGCGTATCGAAGCCGACCACGATCTTGCGCGCTCCACCCTCTTGACCGCCGTTGCCAGATTTGTCCCAATGTTCGGAGGCCACCGCATCTGCAATGGCTTGCGCTACCATGCGCAAGTTACTGTATGTAAACGTATCCGAAATGACGGCTCTCCAGCCATCCGTGCCAAAGTGAATGGGCATATTCTCTCCTCGAGCAAGGCTCTAAAACGCTGGGCGGGGTCTTGCGACCCCGCCCAGGTATTTCGGTCACTTGGTCGCTTGCGCCACCACAGCGGCAAACGCCTGCGGGTCACGCACGGCCAAATCGGCCAGCATCTTGCGATTGAGACGGATATCCGCTCTCTTCATGGCAGCCACCAGCTTGCTGTACGTGGTGCCGTTCAAGCGCGCGGCAGCATTGATACGAGCAATCCACAACTTGCGCAAGTCACGCTTGCGCATACGACGGTCGCGGTAAGCGTACCATAGGCTCTTCAGCATCGCCTCATTAGCGCGCCGAAAGAGCAAGTGTTTGGAACCTCTCTGCCCCTGGGTGAACTTCAGTACTTTCTTGTGACGGCGATAACCGTATGGGCCACTTTTTACACGAGTCATTCGTTACCTCCTGCGTGCCGCCAGGCGTCGGCGTCCTGTCTGTCAGGAGCGCCAGTTGCATACACCGGGTAGCCGCAAATCAAAAAATACGAACGGAAGAGTTACCCTTCCATGTTAGGCGCCAGGCGCTTGACGCGCTTGATGATGCCACGTCCTTGCACGGGGATCATTTCAGCCAAAAGCGCCTTGGTGCGCTTAGAAGTGCGCCGTCTCAGGTGGCTCTTGCCGCCTTTCGTGCGCACCAGTTTACCCGACCCAGTCAAGCGAAACCGCTTGGAGGTGGCCTTGTGGGTCTTTAACTTGAATTTGCCTGCTTTCTGCTTACGAGGCACAGCCATTTTCTCCTTTCATACAGAATGAACCGCGGGACAAACTTGCTCCCGCGGACCGATCACATCCTTGGGGACTTTCTCGTTCAGGCCAGGGCCGCCGCCTGCTTCTGGACATCGGGCTGCTCGCTCTTTTCTTTCTTCTTACTGCCCGGTTTAGCAGGCGCCAGCACAACCAACATCGTGCGCCCCTCCATTTGGGGAGGCTGTTCGACGACGCTGATATCGGCCAAATCTTGAGCGATTTCTTTCAAGTCTTCGAGGGCAATTTCAGGATAATCCATTTCGCGGCCACGAAACTTAACAGTGACGCGCACTTTATGTCCCTGTTGCAGCCAACGGCGCGCATCTTCCACTTTGAAGCCACGATGGGCGACATTGGTTTTAGGGCGCAAGCGGATTTCTTTGACTTCAATCTTGGTTTGCGCTTTCTTCGCCTCACGCTCTTTCTTGGCGCGTTCATAGATAAACTTGCCAAAATCCATCACCCGGCAAACCGGCGGCGTAGCGTTAGGCGAAACCTCAACCAGGTCGAGTTCGGCGTCGCGGGCAATCTGCAAAGCCTGGCGAATTGGCACAATACCCAAATTCTCTCCGCCAGGGCCAATCAAACGCACTTCCGCAACACGGATGCCTTCATTTACGCGAAATTCGTTAGCGCTGATATGCTTCTCCTTCTTTCAAAAACGGACGACCAGCGCGCAGGCTGGTTTTTTAGCGCGCTGATGATACCATGAGGGCGAGAAATCGTCAACAAAATTGCGGCTCAAGAGCCGCAGCAATTTCATTGCCAGAATCCACGAAAACGGCTATAATACCTTCTGTTCCTCGGGGCGTGGCGCAGCCCGGCTAGCGCGCTTGCATGGGGTGCAAGAGGTCGGAGGTTCAAATCCTCTCGCCCCGACACACCGCCGAACCTCACAGGTCGGCGGTTTTTCTTTTCATCGTTTTCCCTTCCCTCCTTGTCAATCTGCACGCCTTCGGGTATCCTTGTATCGGGAGTGGCTAGGTCCCGGTGGGCTTCCCGGTCTTCAAAACCGGCGGTGGGTCGCGTTGCGAGCCGCGGTGGGTTCGACCCCCATCCACTCCCGCCTTATTTTGAGTCATAGGTGTCCCATGCCTCTTCCCGAAACTGAAATCTTGACCTCTCTGGTAAGCCGCATATTCCGTATTGATGATGTGACGATGCTGGATCCTGCTAAAGGGCCTCTCTTGCGCTATCGCGGCCAATTGCTGGATGAAGATTCCGCCTCGGCCTACGACCGATTGGCCGATTCCGTTGCCCCTTACGGGCTCACCCCCCTCTTCCGCCTCGAAAAGGGACAGCAAGTGATCTACTTGACCGCGACCCCTCCAGCCCAAAAACCGGCCACCCCCTGGATCAATGTCGGCTTGTTTGTTCTCACTGTTTTCAGCGTCATGCTGGCGGGCGCTACCCCCAAAGGCCCCCTGCCGGCCGATGCGCTGGGGCAAATCCTGGCTTTGCTGACGAACATCTTCAGCGGCTGGCCGTTTGCGCTGGCGCTGCTGGGCATCTTGCTCTCGCATGAATTTGGGCATTACCTGGTCAGCCGTTATCATAAGACGCCCGCCACCCTGCCCTACTTCATCCCTCTGCCGTTCAGCCCGCTGGGGACGATGGGCGCAGCCATCTTGATGAAGGGCGTTCCCAAAAACAAGCGCATTCTGTTCGACATCGGCGTGGCCGGACCGCTGGCCGGCATGGTGGTAGCCATCCCCGTCCTACTGCTTGGATTATCACTCTCGCACCTGGGCAAAATAGAGGCTTCGGTCAGCAGTTCCATGGAGGGCAACTCGGTGATATACCTGCTGGCCAAATATGCCGTGTTTGGCAAGCTCCTGCCCGAACCGGCCACCTTTGGCGGGCTTTCGCCGCTGCAATACTGGCTGCGTTACTTCTTCACCGGGCAGCCCGCTCCCATCGGCGGCACGGACGTGTTCATCCATCCGGTCGCCTTTGCGGGCTGGGCCGGGCTGCTGGTGACGGCCATGAACCTCATTCCGGCCGGCACCCTGGACGGCGGGCATGTGCTTTACACCTTATTCGGTGAACGCGCGCGTAAAGCCTTCCCCTATTTGATTGGCTTCCTGATCTACCTGGGCTTTTCCTGGAACGGCTGGTGGCTGTGGGCCGTCCTGCTGTTCTGGCTGGGACGGGTCAACGCCGAGACGCTCGATCAAATTACGCCGCTCGACCAGAATCGCCGCCTGATAGCCGTCTTCGTTCTGGTCTTGTTTCTGCTGGTCTTCACGCCGGTCCCCTTTTCTCTCATTCAGGCATGAAGCCACGCTGGTTTTGCGCCCTGCTGGCGCTTGCCTTGCTCTCGACAACCTGCCAGCCTCCCGCTGCGCCCGAAACAGCCTCGCCCACCCCGCAGGAGACGGCCAGCCCCCTTCCAGCCGCCACCCAAACTCCGCAAGCGGTCAGCAGGCTGCGGGTCCAAGAAGAAGCGCTGGTCGGCTTGACGATTGATGTCTGGCATCCCTGGTTTGGCGCGCCGGCCAGCCTGTTCGAGTCGCAAGTCGAAGAGTTCAACCGCGCCAATCCGTGGGGCGTCTTGGTGCGGGCAGAAAGTTTGCAAAATTATGCTGAACTGTACGAGCAGGCCAGCGCCGCCATACATGGTCCCAATCGCCCCGACATGGTAATCGGCTTGCCGGAGTACGCCCTCGAATGGCATGAGCAGGAAGCGGTTGTAGAATTGACGCCCTACTTGACCGATCCGCTGTACGGGTTGGGCGCTGCCGGCATATCCGATTTTCCCTCCGCCTTTTGGGAGCAGGACCAACTGGAGCAGGCGCGCCTGGGCATGCCGGCGCAGCGCACAGCGCGCTTCCTGATTTACAATCAGACCTGGGCCGAGGAGTTGGGCTTCCAGACCCCCCCGGCGGACGCCGACGCCTTCGAGCGACAGACCTGCGCCGCCAACCAGGCCATGCGCGCCGACGCAGACCCGCGCAACGACGGGACGGGCGGCTGGCTGATAGACACGCATTGGGCTACCGCTCTTTCGTGGCTGTTGGCCTTTGGCGGCGGCGCACAGGAGGCGCAAGGCTTTCGCTTCCTGACTCCCCAAAATATTGCCGCTCTGCAATTCGTCAAAGGGCTGGCCGAGAAGCGCTGCGCCTGGCAAATTCAGGCCGAATATCCGCTTCAGGAGTTCGTGGAACGCCGGGCGCTCTTCGCCGTGGCCGGGCTGGAAGACCTGCCCGACCTGGCGCGCGCCTTTGCAGCCGCCGGCAGCCGCGACCGCTGGACAGCGCTGCCCTTTCCCGGCCCTGAAGGCGATGCGTTGGTGGTATACGGGTCGTCCTACATCCTGTTCAAATCAGACCCGGCCACACAACTGGCCGCCTGGCTGTTCGTGCGCTGGCTGCTCGAACCGCAAAATCAAGCCGACTGGGTCCACAGCGCCGGACTGTTCCCGCTTCAGGCCTCGACCCTGGACCTGCTGACCGATTACCAGGCCGGGCACCCGCAATGGGCGCAGGCCGTCAACCTGCTGCCCCAGGGGCGCCCTGCCCCCTACCTGGCCGGCTGGCGCACGTTGCGCGCGGCTCTGGGCGATGGTTTCACCTTTATGTTCCGCGTGGATACGCCGGCAGGCCGCGTGCCGGAGATTCTGGCGCAACTGGACGATGTAGCGACCGATTTAAGTAAATGAACCACGTAGGACAAGTCTCCGACTTGTCCAGGACAGGCTAAAGGCCTGCCCTCTGACCACGTAGGACAAGTCTCCGACTTGTCCAGGACAGGCCAAAGGCCTGCCCTACAATCCTGGAGGCCGTATGCCCATCTACGAATACATTTGTCTCGACTGCAAAAAAGAATACGAAATTCTGCGCTCCTTTAACGAAGCGGACAATCCCCCTCCCTGTAAGGAATGCGGCAGTGAGAATGTAAAACGCAAGTTGTCTTTGTTCTTTGCCCAAAGCGGCGGTTCTACCGTCAGCGGGACAGGCGGGGGGTGTAGTTCTTGCCAAAGCGGGAATTGTAGTTCTTGCGGGTCTTGAGAGGCGCAGAGAAACCAGGCTCAAGGTTGTAGAGGGGAGAGGTTCCCAATGGCCGCTATCAGCCTTCGATACCCGCTTCCACTTTCGGTCATAGCCTCTCTGACCCGCGATCTGTTGCTGGTCCGCCAACGTAGTTTCAGGGAAGACGCTTTGACCTGCCTGAAAGGGCTGCAAACAACGCTGCGGGTGCGGGGGAACGAACATATCCCGGCCAAGGGGCCGTGCGTCGTAACGGTCAATCACTACTCCAGGCCAGGCTTTGGCGCCTGGTGGTTGGCATTATCTATTGCGGCGCTGGTGCCGGTAGAAATGCACTGGATCATGACAGGCGAATTGTTATACCTGGGCAGATTGGGCAGCCCGATTTCGCGCCGGGTGTTGCAACGTATTGGAAAAGTCTATGACTTCACGGTCATGCCGCCCATGCCGCCGCGTCCGCACGAAGTAGAAGCGCGCGCCAGAGCCGTCAAAGCGGTCGTGAGAAGAATGGAGAGGGACAGAAATATGGTGCTGGGACTGGCGCCCGAAGGCTCGGACCAACCCGGCGGACAACTGGCCTATCCTCCGGCCGGCGCAGGCAGACTTGCCTTGCTGCTGGCAGAACGCGCAGCCATGTTCGTGCCGGTGGGGTTCTACGAAATAGAGGACGCCTTGTGCGTAGAGTTTGGCCCCTCCTACCGTCTGCAAGTCCCTTCCGATTTACCTGCAAGTGAAAAGGACCGCGCTGCCGCCAAAATGATGATGCAGCAAATTGCTGCCCTCCTGCCAGAACGACTACGAGGAGAGTTCGCATGAAAAAATTGCAACGTTTTGAACTGCTGACGTTGAACGCTTATTGGGTGGGATTGTCGTTCAAATGGAATGCGCTGCACCCCATCATCCTGCCGGCCGTCTTGTTGAATTATGTGCCGGATGCGCGCAAGAACACCTACCTTGGGCTGTTGACTTTCGTTGGCCTGCTGTTGGCTATGATCATCCAGCCGCTGGCAGGCGCAGTTTCGGATGGCTGGTCTTCGCGCTGGGGGCGGCGCAGGCCGTTGATGGTGATAGGGACGCTGTTTGATTTCGTCTTCCTCTCTTTGTTAGCCTGGGCCGGCAGTTTGACCTGGCTCATCATCGGTTATATCGGCCTGCAGTTCAGTTCGAACATCGCACAAGGCCCGGCGCAGGGATTATTGCCCGACCGCGTCCCGCCGGAACAGTTAGGAGTGGCCAGCGCCTGGAAGAATGTGATGGACATGACCAGTCTCATCATCGCTTCGCTGCTGGCCGGGCGGCTGCTCGATGCCGAAACGCGCGACCCGGCGTTGATTATGGTGGTGCTGATGGCAACCATCGCGATATCCACTGCCATAACCGTATTCGGCACGCACGAATCCCCTTCCTCCTTCAAGGCAGCAGGCAAGGATGAGAGACATGATTTTAGTAGATACCTGCGCCTGGACCTTCGCTCGAACAGCGCTTATGGATGGCTGATTGCCGAGCGCGGACTCTTCCTGCTGGGCATCTACGGCGTTCAGGCCTTTGCTCAATACTATTTGCAAGACGTCCTGCGCGTGGCCGACCCGCCCAAGCAAACCGGCGATTTGTTGGCGGTATTGACCTTGTCTTTAGTGGCGTTGGTGTTGGTGGGCGGTTGGCTGACGGATGCATTTGGAGCCAAACGCAGCCTCTATCTGGCCAGCGTTCTTGCCGCCGGCGGGATGGCGTTGATGTTGATTCCTCGTGAGATGCCTGGCTTGATGCTCTTCGGCAGCATCTTAGGAGCGGGCATCGGCTTGTTCCTGACGGCCAATTGGGCGCTGGCAAACCGGCTGGCGCCCGCCGAGGAAGCCGGCAAATACCTCGGCCTTACCAACCTGGCCACCGCCGGCTCAGGCGCCCTGGCGCGCCTGGAAGGTCCAGCCCTGGACTGGCTGAACAGCCTATGGCCAGGGCAGTGGGCGGGATATACCTGCCTGTTCGTATTTGGGACGCTTTGCATCCTGCTCAGCATGGTCTTGCTGCAAAAGATTGATTCGCGCTGAGCGGTTGTCGAGCCGCCGGGCCGAGGTCGCCGAGAAACAGGCGGTTTTTGGGCGGCGCCAAGCGCGCTGTGTGGCATACAAACTGGTATGATTGGGGGCATGAAAAAGATTGCCCTTCATGACGTGATTCCCTGGCTGCTACTTTTGCTGGCGTTGGCAGCCTTTCTTTTCTTGCCATACTTCTCGCAGGTGCAACTACCGCTTGCGCCCATGTCAGCCTTTGGTTCGGAGACGGTGCGCGCCAGAGTAACGGAAATCCTGGAAGACGGTCAAATCGCCCTGGGCAACATTCGTCAGCGCTATCAACTGGCACGCATCGAAATCGTCGAGGGCGACTACCGGGGCATCTTGATGGAAATTGACTACGGCAAGCGCCAGGTGCTTTCAGGGAACACCTATTTGCAAGTGGGAGATACCATCCTGGTCACCCTGGGCAAACGACCCGATGGCGTCATTACCGCCTATTTTGTGGACTTCATCCGCACCAGTCCGCTGCTGTGGTTGTTGTCTGGTTTCGTGGCTGCCATTGCGCTGGTCAGTCAATGGAAAGGGCTGCGCGCGCTGCTCAGCATGGCCTTCAGCCTGTACGTCATCATCGGCTACATCATCCCACATATTCTGACAGGCGAGGACCCGGTGCGCGTCAGCATCATCGGCTCGGCCATCCTGCTGACGATCACACTTTACCTCACTTACGGGTGGAACCTGAAATCTCATGCGGCAGTATTGAGCATGATCGTGGTGCTGGTGCTTACCGGCTGGCTGGCCTGGCTGTTCGTGGCCTTTGCACGTCTCACCGGCACGGGCGACGAAAACGCCATGTTCCTGATGCAGATGTTGGATACGCCCATTGACCTGCGCGGATTGCTGCTGGGCGGCATGATCATCGGCGCGCTGGGCGTGCTGGACGACCTGGTGACCACGCAGGCTTCGGCGGCATTCGAACTGCACCACGCCAACCCAAGCATGGGCTTCCGCGCCCTGTTTGCTGCGGCCATGCGCATCGGCCAGGACCATGTGGCGGCTACCGTCAACACGCTGGTGCTGGCCTACGCCGGGGCCTCACTGCCCATGCTGCTGCTGTTTTCGCTGGGGCGCGGCGATTACGGCTACCTGGTGAACATCTCTTTCGTGGCCGAGGAGGTGGTGCGCACGCTGGTCGGGTCGCTGGGCCTGATTGCCGCGGTGCCGCTCACAACGGTCATTGCGGCAGGATTCGCCGTCAACCGGCAGCGGCTCGAGGCGTGGAAGCAGGTTTTGGGTCCAGAAGGAAGCGGAGGCAGGCACCTCCACTGAAGCGCAACTTTTTTCGTCCCGCTGCGTACAAGAAGTGCAATCAGTCACAAGGAGCAACGTGAACGAGGAACAAGCCTGGGTGCTCCAGGCGCAAAACGGCAGCGATGAAGCCTTTACACAGATTGTCGAGACCTATCAGACGCCGGTCTACAACCTGTGTTATCGCATGTTAGGTGAAGCGGCGGCGGCCGAGGACGCCGCCCAGGAGACCTTCCTGCGCGCATACCAGCATATCCATCGCTACAATAATCAACGGCCGTTTGCCACCTGGCTGCTTTCAATTGCAGCGCATTATTGCATAGACAGGCTGCGGCGGCGCAAATTGCCCACTTTTTCGGTGGATGAGGACGAGGAAAACGCTTTCGAGATTCCCGACGCCCAGGCGCCTCATCCTGAACAGGAAATGGCGCATGGCGAACAGCGCGAGCAAATTCATCTCCTGGTAAGTTCGTTGGAAGCGACCGACCGGGCTGCCATTGTGATGCGTTACTGGTATGACTTTTCGGAAGCCGAGATTGCCGAGGCGCTCAATCTGACGGTCAGCGCGGTGAAGAGCCGCCTGCACCGGGCGCGCAAGCAACTTGGCAGGCTGTGGCAGGAATCTTCCACAACCGCACATGTGGAAAGGAGAGCCTATGAATCACCGGCCTTTTGAAGATTGGCTGTTGGATGACCAGTTGCTGACCCCGGAACAGAAACGGGAACTGGATATTCACTTACGGACTTGTAAGCCCTGCGCCGCAATTGCCGAGGCGAACCTGGCCCTGCGTTCGGCGCGCGTGATCTCGCCAGCGCCGGGTTTCAGCGCCCGCTGGCAGGAACGCCTGGTGCTGGTGCGCCAAGCACAGCGCCGCCGGACGTTGATCGGCACGCTGTTGTTCTCGATAGGCGGGTTGCTCCTGCTGGCCTTGCTGGCAGGACCAATCATCGCTTCTGTGATCGGCTCGCCAGCGGAATGGGTTTCGATGCTGGTAAGAGTCGGTCTGTTCACATATACGTTTTTGATGGCTACGGCGGAGGCGGGCTCGGTTCTCTTCCGCGTCCTACCCGGCTTTGTGCCGCCCTTTATCTGGTTGGTGATGCTTTCTACGCTGGGCGGGCTGGGACTGTTATGGTCGGTTTCAATTTGGAGGCTCACGCGCGCCCCACAAGGAGTAAAACGATGAAGACAATCAACAAACTCATCCTCCTACTACTCTTGTCTGTGTTGTTCTTCATGCCAACCCGCGCCGTCCATGCCGGCAGCGCCTTAGAAGGACGGGTGATCTTTGGCGAAAACTTCACGCTGCAAAGCGGCGACACTTTGGACGGCGACCTGGTCGTCTTTGGCGGTAATGTGGTTATCGAAGACGGGGCCATTGTGCAGGGCGATGTAGTCGTCATGGGCGGCAGCCTCACGCTGGACGGCGTCATCGAAGGTTCGGCGGTCATCATCGGCGGCACCATCGCCTTAGGAGACACATCGGTCATCGAAAATGACCTGGTGACCATCGGCGGCGGGCTGAGCCGCGCAGCAGGGTCGCAGGTGAAAGGTGAAATCATCGCCGATCTTCCCGCGCCGGACATCGAAATTCCGAACGTTCCCACGCCCGAGGCGCCCTCGCTTCCGACTCCCCCCGCGCCTGTTCGGCCGGGCTTCAGCTTGGACTTCGACCCGTTGGGGAAACTCATCCGCTTGTTCGTCACCGCGCTGGCTACATCGCTGCTGGCTATGCTGGCCAGTCTATTCCTCCAGCCGCAGATCGAGCGCGTGGCGCAGGCGGTCGTTAGCCAGCCAGTGATTGTCGGCAGCGTAGGCTTGCTGGTAATGGTGCTTTCGCCGCTGGCGTTGCTCATCTTGACCATTACGATTATCTTGATTCCGGTCGCCTTGCTGGCGGCAGCGGCTTTAGCCCTGGCCTGGCTGTTTGGCGTCATCGCGATTGGCACGGAGGTCGGCGAACGATTTACTCGCTCTATCTACCAAACCTGGGCGCCGCCGCTGACGGCCGGTTTTGGCACCTTTTTGACCTTGCTCATCGTGGGTGGAATTGGGATGTTGCCGTGCATTGGCTGGCTGTTATCGGCAATGTTGGCGACGCTGGGCATCGGCGGAGTGATGTTGACCGTATTCGGCTCGCGGCCTTATCCGCGCATCGTTACCATTGCGCCTGCCCCGCCTGCCGCAAGGGAACCGGCGGGGTAAAAATCCTGCACAACACTCGCGTAGTATAATCAGCCTGCCTCGGTTTGCCTGCCGGGGCAGGTTTGTGTTTGTTGCCTTGCAGCAAGTTCCAGGAGTAAAAGAGTATGACGCAAAAAAAAGACCCCTTCGAGACCCCAATTCATCCCGAGCCGCCGCCGCTGGTGCGCGTCTCTGGCACGCACCGCGAGATGGGGCAACAAATTGGCGAAACCTGCCGCGTGCGCGTACAGCACAGCATCGAGAATGCGCGCGCCCTGATCGCAGAAGCCTACAACGAACTGGCGCTCACCTGGGAAGGCGCGCAAATTCAAGCGCGTAAGTATCTTCCATTTGCCCAGGAACGCTATCCACAATATGTGGAGGAAGTGATGGGCATCGCAGAAGGCGCCAAGGTCTCCTTCGATGACCTTTCGGTGCTAACAGCCATGGAGGCCGTGACGATGGATGCCTTACATCTCACCAGTTGCACCAGTATCGCGGTCAGCGACGAGCGCACAGCCGACGGGCATGTGTTGGCGGCGCACAACGAAGATTGGCTTCCAGAAGACGAAGACGATGTCTTCTTGATTCATGCCAAACCCAAGAACGAGCCTCCCTTCCTGGCAATGACGTATGGCGGCCTGATTCCGAACATCGGATTCAATGCTTATGGCATCGCACAGTTGATTGACTCGGTGTATCCCACCGATTCACGCATCGGCATTCCGCGTCTGGTGGTAGCGCGCGCAGTGCTATCGGCCAAAACGCCCGGCGGCGCCATCCGCCGCTCGTTGGTGCCGCATCGCGCCGCCGGTTATAACCATCTCATCGTGCATGAAAGCGGCGAAATTTGCAATGTAGAAGTCTCGGCGCGACGTTTCGCCATTATGGGTAATGAGCACGGATACTTTGCGCATACCAATCATTATCTATCCGCCACGATGCAAGCCGTGGAAAATGAGCCGGAAGACCTGGTCTCCTCACGGGTACGGTATTTCCGCGCTATGCGGCTGTTGCGGCAAACAGAATTGCACACCATCAAAACGTTACAAGCCATCCAGCGTGACCACGTCAACTTTGCCAACTCCATTTGCAATCACGCCATAGACGCTCAACAGCCGCTCGACCGCGAGAAGACCATCAATGCCCTCATCATAGATTTGACAGCGCGCGAGATGCACATTGCATGGGGAAACCCGTGCCGCAATCTATACCATACCTACCACCTGGATGCGTGAACAAACCGCCTCCTGCAAACCAGGAGGCGGCATTTCGTCAAGCCTGCGCCGTCTGCTTGGCCGGCTCCCGCAATTGTGAAGTGAGCAGGGCCGCCAGCACAACCAGGCCAGCCGTCATCTGAAAGACAAGCGGAAAGCCCTGCGAATCGGCCAGCGGGCCAGAGAGCAGCGTGCCAAGCGCGCCAGCCGAGAACATAAATCCAAGAATCAAGCCCGAAGCCAATCCCGAGCCGGCCGGAATGGCGCGCTGGGCCAGCACGACGATAATGCTATGCACCGCGCCGGTCAGCAAGCCGGCCAGCGAGGCCAACACGTATACCCACTCTGACCAGCCAATGACGGCAAGGATATATAGAGGCGGCCCGGCCAAGGTCAGCATGAACGCGGCCACACGCTGCTTGCCAAAGCGGTCGGCCAGGTTGCCGCCCACCACATTCCCAAGCGCCGAGCCGCCCATAAACAAGCCTGCTACCAGGCCATAGGTGGTTGCCGATTGCCCCAGGTCGTGCAAATATTTAGGCAGGAAGGTAATCATGTTCTGCTGCGCCCAGGCCTGCAAAGCGGCCACAAGGGCTAGAGCCACCAAAAAGCCGCGCCTGGAAATTCTGTCGTTTTGTTTTCGGGCGACCCCATGCACAACAGGAGCAGGCGTCTCTTTTTGCAACTGCCAGGCAGTATTGAAACCGAGAGGAAGCGTCATCAGAGCCGGCATGAGCAGACCGGTTGCGCCGAATCTGTCCAGCAAGGGGCCGCCCAGGATAGGTCCGAAAAAGTAACCGGTTTGCCCAAACATAAAGAACCAGGCGGCGGCCGTGGTCTCACGGTGCGACAGTCCGCGCCGGCCTCGTATCGTGGCTTGAGAGGCGCCGGCAGGATGAAAAGCGCCCGAGCCCAGGCTGGCCAGCAGCAGGCAAAGAATCCCGGCCTGGGGCGGCAGGAAAAGCGCCAGCGCAAAGAAACCGCCCAACCACACTACGCCCCCGGCGGCCGTCCAACGCGTGGAGCCAAGCCGGTCGGTCAGCCAGCCAAACACAGGCTGGGAAAGGGAGGCCACCCATACATACACGGTGCTGACCAGCGCCAGCGAAGCGTTGCTCAGTCCCATCTGCACCGCCCAATAGGTCAACAGCACCGGGCGCTGGCCATTAAGCACATCCACAATGAAATGCCCAAAGGCAACCGAAGAAAAAAGAGGGTCAAGAAGTAAGGTCATAGCACACTGAACCAGGAATGCACGCCACCCCAACTGTCGTCATGGCGAGCAGTTGGTTGCACAACGAAGCCATCTGCCTTCAAAAGCCCTCTGCGGTGTATTCGCCCCACACGCCTCTAAGTGTGTTGCAAATCTCGCCGAGGGTGATGTCATGCTCCACACACTCAATGAACAACGGCATCAGATTCTCGCTTCCCTGAGCCGCGTCTGCCAACTTCTGTAACAGATGCTCGACTATTCCCTGCTCTCTGCGCTCTCGCAACTGCTTCAATTTCTCCCGTTGTGCTATCTCAATAGACGGATCCACCTTCAAACGCTCTAGCGTGAGTTCTTCCTCGACCTGAAATTGATTGACGCCCACCACCACCTGCTCGCCGCGTTCGATGGCTTGCTGGGCAGCATAAGCGGCGTTTTGAATCTCATTCTGCATATAACCGCGCTCGATAGCGGTCAACGCCCCGCCCATTTCGTCTATTTTGGCAATGTATTCAACGGCCCGCTTTTCGATTTCATCGGTGAGATATTCGATGAGATAGGAGCCGGCCAGCGGGTCAATGGAATCGGCCACTCCCGACTCGTAAGCGATGATTTGCTGCGTGCGCAGCGCTACACGGACAGATTTTTCGGTGGGCAACCAAAGCGCCTCGTCCATGCTGTTGGTATGCAGCGATTGGGTACCGCCCAACACGGCTGCCAGGGCCTGCAAAGCAACACGCACTACGTTGTTTTCCGGCTGCTGCGCGGTAAGGGTGGAGCCAGCCGTCTGCGTATGGAAGCGCAGTTGCCAGGAGGTGGGCTTTTGCGCCCCAAAGCGTTCGCGCATGATTCTGGCCCACAGGCGGCGCGCGGCGCGGAACTTGGCTACTTCTTCGAGCAGGTTATTATGTGCATTGAAGAAAAAGGAGAGTTGGCCGGCAAAATCATCTACTTGCAAACCGGCTGCCAGGGCGGCCTGCACATAGGCGATAGCATTGGCCAGGGTGAAAGCCACTTCTTGGACAGCGGTCGAACCGGCTTCGCGGATGTGATACCCCGAAATCGAGATGGTATTCCAATTGGGAACTTCTTTAGCGCAGAACGAAAAGATATCGGTGATGAGCCGCATGGAAGGCGCCGGGGGAAAGATGTACGTTCCACGCGCCACATATTCCTTGAGGATGTCGTTCTGGATGGTGCCGCGCAGTTTACTCACGTCGGCGCCTTGGCGTTTCGCTACCGCAATATACATGGCCAGCAGCACGCCTGCCGGGGCGTTGATGGTCATGGAGGTCGAAACCTTCTCCAGGGGAATCTGGTCAAACAGTTGCTCCATGTCATGGATGGAGGAAATCGAAACGCCTACCTTACCCACCTCGCCTTGCGCAATCGGGTCATCAGCGTCGTAGCCGATTTGCGTCGGCAAGTCGAAGGCTACGCTCAACCCGGTCTGCCCATTGGCCAGCAAGTAACGATAGCGTTTGTTGGTCTCTTCAGCGGTGGCAAAACCGGCGTATTGACGCATCGTCCAAAAACGACCGCGATACATCGTAGGTTGGATGCCGCGCGTGTAAGGGTATTCGCCGGGGAAGCCAAGTTTTTCTAAATAGATTTCTTCGCCGCTGGACGCCGGTAAAGTCGAAGCGCGGCCGTCGCTCGGCAGCGCCAGGCGCGGCATTTCGATGCCCGATGAAGTCTCGAAGCGCGCTTTACGTTCTTTGAACTTTTCGAGCGTTTTTTTCAATGTGGTTTCTTGCCATTTTTGGAAAGAGTCTTGAAGGGTCATTGGCTCACCATGAAGGGTTGCAAAAGATTGAGGGCTCTATCGCTCATGATCGAATCGTGAAGGTCTGACTTTCGCCCTCATCATCCGTCCTCCCTCACGGGAAAGAGGACGCGAAACTGCGACTTCAGGCGTCTCCTCTCCCTAGAGGAGTGGGGGAGGAAAAATCATGCAATTTTGCGCCAGGTTGAATCGCATTATAGCGCAAAGTCGGCAAAATAATCTGTTTGCGGCTCTATCGTTTTTAACGGGAAAATCTTTTCAAACAAAAGGTCACAAAGGTAACGAGGGAAAATCGCCTGTAGAATTTGCGCCTTTTCTTCCTTTGTGTATTTCGTGTCCTTTGTGTTTAGGCTCTTTCTCGTGTTGAGTCTCATTAAGTCGTATCATGGGTTCCTCTGTAATCGTCTCGAAAAGTCGTATTAACCCTGGCGCGCTTCTGACAGTGACTGGCGCTTGCCCACGTCTTGAGGGCAGGGCGTATTCTCTAAAATTACGATGTAAGTTTGGGTAAATGCTT
>JBBITF010000042.1:0-23984 GCA_037440925.1 Chloroflexota bacterium
TTGCCCTGGTTTGCCACCGCCGCAGCCTTCTTCGCAACTTCGTCGGGATCGCCCAGGTAGTAATGCTGGATCGGCTTCAGGTCTTCATCCAGTTCGTACACCAGCGGGATGCCGGTTGGGATGTTAAGTTCGGTGATCACGTCGTCGGGGATATTGTCCAGGTATTTGACCATCGCCCGCAGGCTGTTGCCGTGCGCCACGATCAGAACCTTTTGACCAGAACGGATAGTCGAGGCGATGCTGCTATGCCAGTAAGGCAAAACACGCTCTAATGTGATCTTGAGCGACTCGGTAGCCGGCAATTGATCGGGGGTCAACGAGGCATAACGAGGGTCAAAGCGAGGATGGCGTTCATCGGTCAATTCCAACGGCGGCGGCGGGACATCGTAACTGCGCCGCCAGAGTTTGACCTGCGCCTCGCCGAATTTCTCGGCCATCTCAGCCTTGTTCAAACCTTGCAGATTGCCATAATGCCGCTCGTTCAATTGCCAGGCGCGGATGACCGGGATCCACTCCAGGCCCATTTCTTCCAGCACGATCCACAGCGTCTTGATGGCGCGTTTCAAAACGGATGTGTAGGCAATATCAAAGCGGTAGCCGCTTTCGCGCAGCAACTTTCCTGCTTCGTGCGCTTCGGCCAGTCCTTGCTCGGTCAGGCCGACATCTGTCCAGCCGGTGAAGCGGTTTTCCAAGTTCCAGGTGCTTTGTCCATGACGAACCAGTACAAGTTTATACATCACAGCAAACCTCATTGTTGTTTTGTAGACAAATCAAGCCGAGTTATACAACACTTGGCAAGAATCGTCAAACTGACCACACTTTCTCGCTTCACATGGCTAATTCCAGTGTAAAATCACCCCATGTCCAACGACGATATCACCCCCGTCCGCCAGCAATATCTGGAAATCAAGCGTAAGCACCCCAATGAAATTCTGTTTTTCCGCCTGGGCGATTTCTACGAGACTTTCGACGAGGATGCCGAGATTACCGCCCGAGAACTTGACATCGTGTTGACCTCCCGGCCGGTAGGAAAGGGCATTCGCGCACCGCTGGCAGGTATCCCTTACCATGCGGTCGAAAACTATCTGGCCCGCCTGATCGAAAAGGGCTATCACGTGGCCATTTGCGAACAAGTGGGAGATCAGCCCGTCAAGGGCATCTTTCCGCGCAAGGTGGTGCGCGTGGTCACGCCCGGCACGGTTGTCGAACCTGGCTTGCTGCCCGGCGACGCCAACAATTACCTGGCCGCTATTATAACTTCTAGTACCACTCCTGGGCAAGAAGGAACACAACGCGCGGCGTTAGCCTATGCAGACATCACGACGGGAGAGTTTGCTGTCACCGAGTTGGATATGGAGACGTTGCGCGCAGAACTGATGCGCCTGCGCCCGGCCGAAACCCTGCACCCCGACAACCTTTCGCTCCAAGACGGTCTACCGGGTCATCCTACGCCCTGGCCTGCGTGGCGCTTCGAGAGAGGTCGCTGCGAAGAGGCTCTCTTGACGCACTTCCAGGCCGCAGCCCTGGATGGCTTTGGCCTGAAAGGGCAAGCGCTGGGAATTTGCGCCTCAGGCGCTTTACTGCAATACCTGAAAGAGACCCAGCCAGAGGCCCTAAAATTATTGACCAGCCTGCGCTGCTACAGCCTATCTGAATTCATGACCCTGGACGCAGCCACTCGCCGCAACTTAGAGTTGACCGAGACTCTGAGAGGGGAACGTCAAGGCTCTTTATTGGGCGTCTTAGATCGCACTGTTACCCCTATGGGGAAACGCTTGATGCAACAATGGGTCAGTCAACCATTGCTTGACGCCAAGAAGATCAACCAACGGCTGGATGGCGTGCAATTCTACTTCGAGCAAAGCATGAAACGTGCCGAATTGCGCGCTGCGCTCAAGCCGCTGGCTGACATCGAGCGCCTGACCAACCGCATCTTGGCCGGGCACGCCCAGCCGCGCGACCTGGTAGCATTACGAGATACGCTAAAGCAGTTGCCGAAGGTAAAGGCCGTTTTCAGTGATCAGCCGTCAGTTTCCGGCAATCAATGGTCTGAGTGCAGGGAAGAATTATCCATTCTTCAGAATGCAATTGACGATGACCCGCCCGCCACGCTACAAAACACTGGCGTCATCCGTCCTGGCTACTCGGCCGAATTGGACGGGGTGATCGAGGCCTCGCGACACGCCCGCGAGTGGATCGCCAACCTGGAGGCAGCGGAACGCGAGCGGACAGGCATCAAAACGCTCAAGGTGGGCTACAACAAGGTCTTTGGTTACTACATCGAAATCTCGCGCGGCGCGGCCAACCTGGCGCCTTCAGAATACATTCGAAAACAGACGCTGGTCAACGCAGAACGTTTCATTACCCCAGAGATGAAAGAGTATGAAACTCTAGTGCTGAACGCAGAAGAGCGCATCCACGAGATTGAAACACGGCTCTTCAAGGAAGTGTGTACAACCTTGAGCAAGTCGGCATACAAGTTGCTGGCTACGGCGCGGGCGTTGGCCGAGTTGGATGTGCTGTCGGCGCTGGGAGAGGCAGCAGCCCTGGGGGGGTATAGCAGGCCCATTGTCCAGGAAGAAGCGGCGCTGGATATCCGCGAGGGGCGGCATCCAGTGGTTGAGCATAGTTTACGCGGCGAGCGTTTCGTTCCCAATGACATTGTCTTCGAGCCGGGCGAGGTCGTGCGCATTCTCACCGGCCCGAATATGAGCGGGAAAAGCACATTTATCAGGCAAGCGGCGCTGATTGTACTGATGGCGCAGATGGGATCTTTCGTGCCGGCCGCTTCAGCAAAGATTGGGCTGGTGGATCGCATCTTCACCCGCATCGGCGCACAGGACGAAATCCACGCCGGGCAGTCCACCTTCATGGTCGAAATGATAGAGACGGCCAATATCCTGCATCACGCTACGCCACGCTCGCTCTTGATTTTGGACGAGATTGGACGCGGCACTTCTACGTATGATGGCGTTTCGATTGCCTGGGCAGTAGTAGAATACATTCACAATCACCCGCATCTGCGCGCAAAGACGCTGTTTGCCACGCATTACCACGAACTGACGCAATTGGCGGATCTTTTGCCCGGTGTGCGGAATTACAACGTAGCCGTGACCGAGGCCGACGGAAAGGTAGTGTTCCTGCACAAAATCGTGCCGGGCGGCGCGGACAAATCATACGGCATCCACGTGGCGCAACTGGCCGGGCTGCCGGGGCCGGTGGTGCAGCGCGCCAACGAGATCATGCGCGAACTGGAACGCACTTCCGGCGACGCGGTGAATATCAATCCGCACGCAGCACAGCAGATCGCGCTCTTCCCTGAGACCAATCCGCTGCTGGATGAGTTGAAGGGGTTGGATGTGAACAGTCTATCGCCCATCGAGGCGTTGAATAAGTTGTTCGAGTGGCAGAAAAAATTCTTGAAGTAAGGCCTGTCCTAAAAAGCAATATCTCAATATGCCCCTTTCCCCTATTCGTCTACCCATTCCCGACAAGCGCGATATTTACCTCGTTTTCTCGACATCGGTTTTCGTGGTCTTTACCTGGACGATTATTGTTTTCATTTTGCAATTGAATAATTTGCTTGTTTTGCTAGAATTAGTTGATATTCTTTTCACCCTTGTTTATGCTTTTTCGATTGACCTGGTCGAAAGCCTGGCAGTCACGCTACTCCTGGTAATCACAAGCATGATGTTCCCCCGAAAGTACCTGAAAGACAACTTTCGTTCCATTGGTCCCCTTTTAATACTCCTCGTCGCAGGCTGGGCAATGGCTTTTGCATTTCGCACAAGCAAGTACAACCCGGATCCGCAAAGGGAAAGTGAGATGCTGGCATGGGCAGGTATATTCTTCTCATCGGTTGTAGGCACGATTATCATGGCTCCTCGCTATGAAACCATCAAAAAAATCGGCTCCGGTTTCGCGGAAAGAACCCTCCTGTTCGTCAATCTATATGTTCTTATTGGAATCGCCAGCGCTGCCCTGGTAATCATTAGAAATCTCGGAATCGGCTAAGAATGGACAGAAGAAGTAATGTAACAAGAAGAGATTTCCTCAAATTGCTACTCATGTTCCCGAGCATGTGGGGATCGCGGGCGCTCGATACATCCCTCATCGGCAACGAAAAGACTCTCGCCACTCATTCCTCAAATATCGTTGTTTTTCTGTTCGATTCACTATCGGCAAAGAACATGTCGCTCTATGGGTACCCGCGAAAGACAACACCCAATATCGACGAATTTGCCAGACAGTCTTACGTCTACCACAAGCATTACGCCAGTGGGAATTTTACGACGCCGGGTACAGCCAGCCTTCTGACCGGACTGTATCCATGGACAACGCGCGCTTTTACACAGGCGGGCTTGGTAAGAGATGAATTCGTAAAATTCAATCTGTTCGATCTTGTGGGCAATTCCTATTTCCGCGCTGCCTTTGCCCAAAACGTATGGGCAGATCTGCTGCTTCAACAGTTCCATTCCGGCCTGGATTCTCATTTCTTGCCCGATATGTTTAGCGTGTTCGACCGAACATTTTATAAATTCTTCCCTGGCGACCGGTTGGCCTCATTCCGCGGTATCGATGAATTCATGTTCCAAGAGTTGGAACTACCCGGTTCTTTATTCCTGGCGTCGCTCAATCGCCTAAACGTAATGGATGCACAGAAGAGAGTAACTGAGCGGTATCACTCTATTTACCCTAGAGGGGTACCCAATTTGGGAAAGTACAAGGATTTTTTCTTGGTAGAATCCGTCTTCCAAGGCGTTGGCGAATTAATTCGTACACTACCATCACCTTTCATCTTTTATATTCACTTCTTTCCTCCCCACGAACCTTACTTCCCCAATAAAAGATATATCGATATCTTCCATGACGACTATTTGCCTGTGCAAAAATTCGAAAACCATTTCACTCAAGGGTTTACACAGGAATTTCTAAATGACAAACGAAGAGAGTATGACGAATATATCGCAAATGCAGATGCCGAGTTTGGAAGCCTTATTAAAAGTCTGCACGAGAGCGGACTTTTCGAAAATACAGCCATTGTCATTACGGCCGATCACGGGGAAGCATTCGAGCGTGGCATTCTTGGGCATGTCACAGAAGTCCTTTACGAGCCATTAATCCACATTCCCCTGATCATCCGTTTGCCCGATCAGACCACACAGCATGACATCCTGGCAAGAACCAGTGCAATCGATGTCCTCCCAACTTTATTGCACCTGACGAAAGCGCCGATCCCCGATCAATTGGAAGGAACTTTGTTGCCCGGCATAAGCGGCGAAAATAAAGAGCGAAGTATCTTTGCCCTGGAAGCCAAAAACAACTCTACAAAAGCAATGCTTTCAAAGGCGACTTACGCGATCTTGAAAGGACGGTATAAATTAATATACTACGCTGGCTATCCTGATTACGATAAAACCTTTGAACTCTACGATCTGGAGAATGACCCCGATGAACTGAACGACCTATCGAGTTCCCGGCCCAATATAGCATCAGAATTGATGGCAGAGTTAATGGAAGAAATAGAAAAAGCGGATAAACCATTTCGATCTGCATCGAGCAACGATTAACTCCCCGTAAAAGCGAAGAGGAAGTCATGAAGAAAATTGTTCACTCGAACGGCATCAACCAAGAGCAAACGGGAACCCTGATTGCCATACTGGCATTCATCCTTGGCGTTTGGGTGCGCATCATGCCTACCTATCTGGCAGGCAGCCCAATCAACGACGGCGGTTTATTCTATCAGATGGTCTTAGGGCTGGCAGAGAATGGCTTCCGGCTTCCAAATTATATCGAATACAACAATCTACAAATTCCTTTTGTCTATCCCCCACTTGCTTTCTATATTGCGGGAGGAATTCACAAGATATTTTCTACGCCTTTAATTGATTTGTTTCGATGGTATCCGCCGCTCGTATCTGTGCTTAGCATTCTTGCTTTTTACAGACTTGCAAATTCATTACTCGCGTCGAAATTTCAGGCTGGAATAGCCACATTCGTCTACGCCTTGACACCCAGGGCAATCACCTGGATGATTATGGGCGGGGGACTGACACGCGCAACCGGACAACTTTTTCTGCTACTTACCCTTGAGTTTGTTTTCCAAATGTACAAAGTGGGTGGAAAGAAAAATATCCTGCTTGCTTCTCTGTTCGGGACCTTGACTGTCTTATCGCATCCAGAGGCGGCCGTCCACGCCATTGTAACTGTCCTCATTCTCTGGTGGATAGTGGGGCGGAACCGGAACGGAATCTTGCAATCCTTCATTGTCGGCCTCCTGGTCTGTGCTACATCTGCCATTTGGTGGTTACCTGCCATCCAGGTACATGGCTTGCAACCTTTCCTGTCCGCCTTCCAAACAGGTAACATTGACTCCGTACAAGGGATCGTCTTCCTTACTACTGGTCTCAGTGACGAGCCGTTTACGACGTACATCTTGGCGCTTGGAATGATCGGGGTCATCTACACAATAGCCCAGGGACGATATTTTCTCCCGTTGTGGTTCATTCTTCCTCATGTGATAGAGCCGCGCAATGCGCCTAATGTAACCGTTTTTCCCATGGCCATGCTGGCAGGCGTCACCTTGAGCGAGATCGTTTTTCCAGCGATTAGAAACATCGAAGCGGTTACACGAAAAGTTACTTTAACGCCTCCTTTTGGGGGGATGGCTGTCAAAGCACTGTCAGCCCTGCTGGTAATCAACCTGATATTCAGTTCTTATTACCACGCATTTCGCCTGTCACTGAACGTGGTCTCGGAAGGTAATCAAACCGCATTAGAATGGGTTCAACAGAATACGCCTCCGGGAAGCAAGTTCGTCATCGTCACAGGTTGGGAATGTTCCATGTGTGACAGCCTCCAGGAATGGTTCCCGGTCACGACTGGCCGGGCCAGTCTTACTACAATCCAAGGCAAGGAATGGCTGGCAGGGCAATCATTCCGGGAGCAAATGGAAACACTCATCGAAATACAAGAGTGCTTGAACAAAGACTATCAATGCCTGGAGACGAGCACAAAAAAACTTGGGGAACAATTCCAATACATTTATATCAGCCACCGCATTCCAGTGCCATTACCTCAGGGTATCTTGTGGATCAGCGGAGGCCAACAACTGGCAGTCTCACTGGCCTCACATCCAACAAAATATGAACTCGTGTATCAATCAACCGAAGCCAGTATTTTCAAATACCATTCGTCACAATGATGTCGCGAAATTCCATAACGAAAAGCGCCGACCTGACTTAAAGGCCGGCGCTTTCTTGGAAAAAAACGGGGTTACTTCACTTCTGGCGCTTCTGCCTTCGAGCGCGAGATCGCCCAGGCCAATACGCCCAACAAGACAAGCACAACTGCCCAGCCGCTAAGACCGAGGTCTTTGTAAGTCACGACAATCGGGGCTACGATCAGGGCCACCAGGTTGACCACCTTGATCATGGGGTTGAGCGCCGGGCCAGCCGTATCCTTGAACGGATCGCCAACCGTATCGCCGACCACGCCAGCCTTGTGGCGCTCGGAACCTTTGCCCAGGTTCTCGGCCGGTTTTTTCGGCTCATCTTCGATCAACTTCTTGGCATTATCCCATGCGCCGCCAGAGTTGTTGAGGAACACCGCCAGCAATTGGCCGGAAAGGATAATGCCCGCCAGGAAACCACCCAGGGCTTCCACCTGCAACATCAGTCCTACTGCAATGGGGGTCACAATGCCCAACAAGGCCAACCCCACCAGTTCCTTCTGCGCCGCAGTGGTAGAGATCGAGACAGCCTTGGCATAATCAGGCTTGATCTTGCCTTCCAGCACGCCCGCCTTGAACTGGCGGCGCGCCTCTTCGACGATCAGGGCGGCCGCGCGGCTGACTGCCTGGATGGCAAAGGAAGAGAACAACCACGGCAGCGCGCCGCCGATCAACATCCCGACGAATACCTGCGGCACATCCACGCGGATGCCGTTTGCCAGCGCTGTCGGGTCCACCCGGCCCACATCCACCATGAACGAACCAAATAGCGATACTGCCGCAATGACCGCCGAACCGATCGCCACGCCCTTTGTAATGGCCTTGGTCGTATTCCCCACCGCATCCAGGTCAGCCATAATTTGCTGGGCGTCTTTGGTTTCCTTGTCTTCCAGGCCCGACCAGGACATTTCGCCGATGCCGTTGGCGTTATCGGCTATTGGACCAAAGGAGTCCATGGCCACGTTGTTGCCGGTTAGCGTCAACATGCCAATTCCGGTCATCGCCACGCCATACAGCACGAAATTAACCTGCTGAGCGGGCGTCAGGCCGGGGACACTTCCCATGATAAAGATAGAAGCCACAATAGTCAAAGCAATCACGATGATTGCCCAAACCGAAGACTCGAAACCAACTGAAATGCCCTGCAAGATCAACGTCGCCGGGCCAGTATTGGCTGCCTTTTTAATGTCCTTGACCGGCTTGGCATGGGTGCCGGTAAAATACTCGGTCAGGCGGTCAATGAGAATCGCCAGCAAGACTCCCACTGCCACCGCCAGAGGTACACGCCACCAGCCGCCCCACTTCTGCATTTCTGGATTATTCAGGTAAAGGAAACCCGCGCCAAAGAAAAGCGCCGCAGAGATAGCCGCCGATGAGAGGAAGCCGCGAAAGATGGCAGCCATAGCATCACCGCTCTTGCCCGGCCCGCCGCGCACAGCGTACGTACCGATTATAGAGGCTAACACGCCAATACCGCGCACGATCAAGGGGAAAATGATCCACTCGAGACGCCCCGTGATGTGATACAGCGCCAAACCGAGGATCAACCCAGAAACGATCGTCACCTCATAAGATTCGAAAATGTCGGCTGCCATACCGGCGCAGTCGCCGACGTTGTCCCCGACCAGATCGGCCACTACTGCCGGGTTGCGCGGATCATCCTCCGGGATGCCTGCTTCTACCTTGCCAACCAAATCTGCGCCGACATCGGCCGCCTTGGTGTAAATGCCGCCTCCCACACGCATAAACAAGGCTAGAAGCGTGCCGCCAAAACCGAATCCCAACAAAGCGTCTGGCGCAGCAATGCCCAACACAATGAAGATGATCGTACCACCTAACAAGCCCAGGCCATCGGTCAACATGCCGGTAATCGTACCCGCGCGATAAGCAATGCGCAACGAATCGCCAAACGAGCGCCGGGAAGCGGACGCAACGCGCACATTGCCCTGCACCGCCATGCGCATACCAATCTGCCCAACAGCCAGGGAAAAACCAGAGCCCATCACAAACGCAATAGCGCGCGCCAGACCAATGATCAAACGCACTTGCGCCGGGTCCATGCCTTCAAAGCGTTCCAAAGCCTCTGGCGTAGGCGGCACGATATATACCGAGAAGAACAAGGCAAAGGTTAAGACAACAATCAGCGGCAAAATGGATTTCAATTGCCGTTTGAGGTAGGCGTCTGCGCCATCACGAATAGCGCTCCACACCTCCTGCATCTTCTCTGTGCCTTTGTCTTCGCGCAAAATCTGGCCTCGCAAGAAAATAGCGTATAGCAAACCCAGAATGGCTACTCCAAAGACAGCCCAAATTGCAATGGCTTCGAAGGTTGTGAGTCCATGCATTGCGTACATCGAAAAATATTCCTCCCGCGCATAAATAAAATTTAGGCGATAACCGCCCAGTTATGCGAAAGCATTTTACAAGGCCTGTACGATTGTGTCAAGAATTGCCATTGCTTTGCTTTGTATATTCTCTCAGCAATGCTTCAGCGCGGTCGCTGCGCACGCATTTTTCATTGACCATCTGAGTGGCAATTTTTTCGATGAGGTCGCCGCTAGCGCCGGCAGCAATAGCGACTTGCCGGGCATGTAGCGACATGTGTCCACGCTGAATGCCTTCAGTGGCCAAAGCGCGCAAAGCGGCCAAATTTTGAGCCAAACCAACCGAAACGATGATTTCAGCCAGCTGGGCGGCGGTCTGGACGCCCATCAACGCGATGGCGGCCCGCGCGGCAGGGTGGACTTTCGTTGCGCCGCCGACAATGCCGACAGCCATGGGCATTTCCAGTGTGCCAACCAGGTTGCCTTGGGCATCTTTGCCCCATGTAGAAAGCGAGGTGTACCTGCCTGAGCGCGCCGCATAAGCATGTGCGCCGGCTTCAATAGCGCGCCAATCGTTGCCGGTGGCAATCACGACCGCATCCACGCCATTCATAATGCCTTTGTTATGCGTAGCAGCGCGATAAGGATCGGAGGCGGCGAATGCATAAGCCGCAATAATACCGTCCCGCACTTGTTCACCGCTATAGTTGTCGAAGGCCAGTTCGTTGACAGGAATCGTGCAGCGGGCGCGCGCCAGCCGTCTATCCGCCAGGTTGGAGAGGATGCGCAGGTGAACGCGCCCGCCGGTGAGGGCTTCGAGACGAGGCGCCAAACGCTCGCAAGCAGTGTTGACTGCATTGGCGCCCATGGCGTCACGCACGTCGTAGATGAGATGCACAACAAGAAACTGGCCAATAGGGGAATCTGGAATGAGGCGTACCTCTAAATCGCGCGCGCCCCCGCCCAGTTTTTTCAAGATGGGGTCAATGGCATCGGCCTCAGTGAGCAATTCTGCCTTATGCTCATAGATTTTCAAGCGCGCCGAGGCAGCGTCGTCCAGGCCAACGATTTGGATTTGCCCAATCATTTCAGGCGCAGAAACAGTAGCCTGGAATCCGCCTGCGGCCCGAGCCAGTTTTGCCATGAAGGAGGCGCCTGCAACCACAGAAGGTTCTTCGATGACAAAGGGAACGAGAACATCACGGCCATTGACTTGAAAATTCAGGCCAATGCCAATTGGTAAATTGTACACCCCAACGACATTTTCGATCATGTGGTCAGCGGCCTCGAGGGTGAGGCCGCCGTCACGAAACGGAAGCAACTCTTCGGGAGTCTGATGCGCGTTGTCAGCCAGGGCGGCGAGGCGCTCTTCGAGAGTCAAGGTATAGAAGCCAGGGATACGAGAAGTCGTCATAGCAAGTTCCTTGAGAAAAAATCGCGTTCTAGGCGCTTTGCAATATTATAAGGCCAAGCCGCCAAAATCTGTCCAGACGGTAAAAATTTGGATATAATAGTCCTAATAGAGGTATGATTTATGCTTTTGACGCGTGAAGAGTTGCAGGAGCGCTTGATTGCTCTACACCAGGCAAGCCTGGAACTGGTGAAGGATATTTCTCTGGATACGTTGCTCGAGCGCATTGCAAATGTGGCCTGCGAACAAGCCGACGCGCGTTATGCAGCGCTAGGCGTTTTGGATGGGGAAGGCAAACTGGAAAAGTTCATTGCCGTCGGGATGAGCGAAGCGGAGATGAAGCGCATCCCACATCCGCCAGTAGGCAAGGGGTTGATCGGCGCTCTGATGAACTCCAAAGCGCCTTTGCGCGTAGCAGTCATCGAAGATGACCCGCGGAGCGCGGGCTTCCCGCCTCATCACCCGTTCATGACTTCCTTTCTGGGCGTCCCTATTCGTGCAGGAGAACAACAATTGGGGCAAATTTACCTGACCGATAAACGCAACGCAGAAGAATTTACCGAAGACGACGAAAAGATTATCCAGATGCTGGCCGCCTATGCCGCAGCAGCTATCCAAAACGCCCGGCTATATAAGCATCTCAAAGAACGCGATGTGGTCTTGACTCGCCGTAGT
The DNA here is from genome assembly GCA_037440925.1 of Chloroflexota bacterium. Taxonomy (GTDB): domain Bacteria; phylum Chloroflexota; class Anaerolineae; order Anaerolineales; family Villigracilaceae; genus JAABUE01. The sequence goes on from JBBITF010000042.1 coordinate 11,642, forward strand.
GAAGACCTGGCGTTACTGAACGACTTTGCTTCAACCTTGACGGCTTCTTTAGAACTCAATGAAATCTTAAACAAGACCCTGGCTCTGGTGATGAACTATATGAAAGTGGAAGCCGGGGAAATTTTTTTATTGGAAGACGACAATCAAACCCTGCGGTTGGTTTTACATCGCGGACAGGCAGCCGAGGCGTTTTGGGCGCGCACGCGCTTCAAATTGAACGAAGGCTTGATTGGCATAGTCGCCAAGACAGGAGAGCCAATTATCAGCCACAATCTGGCCGGCGATGTGCGCTTCTTGCGTGAAACGGTTGTGCAAGCCGGTTTCCGGCAAATTGCCTGTATTCCGCTGGCATCCAGCAAGGGTGTGGTGGGTGTCCTGTCGGTTGCCACGCGCAGCCAAAACCCGCTCGATGAGCGCGACATTTTGCTCCTGAGCGCGGTGGCAAACTGGGCCGGGCTGGCAATTGAAAACGCTCGCCTGCATCAGAACGCGCGACGGCTGGCGGTGCTGGAAGAACGCGAACGTATTGGCATGGACTTACACGATGGAATCATTCAATCCATTTTCGGGGTGGGATTATCGCTGGAAAATGTCATCCACTTAATCGAGGAAAATCCGCAAAAGGCCAAAGACGGCCTTAAACAGGCTGTTCAGGATTTGAACCAAATCATCCGCGACCTGCGCGCGTATATCCTCGACCTGCGGCCGCGCCAATTGAATGGGGAAGGTCTGATGGAGGGGTTGAAGCGCTTGGTGACCGAATATCGCGCACATACCCTGGCAGAAGCCATATTGAACGGACCCAAAGACTCGCTCCATCAGTTACCGCAAAGTCATGGTCTTGCGCTATTTCACATCTGCCAGGAAGCATTGGCCAACGCGGCCAAACACGCCAACGCAAAAAAGGTAGAAGTGAACGTATGGCTGACAGAGGAGCGGGTAATTGTTGAAATCCACGACAACGGACGCGGCTTTGATATCGAGAAAACGAACACGACCCTTGGGCATGGGCTGGCCAATATGCAAACGCGCGCTCAAAATGTGGGCGGCGAAGTAGATATTTCCTCTATCCCCGGTGAAGGCACAACGGTCTTGGCCTGGGTGCCGCGCGAGCATGTGGCTTAATAAATTGTTAATATCTAATTTGCGAAGCGTGTATCTCTGATTTTTGCGTTTCACAGCCCGAACCTCAAAAGACGGAAAACCCCTTTCGGCCCAACGCAAATATACGAATATGGCAAGAAACGAGAAGATTATGCCCATATATGGGGGGGATTTTTCTGTTATATGGCTTTTTTGGCTGAAACAAACGTTCTACTTTTGATTTTGTCAACGCGTTCACTTCTTAAGGTTAATCCACCTTAAAAAAGATGATGTTTTTAGAATTTCGTAGGGATTGCGTGTTGTTAGAGCCAAGCGTTTTCTGCTAGAATGGCTGCACGCTGAAACAAGGGATGGGGCCGTCTGCCCCCATCCTTAAGCCCAAAATTCGAGAGAAAGTGCATAGACCTCGCTAAGCCCTTGAATAAAGAGGGGTTAGTTTATCTTACCCTGAAACGGTTGAGGGAGCAGTTATGAACGCAGAACAGGCATGGCAATCGGTGTTAGGACAACTTCAAATGGAAATGCCTCGCGCCTCTTTCGATACCTGGGTGCGCGATACACAGCCTTTGCACTTCGAGAATGGCTTGATGACCGTTGGCGTGCGCAACGCATACGCACGAGACTGGCTGGAAAGCCGCCTGGCAAACACCATTAGCCAGATACTGAGCGGCATTGCAGATTCGAACGTCGCAGTTCGTTTTATTGTAGCCCAAGCACCAGACGATGCGTATTTGTTTGCCGAACCAACAGCAGACTCAGGAGAAACCGGTCAGCCTGTCCAACAACGGAACCTGACGTTGAATCCCCGTTATACTTTCGAGAACTTTGTCGTTGGCGCCGGCAACCGCCTGGCGCACGCCGCCTGCTTGGCGGTGGCCGAAAAACCGGCCCGCGCTTATAATCCGTTGTTTCTGTATGGCGGCGTGGGATTGGGCAAGACCCACCTCTTGCACGCTATCGGTAATGCCTGCCACGCACGCGGCCTGAACGTGCTGTATGTGTCGTCGGAAGAATTTACCAACGATATGATCAATGCCATCCGCACCCACACCACCCAGGCCTTTCGCGACAAATATCGTTCGAGCGATGTCCTGCTGGTGGATGACATTCAATTCATTGCCGGTAAAGAATCCACGCAGGAAGAATTTTTCCATACTTTCAATACCCTACACGGACAAGACAAGCAAATTATCATTTCATCCGATCGGCCTCCCAAATCTCTGGTCACACTAGAAGAAAGGCTGCGTTCACGCTTTGAGTGGGGTTTGACCGCCGACATTCAACCGCCCGACCTGGAAACCCGCCTTGCCATCCTGCGGCACAAAGCCGAGCGAAGCGGGCGCTATATTCCAGACGAAATCCTGCAAGTCGTTGCCCGGCGGGTGCAATCCAATATCCGTGAACTGGAAGGCGCCCTCAACCGCATCCTGGCTTTTGCGGACCTAAGCGGCTCACCCCTGACCCCAAACCTGGTCGAAGTTGCCCTGGCCGATCTCTTGCCTCAGCGCGGCGACGTAGAACCGCAAAAAGTGGTAGATCTGGTAGCCAAATATTTCAACCTCTCTCCAGAGAAACTACTCAGCCCCGACCGCTCCCGCGAAGTGGCCCTGCCGCGCCAGATTGCCATGTACCTTTTGCGTGAAGATGTCAACGTCTCTCTGCCCCGCATTGGCGAAGCGCTGGGCGGACGCGATCATACGACCGTCATGCACGCCATCAAAACCATCACAGACAAGATCGAACGAGATGATCAACTTCGCCGGCGGGTCAACAACATTCGGCAACAATTACATGGTCAGAGCCATGCCATGCTTGGATAGTCTTGTCTCGGAGTCAATTTCTCTGTGTTACTTCTTTGTTCTGCCCGTACCTTCACGGGCGGAATATTTTTTGTGCAACTACCTCCCATCCAAATAGCAAAAACACGTTATAATCATCGCCGGAGTTTACTATGCCAGCCATCTACCCCTTTACTGCTATTGTTGGACAGGAGCGCATGAAACGCGCCCTGGTTTTGAACGCTGTGGATCCCCGTATTGGCGGGGTATTGATTCGTGGAGAACGCGGCACGGCCAAATCTACGGCGGCCCGCGCGTTGGCCGCTCTCCTGCCTCGCGTCAAAGTTGTCCAGGATTGCCGTTTTGGCTGCGACCCTGACCGCCCCACCACCTGGTGTACTGAATGTAAGGAACGCGCCGCCTCAAATGGCGACAAATTGCCCATTGCCGAACGGACAACGCCCTTCATCAATCTGCCCGTCTCGGCCACCGAAGACCGCGTGGTCGGGACGCTCGACATCGAGCAGGCCATCCAAAAAGGCGAGCGTCACTTTGAACCCGGCGTATTAGCGTCTGCCAACCGCGGCCTGCTCTACATTGACGAGGTCAATCTGCTGGACGATCACGTGGTAGATATCTTGCTCGATTCTGCCGCCATGGGGGTAAATGTGGTCGAGCGCGAGGGCATCTCCTTCGCGCACCCGGCGCGTTTCATCTTAGTTGGCACCATGAATCCCGAAGAAGGCGACCTGCGCCCGCAACTGTTAGATCGCTTTGCGTTATCGGTAGACATCACCGGCATCCGCGAACCCCGCGAGCGTGTCCTTATTATGGAGCGCAACCTGGACTTTGAAAAAGACGCAGAAGCCTTCCGTCAAGCATGGCTGCCAAAGGAACAAGAACTCTCACAGCAAATAGCAATGGCGCGCACCATTGTAGATGAAGTGACCTACACCAGCCGAGACCTGCTCTCGATTGCGGCGTTAACCGCTTCGCTCAATGTAGATGGACACCGCGCCGACCTGGTCATCCTGAAAGCAGCGCGCGCTCAAGCCGCATTCGAGGGGCGTAAGCGCATCAACGACCACGATATTGCGCTGGCCGCAGAACTGGCATTGCCGCACCGCATCAAGCGCACGCCCTTCCAACAAGCCGAAATGACTACCGAGCAATTGCAGGAACGCATCGAACAATTGGCCGGGCAATCTCTTCCCTCTGAGGCAGAGGAGGGCCAGCCGCAGCCACAGGACGCCTCTAGCGAGCAAAAAAAAACTTAAAACTCGAAGAGGAGGCTCAAGAGGGCCCGCAGCATGGGCAGCCAGAACCGACCCGCCAATATATCTTCGACAACGCCAGCGCCAACTGGTGGGAAGGCGGGCAAAAGGTTAAGATTGGCGAAACCTTCCAGCCGCGCAAACTCAATACTCCGCTCGATAAATTAGCCCGTCGTCATGCAGGACGACGTTCGTTGACCAAGACCGAACGCAAACATGGGCGTTACATCCGCGCCCGCCCGGCAGACGGCAAGACCGACGACATCGCCTTCGACGCTACCTTTCGCGCCGCCGCGCCCTATCAAAAGCGACGCGCCGAGAAACGTAAACGCCTGGCCTTTGCCATCGAACGCAGCGATTTGCAACGCAAGGTGCGCGTCAAAAAAGTGGCTAATCTGGTGCTTTTCCTGGTAGACGCTTCTTGGTCTATGGCAGTGGCAGAGCGCATGAACGCCACCAAAGGCGCCATCCTTTCGCTGTTGACAGATGCCTATCAGCGCCGCGACCGTGTGGGGTTGATCGTCTTCCAAAAAGATCGCGCTACCCTTGTGCTACAACCGACGAACAGCGTACAACTGGCAAAAAAGGCGCTGGTGGACATTCCAGTAGGCGGCAAGACCCCCCTCTCAGCCGGCTTGCTGATGGCGCAAGATGTACTCAAGCATGAAAAATACATCCACCCAGATGTCGAGCCGCTCTTGATTGTGCTGACAGATGGGGCCGGCAATGTCTCCATCGGCGCATTACCGCCGCAAGAAGAGTCTTACAAGTTTGCCAATATGATCGCGCAGGAAAAAGTACGCAGCGTGGTCATCAACATGGAACATGCTGCCTTCGATCAAGGCTTGGCGCAGACACTGGCCAATCACCTCAAAGCGCCTTGTTACACCCTCAACGAATTGAAAGCCGAAAGCCTGTACCAGGCGGTGCGCCAGGAAATGAAAAGCGCCTGAGCAAAAGCGTAGCGCAGATGGTTGCGCTACGCTTCCACCGGCATCAACGCACGTCCCATCCAACCCAGCGCGCCAGCAGTTTATGAATGAGCATGACAGGGAGCGCAAGTAGCCCATGCACCACGGCGCTCAAGCCAAACAAGGTTGCCGCCGATTGCAGAAAATTGTTCAAAGGCGGCGTCAGGTGAGCCAACATCCACGGCCCAGCCCCGGCAAAGAGCGCCAGCGCCCACAGCGCAGCCAGCCACAATCCTAGCGGCAGCCAGGCATGACGATCGGATTGAGACGGCAACATGGTGCTGCTGACCGCAAAAGTCAGGTAGAACCACAAGGGAAAGTCGTTGACCCTCGGCAACAAACTGACGCCCAGCCAGAAAAGACCCCACTGACCATTGCGTAATACGTCCCAAAGAGGCGCCAGATGCAGGCGCTGAATAGCAATATACGCCACAACCAGGCTGCCGAGCAAAAGCGGCGCAGCGCCAATGAGTGAATCGCGCACGATGTCGGTTTGGGCTACCTCGACATATCCCATGCGCAAGTAACCTTCGGGCATCATTTTCGGCAGGACCGAAAAGCGACGGGTTGGCACGGCCAACAGTTTAGCCGCCAGGAAATGACTCAATTCATGCAGCAAGATGCCCGGCAGGAACAAAAGCGAAAACAACGCCATCGTCAACTTGGCATTGGCATCCGAGGTAAGATATAAAACAGCCTGAATTTCGCGGTGCAACAGACGCTGCAAAGCAAGCAGTGGGGCCAGCATGAGTAAAAACCACAACAAGCCGTCGAAAGAGGAAAAGGCTGCCACAGTTTAACTGCCTGCCTGCCCGCCTGTTGCGCGCCTTCCTCAGGCTTTATTGCAAGCGCACCGCCGCCTGGACAATGGTTGTAAATTCGTCTGCTTTCAAACTGGCCCCCCCCACCAATGCGCCATCTATTTCAGGTTGACCAAAAAACTCAGCAGCGTTAGCGGCCGTCACTGAGCCGCCGTATTGGACACGAATGGCCTGGGCTGTCTTTGCGCCGAACAACGAAGCCAGCGCCGGGCGGATATGGTCGGCCACTACGGCATTAGCGTTCTCGCCACTAGACGCCTTGCCCGTGCCAATAGCCCAAACCGGCTCGTAGGCAACAACAATGCGGGAGGCCTTGGCGGAATCCACGTCCGCCAGGCCACGGCCGATTTGACGGCGAACAACCTCCCCCGTCCGCCCTGACTCGTATTCGTCCAACGTTTCGCCCACGCAAACAATCGGGGTCAGGTCATGCGCCAGGGCAGCGCGCACTTTCTTGTTCACCGTTTCATCTGTTTCACCAAAGTAAGCGCGGCGTTCAGAATGTCCAATAATGACATAGTGGCAAAATTCAGCCACCATGCCGGGCGCTACCTCACCAGTAAAAGCGCCTTTTTCCTCCCAATGCAGGTTCTGAGCGCCCAGGCCAATATCTGTACCTTTTAGCAGGGCGGCTACGGGGAGCAAAGAAGGGAAAGGCGGACAAAGCACTTTTTCGACGCCTTGAATGGCGCGTAACTTCTGGCTCAGGTCGAAAGCCAGGGTGCGGGCCTCTTCGACCGTTTTGTTCATTTTCCAGTTTCCAGCGACAATGGGGGTACGCATACTTCTCCTCTACAAATCTGAGGCTACATCTCGCGTTACGGAATGCGATGGATAAGTTCTTCTGCCATCAAACGAACCCATTCCGGGGCGCTGAGATTAGACGACAGCGGCGTGAGTATTAAGCGCGCCTCTTCGTAACGACTTTCCGTCATAGCAAATTCGGCTTCGAGTAAGGCGGCTTCGATCAGGTTCGGCTTGAGGCTTAGCGCCTGCTTAAGAAATACGCGCCCATCCTCCAGGCGGCCATTGTAATAGGCGTTGCGCGCCTGGGCGATTAGCGCTATGGGCTGGTCTGCCAGGGCGATTTCCGAAAACGGCAGGTAGGTTTCTATTTCCGGACTGAGCGATGCTTTATAGACTGCTTCATGAAAGTTGACAAAGACATCCTCCGGCGCTTCCTTGCCCTGAGCCATGAAAATTCTCATAGCCCGAGTATACATGCCGGCCGCGGCGATCCAGGCCTCATGCGCCTTGAAGCGATTGCCCGCCTTGACAAAAAAGCCTGCATCGTCTGGCGCGACTTGACTGGCGGCCTCGTTCAGCGTTTCATAGGCTTTGCGAGGCATGTCAACTTTCCAATAGGCCAACGCCAGGTCTAGTTTGGCAAACGGATCGCCTGGATTTTCGTTTACCCGGCGCTGGGCCTCCAGCACTTCAATCGGCATGTCTGGCATGGGAGATGAAAAGTTCTCTTGAGGCATTGGCTGGTGAGTGGGTTCTGTAGACACTGACGAGGGAGAAGGCTGGAGGGGAGGCTTGACCGAGTTGTTGCGCGTTGCCAGGAATACGAACAGACAACAAAACGCTACGACCACTCCACCCGCCACATAAAGCCAGGGAGAGCGCTTTTTCTTTTTTTCTTTTACCTGTACGGTCTTTGTAACCAATGGAGGGGAAGTATCTGGCTTTTTCTCTGACTCGTGCGGCAGTTTTGGCAAAGTCAAGACAGAGCCTTGCATGGGAACGCCTGCCTGAATCCAGGCTTCTTTGAAAGCATTCACCATCGAAACAATATCGGCATAACGATCTTTACGGTCTTTGGCCAGCGCCTTGAGCAACACCCGCTCGACGCTTTCAGGCACATTGGGATTGATTGTGCGCGGCAGGGGCAAGGGCGAATAGATATGGTCATGGATGATAGAGAAGGGCGTATCTGCGCTGAACGGCACCTGCCCTACCACCATTTCATATAGCATCACGCCGAACGAATAAATATCGGTGCCTGCATCCAGGTTTTTGTCGCCGCGCGCCTGCTCCGGGGAGATATATTGCGGCGTTCCCATGATGGAATCGCTCGAAAGCGTGGATTCCCCTGCCTGGGCGATGCGCGCCAGGCCAAAGTCTGCCAGGTACATCTGGCCGTCAGTGGCAATCAAGACATTGGAAGGCTTAATGTCACGATGCAGGATGCCCTGCGCATGAGCATAAGCAAGCGCAGAACCGACCGCGTCTACCACGCGGTTGATTTCATCAGCCGACAGCGGACCGCGCGCGAGCCTGGATTTGAGCGTTTCTCCCTCGATATATTTCATCACCAGGTATGGACGGCTCTCGTGTTCGGCATAGTCGTAAATCGGCACAATGTTGGGATGTTCCAGTTTCGCCACCACACGCGCCTCGCGCTGAAAACGGGCTGTAAAAGTGTGATCCTCATGAAACGCAGGATGCAAAACCTTGAGAGCCACATATCGGTCTAGCGCCGCGTGATAGGCTTTGTAAACGGTCGCCATCCCGCCCTGGCCCAACTGCTCTAGGATGCGATAGGCGCCGACATTTTCACCAACAACGAAAGACATACGCTTTCTCCTGTGTCAATTATCCGTGAGTCCCCCTATAAAAACAACTGTACCGCAGGGGGAACAATCCATTGTCCTCATTATAGCCTAGATTACCTATAAGGAAGATTATCGCTTCGTAACGTAGTTGTAAAATCCTTCTACTACGGCGCGTAATAACATATCCCTTGCGATTCGTTCCATTTGCAATCATAGACCTGGTTCTTGATACAGCCAGTCTCGGTCTTGATGCCGCCGCACAGTTCCACCTGGTATGGTTCGCCGCAGCCCAGCATATTGACCGAAATTGTCACACAGCCAGGCCCGCCTAACCGCAACTGCGCCGGCACGCAGGTTTGAGAGGCGGCCTCGTAGCGGCTGCCAAGCGGACAGCCCGGATACGCCCCTCCTAACGAAGGCTGACAGCACTGATATTCAGGAGAATAGGAAAAACCCGGCAAACATCCCTGATACATCTGCCCGGCCAGGTCAGGTTGATTGATACCAACCGGCAAATCTGCGCCGGCGGAAGGGGAAGCGCAAGCGCCATAGGCGTTATCGAAATACAACCCATCTGGGCAAAGGCCATCCCCGCCGCGTCCCACCACGCAGGTTTTCTGGCCGTTGCGTTCGAGCAGGACGTACCCCGAAAGGCACCCCGCCACAGTCGGCTGGGCAGGAACCGGCGAGTAAAGACAGTTGTTGCTTGCATCCAGCCCATAGCCAGGGTCGCAAGTGGGAGAGGCGCCGGTCACCTCGGGTAGACTACTGCAAGCCGGGTTGCAAACTGTCACCTCGCCGGTCGTATCGTCTGGCCCGCTGCAAGTCAGAATCCGTTGACCATCTACGATAGCGTCGGCGCAAGTATATCCTTTGGTGCGCACTTCGTACTCAGCCCCTATCGGCAGTTTTACGCTGGTCTGCGGCTTATTGAATTCGCAATACGAAGAGCCAATGCTGACATCAGGCGGCTGACAGGCACCTTCTGCGACCACCACGCTGGGAATATACGAGGATAACTGACACATCGGCGCCAGCGCCGGCGGATTTTGCACCACGCAGCGAAAACCCAGGTCGCGGCTGTGATAAGCATTACCGCCGTAATGGCGGATGAATACACCCGCTTGCTCAAAGTCGCTCTCATAACTATTGCTGCGGATGACGCGCATCTCTCCGCCTGGCGGGCCGGCAGGGTTTTGCGTTGGCGCGTTGTTGTAATAATCTGCGCTGTAATAGTCATTCACCCACTCGAACACATTTCCGGCCATATCCAGCACGCCATAGGGACTGGCAGCCGCACGATATTTGGTGGCATCGGTCAACGCGCCCACGCAGCCGCTGAAGTTGCCCAGGTCGCAAGAAGGCTCCTGGTTTCCCCACGGATAGAGGTTTCCAGAGGCGCCGCGCGCGGCCTTTTCCCATTGCGCTTCGGTCGGCAAACTTCCGCCAATCCATTTGCAATAATTGGCAGCCATATCCCACGATACACCCACCACCGGATAATTGGCATAGAAAGGATTGTCATACAGCGGCGCGCCCAACTCTCGGGCAGGCGGCGCACACGCCCCCACCCTCACGCAAAAGGCATACATGCTGTTGGTCGCTTCGGTCTTGTAAATCCAGTAGCCATCCAAAAAAACGGTATGCTGGGGCGCATCGGGCAGGCCAGACCCCATGATGAACGAGCCGGCCGGCACATACACCAGCACGCTTCCATCCACCCACGCCAGTTCTGTCCCGGCCTGCGGGCCCGACAGGGTTACGAGGACAATCGTCGGCGTAGGTTCGGGGGTGGGCGGTTCGGGCGTAGGAGGCGCTGCGGTGGGGGCTGGCAGGCTGGGGGTTGGGGACGAGGCGGGCGCACAGGCAGTCATCGCCAACACAAGCGCCAGGCCCATCAGCATCCAAATGTCAAAACGAAGTCTCATTCGGTCTCCTTGTCCAGGCCGATTTCCGGCCAAACGTCTGTATTATACAGGAATTTGTGATACACTTTCTACAACTACTTAGGGCAAAAACCCGAAGGCCTCCTCTGCAAATTAAGACAAATTGCCCAATCCTCCACCGGGAGCAGCATTATGAAATATCTCGTCATTGTCAATCCTGTTTCAGGGCATGGCCACGCCCAAAAAACCATCCCGCAAATCAAAGCCGAAATGCGCCGGCAGGGATTGGAATTCGACCTGGTGCGCACCGAACGGCCATGGCACGCCGCTGAACTGGCCGAACAGGCCGCCAAAAGCGATTACGACGTGGTTGTGGTTGCCAGCGGCGATGGCACTGCTAATGAGGCCCTCAACGGCCTGATGCGGGCGCAAAAAGCCGGCTTCTCGAAAACTGCCCTGGCGTTGCTGCCGGTGGGGACAGGCAACGACATGAGTTACGGACTGGGCATCCGCGGCCTACTGGCGGAAAATATCGAGACGCTGGCCAAGAATTATCGCCGTAAGATTGACATTGGATTTGTGCAGGGAGGCGACTACCCGCAGGGACGATATTTTGCCAACGGTGTCGGCATCGGGTTCGACGCGGTGGTCGGCTTCGTAGCCGTCAAAATTCGCTGGGCGCGCGGCCTGCTGGCATACCTGATCGCCGTCTTGCAAACCGTCTTCATCTACTACAAAGCGCCAACTGTCGAACTAACCTACAACAACGCCTCCTACACTCAATCCACGCTAATGATTTCTATCATGAATGGCCAGCGCATGGGCGGCGGTTTCTTCATGGCGCCGCTAGGCGACCCTACCGACGGTCACTTCGACCTGTGCATTGCCACAGCCGTCAGCCGGCGGCGCATCTTCGGCCTCATCCCTTATTTCCTCAAGGGAACGCAGGCCAGCCAACCCGAAATCATCGCCGGCCGCACCGACAAAATCAGCGTCAAAGCCCTACAAGGGACATTGCCCGCGCACTGTGACGGCGAGACGTTGTGCGAAAACGGATTGGAACTGCACATAGAAATCGTCCCAGCCGCTCTGGAATTGGTGACAACAGAGATTCCCTTCTAGGAGACGCCCGCTTCGGGCCACGCCTGGACTTGCTCCCATTTTTCGGCCCTCGCCCTGCCTCAGACCGATCTGCTCCCCCTTTTGGAAAAGCCATGCTCAGAACCTCTACCATCTTCCTTGCCCGCACTGGTCTGGAAGCCATGTGCCGCATAGACAAAGCCGATTTGCAAAAAATCCCCCCGCGCGGGCCGCTCATCGTCTACACCAACCATCTCGGCCAGGTAGAAGTGCCGCTGATCTTCAGCCAGCTCCAGCCGCGGCCGGTTACCGGTCTGGCCAAAATCGAAACCTGGAATGGCTGGTTTCTAGGCTGGATATTCGACCTGTGGGGCGCCATTCCCATCCGCCGCGGCGAAGCAGACATGACGGCAATGCGTCAGGCACTGTCGGCGCTGGAGCGCGGCTACATTCTGGGAATTGCCCCTGAAGGGACACGCAGCAAAACCGGCGCGCTCATACGCGCACATCCCGGCATCGTGACCCTGGCGCTGCATAGCGGCGCGCCGCTCATGCCGCTGGCGCACTGGGGTGGAGAACGCTTCCTGCCCAATCTCAAAAACCTGAATCGGACTGACTTCCACATCCGCGTAGGCGAACCGTTCGCCCTCCATCCACGCGGGCAAAAAGTGACCAAAGAAATCCGCCAGCAAATGGCGGATGAAATGATGTACAAACTGGCTGCGCTGCTGCCTGAGCGCTACCGCGGCGAATACGCCGACCTGACGAAAGCAACCACCTATTTCCTCGAGCCTCGAACGTTATAATATTGACTCCATGTAAGTTTGGGTAAATGCTTTCGAGCGCTCCGCCAGCAAGGGGCTTGGATTTG
>JBBITF010000043.1:0-10328 GCA_037440925.1 Chloroflexota bacterium
GGTGAGACAGACCGATTTCCCGGAGCCGGTGGTACCGGCGATCAGCAGGTGCGGCTGGCTGCTGCCGTGATAGTCCATCTGCACCTGGCGGCGCTCGCGAATGGCGCGGCGCAATTTTTCCAGGAAGGGGGACTGGGTCTGCAAATCGGCGCGGTGCATCCCGGTGGCAACCAACGTCCGGCGCGCCCAGGCCACTTCGCGGCGTTGTTCGTCGGGCAGCAGGTTTTCCAGTTTTGCCAGCGCGCCGCGCGCAGGGTCGCGGTACAACTGTCCCCACAGTTCCTCCACCATGCCGGCGCCCAGCGCCACAGCGACCGATTCTTCGGGCGTCAGAACCAGCGGCGGCATCTTGTAGCCGCGCACCAGAGAGAAGCCGCCGTAAGGTCCGCGCTCGGTGTAGACCGGAATGCCCATCTCCTCCAGCATCTCGAAATAGCGGTGCAGCGTGCGGACGGAGACGCCCAGTTCGACGGCCAGTTCGGCAGCCTTCTGGTTAGGGCGCTTCTGCAAAAGCAAAATGAGGGTCAGCAGGCGGGAAGCAGGCTTGGTCATGGGTCACTTTCTGTCTGGATTGTAAGGGATATTTATGTCATTTTACGGCATAAATAAGCCTGCTAGGAACTTTGAACACTGACCATTGAGGTCAATCCTTGGTTGTGTTACAAAGGAAAATATTCTTAAGCGCTTACCCGCCCAACCCCCAGCCCCTCTCGCAGGGGAGGGAAGAAAAAAAGAGATAGTTTTGTCGCTTAAAGAGCCATTTATTTCAGCCCTAGCACCTCATACACCTCAACTGGCTGGGTCTTGCCTTTGACCATCAGCGGAGCAAAATGCCGGGCTTCGACTTGGCGTTCGACGCGCACATAGGCTTCACGGCTGATAAGAATTTGATTCCTGGCTGAGTTTTCCTGGATGCGTTTAGCCGTGTTGACGCTGTCGCTAATAGCGGTGTATTCCAAGCGACGTTCAGTGCCAATCAACCCTAAGACAGCGTCGCCATAGTGGATGCCTACACCAAAGGCCAGGTGTGAATCCGGCGGCAAGGATTTGTACAACCGCTCGACAGCCTCGCGCATTGACAGGGCAGCTTTGACAGCGCGCAGGGTATGATCGGGTTGGGGAATGGGAGCGTTGAACCAGGCCATCACGGCATCGCCCAGAAATTTATCTATGGTGCCCGCTTGCGCTAATACCGCTTCAGCCATGGCTGCCAGGTACAGATTGAGAATGGAGACCAGCCGCTCAGGGGAAATTTTTTCGCTGAAAGAGGTGAAACCGCGAATGTCGGCAAACAGCACCGTCAGGTCTACCCGCTTGCCGCCCAATTGCAGGCTGTTGGGGTCGAGTTGTTCGATGACGGCCGGTGAGACCATGCGCTCAAACAGGCGGCGCTGGGCTTCCAAACGTTTGCGTTCGGTCATATCGTCTAGCACGATGGCTACCCCCTGAGTGGTCTGGTCAGCATCTTTGAGGGGCGAAAGATTGAGTCGCCAATCTACCAATCCGCGTTGGGGCAAGGTGTGGCTAATTTCCAGGCCCACCATGGGCTTATCCGTTTTGCGCACGGCGGCTAGATGTGGCAGAATGCTGGCGGCAACACCAGGCAAGACCTCAGGCAGCGGATGGCCGATCATTTCGGCGGCAGCGCGCCCCAGGATGTTTTCTGCCGCGCGGTTGCACAAGGTAATTTGGTCCTGAATGTCGGCTGTGATCACGCCGCTGGCAATGGAGGCAAAGATATTGTCCATCAGGTTTTTCAATTCGGTCACCTCGTCCAGCGTATGGCGCAGGGAGGAGAACAGGCGCGCGTTTTCGATGGCGACAGCCGCCTGATTGGCAAAAGCGGTCAGCAAGTCACGTTCATTTTCAGAGAAGATGCCGGTACGGATGCGATTGTCGGCATAGAGTACACCGATGAGTTCGTTCTTGACTTTGAGCGGCACGCACAGGATGGAACGCAGATTGAAAGCCACCACACTTTCCTGCCGCCCAAAACGAGGATCATCTTGCGCATTGGTGGTCAAAATGGGTTCACCCGCTTCGATGACCCGCTGGATGATGGTGCGGCTGACGGCGGCTTCGTTGGGTTTGATGGATTCCTGCTCCCAATTGCGCGCAATGCGGATGGTCATAGAACCGGTATCGTCGCGCAGCATTAAGAAACCGCGCTCGGCGCGTGTGAGACGCACGATGGTGTCCATGACAATTTGGAGGACAGAATCCAGCTCGAGAGTGGAGTTGACTACTTGACCAATACCGGCCAACGCACGCAGATTGCCATGTTCGATTTCAAAGGCCTCGATTTGCTGACCCAGGCGGATGAGAGAGTCTTGCAAGTTGAGCAGATTCTCTTCAACTGTCTTGGGAAGCGTGGCGTTGTTGTGCAACGAGCCGCGAATCATGCCAACCTGTTGGCTGAGAACCAAAAGTTGGTCATGCAAAGTGGTAGGCTGGGTTTTATTGCCAATCATGAGAACTATCCAGAAGTAAAACGGTCATAGAGGGCTTGCCAGGCGCGGTGGAACAACATGTGCAAAGTATACAACCAAATTGTAAAACCGGCGCGTCGGGATTGACCCAAATGACCCATTTGTGGAGTGAACAGGGAAGCCTGATGTTGGGCTGCCAAAGTTCGGATGGCGCTCGCAGCGGTAGGGAGACATTGTTCTAGAGCATGAGCGCGTTCGGCCGGGGTGTGGAACGAGGCCGGAGGCTTGCCGAGCAAGTGCAGGCTGAGATTGATCGTTTCGTAGGAGCGTTGAATGGGAGTAAGCAATGTCCACCCGGCCCAACAGACCAGCCAGGCGGGGGGTAATCTACCATTCCTTTCGTAGACAGCCTGAAGCTGGAGGGGGATGCGGCGCAACAAGGCATAACGGCGGTTGAGTCGCCAGATCGCAATCAAAACAAAACCTATCAAACCCAGCAGGAGCAGAAAATCCCCCCTCGGCCGGCTTTCCGGCGAGAGGCCCTCCTCTTCCTCTGATGAAAGGTCCAATTGGGCCTGAGGCTGCCCCTGGAGACTATCGGTAGGCTGAAGCGGGTTCAGAGGGTTTGCTGGGGCAGTTTCGCGTTCAGGGATGTCGGGGCGGACGAGCGGGCTTTGGTTGCTGGACGATTCGAATTCCACCCAGCCTATGCCAGGGAAGTAGACTTCAGGCCAGGCGTGGGCGTCTAAGGCGCGGACAATAAGAAGAGTCTCGTTGTCGAATTTCCCTTCCTCCAGTTGGCCTTCGGCAAAGCCTACTGCCAGGCGGGCAGGGACGCCAAGTGAGCGCAGCATCAATACCTCGGCAGTCGCATAGTAATTGCAAAAGGCTTGTTTGCTTTCAAAGAGCACCCATTCGAGCTTATCGGTATCTGCCGGTGGAGGGTGCGGCAAGGGGTTTGCATATTCGAGTTCGCTGCGCAGGTAAAAGGTAATGGCAGCGGCTTGATCGTAGGGGGTGTCTTGTCCAGCGGTGATTTGCTTGGCCAGGGTGCGAATGCGGGGTGAGAAATCTTCTGGCAATTGTAGATAGCGCTCGACCACCCAAGCAGGGTAATCCACGCCGGCTGCCCGCAAGTCTTGAATAGAAGGATTAGACAGAGCGGCTTGAATTATATATTGCTCTCCTGGAAAAAGTTGCGGTTCGGCATACCAGGCGGCCACATCGCGTTGCTCGTTTGGCGCAGAGGCAACTTCGATACGCCCCGGCCGGCTGACCCAGAGCGGCTGCGAAGGCATATAGAGCAGGGATTGTGGGGTTTGGACTTTAATGGTGACACGAGCAGGAATGTGATGAGACGCTTCGAGAATGCGCAAAGGCTCCATATCTGGAGTGAATTCACTCGATTGTATGCGAGCGTTGCTCCAACTCTGCTGTGTGTAAGTGTCATACACATATCCGCGCCAATACAGACGAGCGGGTTCTTGGGGCAGGCTATCCACTTTGGCAATGAAAACAACGGTCTCAGCCAGGGGAGTGCCGATACCAAGATCAAGACGATGACCATAGAAATCTCCACCTGAACGGCTTACCGGTGATTCGAGCGATTCCACAGCAGAGGAAAGCCATTGCTGCGCCTCACGCCATGGACGAGTGAGTTGCTTCCAAGAACGGACGGCGGCTTGCCAACCCGAGGCCGAGGCAGGTATACTCCAAGCCAGCAACACCAGGACGGTGGCTGTCGCTGCCATGCCGCGCATCAAGTCAAAGGAGGCGCCCTGCATTTGAAAAATGCGCCTGGCGTGCCAAGCCTGGCTGTTTTCCAAATAGGATTTTCGTCCTAGTAGCAGGAGCGCCAACAGCAGGTAAATGCCCAGCGCCCAAATGCGGCGAGCGACAAAGGGATCGTACAAGTGAATGATGAGCGTGAAAAGTCCGCCTGGCAATACAGCCGCCAGGTAGTTCTTATGCCGCGCCCAACCATAGGCTGAAAACAGACCAATGCACCAGATAACGATGACAATGAAGGTCACAAACAGCAGGCTGTCTTCTACGGCCTGACGCTGGAAAAACTGCTGGAGGGCCAACAACAGCCGCCCGCCCACGCTAACCAGACGTTCCAGCCACTGCACACGCACAGAGATGACCAGGCTGATTTGCCACGAGAGCAAAACAACCGAGTAGCCCAATGTCAGCAAGTACACAGCGCCGCGCTTGAAACGGCTATACCCTAGCGCCAGGCCGAAGAGAATGCTCAAGCCGGCCACCGTTTCGGACAGATACAAAAAATCCGTCCAATCGGTGATGGTCAAGCGAATGGCTGCCACTTGCAACATGAGCAGCAGCAAGAACATCGAAGGCCAATCGGGACAAATGGAGGGTGTTTTTGTCACAAGTTGAGTGTACAATATCCTTACACAAGCGTCAATGTAAAGGAGTTAAGGGATGATGACATTTTTGCAAGTTGATTTACTCTGGGTGATTGCTTTTCAGTCGGTAGGAGAGTGGCTGATTGGCCCCATGAAGTTTTTTAGTTTTCTCGGCTCTGAGACGTTTTTCATCCTGGCATTGCCAATATTGTATTGGTCGCTAGATTCTGCCTTGGGGATACGGGTGGGTGTGGCGCTGTTGCTCAGTGGAGGCATCAACGACTTGTTCAAACTGGCATTTCACAGCCCGCGCCCCTATTGGGTAAGCGCCGATGTTCAGGCCCGCTCGGCTGAGACCTCTTTTGGTCTGCCTTCGGGCCATGCGCAAATTTCGGTGGGAGTATGGGGAATGGCGGCGGCCTATTTGCGGCGCGCCTGGGCCTGGCTGACGGCCTGTCTGTTGATGCTGCTCATCGGTCTCTCGCGTCCATTTTTAGGCGTCCATTTCTTCACTGATGTCGTTGTGGGATGGTTATTAGGAGCGGCGCTGTTAGGCGTGTTACTGTATGCGTGGCAGCCGGTAGCAGCGTGGGCAGAGAAGCAATCTTTCGGACGGCAAGTTCTTTGGGCCTTCCTCGGTTCACTGAGCATCGTGCTGCTCAACGCTTTCTTCCTGTTTGCCTGGCAAGAGGAGAACCAATTGGCATTAAGCGGTTGGACAATGACGGCTGCCCAAGCCAGCGCTGTGACACTGCCACAGCCAACCACGTTGAACGGCGCGCTCACCAACGCCGGCACGCTCTTTGGCCTGTTGAGCGGCCTAGCCTGGATCAGGTCTCGAGGTGGATGGCAGACTTCAGGTCCGGTTTGGAAGCGAGCAGTACGTTATCTGGTCGGCTTAGTGGGAGTCGTTTTGGTGTGGTATGGGCTGGGCGCTATTTTCCCACGTGGAGAGTCCCTGCTGCCTTATGCCTTGCGGTACGTGCGCTATACCCTGTTGGGGCTGTGGGTTTCGGGCGGCGCGCCGCATATTTTTACGAAATTGAAATTATCCTAGCCTACCCCTGGGGGGGGAAGATGATATAATCAGCAAATATTGGGCAAACGCTAATCCTACGGAAAAGACTTCGGCTTTATGACATTGGAACGTGGCACCCTCTTACATAAACGCTATCGTATCGTCGAGATTCTTGGACAAGGCGGTATGGGCTCCGTTTATCGCGCTGTGGATGAGAATCTTGGGGTAGATGTTGCGGTAAAAGAAAACCTGTTTACGACCGATGAATATGCGCGCCAGTTTCGCCTGGAGGCGGTTATTCTGGCGAATTTGCGGCATCCTAATTTGCCGCGTGTATCTGACCATTTCGTGGTGGGCGATCAAGGCCAGTATCTGGTGATGGATTTCATTGATGGAGAAGATTTGCGCCAGCGAATGGAGCGCCAGGGGACCATTTCTGAGGAAGAGGCCATTATGATTGGCGCGGCAATGTGCGATGCCTTGACGTACTTGCACACCCGCAAACCGCCCATCTTGCACCGCGATATCAAACCCGGCAATGTTAAAATCACTCCCGACGGTCACATCTTTCTGGTAGATTTTGGTTTGGCCAAGGTGGTACAAGGTAGTCAGGCCACCACAACCGGCGCACGCGCCATGACGCCGGGCTATTCGCCGCCCGAGCAATACGGCACCGCTCGAACCGATCCGCGCACCGATATTTATTCGCTGGGCGCCACCCTGTATGCTTCGCTGACCGGCATCATTCCAGAGGACGGCCTGGCGCGCGCTATGGATAATGCCCAATTAACCCCGCTGCGCAAGCGCAATAATAAAATTTCACGCCGGCTGGCGGCGACCATTGAACAGGCGATGGCGATAGATCCAATGGACCGCTTCCAGACAGCAGAAGAGTTCAAGAAAGCGCTTTTAGGATCCAAGGCTAAAACGCAGCGCCTGCCGGGAAACTACACCGTCCCGCCGCCACCGGTCGATGCCTTTCAGCCGGTTGAGCAAGAAGGCGACCAGAAGACGCCCCAGAAGGAAGCGCTGTCTGGCCGGCCTTTAGCGAATTTGGCGATCGAACCAGAGGCCGAGTTCAAACCGCCAAAGAGGAAAAAGAAAAAGGGCGCCAACAAAGGGCTGGGTTGCCTGCGCGCGGCCCTGATCTTACTGGCGCTGGCGGCGGCTCTTATCAGTGTTACATTCTTGTTGCCAGGCGTGATCCCAGATTCTGTGGCGGCAAATATTCCCTGGATGCCTCAAGATACGCCCACGTCTGCGCCTACCCCCCTGCCGCTGGACACGCCTACTTCCCCTCCCCCACCCCCTGACACGGCAACGCCGACGCTGCCTCCTCCAACGCCCACACTTCAACCTACCTGGACTTTCACGCCGACTTTGCTGCCGGTAGGAGAAATCTCTACCCCAACGTTGGGGGGACCGTTTACGCCTTCTCCAACGCCGGTAGGGGGCGGATATGGGCAGATTGCCTTTGCTTCGGCGCTCACCGGCATCCCGCAAATTTACCTGGTCAACGCACAAGACGGCAGCGACTTGCATCCTATTACCAATATGCCAGAAGGCGCCTGTCAGCCTTCTTGGGCGCCGGATGGAATGCGTTTAGTCTTTATTTCACCGTGTAAGTTGAACACCGATTCATACCGCGCTTCTAGCCTGTATGTGATTGATTTCGATGGTAACAACCTGACTCCTTTACCTACGGCCCCCGGTGGCGACTTCGACCCGGCCTGGTCGCCAGATGGCACACGAATTGCCTTCACGTCATTACGCGATGGGCATAAAGAGATCTACACCCTGGATGTAGAAAGCGGCGTTGTCACCCGCCTGACCAACTCACCCACCGATGAAGAAAACAGCCAGCCAGCCTGGTCCCCCTTCAGCAACCAAATTGTGTTCACCAAACTCAGAGTAGGCGCATTGCAAGTTTGGACCATGACTGATACCGGTCAAGGCGCGCAACAAGTGGTGCGCAGTGGCCAGGAATACTGGGATTTTCTGCCGGTCTGGTCTCCCGATGGCAAATATATTTTCTTCAATCAGCGCCGCGTCAATGTTCCCTCTCTACCATGGATCATGCAAATCCGATATGAAGACCGTGAAACGCAGACGGCTACCCGTGTGAAGTTTGGCGTGATGAGTCTCCAAAACTTGCGCTTTTCACCCGACGGTTTCTGGATCGCCTACGAAAGCGTGGACGAAAAGGACAACCACGACATCTATTTCATGACAGTTAGCGGCGCCACCCGCACACGCTTGACCAGTGACCCCAGCGAAGACTTTGATCCGGCCTGGCGTCCAAGTCAAACGCCATGAGCCGCAAACGTCTCCTCAACCTGGCGAGTTCTTGGCTCTCTGGCGTAGTATCTTTTCAAAAAAGGGGAAGCGAAACATCCCATACTCTCATGGTTGAGGAGTTTGCTCGTCAACTTTAGTAAGAGCCTCTTTCTTACATTCCTCTTATTGACGCTCATTTGCAGGCGTGTTATCATTATTTCCGTTAGGTTAGCACTCTCAAGTCGGGAGTGCTAACTTGTGGAATGTGCATTGCTGAGTTCGGGATCACCGTCGAAACATCCCAAAGATTTTTCGTTATTCCGAGCCGATGTTACCTTTATCTAACTAGCAAAAATGACAGAACTGACCGAACGACAAAAAACTCTGCTGGTGCTGATCATCCGCGAGTATATCGAGACGGCGCAGCCGGTTGGCTCAAAGCCGTTGGTCGAACGCTACCGCTTAGATTTGAGTTCGGCCACTGTCCGTAACGAAATGGCTGTGCTGACGGAGATGGGCTACCTGCGCCAGCCGCATACCTCGGCCGGTCGCGTTCCTACCGAGGAGGGTTATCGTTTCTTTGTTAGTCAAATGATGCAGCAAGCCGAGCTGCCCGAAAGCATTCAGCACACCATCGCCCATCAATTCTATCAGGTACGCCCCGATATAGATCAATGGATGACCTTGGCCGCCTCTGTGTTAGCGCATCAATCGCAGGGCGTTTCGGTGGTGACCGCGCCCCATGCCGAGACGGCGCGCTTCAAACATATCGAGTTGATTTCTACCCAAGGGCGCCAGGTGCTGATGGTGATGGTCATGGCGGGAGGTGAGGTCAGTCAGCAGATTTTGACCCTGGCCGAACCCGTTTCTCAGGAGCGGCTCAGCCAATGCGCCTCGCGTCTCAATGGACTTCTATCTGGTCTGGCGATAGAGGCGATTTCTGTCCTCCCGGCCCGTTCCGACGCGCTCGACCAAGACATCTTGACCCTCATCTTACAAGACATGCGCCGCATGGAACAACGCGTTTCAGGCAACATTTATACTGACGGCCTGACCAACGTTCTCTCGGAGCCGGAGTTTTCCGATTCAGACGAGGCGCGCCGTGCCTTGCGGATGTTCGAAGAACGCTCCACCCTGCAAGACCTGTTAGCGCGCTCCGTGACCAATAGCGCAGT
Organism: Chloroflexota bacterium; assembly: GCA_037440925.1. Classification (GTDB taxonomy): domain Bacteria; phylum Chloroflexota; class Anaerolineae; order Anaerolineales; family Villigracilaceae; genus JAABUE01. Next base: position 9,269 of record JBBITF010000043.1, read on the forward strand.
AGGCGGTTTGCAAGTGTTGATTGGCAGCGAGGGCGGCTGGGAGGAGCTGCGTCAATGTTCGATGGTGCTGGCGCGCTACGGCGTGCAAGGACTGGCTACCGGCATGTTGGGCGTGCTTGGGCCTATGCGCATGTCATACGCCAGGACAATCCCCACCGTTCGCTTTGTAGCCGGGTTGCTGAGCGACCTGGTCAACGATGCGATGGGAGGAGAGCAAGATGAAATCCGTAATCCGTAATGCGTAATACGTAATCCGTAATGCGTAATACGTAATGCGTAATGCGTAATACGTAATGCGTAATGCGTAATTTTTGTCGGCGCGCTAAATGACCTGAGGTCGGGATCCGCTTTGAAACATCCCGAAGGTTGTACAGAGCGCCGCGTTCGGGAGGCTGGTGCTGCTTATCCCGAACCAACTTTAACGAACTTTTGGTATGGTGAAGATATGACAGAGAAGAAATCCTCTAAAAAACCAATCGAAGAAGAAACTCAAACGCCTGCCGAGGCAAAGGAAATGACGGAGAACAGCGAGCAACTCCAGGCTGAGATTGAAGCGTTGAAAAAACAACTCGAGCAAGCCGAGGCCAAAGCCGCCGAAAATCTGGATGGCTGGCAACGCGCCCAAGCAGAGTTCGTCAATTACAAAAATCGTCTCCAACGCGACCGCGAGGCAGAGTATGTTGCCATGAAAGGCGATATTTTCAAAAAGGTGCTGCCCGTGCTAGACGACCTGGAACGTGCGCTGGCAAACCGCCCCAACGGCGATGCGTGGGCTGAAGGCATGGCCCTGATCGCGCGTAAATTTCAGAGTGTGCTGGAAGCCGAGGGCGTGAAGCGCATCGAAGCCGCCGGCCAACCGTTCGACCCAACCATCCATGAGGCCATTTCGAGCGAGCCAAGCCAGGAAGTAGAAAGTGGGCATGTGATCGAGGTGGTACAAAATGGCTACATGTTAGGCGATCGCATCATCCGGCCGGCGGTGGTGAGGGTGGCGCAGTGATACGGAATACGTAATGCGTAATACGTAATACGTAATGCGTAATACGTAATGCGTAATGCG
>JBBITF010000043.1:10428-12432 GCA_037440925.1 Chloroflexota bacterium
AATACGTAATGCGTAATACGTAATACGTAATGCGTAATACGTAATGCGTAATGCGTAAGTAAACAAAAGGAGAACGTATTTCATGGCAAAAATTATTGGTATTGACCTAGGCACGACGAACTCGGTGGCGGCTGTGATGAGCGGCGGCGAGCCGGTGGTCATTCCCTCGGCAGAAGGCGAGCGGCTGGTGCCTTCGGTGGTAGCGGTCAACAAGAATCACGAGCGGCTGGTAGGGCGGGTGGCGCGCAATCAGGCCATCACCAATCCGCAAAACACGATCTTTTCGATTAAGAGATTTATGGGCCGCAAAGCCGATGAAGCCGAAGTCGAGCGCACCCGCCAGCGCGTCCCTTATACGGTGGGACGGGCCGAGAACGGCGACGTGCGCGTGGTGATGGACGGCAGAGAGTACAGCCCGCCGGAGATCTCGGCCATGATTCTGGCTAAGATCAAAGCAGATGCCGAGGCTTATCTGGGCGAACCGGTCACTCAAGCGGTGATCACCGTCCCGGCTTACTTCAACGACGCTCAGCGCAACGCCACCAAAGACGCCGGCAAAATTGCCGGTTTGGAGGTGCTGCGCATTATCAATGAGCCAACCGCCTCTTCGCTGGCCTATGGGCTGGATAAGAAAAACAATGAAATCATTGCCGTCTATGATCTGGGCGGCGGCACTTTCGATATTTCTGTGTTGGAAGTGGGCGAGGGCGTCTTTCAGGTGCGTTCGACCAGCGGCGACACCTTCCTGGGCGGCGATGACTTCGACCAACGCATCATGGATTATTTGATTCAAGAATTCAAGAAGGATAATGGCATTGACCTTTCGGGCGACCGCCAGGCGCTTCAACGTTTGAAAGAAGCCAGCGAGAAGGCCAAAATCGAACTTTCGACCACCATGCAAAGCGAGATCAACCTGCCTTATATCACCGCCGATGCCAGCGGGCCCAAACATTTGGTGATGACGCTGACGCGCGCCAAACTGGAACAATTGACCGCCGATTTGGTGGACCGGACGATTGCTCCGGTCAAGCAGGCCCTGGCCGATGCCGGGCTGACTCCTGCTCAGGTAAACGAAGTCGTCATGGTGGGCGGTATGACCCGCATGCCCGCCGTGCAAGATCGGGTACGCGCCTTTTTTGGCAAAGAGCCGCACAAGGGCGTCAACCCTGACGAAGTGGTCGCCATTGGCGCGGCTATTCAGGGCGGTGTGTTGGGCGGCGAAGTGAAAGATATTTTGCTGCTCGATGTAACCCCGCTCACGTTGTCTATCGAGACGCTGGGCGGCGTGGCTACCCCTCAAATCGAACGGAATACCACCATCCCTACACGTCGCAGTCAAATCTTTTCGACTGCATCCGACAATCAGACTCAGGTAGAAATCCATGTGCTACAAGGCGAGCGCCCGATGGCGGCGGACAATAAATCGCTGGGCAAGTTCATCCTGGACGGCATTCCACCGGCGCCGCGCGGCGTGCCGCAAATCGAGGTGACCTTCGACATTGACGCCAACGGCATTCTAAAGGTCACCGCCGCAGACAAGGCCACCGGTCGCAGCCAACACATCACCATCACGGCTTCATCTGGTTTGTCTGAAAGCGAAGTCGAACAAATGAGGAAAGACGCTGAGGCGCACGCCGAAGAAGACCGCAAGCGCAAGGAATTGATCGAAGCCCGCAATCATGCTGACAACACGGTCTATGCCGCCGAAAAGGCCTTGAAAGACTTTGGCGAAAAAGTGCCGGCCGAGGTGCGCTCTGATGTGGAGGCCAAGGCAGCCGCAGTGCGCAAAGCAGCCGAAGGCGAGGACGTGGCCGCTATAAAATCTGCTACCGAGGTGCTGGGCGAGGCTCTGCAAAAGATTGGCGCCAGCGTGTACCAAAGCACCGGAAGCAGCGTATCGGAGGCCGGATCAGGCTCATCGTCTGGCACGAACGGCGAGGAGGTTATTGACGGAGAGGTGAAGGGATAGGGAAGAGAGTAGAGAGTAGAGAGTAGAGAGTAGAG
>JBBITF010000043.1:12532-22517 GCA_037440925.1 Chloroflexota bacterium
AGAGAGTAGAGAGTAGAGAGTAGAGAGTAGAGCACAGTCGGTTGGTTCCTGCGTAAAGTGCAAACTGAAGTTTGCGGCACAGCCGCGCTATGAAATTATGAGCAATCGAGATTATTACGAAATCCTCGGCCTCTCCAGGGGCGCGTCCAACGATGAGATCAAAGCCGCGTTCCGTAAGTTGGCGCGTCAGTATCACCCAGACGTGAACAAGTCTCCTGACGCCGAGGAGAAGTTCAAGGAAATCAACGAAGCCTACGGCGTGTTGTCAGACCCTGATAAACGCGCGCGTTATGATCGCTATGGGCGCGCCGGTTTGGGCGACCTGGGCGGCATGCCCGATTTTGCTACGATGGATTTCAACGATATTTTCGAGGAAATCCTAGGCGGGTTTGGTTTTTCTACCGGCCGGCGGGCGCGACGTTCGCCTCGTCGTGGGCGCGACCTGCAAATGACAGTCTCGTTGACCTTCGAGGAGGCTGTCTTTGGGGTCGAAAAGGAAATCGAGTTCCAAAGAGAGGAAACCTGCTCCAAATGCGGCGGGTCGGGCGCAGAACCAGGCACCTCCCCTACCCGTTGCCCCACTTGTGGCGGGCAAGGTGAGGTGCGCCAGATTCATCAAACGTTCCTAGGTCAGATGATGCAAACGGCCACTTGCCCGACCTGCAATGGGCGCGGCGAGGTCATTTCCTCGCCTTGTCATACCTGCCGCGGCAGCGGGTTAGAACGCAAGACGGTCAAGAAGAAGGTGCAAATCCCGGCCGGCGTGGATGCCGGCACACAAATTCGCCTGGCAGGGGAGGGCGGGCCGGGTGTCTATGGCGGCCCCAACGGCAGTTTATACCTGGTATTAGACATCCAAGCACATCCATTCTTCAAGCGGCGTGAAAACGACATCTTACTCAATATTGACATCAATGTAGCGCAAGCCGCTTTGGGCGCGGAGGTTGAGGTGCCAACGTTGGATGGGAATGAGAAATTGAAGATTCCGGCCGGAACTCAGCCAGGCAAAATATTCACACTCAAAGGCAAAGGCGTGCCGCACCTGCGGGGAAACGGCCGACGCGGCGATCAATTAGTCCTGGTCAACGTGGAAATCCCCGATAAGTTGACGCGAGAACAACGCGAGTTGTTCGAGAAATTGGCCGAATCGCTTGGCGCGGCAGTCAAACCCAAAGAGAAAGGGTTTTTGGACTGGCTGAACGAGGCGCTGGGAGGCTGAGGCGTTGGGGATTGATGCAGCATATCGTCTATCTTGCGCTTGGCACGAATCTAGGCAACCGCCTCTCTAACCTGCGCGCCGCCCTTCAGTCTCTGCCGCCGGAAGTGCAGGTGTTGGCCGAATCGCGCATTTATGAGACGCCGCCGTGGGGATATACCAATCAACCTCCCTTCCTCAACATGGCAATACAAGCAGAGACCGATTTATCGCCAGCAGCGTTGCTCTCTTACTTAAAGCATCTTGAAATGCGCATGGGACGAAAAAAAACCTTGCATTGGGGACCTCGATTGATTGACCTGGACATTCTATTCTATGATGCCCTAACGTTGGACACCCCCGGCCTGGTCATCCCACATCCCCATCTGCACGAACGGGGCTTCGTACTGGCCCCGCTGGCAGACCTGGCGCCCGATCTGGAACATCCGCTGCTGCGCCGCCGCATCCGCGACCTGCTGACGGCAGTGGACCTGACCGGCATTACGCCGCTGTCTTGAACGGCGTCATCGGCGCAAGAATCGCGCCTGCAAGAAGCCCCCCTAACGCACTCTGGCTTCAACCGTCAATTCCACGCGCGCAATTTCACCCGACACACTGGCAACCAGGAAATTGAACGGCTCTTCTCCGCCCGGCGGCAGGACGTTGACCGATTGCCAACGCCGCACACCGATCACGCGGCCAGCAGGGTCATAGGCTGTAGCCGCAATCCATACCAGCCCGGCAGGGGGGAGGTTTTCGGGCAAGTATATCGTTCCGCTTACTTGCGCACTGCGCCCCAAAGCGCCGATTTGCACCAAACTGTTGCGCACACGGGCAGGCAAGTAACGTGTGTCATCGGCCAAGAGCAGGATGCCGCTTAACAGTTGCGCCTGGGGTCGAATATCCGCTGGAACGACCGGCGGAAAGTAAACCGCCAGCGGCAGGCGGGCGCCCGGCGGCAAAATGTCGAGCGGAGGGAGCGCCAGACCAGAAACAACCTCATCTCCTTTGGCGTCCAGCAGCGTGACGCGGGCTGACAGGTTTTCAAGAGGAGCGTCAGCGTCGTTCCTGACCAGCACAAAGCACCAGAGGCCGCCATCGGCCAAGGGGTAGCAAACGATTTGTTCCACAGGAGCAGGCACAGGCGTAGGCGTCGAGGCGTCTCGAACCTGTGTGGAGGCGGCTGGAATCTTGAGTTTTGTCCCGATGGGCATGTTGTTCGGGGAAACGTCTGGGTTAAGAGATTGCAATTCATCCAGCGAGACGCCAAAGGCGTATGCAATGCCGCTTAACGTGTCGCCAGCCTGGACTTCGTATATCAACGGCGTAGGCGAGGGCAATGGCGTTGGCCAGGCCAGCGCCAGGTCTTGCGGCTGGTGGGTCGTGGGGGTGGTGGTGTACGTGGCATAGGGACGTAAGACCAGCGTGGCTGAGGGCATCTGAGGGGAAGAGGCTGGCGCGCAAGCCGCAAACAAGACGACCAAAAGCAGGACAAGGCGTTGCATACTTAGATTATACTTGTAGCCAGGCGATGTAAACGTAACTGCCTACCCTCCCTCACCCTTCGACATGCTCAGGGCATCGCCCCCGGCCCCTCTCTCGATGGGAGAGGGGAGGTGTGAAGCAGGAAACATGCCACTTTCAGCAAAAGCAATTCGTCTCTAGGCGCAGTCCCCTTTCCCTTTGGTGGTCGAGCTTGTCGAGACCTGGGAGAGGGTTAGGGTGAGGGCAGGCAGTTACATTTTTGCACAAAAAACGTAACTACCTACCCACTCGGTCCTGCGCCAGACCCTAAAGGTTTCTTTTGCAAACAAGACGCTAATTCCACAGAAAAAGCCTCCTGCCTCCAAAAGGTTTCGATAGTAGCAAACCTTTAGGGTCTTGTTGTTAGAGAAAAGGAAGGCAGTTACAAAAAACAGTTTTTCAATTAGGAGGTCAAATGAACTACCGTCATTTAGGCAAAACCGGCATCCAGGTCAGTGAACTGTCGTTTGGTTCGTGGGTTACATTCCATCACCAGGCAGGGATCGATTCGGCAGCCGAAATGATGAGCGCTGCGTATGAAGCGGGCGTCAATTTCTTCGACAACGCCGAGGTCTATGCCGGTGGGAAATCAGAGGAAATCATGGGCGCAGCGCTCAAGAAGTTAGGCTGGCGGCGCGGCAGTTACCTGGTTTCGACCAAATTGTTTTGGGGACTGCATGACGGCCCCAATGAAAAGAACACCCTCAACCGTAAATATCTCATCGAGGGCATCAACGGTTCGCTCCAACGTCTGGGGCTGGAATATGTGGACCTCATCTTTTGTCACCGCCCCGATCCATCTACGCCCATCGAAGAAACCGTTTGGGCCATGCACAATATCATCGAATGGGGCAAGGCGCTCTATTGGGGGACGTCTGAATGGTCGGCGGCAGAGATCGTGGCCGCCATCGAGATTGCAGAACGACATCACCTGCACAAACCGGTTATGGAACAGCCGGTCTACAACCTGTTCGAGCGGCATCGCTTTAGCGCAGAGTATCGGCGCGTCTACAGGGAATATGGTTATGGAAGCACGACCTGGAGCCCATTAGCATCTGGCCTGCTGACAGGGAAATATCAGGCAGGGATTCCCCAAGACAGCCGCGGCGCGTTAGCGGGCTACGAGTGGCTGCAAAAACATCTGACCGACTCAGAGAAATTGGCTAAAGTAGCAGCGCTGGAGCCGATTGCCAGAGAGATGGGCGCCAGCCTGGCGCAATTTTCGCTGGCCTGGTGCTTGCAAAACCCCTATGTCAGCACCGTCATCACCGGCGCGAGCCGCGTGGAGCAGGTGCATGAAAACATGAAAGCCATGCATTTTGTGGACAAGTTCACGCCCGAGGTGATGGCCAAGATAGATGAGGTGATTGGGATAAAAGAAGAGATAGAAGATTAAAGGTCATACCCTTTTACGCCAATGATGTTGGCGTATTTTCGTTCTGGCAGACGGGCGATGAGGGCTTCCCAGTCTTCGAGCGGCACGACCTTGCCACGCGGTCTTTCCCTCAATTCATACAGACGGAAGCCCAGCCCGGCCAACATCTCCAGGTAGGCGCGCGCATCGCCGCCGGCTTCGCGCAGGCCCTTGGGCCAGAATTCGCTCATCAAAATTACGTTCTGGGATCGTGCCAGGGTTCTTTGAAAGCCAGAGATGGCTTTTTGTTCGTAACCTTGAATGTCTATTTTGACGAAGTTGACTTGTTCGATCCCCAGTTCAGCCAGCACATCGTCCACAGGGCGGCCTTCGACAGGTAAACACTCCCATTGCTCGATTTTGCCCTGGTAGGTGCCGCGATACAAGCGATTGTCGCCGCGATTCTCTGGGTTGAGGCGCAGTTCTTGCAAGCCGCGTTCGGGCGCCGCGGCCAGGTTCAAAGCCTCCACGCGGGAGCAGGTAGAGGCGGCGTCTAGATTCGCGCTCACGTTTTTTTGCAAAAAGGCAAAACTGCCCGGGTGAGGTTCAAAGGCCACAATGCGCCCGTCGGCATTCAGTTGGTGCATGGCCAGCACAGTGTATAAACCTACATTAGCGCCGATGTCTACCAGCGTCAAGGGGCCGCGGCAATGTTCTTGAAAGAAGGCCAATTCGCTAGGCTCAAAAACATGCAACGCCAGCGCGCCCGAAACCACCGGGTCAGACAGGTCGAGATGCAGGATAGCCGGCCCAATCTTCAAGGTTTCGGGGATAATGCGCAGCAGAACGGCGTTGGTCAACGCTTTGAGCGGTTTGGGTTTGAGAACTTCGGTATAGATGAATTCGGCGAGTGACATAGCGGGCGAATTATATCACTGCCGCTGCGGTTAAAAACAAATAGGGCAACTCATCAGAGTTGCCCTACCGTTAAGAGGATACTGAATTTTAGTACTCCGGCATAGGCGGAGCGGCGGGTTTCTCTTTTTCGGGCAAGTCAGTAATCAATACATCGGTGGTCAAAATCATGGCGGCAATGGAGGTGGCGTTTTCGAGCGCGCCGCGCACCACTTTGACCGGGTCAATGATGCCGGCCTTGATCATGTCCACATATTCGCCGGTCAGCACGTTGTAGCCGATGTTCTTGTTCTTCTTCTCGGCAGCCGTGCGGCGGACGGTATCAATAATTACAGAGCCATCTTGTCCAGCGTTGGCAGCCAGTTTGCGAATGGGGGCCTCGAGCGCCTTGCGGACGATGTTGATGCCAACCCGTGTCTCTTCATCATCGGCTTTGGCCTTTTCGAGAGCAACAGCGGCGTTGATGAGCGAGATTTCACCGCCAGGCACGATGCCTTCTTCCACGGCAGCGCGGGCAGCGGAGAGAGCGTCTTCGACACGATGCTTCTTTTCTTTCAGTTCAGTCTCGGTGGCCGCGCCTACGCGGATGATGGCTACGCCGCCCGAAAGTTTGGCCAGGCGTTCCTGGAGTTTCTCGCGATCGTAATCGCTGGTGCTTTTGTCGATCTCGGCGCGGATTTCCTTGATGCGCCCCTGGATGGCAGAGGCTTCGCCTTTGCCGCCCACGATGGTGGTATTCTCTTTGTCAGCGACAACTTTCTCAGCGCGGCCCAGGTCCTGGATGGTGGCGGTTTCGAGTTTGCGGCCGGTCTCCTCGGAGATGACGGTGCCGCCGGTCAGGATGGCGATGTCTTGCAGCATGGCCTTGCGGCGATCTCCAAAGCCAGGCGCCTTGACAGCCAGCACATTCAACATGCCGCGCAGTTTGTTCAGCACCAGAGTAGCCAGGGCTTCGCCGTCCACGTCTTCAGCGATGATGACCAGTTCGCGTTTGCCAATCTGGACAAGTTTCTCCAGCAGCGGGACGATATCTTGCGCGGCGGAGATCTTCTTCTCGTGGATCAGCACATACGGTTCGCTGATGACGGCTTCCATGTGTTCAGCGTCGGTGATGAAGTAGGGCGAGATGTAGCCGCGGTCGAACTGCATACCTTCGACGTATTCGGTCTCGAATTGCAGCGACTTGGATTCTTCGACGGTGATGACGCCGTCTTTACCGACTTTGTCCATCACATCGGCTATCAGGTTGCCGATTTCAGCGTCGGCGGCCGAGTTGGTCGCCACAGAGGCGATTTCTTCCTTTGTATCAATCTTGACCGACATTTTGCGCAGTTCTTCGACGACGGTGTCGGTGGCCAGTTCAATGCCGTGTTTGAGCAGCATTGGATTGTAACCGGCTTCCAACGCTTTCAGGCCTTCATTGACAATGGCATGGGCCAGCACGGTGGACGTGGTGGTGCCGTCGCCGGCGATGTCATTGGTCTTGGACGCGGCTTCTTTCAGCAACTGCGCGCCCATGTTCTCGAATGGGTCTTCCAGTTCGATTTCCTTGGCAACCGAAACGCCGTCATGCGTGATGGTGGGGGAGCCGAACTTGCGGTCTACAGCCACGTTGCGGCCCTTGGGTCCCAGGGTGGCAGAGACAGCCTCGGCCACCACATTGATACCGTTCTTGAGTTTACGACGTGCGTCTTCGGAAAAGACGAGTTGTTTAGCAGCCATAGTGAATTACCTCCAAAAAAATGGGTGATTAGCCTTCGACAATCGCGAGCAGGTCGCTCTCGCGCAGGATGAGCAGTTTCTTGCCGTCCACCTTGAACTCAGTGCCGGCGTACTTGGCGTACAGGACTTTGTCGCCCACTTTGACATCCATTTCGATGCGCTTGCCAGCGTCGTCGCGCGCGCCGGGGCCTGCGGCCAATATTTTGCCCTGCTGGGGCTTTTCTTTAGCGGTTTCGGGTAGAACGATACCGCCGGCGGTCACTTCTTCCTGCTCGATAGGCTCGACCACCACGCGGTCGCCGAGGGGTTTGAGAGATAGCGCCATTTGTTCCTCCTGAATAAAAATGATGAGCAAGTAATCAAATTTTTAGCACTCCAACTCAAAGAGTGCTAATTTGGGTCGAATGATAACGGCCTTTTGGATGTAAGTCAAGGGGGAATGCAAAGCGTTAACGAAACTCTGACATTCGGGGACGTTTGCCCAATGATACGCTGTTCCCGTTACGGGGAGAGGGTGGCGGTCGGTTCGGACATCACGGCCGGGATGGCGGTTGCGAGGGGCGTTTCTCCCTCCCCCAGGGAGGCGCAGATGATCTCGCCCGAAGAGACGATGCCGGCAATATCGGGGTCGCTGCCGTAGGCGGCTTTGACCTCCGCCAGCACTTCGAGCGCCTCGGGGCAGTAATTCTGTTGCGGGCGGCTCAAGGCGGCCAGCACGGATCCGTAGGTGTAATAATACACCACCGTGCTGGGCGAAAGCGCCAGCCCGCTCACCTCGGCGGGCGTATCGTTGGGGCCGCAGCCGCCGCGCCCGTCGCAGGATTCTTCCGCCGTGCAGCCGCGGATGGCGCATTTCAAGGCCGGGATGGAGCCTTCGTAGTTGCGCGATTTGAAGTAGATGATGCCCAACTGGCCGTAGGTGTCGGGGTTGTCGGGCTGGAACTCCAGCGCCTTCTGCACGTTGCGCGCCGCGATGAAGAATTCGCCCATCTGCGAATAGGTCTTGGCAATCGAGAGATAAGGGATGGGGTCTTTCACGCCCAACTGCTCGTTGATGCGGGCCGCCTGGGCAAAGTATTCCAGCGATTTTTCGTACAGGGCGCGGGCGGAGTCGGGGTTGGGGCTGCCGAAGGCCAGGCGGCGGTAGTTGGCCCCGGCGCGCAGGTACAGGAAGGTCAGGTTGGGCGTGATGGAAATGGCGAGGTCATATTCCTGGATGGCCTGGTTGTACTGGCCGAGCGATTCCAGCACGTAGGCGTAGACGCGGTGCACGTCCATCAGGGACGGGTCGCGTTCCAGGGCTTGCAAGATGTTCTCCTCGGCCTGGGTCCATTTCTGCTGGTCTACCAGGATTTCGGCGTAGAAGGCCAGCGCCAGGGTGTTGGTGTTGTCCAGCAGCAGGGCGCGGTTGGCCTCCTGCTCGGCTTCGGTCAGGTAGGCTTGGGATTGCTTGGCGTCCACCAGCAGCGGGTTGGCGTTCCAGTCGAGCGCAAAGGCGCGGATGGCGTGCGCCAGGCTGTCATCGGGGGCCAGTTCGGTAGCCTTTGTTGCGGATTCGAGCGCCTCCCCCAGGCGGGCGCGCTGGGCGTCGTCGGTGGTGAGCAACGCCGAGGAGTAGGTCTGGATGCGCGCCAGTTTGGCCCAGGCTTCGGCGTTGTTTGGGGCCACCCGCGCGGCCTCCTGGTAGGCCTGGATGGCGGCGTCCATGTCGCCGGCGGTGAAGTGCGAGTCGCCTTCCAATACGAAGGAATCGAGGGTGCGCGTGGGGGTGGGCGTGGGCTGGAAGGGTGACTTGACTTCGCCCTGCTGCAACAGGCGCAGGAACCACACGCCTCCCAGGATCATGACGACCAGGAAGAACAGGCGGTAGATATTCGTCCCCCGTTTGCGGTAGAACAGGGCGCGGCGGGGAGGCACGTTCATGGTTCGGGGGTGGGGGTTGGGGTCCCAGTCGCCTCGGTCTCTTGCGGTAACGGAAGCAGTTCGGGGGTCGGGGAAGAGGCGAGGTTGGCCTGGCAGATGTTCACGATTTCTACGGCGTTGGCTACAGCGATCTCATCCGCCGGGACGCGCGCCTGGATCTGTTGGGCGATCTGCAGGGCTTCGCCGCAGCGGTTGAGGCGCGCCAGCACCAGTCCATAGGTGAAGTAGTATTCGGCAATGCGGCTGTCGTTGGCGAGGGGGATAGGCTCGATAGGCCGGCCGTCTTCGGTCGCGCCGCCGGCGATCACCAGTTTGAGTTGTTCCACGGCTTCGGGCCATTGGAAGTTGCGGTAGTACATGACGCCCAGGTTGCCGCGCAGGTTGGCGTCGGTGGGGTTGTCGTTGCGGGCGGTCTCGGCGTATTGCACGGCCTTGGCGTATTCGCCGACGGTGGCGTAGGTGCGCGAGATGTACAGGTCGGGGGTGGGGTCGCCAGGATTGAGGGCGTTGGCGCGGGTGAACTCTTCTACGGCTTTGTCGTAGATGCCCAGCACGCGGTAGTTGCGTCCCAACGCCAGGTGCAGGTCGGCAATGTTGGGGTTGATGGCGATGGCGGCCTCGTATTCGCGGATGGCTTCTTCGTAGTTAGCGGTGGCTTCGAGGATGTAGCCGCGCGCGCGGTGGCTTTCGAGCGAGTCGGGCGCCAGGTCGAGCGCCACGCGCGATTCTTCAGCGGCGCGTTCCAGGCCCTCGAAGGCACCGGCGCCGTCCAGGTAGGAGTCGATCAGGATCTCGACGTAGATGGCGTGCGCCATGGCGTTGTTGGGGTCGAGTTCGAGCGCGCGCTTGATGGCCGATTCGGCTGCCAGGTAGTCGCCCAGGTAGTCGAGCGCCCAGGCGCGCATGACGTGCGCCAGCGCGTTGTTGGGGTCGAGCAGCAGGGCGTTCTCGGCGCTGGTCTGGGCGTCTTCGTATTGCCCGGCGTAGACCTGCACGCGCGCCAGGGAAATGAACAGGGCGGCCTCATCCGGGCGCAGGCGGATGGCCTCGGTGTAGGTATCTATGGCCTGCAGGAGTTTGCCCTCGTTGAACAGCGCCTCGGCCTCCACGGCGTACGACTCTGGGTCGCGCGTGGGGGTGGCGGTGGGTACAAAGGGCTGCGGCACGGTCGGGATGATGACGCGGTCGAGGTACAGCCCGGCCGCAATCAACACCACTAAGATGGCAATGCGAAACCAGTTGGGCCGCTTACGGCGGCGGTTCATGCTCCATTTGCTGCCTTTCAGGTACATGCTGTCATCTTACCATTGGGAAGAGAGGCGCGCAAGCGGAGGATGAGAGGAGGTTAATGT
>JBBITF010000044.1:0-11608 GCA_037440925.1 Chloroflexota bacterium
CAGGCAAAATTCTACCGTCAAGGATATCAGGTATGTTAGCGTCAACATTATATAATAACGTTGGCAAAATATCCGTGTTACAGGTATGCGAATAAATATCATGCCTTTGACTTTGTCCTGGTTTGGAAATTACCAGTGGGGTACGAATAACTGACTCGAAAAGCAAAGCTGTGGTATGCCCGATCTCTCCTCTTTCAAACATTTCACCGTGATCAGAAGCCAGAACAAGGTAGCTGTTGTTTAAGATTCCTTTTTCATCTAGGAAATCCAGCAAGTTGCCAAACACAGCATCCACATTGGCAATATATTCGTCGTAATGATCCCTCTGTTCCCTCATCGTTGCTTGAGAAAATTTATTGTAGGATAGTTTATGATGTGGCTTCTTTACCAAAGGCATATCTTCAAAAATATCAGTAAATTTTTTATGGGGAGTGTATGGTTCATGAGGAGCGTAGAAATGGAAGTAGCCCACAAAGGGTGAATGCTGATTTAATTCATGTATTGTTTCGGCTATTTTCACAAAAACTTGCTCGTTGTCGTAGTAAAAGGCTTGGCTTGCTATCGGCATCCCATATGGAAAATCCTTGGTAGGTGTTTCTTGCAAATACCTCGATAAAACTGCCCCCAAGAAACCAAGAGAGAGTGAGCCGGCGATTCGATTTTCAGCACTCTCTGGCCGGCCTAGAAATTGATCAAACGCATCATAAGCTAAGTAATCATCATCTGGAAAATAAGGCGAAAAGAGAATCTTTTGCATACTTGAACTAAATGCAACGGGAGAAAATTTATCATCAATATTGGATATAAATTCAGAAAGCAGTTTATCAGCCAGCACATTTTGAGAGAATCCAACAGAGTAATAATCATTCCCCAACAAATTGAAGAGATTAGTTGTAGCCAAATCCCTGGCAACTAGACCTCCAATGTTAAAAGCACGATGCTTCCACGGATGCAATCCTGTAAGCAAAGTTGCTGTACCGGGAGATGTAAAATTAGCAGCAGCGTAATTTGAGTGGTAAACAATCGCGCGTTTTGCAAAACGTTCAAAATTGGGCGTCGTATTTCGCGGATATCCGTACAAAGAAAGATGCTTTGCCGACATAGCGTCAAAGACCAAAATAATGATATTTGGTTTTTGAGAGGCGTGTTCGGTGAATAGATGCTTCGAAATAGGAAATATTGTCGCGCCAAAAATTAGACTCGAGGCCTTAAGAAAATCACGACGACTGATAGTAGACATTTACTCACTCACCCTTTAGAACAACAAATGGATGGTTACAATAAAGAAAGAAATTACCGATATAGGAATAAAAATCCCAAGAAAAACTGGCATGCGATCCAACAATATATAGGCGATCTTTTTCATAAAACCCAAGCGTGAGATAAACATCACAAATAAAATTGCCACACAACAAGTTATGAAAGCCCATAGCCAGGGATTTCCTATCCACTGGTTGATCCCAAGTGATGGGGAAAAATAAAGCATCAGCATTCCTAAATAACTGATCGCTAACCAGGTCCCTTTTGTTGAAAAATCTTCTTTCAACAAGGCTTGTGGGGAGAGCAAATACAATACTAAGAGACCACCCAAGATAATTAGGCTTTCAAACAAGTCAATACTCATCGCATATGAAAAGATAATCAAAATTTCTTTTGTTGTCAGGTACATCATCCATGATGGCAAACCGTAAAAGAAAGTTATGATGGTCCAGGAATAAACCATAAAAACAATAATTGAATAAAGAGAAACAATGATGTCTTTAGTTGGCAACCATTGTTTCTTCAAGAATGCAATCGGTTTTTTACTCAAATGTGTCTCCTCTTACTGGCTGAATTCTTGCTTTTCATGCAAGAATTTTCCCCTGTTGGGTTTGGAATCGCCGAGTTAGGCATTTTCATAAGATCAAACTTTTACCAGTGATTTTCACAAAGTTTACCACGATGAGCAGGTATAGAGGACGAAGATTGACAATTAAAACAAGCATCCCGCACCACAGCCGTTTTGACGACTTTTTTACAAGGAAGTTAGCAATTTGTCTAACACGAATAACAAACACATCCCTTACCGTTTTGCTCCACCAAAATCTGAAAAAGGACATTCAATGCTTTGTAAAGTAGCGCGAAGGTACAAAAGTGGCGGTTCAGTTTTCACAACAACTGCCAACGCATCAATATAACCGGGTAGAGATGAAGTATATTCATTTTTGACACGACAGCCAAACACCAAAACTTCAGCCGCATTAGGAAATTTGCTGGGAGGAGAAATCAGAGGCAAAACAACTCCTATTTCTTCTGGCCCAATAAGCTGAAACACCAAGCGCTTATAAGACCTGGGAGCAAAAGCCAAATAAAAGTAGTTCAATTCTCCCCCCTTCTCGGGCAAGTAACTGGGATATAGCCCACGTCCGTACAAGGCTACTGCCTCATTCTGACTGAGAAAGCCTTGCAAATCTTCAATTGTTAGAGACCAATTCTGTCTTGACGAGAGATGTTTATAATCTTGCACAATTTCTTGGGAAGACTTTTCAGGATAGTGAATTGGAAACAAACGATGGCCAAATGTCAGACCAAGGCTAGCAAAAAAGAAAGAAAGGCTAATCATTAGAAGACTCCATTGCCAGGATAGCGATTTTGCTTTTTGCAAGACTTCAGCAAAATTCCCCCTTGGCATGTCTGCTTTGCCCAATAATTCTTCTTTGCAACGCAAGATTGACCGCAAAATGAAAACAGACTGCATCAAGCCAGCAGAATAAAAGATCAAAGTAATCCAATCTGCCGGCATAATCAATCGCCAGCCAGATAATCGTCCAACAGAAACACTCAAGTTATACCCCATCCCCATAAGCAATGGAACCCACAGAAGATGCCTGGATTTTTCCCATAAAGCGCTAAAACCCAGAGCCAAGATGAGAAGATTAACAATCAGGAGCCCTTTTGTTTCATTAGGCAAGAAACCTTCCCAATTCTTCCAAAAAGGCAATCGTTTCACGTATTGCACCGCACCCTCAACATACAGCGAAGCGGGCAAGTAAACAAAACTATAAATCATATTATGCGCATAATGAGCAGACACAAAACGCATTACTTCAACAGGCTGTTTTTTCAAAAAATCGAACGGTTGGCTTCTGATGCGGGTGTAATAGGCTTTGTCACTTTCGCCAGGTAAACGCATTGGTTCCTCAAGAGGCGTTGGACTATACAAACGCGCAATCTGCACAGTATAGGGAGACACAGGATCCTGGAGCGCAAATTCTCCTGTCCATCTAACACTCCTCCACATCCAAACTCCCAGCGGTATCGAAAGTCCAACAGTGAGTAATAATATCCCTGCAAACATGCTACGCCACTTTCGCATCGAGAGAAAAACAATGGCAGACGCAAGGAGGATAAATGGAAATAACAATAAGGCATGTCCACGTGTAAGTACCAGGAGGCCCAAAATTCCTCCAACTGCCATAGGCAACATGCGATGACTTTCTGGATTTTTCAGCCAAATGATCAACATATAGGTTAATGTCACCATCAATCCCATTGAAAAAACATCGCTCATCAGGATTCGAGAATGCGACACCTGGATTACATTCGATAAAGTAAAAGCATTTATCTCTCTAAAAATCAGCAAGAAGGCCATTACCAATCCGACAGGGCGATTGTTGATTGTTTTCGCCAGCAAATATGCCAATACAGGAATTAATGCAAAGATGCTCACTTGAAGACAAATAACCAAGTCATAATTCTGTCCTGCCACCATATGCAAAACAGCGAGGAAAAAAGAGTAAAATGGCTTTTGCCAAAAATCATTTGGAATAGGCCTGCCAATCAAATAATATTGAGCATTGATATCAAAAATGAGGGCGTCTCCAAAGGGATAACTTTGGAAATTTGGCGCTCTAGGCTCCAACGAAGTATAAGAAGGCTTCAACGGATAAATTGTCCAGGAAGAAAACGCAATCACCCATATTAAAATACAGATAGATAAGTCTAGGTAGCGTCTCCCCAAAAATCTAAATCTTGATGACCAAGTTTCAAATTGTGTTTTGATGTTCAAAACATAAAACCCTACTCCAATTCCCCACGCCAACAACACTTGCTCAATCAACAATGGCACTCCTGCTTCTTGCCAATAGACGACATCCGGCCTCAAGCCTACTTTGCTAACCGCAATGAATAAGACCAACAATCCCAATAGAGCAAAAACAAGCAATGTTTTTGAAAAAATTTCTTTATGGGCATGAAAGAATCCAGTCTCACGGGCACGCAAGACAAAGATGGTCGTCAAGAATTGGATGACCAGCGCCTCCAGCCAAACCAACAACGGATATAAACGCGCCCGATACGAGGCCAAGCTCCCCAACTTTTGATCGGTCATAAACAGGGAAAAATACAGCGCCAGGAACAAAACGATTAACAGCACTGCCAGCCGCTTTCCCATAAAAGAGTCCCAAAGCGCCTCCCCAATGCGACTTGTCCAGAAACCTCCTCGCAGAGAGCGCAAAAACAGAAAAACGCTGGACAAGAGAACAAGCGCAATCGCCAGCAAAATCAACAAGCGCGGCAACGAAAAACTCCACAAGATAGCCGCCTGCGTCTCGCTGGGTTCATTTAGCAGCACCCAGAGCGTGATCGAACCGCCAATCACAGCCAGGAATAAATTGATTTGTAATGCAAGAGTTTTCTTCATAAAACCTATTTTATCGGAGATTTTTTATAACTGCCTACCTGTGATAGTCCCTCTTTCAAGAGCAGTTAGCGATTCGAAAGAATGGTCGTGAAGCATTCGGTCGTGGTAAAAGCAATGTGATCATTGGGCATCAAGTATCAGCATATCGCTCCTGAAAGAAAATGAGACGGCCACCTCGCAAGATGACCGTCTCGTTTTCGTATGGATTTCGAGCAGCGTTGTCAGAACAACTTCAACACCGCTTGGCTGGCCCAGGCAAATAGCGGCGCGGGCAACAGGCTGAGCAGCACCGTGACCAGCGCAGACAGGCCCCAGGTGAAATTGAGCCAGCCTTCGCGCTCGGTCTGCGGTTCGCCTTCTTGCATGTACATGGTGACGACCACGCGCAGGTAGTAATATGCAGAGAAGAGCGAGGTCAGCACGCCGATGATGGCCAGGCCGACGTAACCGCCGCTCAGGACAGCGCGGAACAGGTAGAACTTACCGACCAGGCCCAACGTGGGCGGAAAGCCGATCAGCGAGAGCATGAAGACGGTCATGGCCGCAGCCAGGGCGGGGTACTTCTTCCCCAGACCGGCGTAATCGCTGATGGCAAGCCCGTGACCCTCAGCCTTCTCCATTGCAATGACCACGCCCCACGCGCCGAAGTTGGTGACGGCGTAGGCTACCAGGTAGAACAGTCCCGCCGCAACCGAGAGCGGGGCCACATTTGGGTTGCCGTAAGGCACGAAGGCCATCAGGATGTAGCCAGCGTGCGCAATGCTGGAGTAGGCCAACATGCGCTTGATGTCGGTCTGCGCGATGGCGACCAGGTTGCCGACCAGCATCGTCAGCGCGGAGAGCGCCCACAGCACGGGCGTCAGGTCCACGGCCAGGGAGGGGAAGGCAGTGGCAAAGACGCGAAGAAGGGCAGCGAAGCCAGCGATCTTGGCTCCAGCCGCCATGAAGGCCGTGACCGAGGTGGGCGCGCCCTGGTACACGTCGGGCGTCCACATGTGGAAGGGGACGGCGGCGACCTTGAAGCCGAATCCCACCAGGATGAGGGCGGCGCCGATGGTCAGGAGCAGGCTGGAGGCTTGTCCCGAAGCGAGGGAGGCCACGATCCCGCCCAGCGCGGTGGTTTTGGTCGCGCCGAAGACCAGCGCAATTCCGTACAGTACAAATCCCGAAGCGAACGCGCCCAAAAGGAAGTATTTCAGGCCGGCTTCTTCCGAGTCCGCTTTAGGACGGGCAAAGGCGGCCAGCACGTACAACGGCAGGGAGAGCAGTTCGAGCGCCAGGAAGATGATGATGAGGTCGAGCGCCTGCGCCATGAGCATCATGCCGCTGACGCTGAACAGGATGAGCGTGTAGTATTCGCCACGCTCGATATTCATGCGCTTGAGGTAGCCGTAGGCCAGCGCCACGCCCAGCAGGCCAGAGAGCAGCAGCAAGGCATTGACAAAGACCGAGAAACCGTCCAGCGCCGCCATGCCGCTGAAAGCGGTGTTCTCCTGCCCGGCCTGGGAAAGCGTAAGGCCGAGAGAAAGCGCCAGTCCAAAGGCGGCCAGCAGGGCGGTGAGCCATTTGCGCCCTTTGGGGATGAACAGGTCTACCAGCAAGAGTGCGCAGGCCCAGGCTGTGAGAACAATCAACGGGAGCAAAACGTAGAAGTCAACTTGGGTTACTTGGATCATAACTTCTCCACTCCTCACCCCGCCCTTTCTACTAAAGGGACAGGAGCGAGGGCAGTCGCTACGGGATCACCAACGCGGAGACGAGTTTCTCGACCGCAGGGCCCATTAAGTCGAAGAAAGGCTTGGGGTACAGGCCGATCCAGAAGATGAAGACCAGCAGGGGCAGGACGGTGACGATCTCGCGCCAGTTCAGGTCGCGCAGGGCGTGGCCGTGATGCTTGACTTCTTCGACGATGGAACCTTCGGGGCCCAGGAACATCTTCTGGAACATGTACAAGATGTAGATGGCCGCCATGATGACGCCCGCCGCCGAGAGACCGGCGTACCAGGGGTTGGCGATGGCTTTGGAGCCAAACGCGCCCAGCAGGATGGTGAACTCGCCCACAAAGCCGTTCAGGCCGGGCAGGCCCATTGAGGAAAGCGCCACGATGAGCATGATGGAGCCGTAGACCGGGGTGATCTTCCACAGCCCACCGTAGACTTTGATCTCGCGGGTATGGGTTTGTTCGTAGATCATGCCAACCAGGAGGAACAACGCGCCCGTGCTCAGGCCGTGATTGACCATTTGCAGGATGGCGCCAGAGACGCCCTGCGGGTTGAGCGCGAACATGCCGAGCATGACGAAGCCGAGGTGACTGACCGAGGAATACGCAACCAGTTTCTTGACGTCGGCCTGCGCATAGGAAACCGCCGCGCCGTACAGGATGCCGATGGTAGCAAAGAGCGCGATCCAGGGCGCCAGTTGCACCGCCGCCTGCGGGAAGAGCGGGATGTTGAAGCGCAGGAAGCCGTAGGTACCCATCTTGAGTAGCACGCCCGCCAGGATGACCGAGCCAGCCGTCGGCGCTTCCACGTGGGCATCCGGCAACCACGAGTGCAGCGGCCACATGGGGACCTTGATGGCAAAGGCGGCAGTGAAGGCCAGGAACAGCCAGAACTGGATATTCCCCGGAATGCCGCCTTTAGCGATCATCTCCGGCACGGAGAAGGTGCCCTGATTGATGCCCAGCCACAGAATGGCCAACAGCATCAGGATGGAACCGGCCATGGTGTACAGGAAGAACTTGACCGCAGCGTACAGTCGGCGCGGACCGCCCCAGATGCCGATCAGGAAGTACATCGGGACGAGGGTGAATTCCCAGAAGATGTAGAACAGGAACAGGTCCTGCGCCAGGAATACGCCGGTCATGCCCACTTCGAGCAGCAGGAAGAAGAGCATGAAGTCCTTGACGCGCTCTTCCACCGCCGTCCAGGTCGAGAGGATGGAAATGGGCGTCAGGAAGGTCGTCAGCAGCACCAGCAGGATGCTGAGACCGTCCACGCCCATGTGGTATTGGATGTTCCAGCCGGCCACCGTGATCCAGTCATATTTGGCGACCAGTTGCAGGTCAGGGTTGGAGGCGGTGAACAGGGACAGCACCCACAGCGAGATGCCAAACGTCGCCAGGGAGGTGACCAGCGCCGTCCAGCGCAGCAGGTTCTTGTTCTCGCCCGGCAGCAGGAGCAGCACGAGAACGCCCAAGAGCGGGAAGAAGGTCACCAGGGTAAGAGGTTGCAGAAGAAATTCCATAGTTGTTCCTCGTTTTTCCCTCACCCCATCCCCTCTCCCCAAGGGAGAGGGGCAAGAGGTGAGGGGAAAGATTTACTTGAACAATAAATATCCCAAAATCAAAACAACGCCCAACAGCACCGACAGCGCATACGAACGGACGAATCCGTTCTGGACCTTGCGCAGGCCGGCGGATATATTCTTGGTGGCCGTTCCGAGCCAGTTGGCAAAGGCGTCTATGCCGCGCTGGTCGGCGTACAGGTTGAGGCCGATGTTGCTCAACCAGTTGTACGTGCCAGCAATGACTTTGTCGTGGAACCAGTCATGCCAGAAGCGCCAGTCAATCACTTCTGCCAGGAAGCGGGCCAGGTCCACGTAACGATCTACAAAGACGGCCCAGTAGCCCTCGTCCACGAACCATTTGTTCTCCATGCCGGTAAACAGGAAACCGAGCGGCTTCTTGAGCGGATCTACCTGCCCGGCCTGGAGCGGCTTGCGTCCATACAGCAGCCAGGAGAAGAAGATGGCCAGCAGCGCCAGGGCGGTGGAGATCAACGCCACGCTCATCACGAATTCCCCAGCATGGACTTCGAGGGTATGCTCGATCCAGTGGGTGAAGGTGTGCAAACCGGGCAGGTTGAGCGCGCCGCCGAAGACCGAAAGGAAAGCCAGCACCATTAGCGGGGCGGTCATGATGAGCGGACTCTCTTCCGCATGGGCAGCCGCCTCGTGCCGCGCCTCGCCGAAGAAGACCATCCAGATTTGGCGTCCCATGTAGAAAGCGGTGAAGAAAGCGGCAATGGTCAGCAGCCAATAGACAGCGGTGTAACCTTCCTTGAAGGCATCCGCCAGAATCTCGTCTTTCGACCAGAAGCCGGCAAAGGGGAAGATGCCCGCCAGCGCCAGCGTGCCGATCATGTACAGCCAGAAGGTGACCGGCATGGTCTTGCGCAGGCCGCCCATGTTGCGCATGTCGCCGGGATCGAACACTTCTTCGTGGTGGCCGCCGTGTCCGCCATGATGGGCTAAATGGTGATGACCACGCTCCAGTCCGAGGATGACCGAACCGGCCGAGAGGAACAGCAGCGCCTTGAAGAAGGCATGCGTCGCCAGGTGGAACATCCCCGCCACGAACGCGCCCATCCCGACCGCCGCCACCATGAAACCGAGTTGCGAAATGGTGGAGTAGGCCAGCACCTTCTTGATGTCGTACTGACCGACAGCAATCGTGGCCGCAAAGAGCGCCGTCACTGCGCCGGTCATGGCGACGATATATTGCGCTTGCGGGACGAGGGTGTACAACGGGGCGGAACGCGCCACCAGGTACACGCCCGCCGTGACCATGGTCGCAGCATGGATCAACGCCGAGACCGGGGTCGGGCCGGCCATTGCATCCGGCAGCCAGATGTAGAGCGGGATCTGCGCCGATTTGCCAGTCACGCCGATCAGCATGAAGAGCGTGATGGCCACGATGACGCCCGGCATGGCATGGGCCAGTTGCGGGGCAGCCGCAAAGACTTCATCGAATTGCACCGATCCCAGGTACCAGAACATCAGGAAACCGGCGATCAGGAAACCGAAGTCGCCGATACGGTTGGTGATAAAGGCTTTCTTGGCGGCGTTCGAGTTGGCCCAAGACGGGCGCGCCAGTGTATCCATGTCATACCAGAAACCGATCAGCAGGAAGGAGCAAAGCCCCACGCCCTCCCAGCCAACGAACAGCATCAGGTACGAATCGCCGCTGACCAGGATCATCATCGCCAGGATGAACAGGTTGAAGAACACGAAGAAGCGGCGATAGCGGCCCACGTCATTCTTGAAGCGCACGTCCTCGTGCATGTAGCCGATGGCGTAGATGTGGATCAGCGTGCCAACGCCCGAAACCACCAGCATCATGGTGGTCGAGAGCGTGTCCACGCGGAAAGTCCAGTCCAATTGCAGGGCGCCGATGTGAATCCATTCAGCGAGAAAGACAGATTGTCCTTCTCCGTGATTGGCCCACAAGATATACGCCAGCAGCGCGGAAACGACGAACGAAGCGCCCGAAGCCGCGCTGGCCAGCCAGCCGATGCCGCGCTCTGGCAGCCATTTGCCGATGATCAGGTTCAACAACAGCCCGGCCAGCGGGAAGAACACCACCCAGGGCGCCAGGGCATAAAAGCCTGTAGTTACTGTTTCGCTCAAGTGCATAATTTATCCCTTCAGGCTGCTCATCTGGTCAACGTCAATGCTATGCTTGGTCTTGAAGATGGCCACGATCAGCGCCAGCCCAACCGCCACTTCCGCCGCAGCCACCGTCATCACAAAGAAGACGAAGATCTGGCCGTTTAGCGCCTCGAAGACCCGCGTAAAGGCCACAAAGGCCAGGTTCGCTGCGTTCAACATCAATTCGACCGACATGAAAATGATCAGCGCATTGCGGCGGATCAGCACGCCCAACGCGCCCATCGTGAACAGGATCGCCGAGAGCGCGATGTAATACGTCACAGGAACAGAAGCCATCTACCGCTCTCCTTTCTCTTTTTTGGTCAGCACGATAGCGCCCACCATCGCCACCAACAACAGGATGGACGTCACCTCGAAGGGAAGCAGGTACTGGTTGAACAGGACGCCGCCGATCGCCTGCGGACTGCCGAACCCCTCCGCCGCCGCCTCGATCCCCCCGCTCACTGCCCCGCGCGCGAGCAGCAGGTACGCCGCCTCAGCCGCCAGCACGACGGCCAGCCCGATCGCCAACGGACGCTGCCAGGGCAGCACCTGCGCCGGGGCCAACTGTTCCGCGCCCAGCAGCATGATGACGAACAGGAACAACACCATGATCGCGCCCGCGTACACCGTGATCTGTACCATCGCGATGAACGGCGCGCCCAACAGCAGGTAAAAGACCGCACCCGTGGCAAAGTTCAGCACCAGGAACAGCGCCGAGTAGACCGCGTTGCGGCTGGACAACATGCCCGCTGCGGTTGCAACCGCAACCAGGGCAAGGACAAGGAAGAGGATCAGGTCAACACTCATAAGCACCTTTTGGGGGAGAGAGTAGAGAGTAGAGAGGAGAGAGGAGAGAGAAGTAAGTACCCAAGGCAAACTGCTCTCTAATCATCTATTCTCAAGTCATCTATTCTCTAACAACTAATCTCAAGTCATCTACTCTCTAATCTCTGGGATTCTCCATCTGCGGCACCGAGCGCGTATACACGCCCGGCTCCACCACCCGCGGCGTAGTCATCTCAGGCGAGGGCACCGCTTCCAGCAACTTGTCTTTGGTGTAGATAGCGTCGTGGCGGTCGGTGAAGGACAGTTCGTAATTATCGCCCAGCACGATGGCCTCGGTCGGGCAGGCGTCTTCGCAGAAGCCGCAGTAGATACAGCGCAGCATATTGATCTCGTAGGTGGAAGCATACCGCTCTCCGGGTGAGAAGCGCATTTCGTCCGTGTTCTCGGAAGCCTCCACGAAGATGGCGTCCGCCGGGCAAGCGGCTGCGCACAACGAACAGCCGATGCACTTCTCCAGCCCGTTCTCGTAGCGTTTCAACACGTGCCGCCCGCGGAAGCGCGGCCGCACCGGTCGCTTCTCCTCCGGGTATTGGACCGTCACCGGTCCTTCGATGAGCATCTTGAACGTGGTGACCAGGCCACGTCCCAGTTCTTTAAGCATAGTTCTTCCTCCGTGCCGTGCGCAGAATAAATTCTGCGTTACGCATA
>JBBITF010000044.1:11708-22379 GCA_037440925.1 Chloroflexota bacterium
TGCGCAGAATAAATTCTGCGTTACGCATAGTTCTTCCTCTGTATCGTACGATCCACCATTAAACTGGCAAAATATCCCGCCGCCAGCGAAAGGACGGGAGTCAGCCACATCAGTCCGCGATTGACCTCCTGCGCCAGCAAGATGCCAACTGCCGTGATGAACACCACCGCCAGCGCCAGCGGCAGCAGCACCTTCCAGCCAAAAGCCATCAAGCGGTCATAGCGGATGCGCGGCCAGGAAGCGCGCACCCAGATCATGATACCGAGCAAAACGAAAATTTTGATGAACATGTACAGCGGACCAAGCCACGGGAACTGGTCAACGCCCGGGCCAAGGTACCCGCCCAGGAACAGCGTCGCCAGGATGGCGCTGACCACGATCATCTTCTGGTACTCGGCCATGAAGAACAGCGCAAACTTCATGCCCGAATACTCAATGTGATAGCCCGCCACGATCTCCTGCTCGGCTTCGGGCATATCGAACGGGTGGCGGTTGACCTCCGCAACCGTCGCGATCCAGAAAATGACTGCGCCCACCGGCTGCACCAGGATGAACCAGCCGTCCCGCTGCGCCTCCACGATGTCCACCAGGCTCATCGAATTGCCCAGTAGGATGGCCGTCACCATCGAAAGGCCGAGCGTCAACTCATACGAGATCATCTGCGCCGAAGAACGCAGCCCGCCCATCATCGCGTACTTGTTGTTCGACGACCAGCCCGCCAGCACGATGCCATACACTGCAATCGAGGCAATGGACATCAGATACAGCACGCCCACGTTCACATCCGCAATTTGTTGCGTCACCACGCGCCCAAACAGGTTCACCGGCGGCCCCCACGGGATGACCGCTGCGATGACGATGGATGGCACCATGGTCACGATAGGCGCCAGGAAGAACACCAGTTTGTAAGCATTTCTGGGCGTTAATTCTTCCTTGAAAATCAACTTGACCGCATCTGCCATCCACTGCATCAAACCCTGCGGCCCGGCCCGATTCGGTCCCAGGCGCGATTGCAGGAACGCCAGGAAGCGGCGCTCGTAATACGTCAGGTAGCCGAAGCCGATCAACAGCGTGAATACCAGCACCAGCGATTTGATGATCCATTCCCAAAACAGTGACCAGTCCATATCATTTCACCTTTATCGCCACCGGCTCACGGATCGCCAACCCCATACTGCGCGGGATGAGCGCCACGCCGGCCGAAATCGTCTCATCCAACTTGACAACTGCCTCCCCCTTCACGCCGTCGAAACTGACCTTGACCGTTCTGCCGGCCTCCGCGCCCAAGCGTTTTGCTGTTTGAGGATGCAGAGCGATGAAGGCCTCACCGATGCGCCCGTGCAATAACTCCGACGACGCAGCCGTAATGCCGCGATCGAATAACCTCGTGACCGGAACGGCCAGCAATTCATCTTCCTGGGGACGAGGCCCCGCCTCTTTCTGGACCTGGGGGATGCCCACCGTTTCCCCGCGTTCTGCCGCGCCGACAAGTTGGACTCCCAGCCCCTGCGTATTCTCGTAGGTCGTGCCGCCGTAATACAAATCGCCGCGACCCACAATCGGCCATTGCTCGGTGACTTCAGCCAGTTTGGCGTAGGACAATCCCTCGAAATCCTTCATACCCGCAGCCAGTTTCTCGAAGACCAGCGCCGCGGAACGGCCTTCCAGCGCGAGGCCCAGTTTTGCGCCGATTTCCGCTGTAATGGCGTAATCGGCCTTTGTCTCGCCCAATGACGGCACGGCCGGGAAGAAGCGCTGCACGCGCCGCTCGCCGGAGGTGAACGATCCATCGCGTTCTGTATAAGCCTGCGCAGGCAAAACCACGTCTGCCAGTTCGGCGGTTGCCGTGCGGAACAACTCCTGCACAATGACGAACTCCGCGCCTTCGAGCGCCTGGGCCAAAGCCGGGTCATCGCCGGCCGGGTCCGCCGCTACCACATAAACTGTCTTGCCTTTGAGCGCCTTCGCCAGATTCCCCTGCGGGCGGAAGCCCATCTCCCAGGCGCCCTGGTCGTTGGCGCGCTGCCAGACGCCGATCAAGCCATTGTTCGCCCTGCCGGTATGACCGGTCTTCACCAACAGGTCGGCGCAGGCGGCCGCCAGGCTGCTCGAACCTTCCAATCCCAGCCCGTCGCTGCCGAACAACACAACCGCATTTTTGGCTTGAGCAAAGGCTTCGGCGATCTTGCCCTTACCGCCCAAATCCTGCACGGCTTTCACTTCGTCGCCGTTGGCATAGCGGATGACGAACTTTGCGAACCTGTCCAGTTTGGTCTGGCGGGCATTGGCCACGATCAAGGTCGCGCCGCGCTCGGCAGCCTGCTTGACGCGCAGCCACCAGATGGGCGCTTCTTCGTACAGGTCGGAGGCGACCACCAGGATGGCGTCTCCCCCGCCCATATCGGAGAAGTTCGTCCCCTTGCCTACGCCGACCTGCATCACCAGGTCGCCGCCGCCCATGCCGGTATACAGCGCGGCCTTGCCGCCCAGCCCGTCCGCCAGGGATTTCAGGTTGAACAAGTCTTCATTGGACAAACGCCCCGAAGCCAGCACAACGGTGTCGTTGCGGGCCTGGGCAAGTCTGGCAGAAACGCTTTCGAGCGCTTCTTCCCACGTGACTTCCCGCCCACCCATCAACGGCTTCGCCAGGCGTTCCCTGCTTTCGGTGTAATGATAAGCAAAGCGGCCTTTGTCACACATCCAGATTTCGTTGACCTGTTCGTTCTGGCGCGGCATGACGCGCTTGATGACCACTTTACCGCCGGCTTTGGCTTCGCGGCGGGTGTTGAAAACGATATTGCATCCCACCGGGCATTGCGCGCAAATGGAAGCGGCGGCCTTCAGCTCCCAGGGACGCGCGCCGAAGCGGAAGTCCGCGGTCGTCAACGCGCCTACGGGGCAAATATCGGTGGTGTTGCCCGAAAAAACAGAATCAAAACCCGGCTCCGAGACAGAGATGATTTCGCTGACCCGCCCGCGCTCGTTGATGGCCAGCACCGCTTCGCCCGCCACTCGATCCTGGAAGCGCACACAGCGCCCGCACAGGATACAGCGCTCGCGGTCGAGGAAGATCAAATCGCCCAGCGGGACGTGCTTGTCCATGTGCAGTTTGTCGTCGTACAGGAAGCGGCTCTTGCCCGGTCCATGTTCCATGGTCAGGTTTTGCAGCGGACATTCGCCGCCCTTGTCGCAGATCGGGCAGTCCAGCGGGTGGGAGGTGAGCAGGAACTCGAGGATGCCCTTCTGCGCCTCCTTCGCCTTCTCAGACTGCGTCAACACCACCATGCCCTCCGAGACCGGCGTGGTGCAGGCCGTTTCTGGCTTGGGCATGAACTGCATCTTGGGCTGGCCGTTCTCGTCCAGCACGGGTTTGCCGCTGGCGCGGTCTATCATCGGGCGGCCAATTTCTACCAGGCACATGCGGCACATGCCGGCCGGTTCCATCTTGGGATGATAGCAGAAGACCGGGATGTCTATGCCGATCTTCTTGGCCGCATCCACGATCAGGGTCCCAGCCGGAACTGCTACTTGTTTGTTGTCAATCGTGAGGGTTACATCTTTCGTCATACATTCTCCGTTTTCCGTTTCACGCTTTACGGAAATCTTCGGGAAAACGTTCGATGCCGGTAACGACCGCCATGGTCGCAAATTCGCCTAACGCACACAGGCATTTATTCTGCATTTGCCTGGCCACGTTATAGAGTAATTCCACTTCCTGCGGCCCCCCATGTCCATCTCGAATGCGTTCGATCAGGCGCTGCATCCAGTAATTCCCTTCGCGGCAGGGGGTACATTTGCCGCACGATTCGTGCTTGAAGAAGTGGATGGTCTTATTGATGACCCAATCCACACCGACGGTATCGTCAATGACGATCACGGAAGCAGACCCCAGGTCCGCACCGAGCGTTCGGACGGAGGCGTAGTCCATCGGCGTATCGAGCGCCTTGTCGTCCACTACGATCAGCGAGGAGGAGGCGCCGGCCGGCATGATTACCTTGACGGGGCGTCCATCCAAAATCCCGCCGCCGTGTTCGTAGATCAGTTCGCGGAAGGTCGTCCCAAAGGGCAGTTCGTAGTTGCCGGGTTTGCGCACGCGCCCCGAGAGGGAAAAGATTTTGACGCCTGCGCTATCGGGCGTACCCATGGACTTGTACCACTCCGCGCCGTTGGCAAGGATGAGCGGGACGTTGGTGAGCGTCTCGACGTTGTTGACCACGGTCGGCTTGCCATACAGGCCAAACGAAGGCGGGAAGGGCGGCCGGACGCGCGGTTGGCCGCGCTTGCCCTCCAGCGATTCGAGCAGGGCGGTCTCCTCGCCGCAAATGTACGCGCCCGCGCCGAGGTGAGTGTAGATGCGGAGCGCATAATCCGTGCCGAAGAGTTTGTCGCCCAGGTAGCCGGCCTTTTCCATCTCTTCGATCTTCTCGTCCAGCCAGGCAGCCACCGGCCAGAACTCGCCGCGCAGGTAGATGTAGGCCGCATTCGCGCCGACTGCGTAGGAAGCAATTGCCACGCCTTCCAGAAACTGAAAGGGGTTTTTCTCCATGATCTCGCGGTCTTTGAAGGTGCCGGGCTCGGATTCGTCGGCGTTGGCCACCACGTAATGCGGCCAGTTGTTATTGTCCATGAAGGCCCACTTCATGCCGGTGGGGAAGCCGGCGCCGCCGCGCCCGCGCAAGCCGGAGGCTTTGACCACGTCGGTCACTTCGGTCGGCTTCATCTTTTTGACAGCCTGCTCGAGGGCCTTGAAACCGCCGTTTTTTTGGTAGACATCGAGCGTTTCGATGCCGGGGATGTCACGATGACGGAGGAGTATATGTGCCATAAGTCTCTATTCTGCCGGGGGGATAATCTGCCCCTCTCGGCGAGCGATTTCGATGATAAAACTTGAATCATCTTCCTTGTACTGCTTCTCGCCAACAGGAATTGGCTCGATGCGAACGTCGGTATGGGCGGCTATTACCAATAACTTCGCCCAATCCTTGTGCGTCCATTTTTTATCGTAACGCGGCGATACCACTAACAGATCAATATCACTCCATTCATGTTGTTGGCCTCTTGCATACGAGCCAAACAAAACGCCATACTTGACTGGAATGCGTTTCTGTCTCACCGCTCGGAGATAATTCTGAACAGACTTTACAACTGATTCTTCAACCATCCGTACATTTCCTCGACTTGCTCAAAAAGCGATCTGGCATATTGGAATGTTGGCTTTTCTATCCGGGCACCCTGCATACCTGGATATCTTCCACGAATGTTATACGTTGTAAGTTCCGCTAGCAGGTTTGCGCGCCCAGGAGAGAGTGAAAGGCACGCGCGTTGTGCTAATGATAACAAATTGTGAATCATCGGTGCATATTCTTGCGTTTGCCTGCAAACGAGTGCCTTTAGTATCTTCTCTACCGTAAGATGCGCAAAAAACAATGCTGGCAGCGTCTCTCCGCCTTCGAGCAATTTATTGGCCACTCGCCAATCGTCGGCTGCACCTTCTTTCCAATAGGATACCTGCTTGTCGATATCAATCATCGCATTTTTCGTCAATGCTCATGTAGCGTTTTTCTTCAACGCCTCAACCAACTCCATCGTCTTTTCGACGGTCATATTCTCGTGGTACTGGATGCCCTCCGGCCCCTGCGTCTGGAACATGGGCGCTTTGTCACAGGCCGCCAGGCACATGACCGGTTCCACTGTCACCAGGCCGTCGGGAGTGGTGCCGCCGGGTTCAACGTCCAGTTTGGCGCACAGGTCGGCCAGGAACTGGTCCGCGCCGCGCAGGGCGCAGGGCAGGTCGGTGCAGACCTGGATGCGGAGTTTGCCGGCCGGCTTGTCATGATACAGGGTGTAGAAACCAACAATGGACGCAACTTCGGTCTCCGTGATGCCCACCAACGCCGCGATCTCCTGCATGGCATGGCGGTCTACATAGCCTTCTTCTCGTTGCGCCAGGTACAACAGCGGCATGACCGCCGAACGTTTGTGTTCTGGCGGGTATTTCGCCAGGATTTTTTTGACTTCTTTTGGATACTTTTCTGCCAGACTCATCGGTCAATGTCTCCCAGCACGAAATCTATCGAGCCAATGATAGCGATCAGGTCTGCGACCAGGTGGCCCCTGGAAATTTCGGGCAATACACTCAGATTATCAAAAGACGGTGTGCGCATGTGAACGCGATGCGGTTTGGGGCCGCCGTTACCCTCCAGATACACGCCCAATTCGCCGCGCGGCCCTTCCACCGCCGAGTAGATACCGCCTTTAGGGGCCTCAAAGCCCTCTGTCCACAATTTGAAATGATGAATGAGCGCCTCCATGCTGACGCCAATCTCCGAGCGCGGCGGCGGGACGAATTTGCGGTTGTCGCTGCGCACCGGGCCCATCGGCAACTTATTCAACGCCTGTTCCACAATCTTGAGCGACTCTCGCATCTCCTGTACGCGGACAAGGTAGCGTGCGTAGTTGTCGCCTTCGGTGCGCACCGGCACATTGAAATCGTACTGCTCATAACCCATGTACGGGCGCGCCTTGCGCAGGTCCCAGTTTACGCCGCTGGCGCGCAAGATCGGCCCCGTGACCCCGTAACTGAGGGCTTTTTCCTTCGTCAATACGCCGATACCCAACAAACGGTCGAGCAAGAGCGGATTTTTTGTCAACAAGGCCTCATACTCATCAATGCGCTTCGGAAAGAGTTTGATGAAGTTTCGCACTGCCGCCTCGAACTCCACCGGCACATCGCGCCACACCCCGCCGGGGCGGATATAGGTAGTCATCATGCGCTGCCCAGAGACCAATTCCAGAATGTCCAGAATGATCTCGCGTTCCCGAAAGGCATACATAAACATAGACATAGCCGCCAGGTCGAGGGCGTGGGTGCCGATCCACACCAGATGCGAAGCAATACGCTGCAACTCGGTCAGGATGACGCGAATAGCCTGCGCACGCGGCGGCACATCCAAATCCACCAGTTTTTCCACCGCCATACAATAGGCCAGATTGTTCCCCACGGTATTCAAATAATCCAAGCGGTCGGTCATCACCTCGGCCTTTTGATAGGTTTTGGCTTCCATATTCTTCTCGATGCCGGTATGCAAAAAGCCGATATCAGGAACGCAATTCACGATAATCTCGCCATCCAGTTCCAGGAGCAAGCGTAACACCCCATGCGTCGCCGGATGCTGCGGCCCCATGTTCAACAGCATCGTGTCGCCCTGGATGGCGCGGTCAGAAACCAGATGCCGTAATTCGTCAACGGTCACTTCTTGTAACTGAGTCATAACTCATTCCTTAGCGTAGGGCTTGCGCAGGCCAATTTCCTCGAAGTTGAAGGTGAATTGCGGTTCTTCGTAGCCCAGCGGATAATCCTTGCGCAGCGGATGGCCCTCCCAATCGTGCGGCATCAAGATACGGCGCAAATCGGGATGCCCCTCGAAACGGACACCAAACATATCCCAAATCTCGCGCTCACGCCAGTTGGCGCTGGCATATACCCCGCTCGCCGTTGGGACGACCGGCCGGCTTGCCGCTACCGGGACTCTTACCTGCACCGACAGATTCCTCGCAATCGAGGTCAATTGATAGATAACATGAAAGCGAGGTTCTTGCTGCGGCCAGTAATCCACCGCCGTAAGCGCCGAGAGCAATTCGAAGCCTTGCTCGTCTCGCAGCCAGGTCAGCGTTTCCACGATTTGTTCTGGTCTTACGAAGACATGCGCTTCTCCGCGAAATTCCTCTATGCTGGCGTCGAATCGGCTTTGCGCAGCCTGAACAATTTTTTCGAGTTCTTTGTCCATAAAATTTCACCATCAGCAACCGCAAAGATCAAAAAAAGCGGCTCTCTTCCTTTGCAGTTGTATGAGTTACTCCTATCCCATGTGGGCATAGTCCTTGAATTTCTCTGCCTGCACCTTCTCGTACAAGGTCACGACTGCATGGATGAGCGACTCCGGGCGTGGCGGGCAGCCCGCCACATAGACATCCACCGGCACCACCTCATCTACCCCCTGATAAATCGCATAATTGTTGAACACCCCGCCGCAAGAAGCGCAATCGCCCATCGCAATTACCCATTTAGGTTCGGGCATCTGGTCGTACAAGCGGCGTAGAACCGGCCCCATCTTGCGTGAAACGCGCCCCGCCACGATCATCAAGTCAGACTGGCGCGGGCTGGCGCGCATCAACTCCATTCCAAAACGGCTCATATCGTAATTAGCAGCCTGCGCCGCCATCATTTCGATAGCGCAGCAAGCCAGGCCAAACAGCATCGGCCACATGGCGCGCGTACGCGCCCAATTGACCACCTCTTCTAACTTTGTGGTCACAATACCCATATTGCCGAGTTTCTGTTCTATTCCCATTCCAAGGCTCCTTTCTTCCAAGCGTACAAATAACCTACCAATAAGATAACGATAAAGATGATCATCTCGATTAGGCCGAACAAGCCGAGTTGCCTGAACACCACCGCCCATGGAAGGAAGAATACGACTTCGATATCGAACAAAATGAACAGCACTGCGATCAGGTAGAAACGGACCGGCATACGCCGCGTCCCAGGCCCATAAGGGCTCATTCCTGATTCATAGGGCATAGATTTTTGGTTGGTTTTCTTTTTTGGCCCAAACAACTCCCCCAGACCAATGGCAATGAGAGCGACCAATGTTGCCAGCACAAACAAGATAGCGATAGCGACATATTCGAGCATCATAGCGACCTCTTCAATGAAAATTCTCCAAAAAATTGTGTTGGCTTCTGCCTCGAAAGCCGCTCCTTTGACGCACGAGAGGGGGCCGCTGCATTCGAGGTGTGTATTATGCCACAGGAAGCAAGTATATCATAAGGTATTTCATCCACCTATACAAGTGACTAATTTCACGAATCGCGCTACATTATTTTCCCCGACACCCTTCTCTGTACCCGCATCACCAGCAACGTCAGCCGGGGGGAGGGATTCTTCTTGTCTGCAAACGACCAGCCCTTCCAGGCCTGGTACATGGAGCCGGCCGTGTAGCGCCCGTCCGCATCCGCCTGGGCGGTGACCGCGGCCAGCATCTCCCGGAAGCGCGGGTCAGTGTGGACGAAGGGGAAGCGGCTCAGGGCCTCCAGCACGTGCAGGATGTCGAAGTACACAAAGGGATATTTGAGTTTCTTGAAATCCGTCCCCATGCCGAACAGGAAGTGCTTGCGTTCCCGGCGATGTTCCCAGTTGTCGAGCAGCATCTCAGCGGCGCGGCGGGCGGCCTCCCCCTCGCGCTGCTCCGGAATGAGCGAGAGCGCCTTGAGCGCGTAGACGTTGGCGACCGGGCAGGGGTCGGCGCGCCGGCCGGGGCCTTTGAACCTGCCCAGTTCGGGCGCGGCGGCGCAGCGGTAGCCGTTCTCCTGCGCCAGACCGACCAGGTGCTGCCCGGCTTTCTGCACGCGCGGGTCGTCCCCCAGCCCGAAGCCAGCAGCGCGTACAGCAGGGTGGGCGCGTCGCAGGCGATCCACGTCCATTGGTCTTCGCCGCTGCCGCCGAACGCCACGGGGATGTTGACCACCATCTGGAAGGCGCCTTGCGCGGATTGATGCGCCAGCACTTCCTGGATGACGGCGTCCATGCCGGGGTCGCCGGCGTGCAGGCCGAAATCCGCCAGGGTGGACAAGGCGTAGAGCGGGTGCGCGGCGTCGTTGTGACGTTTGAGCGGCGTCTCGCCCCAGGCGGCAGACCGCTCCATCAGCACGCGCACCTGCGGATGGGCGAGCATGTCGGCCCGCGCCGCGGCCAGTTCGGGGTCGTCCGGCGGGAGGTCTTGCAGGTCGCGCAAGGCGAGGTAACGCACGCCGGGATCGTCTTTTTCGAGCAGCCAGGAGATGATGTCCATCAAATCCTCTCCACTGGATGCCGCAGCACGGTCTTCAATTGCGACGGGTCGGCGCGCAGCGGGTTGCCCATGTAGATTTCATGATGTTTGCCGCCCGAGCCGACCGCCGAGCCAACCAGGTCGCGCAGGCCGTTCCCGGCCATGAAAGCGCGCATCCGTTCGAGGGTGGCTGGTTCGGTGCGTATGGCCCGACGTGCAGGGTCTGGACGCACAGCCCCTCGTGGAAGCGTTCCAGCCGCAGGCGGGCAAAGGCCGGCTGGTCGCCTTTCTTCTTGCGCAGTTGCGCCAGCGCCTCCGCGAACATCTCTGGTGTAACCAGGTCGGGCTGCACGATCATCAGGGTGTACTTCCAGTTGCCCGGCTGGGTGATGTCGAACAGACCGTCCTCCACCCACCACAATCCCTCCGAGGCCATGAGGGGATAGTCGAACGGCTCCTGTTTGCGCTGTTTGGCGGCGAACTTCAACGTGTAGGCCGCGCTGTACAACACTCCCATGTTCTCCTGGAAGAGCGGCGAAGTGCCGGGCTTCTCCCCGGGCTGGATGGCGCCGTCTATCATCACGAAGTTCATCGCCGGCACGTCCACCACCTCGATCTTTTTCGCCGAGGGCTGGTAGAGATATTTCAAGTCCTTTTTCAGGTCGAGCGTTTGCATGTCAATCTCCTTTCTCTTGTTCGAGCAGCAACTTTTCGAAATCCCTGCGCAGCAGGGAGTGACAGGCCGGCAGGCTGCCATCCGGCGGACTGCAATTATTTTTCTCCTGTGTACTGTAGTTTCGCCAAAAGTTGGTGTAGAACCTTAAAAAACGAACCCAAATAC
>JBBITF010000045.1:0-22250 GCA_037440925.1 Chloroflexota bacterium
AAACGTTGGTTGTCCCGGTCAGCATCACATACTAAATCACTAAAATCATTCTTCACAAAAACGCGCGGGGGGGTGTTTTGGGCGCGCAACGCGCGCCCAAAACACCCCACGCTCGAATGGATACATCCCTTTTTTATCAGCCCTTTGCCGCCTTCACAATGCCGGCCACATGCTCCGGCGTAGAGCCGCAACAGCCGCCTACCACCCGCGCCCCCAGGGCAATGTATTTCTTTGCATACGCGCCCATTTGCTCTGGCGTGACATCATAGACTGCTCTATTCGTCTCCGCGTCCATACGCGGCAGGCCGGCGTTCGGTTTGGCCCATAGCGGGAAGCCCGGCACAGCCGCGGCATATTCGGCAATGACCTTCTCCATATTCTCCAACGTGGTACCGCAGTTGGCGCCCACCAGCGCCGCGCCCATCTCCCGATATTTGGCCGCTACTTTTTGAGGCTTGACGCCCATCATCGTGGCCACGCCGCGGTCATAGGAGAACGAGACAACGATGGGTAAATCGGTCACAGAGCGCGCGCCCTGGAAAGCCGCATCGGCTTCCTCGAAAGCGAACATGGTCTCGATGAGCAACAGGTCCACGCCGCCCTCAGCCAGCGCTTGCGCCTGCTCGGCGTAAGCAGCGGTTACTTCTTCGGGCGTGAGCGGGCCAAAGGGCTTCATCAAGGCGCCGGTAGGGCCCATCGAACCGGCTATCAGCACATCGGGTCGAGAGGCGGCGGCCTTGCGCGCCAATTCGGCAGCGCGCAGGTTCACTTCTGGAGCGCGCTCGGCATACTTCGATTCCTTCATCCGCAAGCGCGTCCCGCCAAACGTGCAGGTCAGAATGATGTCCGAGCCGGCCTGCACAAAAGCGGTTTCTAGTTTCAAGACGGTGTCGGGGTCATCCATCACCAGGGTTTCGGGCGGCGTGCCGGGCTGGATGCCCATCTTTTGCAAGTTGGTGCCGGTGGCTCCATCGGCTACCAGGATCTCGCCAGCGTTCAGTCTGTGTAGAAATTTGTTCATGATTTCTCCTCAAGTCAATTTTTGTGCCAGAGGGTCTATTTCTCGATTGGGGAGCAAGTGCGCGATGTGCGGAAAAGGGTCGGTCATGTGAGGAAAGTTCAACGCCAGCATAAACTGGTTTTGAAACTGCGGGTCGGTTGGCAGTTCATAGCGGCGCAGCGTGCGCGCCACCTCGCCCGCCTCGCGGCGTTTATCCACGTTCAGCAGCGCAATGCGCGCCCCATCGCCGGCGGCATTGCCCACCGCATATACATCTTCCAACGGCAAGTCGGGGATCAGGCCGATGAGCATGGCCTTCGTCTTATCAATATAACTCCCAAACCCACCTGCCAGGATGAGTTTATCGGGGCGTTCCAGGCCGGCGGCCTTCAACAAGGTGCGCGCGGCCACATACAACGCGCCCTTAGCCAGTTGAATCTGGCGGATGTCTTTCAAGGAAATGGGGATGTCGCGCCCGATGGATGTTTCTGACGCCCAGGCGATGACATACTCTGGGCCGTTCTCTCCCTGACGAACACGCTTCGACTCAACCCCGTGCCTGAATCTGCCGCGACTGTCCACAATCCCCACCCGCACCATTTCCGCTACCGCGTCAATGATGGCCGAACCGCAAATGCCTTTGGCCTTGCCCTTGTTCCATTCTTCTTGACCGACGATTTTGTAGCGCGGCTCTAGCGTTTTCTCATCAATCTCGACCCGTTCGATTGCGCCCGGCGCCGCCCGCATCCCAAACTCGATATGGGCGCCCTCCAAAGCCGGGCCTGTAGGCGTGGACGTGCAAATCAGCCTATGACGGTTGCCCAGCACCAGTTCGGCGTTGGTGCCAACATCAATGATGAGCCAGTTCTCATCTTGCTTGTGCGGCTGTTCGGCAATCAACACACCGCTGGTATCGGCGCCGATGAAACTGGCAATGGTCGGAAGGACATGCACATTGGCGGCCGGGTTGACCAGCAGGCCCAACTCGCGCGCTTTGAGGTCCACAGCCTTGTGGATGGTTGGGACATACGGCGCGCGCCCTAAATGCCTGGGCGGGAGGTTCAACAAGAGATGATGCATCGTGGTATTGCCTACAAAGACCACCTCCAAAATGTCATCTGGGGTGAGGCTGCCTTTCTCCTCTGCCTCTGCCGATTTGTCAACCTGCCGATTGGCCGATTTGACTGCCTGCTTCAGCAACCCATTCAACGTCCCAATGACCGCCTTATGCAGTTTCTCCAACCCATCTGGCTCTGCAATGGTGTATTGGATGCGCGACATGACATCCTCGCCATACACAATTTGCGGATTCATCTCTGACTCGGCGGCTAAGATTTCGCCTGTCCCCAAATCGCACAGATAGAGGGCAATGGTGGTCGAGCCAATATCCACCGCTACGCCATAACTGGTCTCGACATAACCGGGCTGCACGCGGATGACTTCCCTGTCTTGCCACACGCTGACGGTCACTTTCCAGTCTCCCTCGCGCAGCGCGTCAGCCAGGCCGCGCAGGCAGTGATAATCAATGGTCAAATCGGCGGCTTTAGGCAGATTGGCCTCGCCGCGCCGCACCAGCGACATAGAGACTTCCAACCCGCGCGATAAGCGTTCCCAGTCTGCGAAGGGCTGTTCCAGGTCGGGCGGCTTCATCTCGACCAGGTATTTCCGAATGGAGGGCTTAATCTCGATTTCGCGCCGGGTAGCCGATTTACGGACAATTTGCTTGTTTCCGCGGCTTTCTTCTGGCACATGCACCAGCACATCTCCCATCACTTTTGCCTGGCACGAGAGCCGCACCTGGCCTATTTCCCACTGGTTGGCCTGCATCATCTTGGGGCGCCGCCGGAAGTAGTCTATCTCCTCGGCGCTGGGCGGAGAAAGATGCTCACGCTTTGAGGTGATGCCATAGCGTTCGAACGTCCCCTCCTCGACGACGATTTTACACTTCCCGCAAGTGGCGTTCTCGGCGCAAATCGATTCAATCTCCACGCCCAACTGACGGGCGGCTTCGCGCAGGCTAATGCCTTCGTCCACGTGTCCACGTCGTCCAGAAGGTTGCAGGATGACAAGGTGTTGTGTACTCATCGGCTGTGTTTATCTGTGGTTCAACACTTCGGCGATATGAACCACCCTTTGCGGCTTTGCTTGCCGGTGTAATCCGCCGGCAATGTGCATGATACAACCCGCGTCGGCTGCCACCAGCGTGGGAGCGCCAGATTTTTCCAGGTTGCCAATCTTGCGTTTCAAGAATTCTGCGGAGAGCTCGGGGTGCGTCACCGAGAAGATGCCGCCAAAGCCGCAACAATCCTCGGCTTCGGGCAGTTCCACGATTTGCGCGCCCCGCACATGGGCTAACAACGCTCGCGGCTGACGGTCAATGCCCAGGCCGCGCAAGAGATGGCAGGAAGGATGATAGGCCAAAACGCCGTCCCAGCGTGCGCCGGTATCGGTGACGCCCAACACATCTACTAGATACTCGGTGAATTCAAAGGTGCGTGCGGCCAGCGCCTGCGCGCGCGCCAGCCAGGATGGGTCGTCGGCAAACAATTCGGGGTAATTGTGGCGAATCATGTGCGCGCAGGAGCCGGATGGGGTAACAATGGGGCAGGCTTCCGAAGCCCGTAAAGATGATGGAAGTCTTTCAAAGACCTCGATCATGTGTTGCGCCATCTGGCGGGCTTCTTTACGCAAGCCGGCGTTGAACTGCGGTTGTCCGCAGCAAGTTTGGGCCGCGGGGATGTCCACACAAAGGCCGAGGCGGCCGAGAACGTTCAAGATGGCCTCAGCCGTTCGAGGGTAGAAAGAAGCGGTCAGGCACGTGACAAAAAGTTGGACGGTAGGCATACGCCTATTCTAACCCAAATCCAGATTCTACAATCTCAGTTCTTAAATTTGCTGGTATGATTGCGGCGTTATGACCGAATTTCATACCCGTATCCCCAACCATTTCGACCTGCCGCGTCGCATCCAGCGACTAGGCGAACTGGCCTACAATTTTTGGTGGACGTGGCAGCCAAATGCCCAACGTCTGTTCTCGCGCATAGACCATGACCTGTGGGAAAACTTGTCTCACAATCCCATCCGCTTGTTGCGCAGCGTAGAGCGCGCTCGTATCAATGGCGTTGCGCAGGACAATGAGTACCTGACGTTGTACGACCAAGTCTTCGAACAATTCAACGCTTATCTCACTGATGCAGACGCCTGGGCGCATCGGACTCACCCGAAGTTGCTCCACAACCCGGTCGCTTACTTCTCGATGGAGTTTGGCCTGCACGAAACCCTGCCGATTTATTCAGGCGGTTTGGGGGTGCTGGCCGGCGATCATTTGAAAGAGGCCTCTGACCTCGGCCTGCCGCTGGTGGGCGTTGGGTTGATGTATGCTGAGGGCTACTTTTCTCAGCGCATCAGCGAGGATGGCTGGCAAGAGGCCCTGAACAACCCGTTGAATTTCGATGATTTACCGGTGCTGCCGATTTTGAATGAGACCGGCCTGCCATTGACAGTCAGCGTGGAGCTGCCCGAGCGCGCCGTGATGTTGCGTGTATGGGAAGCGCGAGTGGGGCGCGTTCCACTCTTTTTGCTGGACTCTAATGTAGAAGTCAACGCGCCGGAAGACCGTACCTTGACGGCGCGGTTGTATTGGAGCGACCTCGACCGCCGCATCATGCAAGAATTGGTGCTGGGGGTAGGCGGGGTGCGCGCCTTGCGCGCCCTGGGCTACAACCCGGCGGTCTGGCATATGAACGAGGGTCACGCGGCGTTTCTCACCCTGGAGCGCGCGCGCGAACTGGTGGCGGCCGGGAACTCTTTTGAAGAGGCCCTCGCTCGCACGCGCGAGCAGAACGTCTTTACCACCCACACGCCTGTGCCGGCCGGCAACGATGAGTTTCCACTCTGGCTGATAGATAAGTATCTATCTGCCTTATGGCCGCAGTTAGGGTTGGACCACGACCAGTTCGTGGACCTGGCGCGCAATCGGCAGAGTTGGGGCGAATCGTTCAGCATGGGCGTGCTGGCGCTGCGCTGCTCCGAAGGGCGCAACGGCGTGTCCGAATTGCACGGACGAGTTGCGCGCCGTATGTGGCGCTTTTTGTGGCCTGAGCAGTCAGAAGACGATGTGCCGATTACTTATATCACCAATGGCGTCCATACGGCCAATTGGATGGCGCGCCGCTTGCGTGTTTTGTACGATCAATACCTTGGCGCCAATTGGCTGAAACGGCTCGATGACCCGGCCTTGTGGATGAAAATCGAAGATATCCCAGATGACGAGTTGTGGGCGGTGCGCACGCACTTGAAGCGCAAATTGTCTTTTCGGATGCAGGAATGGGTGCGCGCGCGCTGGTCGAAGGGCGGCTTTCATCCGGTGCAGGCGCTGGCCTCTGGCGCGTTGATTGACCCTTACGTGCTGACGATTGGCTTTGCGCGCCGTTTTGCCACCTATAAACGCGCCAGTCTGGTTTTATACGATGTGGAACGCCTGCTCAAAATCATCAACCGTCCCAATATGCCGGTGCAGATTATTTTTGCGGGTAAGGCGCATCCCGCCGACGAGCCGGGCAAGCAGTTGATTCAGCAAATCTACCGCACGGTCAAGCGGGCCGAGATGGGCGGACGGTTGGTCTTTCTGGAAGATTATGACATGAATATCGCCCGCTACCTTGTCCAGGGGGTGGATGTGTGGCTCAACACCCCGCGCCGCCCGCTGGAGGCTTCGGGAACGTCGGGTATGAAGGCGGCTCTGAATGGCGGCTTGAATTTCTCTGTTTTAGACGGCTGGTGGCGCGAAGCCTATAACGGCAAGAACGGTTGGGCCATTGGCGAGGACAAGGACCCGCAAGAGCCGCAACTTCAAGACCAGGCCGACGCTTTAAGCCTGTACGCCATCTTGGAAAACGAAATTACACCGCTTTTCTACGATCGCGGCGCCGACGGCATCCCCCATGATTGGCTCGAGCGCGTCAAGAATGCTTTGCGTACCATCACCCCGCAATTCAGCACGCGCCGCATGGTGAAAGAGTATGTGGAGCGATTGTATGTTCCGGCCGTCAAACAACCTGGATCATTAAGATAAATCTTGCTCTTGTAAGGCGTTGATATGGATTTCTTGCTTTCTCTCCCTGCCTGGTTGGGTGCGCTCGGTATTTTTGCCTTGCGCGTGACCGATATGACCTTTGATACGCTGCGCATGTTGTTTGTGGTGCGCGGCAATAAAGGACTGGCTTGGATTTTGGGTTTTCTGCAATCGGTGATTTTTGTGATTGCATTTTCGTCGGTATTGAGTAACCTAGACAACCCGCTCAATATCATCGGCTATGCGGCTGGGTTTGCTACCGGCAATGTGGTAGGCATCCTCATCGAGCAACGACTGGCAATTGGCTATACCCTCATCCAAATTGTCAGTTCGCGGCGCGGGGTGGCGCTGGCACAGACTTTACGCGACAACGGTTTTGCAGTGACCGAGATTCCGGCGCGCGGTAAAGACGGCACGGTCAGTATGCTGAGCCTCAGTGTGCGGCGCAAGCAAGTAGCCGCGGTAGAAGAAATTGTCCATGCCACCGACGCCGAGGCTTTCGTAACTACCGAGGATGTCCGCCCCATGCGGCGCGGCTTTTGGAGGGCGTAGCCATTATAGTATTGCTCCGCAAAAACTCTGCCAATTGCGAAGATTGTGTAGGACAAGTCTTAAGATTTGTCCCACGTTTGGTTGCGGCACAGTCACGCTATGTAAAAAACGTCCCGAAGATTGCCATCAAATGTTCGAGAAAAGCCTTCGGGACGGTGCTTATAGGGGGCGGCAGTGATTTTATTGAAAGACAAACTCGCCGTTCTTGTAGAACAATTTGCCGTCCACCAGAATCTCGCTATCGGTGCGCATGTCACAGATCATGTCCCAGTGGATAGCGCTTTTGTTCTTCGAGCCGGTTTCTGGGTAGCCAGCGCCCAGCGCCATGTGAAAGGAACCGCCAATTTTCTCGTCGAACAAGATTTGGCCGGTGAATTTGTTGATTTCAAAGTTTGTGCCGATGGCAAATTCGCCCAGGTAACGTGCACCGGCGTCGGTTTCGAGCATTTTCAGTAAAAAGTCTTGATTCTTGGTAGCCTTAGCAGATTGCACACGCCCGTTGGTAAAGGTCAGTTCGATGCCCTCCACCGACACGCCGTTGGTTATGGCGGGATAGGTAAAACGCACCCAACCGTTGGCCGAGTCTTCAACGGGACCGGTGTAGATTTCACCATCTGGCATGTTGTGTGTGCCGCATGAGTTCATAAATGTGCGCCCCTTGACAGACAGAGTCAAATCAACGTTGGGGCCGCGCAACACCACCTGGCCTCGGCCGGTCATCCAGTCAACGGCTTTTTGCTGAGCCTTCTCGACCGAGTCCCAATAGGCGATGGGGTCATCTTCGTGAGCATGATTGGCGCGAAAGACAAAATCGGCATAGTCTTCCAGGCTCATCTCTGCATCCTGGGCATAGGCTTCGGTGGGATATTGCGTGGTGACCCATTTGAACGCGCCCTCCGCGCCACGCCGGAACTGGGCTTCGGTTACAGGCCCCAGGCCTTTGTTCCGCTTCTGGATGCTCGCCGGGTCTATATTGGTGGTAGAGCGGGTGTTGGTGGACGAGTGAATGCGGATGCGGCCCTCGAAGTGATCATAGGCATATTTCAGGAACGTGGGGATAAATTCCAATTGCGCATCGTTGGCATGCGC
This sequence comes from Chloroflexota bacterium, assembly GCA_037440925.1. Taxonomy (GTDB): domain Bacteria; phylum Chloroflexota; class Anaerolineae; order Anaerolineales; family Villigracilaceae; genus JAABUE01. The sequence goes on from JBBITF010000045.1 coordinate 7,716, forward strand.
CAGATACAGGTTCTCCTGGCTGAAGGGCATCGTGCCGGGCAGGGCAATCAGGGGGTGGGGTATGCCGCCCTTTTCCATAATCTGGATGTAAAGTTCGCGGATGAGCGGCTCGGCGGCGGTGGTTGCTTCGATAACGATGCGGTCACCTGCCTGGACGCGTGTACAGCGTTCGACCAAGATTTTGGCAAAGTTGCGGATGCGTGAATCGGTCACACAAATCTCCTGTTTGAAAATAAATAACTGCTTACATTTTTGGAAATCACCTGTTTTCCATTCGTTGATTGCCGCTTGAATTGCGCGCCATTGGACGTAGGCAGTTACGTTGTATCGTACGACTTAAGAATCTATCACAATTCGGAAGATTCTGCACAGTATATTTGATAAAATTATCCCATGTCACTCATCACCCGTCAATCTCTTGATGCTACTCAATATCGTTATTACTTCGATTGGCAAGATCAGCAAAAGGCTAGAACCCTGTACGAAACAGGACTTGTGTCTGTGAAAGAATTTACAGGCGCAGATGCTGTTTGCGAAGTGTTAGATAAGGGTCATGCTTATCAAGTTGCACTTCACCTGGAACGTAACATCTTAAGTTTTAGATGCACCTGCCAGAGCGGTAATCCAAATCCGCGTCTTTGCCGGCATTCCCTTGCTGCGGTGCATGCCCTGCGCGACTATCTGAAAAACGTTGCCGAGAAAGAGTGGCGTTACCGCCTGGAATTGAGTCTGGAGAATGCCCCTCAGCGTGTCAAACGCGCCTCGCCTTCTCGCACGCTTACGTATGGCATTTTTCTGCTGGGTTTGGAAACTCATAAGGAAAACCAAAGCCCCTTTTACTCGGCTACTCTGCGCCCATATTTCATCTCTGCCAAAAATTGGCAGGATATTTACCAGGTTGCGCAAAGTCCCAACCCGGCGCAGGCCGCAGCCGAACTGCTCACTGGCGGCAGCGATTGGGGAAGCGCGGTCGAGGTCTATTTGCGCGGCACCCCGGTCGAATTGGTCAATCTGTCTGTGGAAGGACAGGCGTTCATTGACGCAGTCGTTTCAAGTCCTTATACCTACAATGACTATCTGCGCTTCTCTCAATACTATTCGCTTTCCCGGATGACTTCTTTGTTTCCTCTGGAGCGCCTCTCATTGCTTTCGCGCTTGAACATTCCCATCTTTTTGAAGATAGAGAATCGCTTTGGCTCGCGTTTGCGTGTGCATTCCGAATCGGTAGCGTTGCAAGCCATTCTGACCGAAAGCACGAGCGGCTATGACTTGGTCGTCGGCGTGCAGATAGACAATGTGACCTATACCCTGACCGGTAAAAAACTTAAAATTTTCTCTGCGGCTTCTCCCGTGTGGGCGCTGGCCGGTGAGACGCTGGTACAAATCGAAAATCCAGAATCGCTGCACATTGTCGCCTCTTTCCCGCTCCACATCCCGGCCGAGCAGGCGGAGGAGTTCCGCAGCCGCTATTTCAACCGCCTGGGTCAATACCTGCCGGTGGTGGGGAAGATTGTCAAGTGGGAAACGTTTCAGGTGTCTCCCATTCCACGTTTGTATCTCACCAAAAAGGGCGAAGAGCCGCTGCTGGCAGAACTGCGCTTTGGGTATGGGGAGTATGAGTTCCCCTCGCAAGGGACGAAACCCGTCTCGAATGAAATTATCGAAGTCCCTGGTCAGTGGGGTGGTATTCGGGTCGTGCGAGATGAGGCTGCCGAGCGGCGTTCCTTTTACCTGCTGACCGATGCCCGCTATGGGCTGAAACGCCTGGGCGCCAATGAACCCAGCATGTTCACGATTCGGGCCCGCGTTCATCCACTCGATTTTCTGATGAAATGTATCCCGGCCCTGACCGAATCCGGATTTGAGATTTTTGGCGACAAAGACATTGCCAAAGTCAATCGTCACAAGCCTATTCTGAGCCTGAATATCTCCAGCGGCATAGACTGGTTCGATGTGCAGGCAATTGCCCAATATGGCGACCAGCAGGTGAGCCTGAACGAAATCCGCAAAGCGCTGCAGCGCGGCGAGCGGTACATCAAACTGGCCGATGGTTCGGTGGGGCAAATCCCCGAAGAGTGGCTGGAACGCTATAAGCATCTCTTCAACCTGGCCGAAGAGACGGCTGACGGCCTGCGCGTCAGCGACCTGCAACTTTCTCTGCTCGATGAACTGCTGGCCGAAGCCGAGACGAAAAACATCGCCCCCGAATTTCACGCCAAGCGTGAGCGGCTGCAATCGTTTGAGCGCATTGCCGAGCAGACTCTTCCGCAAGGTTTTTGCGGCGAACTGCGTCCCTATCAGAAAGCCGGTTACGATTGGCTCCACTTTCTGCATGAATATGGCTTTGGCGGCATTTTGGCCGATGACATGGGGTTGGGCAAAACGGTGCAGGCGCTGGTCTTTTTGCTATCACTCAAAGAGCGCGGCCACCTCTCGCGCCCGGCCTTGCTGGTCGTTCCCAAAAGTTTGCTGGCCAACTGGCAGCGTGAGGCAGAGCGCTTCACCCCAGATTTACACCTGTTGCAATTGATGGGGCAAACCCGCAAGAAAGAACCGGCGCACTTTGAAGGGTACGACGTGGTGATTACCACTTATGGCACGATGCTGCGAGACATCGAATTTTTGCGCGAATACCGCTTTTCTTACGCCATTCTGGATGAATCGCAAGCCATCAAAAACCCTCTGTCGCAAAGCAGCAAGGCCGCCCGCCTGCTGCAGGCCGAACACCGCTTGTGCCTCACCGGTACGCCGGTGGAGAACAACGTTTATGAACTGTGGTCGCAATTTGCCTTTTTGAACCCGGGTCTGTTGGGCAGCCTGGAGTATTTCAAGAGCGAATTTGCGGCGGCCATTGAACGGCGGGAAGAAGCAGCGCAGCCCACCGCCCAACTGTTGCGCCGGATGATTTACCCCTTTATCCTGCGCCGCACCAAAGAGCAGGTGGCCCCCGAACTTCCGCCCCGCACCGAGCGCATCATTTACACCGACCTGGATGCTGCGCAGCGCAAACTTTACCAGAGAACCCGCGATTACTACCGCGGCCTGCTGATGGGCATGTTGGAAGAGAGCGGCGACATCAACGACATCCGCTTCAAAATTTTGGAAGGACTGCTGCGCATGAGGCAGGTCTGCATCCACCCGCGGTTGGTGGAGCCAACCTATCGCGGCGATTCGGCCAAATTTGAGATTTTGCTGGAGACGCTCGAAACCCTGCAAGCCGAAGGGCATAAGGCCCTGGTCTTTTCGCAATTTGTCCAGACCCTCGCGCTGCTGCGCCAGGAACTGGATGGGCGCGGCATCGTCTATGCCTATCTCGATGGTCAAACGCAAAACCGTCAAGAGCAGGTAGACCGCTTCCAAACCGACCCGCAGGTGCCGTTTTTCCTCATCAGTCTCAAGGCTGGCGGCGTAGGCCTGAACCTGACCGCCGCCGACTATGTGCTGCACATTGACCCCTGGTGGAATCCCGCCGTGGAAATGCAGGCCGCCGACCGCGCTCACCGTATTGGGCAAGACAAGCCCGTATTCGTTTACAAATTCATCGCCCGCGATACCGTGGAGGAGAAAATCCTGCAACTGCAAGAGCGCAAGCGCGAACTGGTGGAGCAACTCATCTCTGCCGAAGGCGGCTTTTTCAAATCCCTCACCAAAGAGGATGTGCAGGTGCTGTTTTCATAATCATTCTTTGTTTGTAACTGCCTACCCACCCTCACCCCCAGCCCCCTCTCCCGGGGGGAGAGGGGGAAAACCCCAATGATTTTGTCGTTTTCGGCCAGAAAATCCGTTTTATCTATTCGTTTCCCTCTCCCTTTGGGAGAGGATTAGGGTGAGGGTAGGTAATTACCTTTGTTTTGTTATGGAGTCTTGCTATGTCTCCTCGTTCCACTTCGTACGGAAAGTGTTTTCTCTGCGGCGAAACATTGGCGAAAAACGCCGTTAGCCGCCATTTGGAAAAATGCCTTCCGTCACACGAAAACGCCCAAACTGCAAAGGGAAAGCCGGAAAGGCTCTTCCATCTGCGCGTAGAAGGCGACGAAGCCCCCTTCTATTGGCTTGACCTGGAAATTCCGGCCCGCGCCAGCCTGGCAACGCTGGATGATTACTTGCGTGCCATCTGGCTGGAGTGTTGCGGACATCTCAGCGCTTTTGAGATTGCCGGCCAGCGTTACGAGGTTAGCCTGGAAGGTGCGGATTTTTCCTTTTATGACGAGCGGCCTAAGTCTATGAAATCCGCCCGGCTGGAAAAAATCCTATCCGTAGGGATGACCTTCCTCCACGAGTATGACTTTGGCACAACAACAACTTTGAAACTCGAAGTAGTCGGTGAGCGTATAGGCATACTGCCTGACAAGGGAAAAGTCCGCTTGCTGGCGCGCAATTATGCCCCAGATTATCGCTGTAAAGTGTGCGGCGAACCGGCGGAGTATTTCTATATTTACGAATATCCTTATGAGCCTTACTGCGAAGAGCATATCGAGGACAAGGGAGAAGAAGCGCGCATGCCGATTGTCAATTCCCCGCGCACCGGCGAATGCGGCTATACCGGCCCCTACAACGAATCACTGGCTTTTGAAGAGCAACAGCCAGTGTAGAACAGGTTTCCAACCTGTTCATGCGCAAGGCAGAGACTTGCGCCACAGGTAAGCCAGGTCTTTGATCTGCCAGGCTGTAATACACAAATCAAAGACCCGCGCCGCACGTTTATCCACTTTCTTGTAAGGCGCGCTCCAGGAGATTGGTGACTTGGAGTTCGTCTGCCCAATGGCGCAAATACCCCAGGTCCAGTTCTCCGGCGCGAATCTTTAACACGCCGAGGATATCGCGCCACTGACGCTCGGATACTTCGCCGCCCAGACGATACCATTCGAGTTTGGCGAGGATGGTGTCTTCGGGGCTGGCAAACCTGGCGCTGACTTCTGTTTCAAGGGCGAAGGTCTGCCTTTGGGCGCGGGCGAGTTGGGATTGCAAGAATGGCCCAGGGTGGGGAATAAAGATATCCACCTTGAAAAATGTCTGGCGGTGGATAAGGTTGAAACTGGAGTTGCGCTGAATGGCTTCGGCGATCATTTCATCGTCAATATAAAATTCGTCCTGTAACGCTGCTACGAACGGCTGGATGTGTTCCGGACGCATTTCTGCAACGATGTCCGCGTCTTGTGTGGTGCGCACTATACCGTAGAGGGTGCTGGCAAGCGAGCCGCCGATGAAATAGGGAATGCCAAGTTGTCCAAGGACGCCGGTCACTTTAAGCGTGACTTCAAGCGGTTCGTTTTGCATCGTCTTCTCCATACACCTTGCGCGCCAGTTCTTCTCCAAGCAATAACCCTGCCAATCTGCGGCGCAATTCGGCTTCGCCGGCTTGCGGGAATTGCGAACGCAGGCCTGTTAATGCCAGCAATTGGGCAGAGGCGTTCAACTGCGCCAGCATTTGCATTTTGCGCGTTGGGCTGGTCTGCCGCAGCAGACGGATTTGAAGGGCTTCCATTTTGGGATGGGTATCGGAGAAGAGGGCGCTCATACGATAATTATACTTCGCCCCGCACTTTCTTCTTGGGCAACGGCGCAGAGAAAGGCCGTCAACGAATGCGGCCACGAATAAACGAATAGCCGCCTGCCGGTATTCGTGTGTTCGTTATTCCATTCGTTGACGGTTATCCTTTCGTGCGCAAGTCAGAGACTTGCGCTAAGCGTAGAACGGGTTTCCAACCTGTTCATGCGCAAGTTAGAGATGTGCGCTACCTCCAGCGGTCAGGGCTTTTGCAGCGGGCTGCTAAAACAAAACTGCCTCTCTAGTCTGGACATGGGAGGCAGTTTTGTTGACTATTGTTCTGCATAAGCAAGAGAAAGTACTCATCTCGGTATGTCTGGCTCGATTTGGGATGCAGTCTGTTGTCGTTTTTTATAGTCGTGAAGGTAAATGTTCCCAGCGCGGTTGCCTCCACGGTTGGGTTGAGAAGCGGTGTAGGTTCAGGAACAGGCAAGCCGTCGTTGAGCAGGCTTTCGATAAAATCCACCATAGCAAGATGCGGCAGGGTTCACAACTGCATTTTAGTACCTTTACAAATTAGCGGTGTAGGTAGCCGATGAGTTAAGATTGGGTTTTCCATTCAATCTCATTCGAAAGGCTACCTATGATGACAGTTTATACGATTTCACCATAAAATTACGATGTAAGTTTGGGTAAATGCTTTCGAGCGCTCTGCCAGCAAGGGGCTTGGATTTGGCAATCCAAGCCAGTGGAAGCAATCCAAGCCAGCGGTGTCCAAGCCGCCATTTTTTTGCTCGTGCGGATTGCCAAATCCGCACATACCTCCCTTGTGGGCAATCGCCAATCGACCTCTAGATTTCTCATTAAGCCTCCTGCAGGTATAATCAACCTGCTTACCTATTTGCCCATGAAAAAGAAACGTCTCCTACGCACTCTTGGTCTTCTCCTGGTCGTCCTCCTACTACTTCTGCTGATTGGCCCCTTCCTCGTCCCCGTCCCGCCGCTGGAGGGGACAAAGCCTGTCGAACAACTCGCCGACCCCGACAGCCGCTTCATCGAAATTAACGGCCTGACCATCCACTACAAAATCACCGGCCAGGGCAAGCCGACCTTCGTCCTGCTGCACGGCTTCGGCGCCAGCCTCTACTCCTGGTGGGCCGTCATGGAGCCGCTGAGCGCGCTGGGCGCCGTCATCGCCTACGACCGCCCGGCCTTCGGCCTCACCGAGCGCCCGCTGACCTGGGAAGGCGAAAGCCCCTACAGCCCGCAGGCGCAGGTGGATTTGCTGCTCGGCCTGCTGGACGCACTCGGCGTCGAACAAGCCATCCTGGTGGGCAACTCGGCCGGGGGAACGGTGGCAATGAACTTCACCCTCCAGCACCCCGAGCGGGTGCAGGCCCTCGTCCTGGTGGACCCGGCTGTTTATACCGGCGGCGGCGCTCCGGCCGCGACCCGCTGGCTGCTGCGCACGCCCCAAATGCGTCATCTTGGCCCGCTCATCGCCCGCCAGATTCAGACCCGCGGCCCCGAACTGATCGAACTGGCCTGGTACGACCCGACGCGCATCCCACCCGAAGTCCTCGACCTCTACATGAAGCCGCTCCAGGCCGAAAACTGGGACCGGGCGCTCTGGGAACTGACCCTCGCCAGCGAAGAATCGAACCTCTCGGAGCGGCTGGCCGAATTCACCCTGCCCGTCCTGGTCGTCACCGGCGATAGCGACCGCATCGTCCCCACCGAGCAGTCGGTGCGCCTGGCGGGCGAACTGCCAGAGGCCGAACTCGTCGTCATCCCGCAGGCCGGTCACGTCCCGTACGAAGAACAACCTGACCTCTTCATCCAGGCAGTGACCGACTTCCTCTCCCCATGAAACCTATCCCTGCCGCACTTGGCCGCACCGCCCTGCGCGCCTACCTGGATGAGATTGGCGCGGGCAACTATCGGGTCCTGGAGACCGAGCGCGGCGTCATCCCGATGACCGATCACCCCTTCCCGCGCCGCCTCGGACGCCGGATTCTGGCCATCGGGACGCGCGGCGGGCGGGTCAAACCCTCCACCGGTTACGCCTTCGCCCGCATCCAGCGCGATTCCGAGCGCATCGTCGCCTCGCTGCTGCGACACGGTCATCCCTTTGCCATTCCCGCCGACAGTTTGCGCCATCGCCTGCACGATTCGGTGCTGCTGGAAATCCTGGCGAAGGAACCCCAACTTGTCCGCCCCATCTTTACGGACATTTTCAAAAAGAACCCCATCCAGCGCGTCTTGAAGTTTCTCGATGGTCGCACCCCCTGGTGGCAGGATTTGCCCATCATGGCCGCCCACTCGCCGGCGCCGTTCTTTCGGGCGATCTGGCGGCGTTTTTTCTCCTTTGACAGGGGCAAAAATGAACGCTGAAACAAACTGGCAACGGGTAAGCGGAATCGTTGTGCGCGGGCATCGGGTTGCTTCGAGGCCATCGCGGGAATATCCCTATGGGACGATCGAAAAACAAAAACCGCATTTTGCGGCGCGCGGCCTCGACCTGAGCCGCTTCTACCCCGGCACGCTCAACATTTCGATCGCCCCGCTGACCTTTGCCATGGTCAGGCCGAAATACACCTTTCCCCTCGTCGAGTGGACCGACCTGCACCCGCCGGAGACGTTCTCGTTTTCCCCCTGTCGGGTATGTTTTGAGGGACGGGAATACGAAGGGCTGGTCTATTACCCCCACCCGGAAACCAAAATGCGGCATTTTCAGAATCCGTCGTTGGTGGAGGTCATTACAGAATTTATTTCTGGCGTTGGATATGGCAGCAAACTAGAACTGGCTCTTGACCGAGATGAAATTGCCATTTGCCTTGCCCGTTGAGTTTTTCTATCGTCGTTGACCCTCCGTCGAGAGGGATCAGCGGGTAAGTATAGCCCTCTTCCAGTTTTCAACGGCTTGCAATGGTTTGCAAGTACTGGCTGCAATTGCTACCCACCTGATTCTTCCGACTCGCCAATGTTGACAATGACCTGATAACCGGCATGTTGCAACGAAGCAATGTTCTCATCCTGGGAATCCGACGACAACCGCAGCACGGGTCTCCGACCTGTGCGGACAGACCAAAGGTCTGTTCTACTTGCGGCGCGGCTCGGGTTTTTGCAGTTCTTCCTGCAGGCGGGTGAGATCATCGCGCACCTCTTCGGCCTGCTCTTTGGGCAGATGTTGGAGCATGGCCTCGACTGCGGCAGTCAACTTCGCCAGCAACGGGGCCAGCAACCGGCAGGTACAGGACAGTCTGAATGGAAAGCAAAACCAGTGCAAACCAATTGGGCTGAATCTCGGTCATCACACCAACAGTATACTCAATATGGGTTATCATTGAAGAGAAAACAAGCCTCCCTCCTCTCGCCAGGTGCCCGATGAATGAATATCACCTCTCACGCCATGCTCGTCAACACTATGCCCTTGAACGCCTGACCTTCCTTAATTTTCAGCAAGCACGTCAGGTCGCGGCGCGGATGGGCGTCTCGGCCGCCGATCTGTATGCCTTGGGGCTGATTGACGAAGTTTTGCGCGTCTTACTGCGACATTACGTCTCAGCCAATCCCGACATGCTGACACAGGCCGTTTCATTCCTGGACCAGAGCCTGGGCGCTGACCAGGTGCATTTAACCCAGCGGACGTTTACCAACGACTTTCCACCCGAGGTGGTCTATCGCGGCCGGCTGGAAGTGGAGAAATACGTGCAAAGCAAGCGAGAAACAGTATTGGCCGAACTTTTGTTGCTTCATTTGCACAATCTCAACCCGGCAGCCTCCAAGTTAGAGGAACTGTTTGATGACCAGCTGCTGATGCACACTGCTTACACGGCGTTGATCGAGCGGCTGAAAACCTTCCTCGCTCAGCAGCCAGGCCTCGGGTCCGGCCGTGAATCGCTGACCGAGATGTTGACCGCGCCGCTGCGCGTCAGTCCCAATTCGCTGGCCGGTCAGTTGGAATACCTGGTGCAACGTTGGGGCGATTTGCTGGGCCCGGATTTTGTCCAGCGCCTGTTGCGCGGATTAGACTTCATCCGCGAAGAAATACGGCGGGGCGGAACCGGCGCCTCTGGCCCGGCGCCGGTTTTGACCTTCGACCGCTCTGAAATCGAGTATGAACGTTTCAGCCCAGACCGCGAGTGGATGCCGCGCCTGGTGCTGATGGCCAAAAACACATACGTCTGGCTGGAACAACTGTCGCGTAAGTACGGCCTCTGGATCAGGTTTTTGAATGATATCCCGGATGAAGAACTGGACATCTTGGCGGAACGCGGTTTTACCGGCCTGTGGCTGATCGGCCTGTGGGAGCGCAGCCGCGCCAGCCAGCGCATCAAGAACTGGCTGGGTGACCCAGATGCGGTGGCCTCGGCTTATTCCCTGCATTCCTACGAAATTGCTGCCGATCTGGGCGGTTGGCCGGCGCTTGAAAACCTGCGGGCGCGGGCCTGGCAGCGAGGCATTCGCCTTTCGGCCGATATGGTGCCCAATCACATGGGCATTGACTCGGAATGGGTGATGGCGCATCCAGAGTGGTTTCTTTCCCTGCCGTATCCGCCTTTCCCCGCCTACTCTTTTACCAGCGGCGACTTATCGGATGACCCGCGCGCCGGGATTATCCTGGAAGATCACTATTATGACCGGACGGATGCAGCGGTGGTCTTCAAGCGTTTTGACCGGGCAAGCGGCGAAGAACGGTACATTTACCACGGCAATGATGGCACCTCTATGCCCTGGAACGATACGGCCCAGTTGGATTACTCAAAGACCGAAGTGCGCGAGGCGGTGATTCAAACCATTCTGCACGTGGCGCGCCACTTTCCCATCATTCGCTTTGATGCAGCCATGACGCTGGCCCGCAAGCATATCCAGCATCTGTGGTTCCCTGAACCGGGGCAGGGCGGCGCCATTCCCTCGCGCGCTGAACATGGCATGACGCGCGAACAGTTTGATGCCGCACTGCCAAACGAATTCTGGCGCGAGGTGGTAGATCGGGTGGCGGCAGAAGTGCCGGATACGCTTTTACTGGCCGAGGCCTTTTGGCTGATGGAAGGCTATTTTGTGCGCACACTGGGCATGCACCGCGTCTACAATTCTGCTTTTATGCACATGCTGCGCGATGAAGATAATGTCAAGTACCGTCAGGTGATGAAGAATGTGCTGGAGTTTGATCCGCAAGTGATTAAGCGTTTTGTCAATTTTATGAATAATCCGGATGAAAGAACGGCGATTGAGCAATTCGGCGACGGCGATAAATACTTTGGCGTTTGCACGCTGATGTGCACCCTGCCCGGCCTGCCGATGTTTGGACATGGACAAATCGAAGGCTATCGTGAAAAGTATGGCATGGAATTTCGCAAACCAAAATGGGACGAGCAGGTCAACGAAGGCCTGGTGCGCGGTCACGAATGGCGCATTTTCCCGCTTTTGCACCGGCGGCGGGTTTTTGCCGGCTCAGAGAACTTCTTGCTGTATGACTTTTACGCGCTGCAAGGCTATGTGAATGAGGATGTGTTTGCATATTCGAACCGCCTGGGCGAAGAGCGCGGTTTGGTGGTCTACCATAACAAATATGCCGAGGCCAACGGCTGGGTGAAGACCTCGGTCGCGTATATGGATAAGGCCAGCGGGAAACTGGCCCGGCAATCTCTGGCAGAGGGGTTGGCCCTGCCGCGGGATGGCTACGCTATCTTTACCGACTATGTGACCCGCCTGGAATACATTCGCTCCTGCCGTGAGTTGTGGGAAAAAGGGCTTTTTGTCGGCTTGGGGGCTTATCAGTGTCATGTCTTTTTGGACTGGCGTTTCGTGAGCGATGAAGATGGACGCTGGGCACAGGTTTGCCAGGCACTGGGCGGCGCGGGGGTCGCCTCGGTTCAGGCGAAATTTGATGAACTCTTTGCAGCCAGAGAGGTTGGGGATTTTCAGAAAGCAGACGGTAAGAGCAAAACCGGCCGCAAGCGCGTGACGGGCAAGAAGACCAGCACACAAAAAACAAGAAAGCCCCGCAAGCCTGTGACAGACTGACGGGGCGGGCGGCCGTATGATCTTTACCGCGCCAGGGTGGCAACCAGGCTCAGCAGCAACAATCCGCTGACGAGCCAGGCAAGGATAATCTCTGGCGGACTCATCAGCACATCCCACACAGAAGGCGGCTGCGGCCGAAGGCCGGATACCGGCCGGGTAGGAATCTCTCGGCTGCCAAACAGGAATTTGCGGAAGGATTCTACCGACTCGGGACGTTCATCGGGATGCAGTGCCATGGCCCACAAGATGGCCTTTTCGGTGCGGGTTGTCAGGTTGGGGTTGATCTGTCGAGGCGGTGTCAGGCTTTCGGGATTCAGGAAGCGGGTACGCGCGTCGGCAGGCGGTTCGTTGGTCAGCAGGTGGTAAAGCGTTGCCCCCAGGGCAAAAAGGTCACTGCGCGCGTCGGTATGCGTGTTGTCGCCGCCATATTGTTCCAGCGGGATGTAGAGGATGGTCCCCTGTCCCTGGATGATGGTGATGGTCACTTCTTCCGGCACCAGCACTTTGACCAGCCCAAAGTCCACCAGTTCAATCAGGCCATTGGGCATCAATTTGAGTTTGCTTGGCTTGATGTCGCGGTGCAGGATGGAGGGCTCCTGTTCGTGCAGGTAGGGCAGAGCATCGCAGATTTGGTCGGCCCAGCCCAACGCCTGCTGTTCGTTCAGGAAGACCCGCCGCTGGCGCGCTTCCTGTACCAGCATACGTAGGTCTTTGCCGGGGACGTAATCCATCACCAGGTAATCGCGCATATCGCCGGAGAAAAAGTCGGAGACTTTTGGCAGGTTGGGGTGATCCAGGCGCGCCAGAATCGTTGCCTCGCGCAGGAATTGGGCGCGGGCCTCTTCCAGAGTCTTTTTGGGAAGGGCGCGGTCGTATTCTACTTCTTTGAGCGCACATTGACGGCCTGTCAGACGCAAATCGTCGGCCGGGTAGATATTCCCCATACCGCCCTGACCAATGCGCTCGCGAATCTGATAACGCCCGCGTAACACCTCTCCCGTCTTGAGAGGGATGGGCATATCTGTCTTCGGAATGGCGGCAAAGTGTGCAGTTCTGTCGGCGTCGTTTCTGCACAGATTGACAATTTTCTATAACTACCTACCCTCACCCTAACTCTCTCCCAGGTCTCGACGCGCTCGACCACCAAAGGGAGAGGGAAACAGATCGATGAAACGGACTTTCTGTCCGAAAACGACAAAATCAATTGGTGTTTCTCCCCTTCTTGTACGGTAATACTCTATAGTGGCAAGTCAAAGGCCTGCCCTACGTGCCTGAACAGGTTTCCAACCTGTTCCACGTTCGCAGCGAGTCGGATTGATCCGACTTTCATCAACTGAGGCAGGGCTTTAGACCGCCGAATCGAGCGGCGCCAAGATGAGGGCAATTGCCGAAAATTTTCGACTTGCGCATGGCCGGTCAGAGGCCTGCCCTCCGTCGCCGGGCGGATTGGCGTTCAGGCAGTTGTGTCGAAGCGCGCCTGTTACCTCTGTGCCTGTTTACTCAGCCCCTTTCTCCGTGTATACTAACGTTGAGAGGCAACGATGATCACCATTGCCCTGGTGGATGACCACCCCATCGTCCGCGCCGGCATGCGCAGCATCCTGCAGGCGGCCGGGGACGTCGAGGTGGTGGGCGAGGGGGAGAGCGGGGCCGACGCCCTGCGGCTGGCGGCGGAATGTTGCCCCGACGTGCTGGCCCTCGACGTGCAACTGCCCGATATGAGCGGCCTTGAAGTGACGCGCCGGCTGCGCGCCCAGGGCACACAGACCGCCATTCTGATTCTCACCGCCCACGATGACCGAGAGACCGTTTTCGGCTTGCTCGAAAGCGGCGCGGTCGGTTATGTGCTGAAGGACGAAGCGCTCGAAACCCTGGTCAACGCGGTGCGGGCGGCGGCGCGCGGCGAAACCTGGCTCAGCCCCGCCGTCGCCGGGCAGGTGGTGCAGCGCGCCGTGACGCGCCTCCCGCCGGGGGCCGATCCGCTCCTGGCCGCGCTGACCCGGCGAGAGGTCGAGGTGCTGCGCCTGATCGGACGCGGCCTGGATAACACCGCCATCGCTCAGGAACTCGTCCTCACCAAACGCACTGTTCAGAATCACATCAGCAACCTGTACGCCAAACTGGGAGTCTCCTCGCGCACCGAAGCCGCTCTGCTGGCGATTCGCCACGGCCTGACGGACGAGCGGCCATGAAGCGCAAACGCTTCCTTGATTACCTGTTGGCGGCGCTGGGGGCGGTTTTCCCCTTGCTGGCGGGATCGGTTCTCTATGACCAGTTCCGCACGCCCGTCTTCGACGCGGTCATGGATTGGGAGAGCCGCACCGTGCTGGCCGTGGAGCAGGATTCCTTTGCCAACTGGGCGGGATTCCAGCCGGGGGATACTATCGTCGCCGTGGACGGCCAGCCCTACCCGTACTGGCCTTCCGAAACCGGCAATTACCCGGCGCAAGTGCGGCGCAGCGGACAGGTCATCTCTCTCGAACTGCCGCTGGTAGCGATGGCAAAGGTCAACGGCGCTGCCCTGCCGGGAGGGCTGGCCACGGCGCTGGTCTTCTGGGCAAGCGGATTGCTGATGCTTGTGCGCCGCTTTCGGCAGCCGGAGATCCGCCTGCCGTTTTTGCTCTCGCAAACGCTGGCCATCGCCCTCCTGTTTTCCATGTCCTATGATCCAAAATGGTCGCCGCCTGCCTGGGGGCTCGGACTGAGCGTTGCCTGTCTGTTCGTCTCTGCCCCGCTTCTCCTGCATCATCACCTGACCTTCCCGGTGCGCCTGGGCGCGCCGTCCCTGCGGCGATGGACGCTGGGCGCGGCGTACCTGCTCGCTGTTGCGCTTGCTCTGCTGTGGCAGGCGGACAGGGCCCTGGGGCGGCAGGCGGGGATGGCTTACACGCTTTGCGTCACCGCCGCGGCCATCGCCGCGCTGGGGTATTCCTATTTTCGCCGCGCCGCGCCCGATGACCGCCGCCGGCTGCGCATCATCTTCTTTGGCTCCCTGCTCGGCGCGCTGCCGGCCCTGC
>JBBITF010000046.1:0-21948 GCA_037440925.1 Chloroflexota bacterium
GCAGGCCAGTGAGCAGAAGGAACAGGTTGTCAAGCGTGAACATAGCATTCTCCTTTTGTGAGATTTGAAAATGACAACACGGACAGAGACTGTTCGCTATGTGAATTATGGCACAAATGGCTGTCAAATTTCTGTGACATAAATCACACTTCCGCTTCACGCCTGATCCTTCGACCCTTCGACTTTGCTCAGGGCGACGCTTCGCTCAGGACAAGCCTCGGGGCGGGCACTCCGTGGTCGGCATTACGTCGCCATCATGGGAGAAGAGAACGATGGCGCTAGGCAGTTACCGAAAATCTGTAATGAAATTTTTAGGTTTAACTGCAAGAGCGTTATGTCATCTTTATCGAATCTACACAAAATGTTTACACAGGCCTGCTATAATATTGCTTAAATTAAGGAGTAATATTATGAAAAATATTTGGAAATGGATCCTTGGAATTGCGCTGGTACTGGTCGTTTTCGCCGCCCTGGGCTATTTTACCTACAACTGGGGCAGCGTCATGGCCTACGGTCATCCCATGATGTACCGCTTCGACTCGGACGGTTGGCAGGGCCCGCGCGGCGGCTTCGACCGCCACCCTATGCGCATGACGCCCGGCACGGGCAGTTGGGGCTGGTTCGGCTTCATGCCCTTCCTGCCGTTCATGTTCTTTGGCGGGCTGCTGCGCCTGCTCCTGCCGTTGGGCATACTGGCGTTAACGGCCTACCTGGCTTACCAAAAAGGCAAACGGGATGGCGCCTCCAGCGCCGCCATGCAGCCGGCCTCTCCGCCAGCGCCTGAGCCGGGCGCGTAACCATCTGTAGGACAGGTCTCAGACCTGTCCTATTTTTTATCTCATCGCTTGACTGAAATCATCCGGCTGAGCGCCCTCCATATCGGACAGCGGTCATACACGCCGAGAAACGCGACGATCCCGCCAATGCCCAGCACCAGCCAGTTGTCCGTGAAGATGCCGACCATCACGAGCAGAGCGCCCGCCGCGAGCCGCAGGATTCGGTCGAAAGGCGGGATCGGGACTCGCACTTTCCTGCCTTCCGCCAGCGCCTCGAACATGGCGCGATACCCCGCCTCGCTCTGCGCGCCGGTCACACGCCCAACGACCTCCCCGCCCCGCATGGTCAACACGGTGGGAATGCCGATGATTTTGAAATGCTCAAGTACGTCGCGCGACTGGTCCGCGTCAATGGGCAGGAAGGCGACTTTGTCCTCGAATTCAAGCGCCAGTTTCTCCAGAATCGGACTGGTCATTTTGCACGGCGCGCACCAGGGCGCCCAAAAATCCACCACCAGGGGTCTATCAGCGGAGGAAACGGTTTCTTGAAACTGAGTCAGGTTCATGGTCGGGAAAGAAGCGGAACCGCCCCGCAGGCTTTCGCGCTCCTACGGGGCGGTCCGTGATGAAGAGTTTATCCCTTGTAGGTGCTGATCTTGAACGGCGCGTAGAGCGGGCAGAACGCCACAATGGACGTGAGCAGGAACACTGCCGCCAGTACCACCAGCACGATGCCCAGCGCGCCGGTCACGATGCCGCCAAAATACAGGTAGGCGAACAGCGCGGCAACGATCACGCGGACAATACGATCGGTATTGGACATATTGCGTTTCATCGGAAATCTCCTTTGGTTGATTGGTTTCGATGACCCCATTGTAGGAGATTTGCCGCCCCCTGTCTGTGACAAAGTCACACAACCGAACGGGATTCCAGCCTCTCGAAATCCCGCACCTCGATAGTCCCCCGCCCCAATTCGATCAATCCCTCTTTGGAAAAATCCTCCAAAATGCGGCTGATGACCTCACGCGAACTGCCCAACTCCGCGGCGATCTCCTGATGCGTGACGCGCATCGGGTTCCGGACCCGGGCCTGATTCAGCAGCCAGGAAGCGACTCTGCGATCCATGCGTTGGAAGACCACCTCGTCCACCACCGCCATGACCGTGGAGAGGCGATCCGAAAGCAGGTCGAAGACGAACTCGCGCCACAAGTCGTACTTGTTCACCCAGGTTCGGAACCTGTCGGCGGGGACGATCACCGCCTCGGCCTCCTCCTCGACTGTGGCAATGGCGGGAAAAGACCTGTTGCTGAGGATGGCGTTGGCCGTGAGGATGCAGCTCTGCCCAAGCCCGAAGCGGTAGAGCGTGATCTCGCGCCCCGTCTCGCCAATCTTATACACGCGCACCACGCCGGAGAGCAGCAAGGCGATTCCGTCCACGCGGTCGCCCTCTACGAATACGTCGCGTCCCGCAGGGATCCTGACGAACTGCGACTCGCGCTTCAGGTCTTGGATAAGGGAAACGTCTGCCCGCTGCAAAAAGGGGATGGCGCGGGAGAGCCGTTCGAATTGAGGATCGTTCAGCATATCGGCCTGTATTATAAGCCCAGGAGGGTACCTCGCCGTTTGCGGAGGCTGCACGGCTCTTGTTCCAACATCCAGCACTTCACCCGGCGCGCAGAATGTCATTGGGAGCGTTCTTTGCGAAGCAATCCCCCATCATTTCCTTACCCAGCTATTTCCATCTTGTTCATAACCATGAGCAGATGCATTTTCCTTGAGCCAGATAATAAGCCTAATGTAAATAGGAATTTGTCCTTCGGGTTTTGATTTCCATTCATCAAACAATTCGTTTACATTTCCCCCCACGAAGTCGATTCGTGGAATTTTGGCTTCGATTTGATTTAAGAGAGCCGTCTCGTAAATTATATAAGGATCAAGATTCCCCTTCTGCAAAGTTCTGATAACCTCCGCCGGAGGTTGAATAAAAATTCCACCTTTTTCGCGTGCCTCTCTGGCGGCGACTTCATCTTCCCCTAAAACAAGCCGAGCATTATTCTTCTTTGGCAGGGCGTTGGTATTGGGCGTACCCAAAGGCGGCGGCGCTGTCTTTGCACCTTCGACAATTCCCATGGCAACGATTCCGGCGGCCACATAGGGGTCAATGTCTTTGGATTTAACGCAATGAAATTGAAAGACGATGAAAGCGACTATCATTCCTGCGCGAGCAGCATTCAAGTAATCCAGGCCGTGCCTTTTCATGATCGCGTCATATTGGTCCTGATATTCCAACTGGACTTGTTCCACGGTCATCACTGGTTGGTCTTTTTCAGGAAATTTGGTAACCACAGGCCTTGACATTACGTCTATTCCGTTTTGCTTGCAATAGAATGCAAACAGGTTCATCAATTGAGGCCATGCCTGATTGATTTCATCTGAAAGCACAACCATTCCTGGGGTTACTTCCTGGCTGTAACTCATCGCTCTGTAGAGGTTTACACCAGCAATTCGTGCCGCAATGGCTAAAACTGTCCCCGCATGGGGTTTGCCATTCACAAGCGGAATTTTCTCTTGAAGTTCTCGGACAAATTCCATTGCCGCCTCATAACGTTTCTTCTGCATTTCAGGCGACATGAGGTCTTTATCAACTTCTTGAGATTGAGCAGCGGCTTCTTTTTTCGATGGTTTTTTGAACAAGTCGAATAATGACATAACGTTCTCCTGCAAAATTATCGTTTCAACGTTCTAGATTTTACCCGATGCGGAGTGAGGTCTTTGCCGTATTTTTCCCTCATCATCGCTTCGTAGTCGGACCAGTTGCCAATATACATCTTCGCCTGCGAGTCGCCTTCGAAGACGATGAGGTGGGTGCAGATGCGGCTGAAGGGGTGCCTTCAACTTCAAGTATAATCAAAGAAAATGAAGACCACGCAATACTTTCAATATACCCGTCAACGCCCCGACCGCGCCGCTATTCGGGATGAATGGATCGAGCGGGTCATTCAGAACCCGTTGCGTGAAGAAATTCAATCCGACGGCAGGATTCGCCGTTGGGCGCGAATCCCAGAAATGGAAAACCGCGTATTGCGGGTCATTCTGCTAGAGGACGGCGAGACCGTTCACAACGCCTTCTTCGACCGAACCTTTAAGGAGTAAGCCATGCGTATCAAATACTTCGAAGATACCGACACCACGCTGGTTGAACTTTCCAGCAACCCGCCTGTGGAAACCCGCGAATTAAACGAAAACATCTACCTGGATTTGGACAGGGACGGCAACGTGGTCAGCATCACGATCGAACATGCCAGCGCATCTACTGACATGCGGGAATTTCTCTATCAGAGAATACCAGCGGCAATATCCACGTAAGACAGAGCGTCCCGAAGGCTCAGAACCTTCGGGACGTTTTTTTATGGATTTCAGTGAGGGTGGTGTTCTTCCCGCCCGAAGCAATCCCTAACTCGATGGGGAGATTGCTTCGACGGAAGTACGCCGTCTCGCAATGACATTAACGTTTCAACGTGCGATACTTCACCCGATGCGGGGTGAGGTCTTTGCCATATTTTTCTCTCATCATCGCTTCGTAATCAGACCAGTTGCCGAGGTACATCTTCGCCTGCGATTCGCCTTCAAAGACGATGAGGTGGGTGCAGTGCGATCGAGGAACCAACTATTGACAGGAAATCCAGTACAACGACTGCATTTGCCAAGCGGCTAGGATTGGAAAGACGACTCTGTCTTGGCTGTGCCAATGACAATGGCCTATGTACTCAGGAGCCGGATGCGAGGAAACTCGCTCTTCCGGTTCTGTAGTGGGGCAAGGTCAGCGATGACCCCGCCTACAATAACTGGGTGGCTTTTTGGCTTACCTATGCCTTTGCTTCAATTTGCGACCATATATCATCGTGGCTTATTCCGCCCGTTTCCTGAATACGCTTTTCGGCTTTATCCAGCAATGCTTGAAACTTCGGCGAAATAGCCAGCATCACTCGTTCTAAATCATCTTCATCCGAAATGCCCATCATCACCGCTACAGGTTTGCCATTTTTGGTGACAATCACAGGAGAAGTTTGCAGTTGCTTGATATATGCGCTAAACCGTGCTTTGACATCTGCGAGCGGGGCAATATTCATAGTTTCACTTCCTTTCCGCCGATATACAAACGCTCTCGAATTTTGATACCTATCGCTAGAATATGCACTTCCACTTGCTCTGGATAGACGCTGTAAAACAATCGCAACTCGTTATTTGCGCCAAAGCGTAATTCCCAACGTGCGCTAAAAGTAGTTGCCCTAACAAGTTGCTTTCGATTACGGGTTTCTATATCTGGCTCAAATACCAGTTGCTGCTCAATCATCTCACGAATCAAGGGATGATATTTTCGCTCAATCGAACGGACTTGCGTCAAGAACTCTGTATCATAGACAAGACGAAAGCGTTTTTCGGTCATATTGACTAACATTATAGTCAAAATATGCTGTTCGTCAATCTTCGTTTTGTCCGCAATTTACTTTTACCTGTAGAGTAACCCGCTTGACGCTCTCCGAACATTGACCACCAGGGTTTGCTAGCCAAACTCAACAGCGGGGGATTGATCCCCCGGCGGAAGTAGGGCAAATCGCCGATTTGCTGGCGTAATGCACAAGTTTTCTGGCCGAAAACGACAAAATCATCTGATTTTTCTTCCCTCTCCCCCTGAAAGAGGGCTAGGGTGCGGATGGGTAGGCAGTTACATTTCGGGTAAATTTGCCATCAGGGCATGATAAAAGGAAGGCAGGAGTATGCTATGGAACAAGAAGTGCGTGAAATTATCCTGCGAAAATTGCCTCAACTTGTTACCTAAGACTCGCAGATTCGAGATTGGGTATGGCATCTGATTCACGATTACGCTCCCAGCCGTGCGGAGACCGAAAGCCGCTTCGAGCAAATGCTGGCAGAGTTGAAGCAAATGCGCGAAGAGCAGGAACAGCGCTGGAAAGGACAAGAACGTCGCTGGGAAGAGAATCAACGTCAATTGAACGCGCTGATTGAGAGTATCCAGAAAGTGGACCACCGCATTGACCGAACCGTCGGCGCGCTGGGCGCCCGTTGGGGAATTTCGACCGAAACCGCTTTCGGCTGCGCGCAAACCGGTGGGGGCAATGTGCCTGAATAGATAGGATGTAGGGTAAAATAGCCATACTCTATGCCTGCCTACTGGTTCAAACGCCATATCGCCATTCCTCAAGACCACGGTTCATGGGTGTTCGTTCTGAGTCCGTTGTTGATTGGATTGTTTGCCGGACAGCGCCTCAAACCCGAGTCCGTGTGGTTGATAGCAGCCGCAATAGGCGCCTTCTTACTACGGCAACCCGTCAGCATAGCCGTCAAATCTTATAGCGGACGCCGCTCGCGCGCAGACCTGCCGGCAGCGCGTTTTTGGATGCTGGTCTACGGCACGCTCATCGTGCTGGCGCTGGCAGGACTGATTACCGCCGGGTATGCCTATGTGCTATTGCTGGCTGTCCCCGGCCTGCCGGTCTTTGCCTGGCATCTATGGCTGGTGAAAAAACGCGCCGAGCGCCGCCAGGCGGGCGTAGAAATTCTGGCCAGCGGCGCGTTGGCGCTGGCCGCACCGGCTGCCTTCTGGATTGGGCTTGGAGAATATCATCCGCTGGGGTGGGCGCTGTGGCTGGGCGTCTGGCTGCAATCAGCCGCCTCGATTGTCTATGCCTACTTGCGGCTGGAACAACGGGAAATGCCCATCGCGCAGAAACAGCCTCAAAAAGGGGAGCCGGTTACAGGTCCAGAAAGAAGCGCGCTATGGCGCATGGGGCAACGCGCCTTTGCGTATACGTCCTTCAACCTGGCGCTGGCGCTCGTCTTGAGCGGGGCGTCCATCTTGCCGCGCTGGCTTTTTGTCCCGTATCTTCTACAATGGGCCGAAACGCTGTGGGGTATCTTTCACCCGGCCATCGGCTGGAAAGCGGTGAAAATCGGCTTACGGCAACTTCTGATCAGCGCGCTCTGGACGGTCCTTTTCATCATAACCTGGAGCCTGCCATGGACGAAATGAAATGGGAAAAACTGACCGAAGTCTATGGCCGCCTGGAAGCCGACATGCTGAAAAGTTTCCTGGAGGCCGAAGGCATTGCTGTGGAACTTTTTCAGGAGGCTGTCGGGCATCACATCTACCCAACCACCATTGACGGGCTGGGGCGAGTGCAAATTTACACGCCCAAAGAGCAGGCCGCGCAAGCGCGTGAACTGCTTCAAGTCTATCAAGAAACATCACCATCACCTGACGAGGAATACATGCAAGACACCATCATTCAAATCACCAACTACGGCATGGGAAAAGGCGACCAGCCCCTGCAACTGAAACTGATAGCCAAATACCTGGAACTCATCCAGGCCAACCTATCCCTGCCCAATGCCATTTGTTTCTACACCGACGGCGTCAAACTGGTCGTGGAAGGCTCGCCTGTCTTGACGCAACTGCGCGGGCTCGAATCCAAAGGCGTGCGCCTGATTATATGCAGTACCTGTCTGGAACATTACGGTTTGACCGACAAAGTACAAGTCGGCATTGTTGGCGGCATGACAGACATCATCGAAGCGCAGACGAAAACGGCCAAAGTCATCACGCTATAAAAGACGAATGCGCCGCTGCCGCACCATGGCCTCGACATCGCGCTTCAAACTCAGCCGCGGCCTGCTCCTGCTCCCCGTCCTGGCCCTCGGCCTGGGCGGAGTCCTCTTTGCCTCCGCTGCTGCGGCCTCTCCCGTCTACCAGGCGAACGCTACGCCTCAAGCGACACCCACCTTCGACCCCAAACGACTTGAGCCACCCCCCACGAACAACCCGCCTGGACAGGCCGACAAAGGAGCGCTCCAATATTGGGGCATGTGCATGTCCTGTCATGGCGACCGTGGGCAAGGATTGACAGACGAATGGCTTGCCTCCTTTCCTGCCGAAGAACGCGACTGCTGGCAATCTGGCTGCCATGGCAAAGATTACTCTCAAAACAGTTTCGAGCTCCCCGTCCAAAGCGGCATCCCAGCCATCGCTGGAGCAGGAAAATTGGGGCGCTTCGAGAACGCTCTCCAACTCAATCAATACATCCTAGAATCCATGCCCTGGTGGAATCCCGGCTCACTGGAAACACAGGAAGCCTGGGCTGTAACCGCCTACACCTTGAAATTGAACGGCAACCTGCCGCTGGGCATCAGCCTCTCTGAAACCAACGCCGCCGCTATCCCTGTGCATCGCAGCGTCACGGCGCCGCCTAGCGAGTGGCCCGGCGCGTTAGCGCTGGCGGCCCTGCTTGGACTGGCAGCGGTTGGGATAATGAAGCAATCGCGCCAAAACACCCTGAGCGCCTTACCAAAACCGAACTTTGTCCATCATCTCCACCCGCCCAGCATCCCGGCTGCACAGGCGCGTTTTCGCTATACGTTGGGCGCAGGCGGGTTGGCAGTTTTCTTTTCGCTGACGTTGTTCGTTACCGGCTTGCTGGAAATGTACTACTATGTCCCCTCGCCAGAGAGAGCAGCCATTTCCATCGAAATCATCACCACACTGGTGCCTTATGGCAACCTGGTGCGCAACCTGCATTACTGGTCGGCGCAGGCATTGGTGCTGGTGACGATGCTCCATTTGCTGCGCGTGGTGTTGACCGGCGCTTACGCCCCGCCGCGCCGATTCAACTACCTGTTGGGACTAGGATTGCTGACGCTTATTCTGCTGCTCGACTTCACCGGCTACCTGCTGCGTTGGGACGAGGGCATCCGCTGGGCGCTGGTGGTAGGCGTCAACCTGCTCAAGACCTTTCCGCTGGTAGGAGAAAGATTCTATCAATTCATCCTGGGCGGGACCCAGCCCGGCGCAGCGGCGTTGACGCGCTTCTATGCCTGGCATGTTTTGGGATTGACGGGCTGTGCAATATTGCTGATCATCTGGCATCTTTTCCGTGTGCGGCGCGATGGCGGAATCGCCGTTCCGCCGCCCGATGAACGTGCAGACAAAAGCCGCATCACACGCTTCGAACTGGTGCGGCGCGAAGTGGCGGTTATAGCCGTTGCAAGCGCAGGATTATTGCTCTTCTCCTTGCTCCTCCCGGCGCCCCTAGCGCAGCCGCTCTCAGATAACGCTCTTGTTTTGGGCGACTCGCGCGCCCCCTGGTTCTTTCTGTGGATACAGAAAATGCTCCAATGGGGCAACCCGTTTCTGTGGGGCGTGCTGACGCCGCTGCTGGTTGTCATTGCGCTTGGCCTGCTGCCCTATCTGCTTCCCAACGCGCAACCAGGCGAATTAGGGCGCTGGTTTCCGCGCGGCAACCGGTTGGCGCAAGCGCTGGCGCTGCTCATTGTTACAGCGATTCTATTCCTGACAGTCCTGGGCGCATTCCCCCACTAGCAAGCAATTGAAAGCGATATATGGCTACGCGAAATTCGCAAGACCCCAACAGACTCTACGCTGACCGCCGCAACTTCCTGAAACTGACCACCAACGCCCTGTTTGGACTGGCCGGCTTGCTCGGACTGGGCGGCCTGGTGCGCTTTTTAGGCTATCCGACCGAACCCGCCCCACAGACCGAGTTCGATTTGGGGCCGGCTGCCAACTTCCCGCCCGGCTCGCGCACCGTCCGCGCTGACATCCCGGTCGTAATCTATAATACAGACGGCGTCTTCACCGCCTACAGCCTGATTTGCACTCATCTAGGCTGCACGGTCGAGGCAGACGGTCAGGGTTTTGCTTGTCCCTGCCACGGCTCGCGCTTCGAGCAAGATGGCGCCGTGCTGCAAGGCCCAGCGAAACAGCCATTGCGTCCCTTGCGCGTGGAGGCGCTGGAGGATGGCAGGCTGAAATTGTTTACACAAGAAGAAGCCGATATATAATATAGTGAGCGCGTAGTCAATTCTGTGTGAAGGAGGAGCAAGTATGGACTTCGATCTCAATGAAGAACAACGCATGTGGAGAAAAACTGTCCACGACTTCGTGGCAGCGGAGGTGCGTCCGTTTGCGCGCGAGGCCGATGAAAGCGGCGAATTCAACTGGAAAGCCGTGCGTAAAATGGGGCCGCTCGGCCTGCTAGGACTGAACATCCCGGAGCAATACGGCGGCGCTGGGATAGACGCCGTCAGCGCCGCCATCGCCATCGAAGAACTAGGCTGGAGCTGTGGGAGCATGGCGCTGGCCATCGCCGCTCACAACGGACTGGGAACCACGCCCATCGTCCTGTATGGAAGCGAGGCCCAAAAGAAAAAATGGCTGACGCTCGTTTCCAGCGGTCAACACAAACTAGGCAGTCTAGCCCTGACCGAACCAGGGGCCGGGTCGGACCTGCAAGGCGGCGTCCGCACCAAGGCAGTCAAAGAGGGAAACGAATGGGTCATCAACGGCGCGAAGATGTGGTGTACCAACGCCTCCATCGCCGAGTACATCATCACCCTCGCTCGCACCAACCCGGCCGGCGGCTCTCATTCCCTGAGCATGATTCTCGTCCCAACCGACACACCCGGCCTCACCATTGGGCCGGCAGAAAAGAAAATGGGGTTACACGGCTCCCCCACCCACGCCTTGACCTATGACAACGTGCGCGTGCCGCTCGAAAACTTGATAGGCGAAGAAGGGCGAGGTTTGCAACAAACGCTCACCACGCTGGATGGCGGACGCATCGGCATCGGCGCCATTTCGGTTGGACTGGCGCAAGCAGCCTTCGAGCAAGCGGTCAACTATGCCCGCGAGCGTCAAGCCTTTGGCAAGCCGATTGCTGAGTTGCAAGCCATCCAATGGATGCTGGCAGATATGGCCACCCAAATCGAAGCGGCGCGCACGCTGCTGTATAAAGCCGCCTGGCTCAAAGAACAAGGACGTCCTTACACCATGCAGGCCGCTATGGCCAAGATGTTTGCCACCGAAATGGCCGAAAAAGTGTGCCGCGACGCCATCCAGGTGCATGGCGGCTACGGTTACAGCCGCGAATTCCCGGTAGAGCGTATGTACCGCGACGCGCGCTTGATGACCATTGGCGAGGGAACGAGCGAAATCCAACGCCTGGTCATTGCGCGGCATGTCTTAAAAATGGAGTTTTGATGCCTTCCCATTGGAACGGAAAACGGGTGTTTGTGACCGGCGGATCGAGCGGCATCGGCCTGGCGCTGTCGCGATTGCTGGCGGCGGAGGGAGCAAGCGTCTGGCTAATCGCGCGCCGCAGACAGGTCCTCGAAGCCGCTCTGGCCGAGGTCAAATCCGCGGCTATTCGCCCCGACCAGCATTTTGGCATTGCCAATGCAGACCTGAGCGACCCGGCCCAAGCCTTTCCAGCCCTCGAAGCGCTCATCCAAAAGGCAGGCGTCCCAGATGTACTCATCAATTCGGCCGGAGCAGCGCATCCCGGCTATGTACAAGAACTGGAAGCGCGCATCTTCCGCTGGATGATGGACGACAACTATTTTGCCACGGTCTACGCCGTCAAGGCAATCTTGCCTGGCATGATCCAGCGGCGCAGCGGGCATATCATCAATCTCTCTTCGGCAGCCGGCTTCGTGGGTGTGTTTGGCTATTCGGCCTATGGCGCTTCCAAATTCGCAGTGGACGGTTTTTCGGAAGTGCTGCGCGCCGAGATGAGGCCACACGGCATCCGCGTGTCGGTGGTCTATCCATCGGATACATACACTCCACAACTCGACTACGAAAACCAGTTCAAACCGCCGGAAACAAAAGCCATTTCAGGCAACGCCGCGGCATTGACCGCCGAACAAGCGGCGCGCGCCATTCTGAAGCAAGCCGCAGCAGGAAAATATGCTATTTACACCTCCTGGGATGTACGCTTATTCCACATTCTCAAGCGTATCCTGCCCAGGGCGCTGTCGTTTAGCGTGCTGGACTGGATGGCTCAAAACGCTCGAAAGGCATAAGGAGACGAACCTGTATTTCTACGAGTTCAAGCAATAGTTTATCCTGCGCCCGGGGCGGCCTGCCTCGGCCTCACCACCCTCCTCGCCAACCCGATCACGACCGGCGCTGACAGGATGAGCAGCAGGACGGCGCCGAATTCGCTCGTCCAGCCCAGCGCATCCTGCCAGGTGACCGGTTTGGGCATGCCGGTCTCCTGCCGCCCGTTCCAGTAGATGACCTGGTGGGCCATCAAGATCATCCAGCCCAGCGAGAAACCTCCCAGCAGCCAGGCAAAACGCCGCCAGGGGGTCTGCGTCCGCATGTAGCCGATTGCCCCGATGCCCAGGATGACCAGAATCAACGTCACGAAGGCGCCTTCGTTGTGTACCTCGTCATACGCGGCGATGACCAGCAGCGGCAGGGCGCCGTAGAAGGCGAAGGAGGGCAGCGTCCAGTCCTGCCAGAGCGAGCGGAACAGCGCATACACGGGCTTCAGGTTTCGCCTCCATAGCAGGCCAACCAGGACGACGATCCCCAACGGCGTCCATACCCACCAGCCTCCCCTGACCTCGTAGCCGGCGATAGTGCCGGTGAAGGAGTGCATGTACAGGCTGATGAGCAGCGCCATGCCCCAATACGGGAAGACCCAGCGCGGGAAGTCCTTCACCCAGCCGATGACCAGCGCAGCCAGCAGCATCCCGACCATCGTAAGAAGGATGCCAAGCCCGAAGCCGGGATCCTGGAAATCCTTCAAGAATGGCATCAGCAGCAGCCCGACCAGCAAAAATAGCGGGAACATCAGCAGGAAACCCAACGCTGCCAGGGTCTCTCCCCACGAAGCGGGGCGGTGCAGTCCGGTCGCATCCATGGTCAACTCCTTTCCAAAAAGAAGCGCGCTTCTATTGTATCCCTAGTCCGCGCCATTGACCGCGACATGCTCGAAAACCGGTGGGCGCTCCTCTCCATAGTACTGGATGTACTGCTCCCAGGCGCGCAACTTTGCCAGGTCGCGCGCGTCGCCGCGTTCAGCCATCCGTTGGCGGCGCACCTCGGCCGGACAGGCGACGTAATGTACCTCTACGGGGCCGCCCAGTAAGCGGGAGAGTCTCGCCGGCCAGTCTGCCTCGCGCAGTTCCTTTGTGAACGGCCCCACTACGATCACATCCTGGAAGGGCAGGTTGGCGCGCGCGATGTCGAACAGCGTGTCGTAGATCGGCTCTCGAAACGTGCGTTTGAAATATTCGGAATCGCGGTCGTCCGGGTCATGCCCCGCTTCGCGCAAAGCAACCCGCACCAGCCGTTCCGTGACCGTGTCTATGTCCAGCAGCGCGGCATGATGGATGGAGGCGAGTTTCTTCGCGTAAGTGGACTTGCCCGCCCCCGGGCTGCCGCAGACGATATAGGTAGTGTGCATGGCAGGAAAACCCTTTTACTTGTTACCGGCAATCTGCGCAATCCATTCGAGCATCCGCTCGTAGTGCGAGCCTTTCCAGTACACTTGGTCGCAGGCCGGGCAGAGGCGAAACTCGTCGAAATAGCGTTTGGTCAACGGTTCCAGCCGGTCTATCACCGCCTCCTTGCTGACCGCTTCCAACGGATGATTGCAGCGCATACAGCGCTGGAACGGCTTGACCCATGCAGACAAGGCATACCGCTCCACCACCTCGCGCAATTGCTCCCGCGTATCCAAACTTCGCAGCAGGTATCCCTGCGTGACGATCTTGCGCATCAACAGGCGGCGGTCGCGGGTCAATAAGATGCGCCCCTCCTCCGCGCTGACTTGCGCCAGTTGCTCATCTGTAGAGGCTCTGTCGTACAGGCAATCCAGCCCCAACATGCGCAGGTGCGACGCCAAACGCCCCAGGTGACCGTCCAGGACGAATCGCGGTTCGTCCGCGCCAACCTCCACCCGCGTCTCTGCCCCGACCTCCAGCCTGTCCCCGTCACGGACGAGGTATCCCAGCCCAACCACCTTCCCATCCGCGCGCAGTTCGCCGATCTCCGTATGCGGGATGCCCAGCGATTCGATCAGGTGCTTGGCCGTCTGCGGGCCGCTGAAGCGCAAGTCCACCGGCCCATTGCGCAGGTCGCGCGCCAGCAAGGGACGCAGGCAGGGAGCAAAGTCGAAGCGCACGCTTTTCATACGCTTAATATACCCGAAGCCCCTTGATTCCGCGCAAGGAATGTTGTATACTCTAACTGGTCAGACCACTTACCACTTAGGAGCCGCAACCATGACAGACTGGCAGCCCATCCCCAAGCCCGCCGAGATCGCCGAACAGCGCCTGCTCGAAGCCATCCTGGACGGGCGTTTTGCCGTCAACACCCACCTGCCCGGCGAGCGCGACCTGGCCGCCCAACTCGGGGTCACCCGTCCCACCCTGCGCGAGGCCTTACAGCGCCTGGCGCGCGACGGCTGGCTCGACATCCAGCACGGCAAACCTACCCGCGTGCGCGATTACTGGCGCGAGGGCAACCTGGCGGTCTTGTCCACGCTGGCGGATTCAGCAGCCGGTCAAAGCCCGGATTTCGTAGCGCACCTGCTCGAAGTTCGCACCCTGCTCGCCCCGGCCTACACCTTCCAGGCATACCAGGCGGCGGGGGACGAGGTGCGCGCCTTTTTGAAAAATACCACCGACCTGGACGACAACCCATCCGCGTTTGCCCGCTTCGATTGGCAGTTGCACCACCTGCTCACCCAACGGGCAGCCAACCCCATTTTCCGCCTGCTGCTCAACAGTTTCAAGGCGCTCTACGTTGCGATGGCCGAGCGATACTTTGCCTTCGAGCAGTGCCGCCAGCACTCGCGCGCCTTCTACGCCGCCCTGCGCGATTCCTCGCCCGAGCAGGCCGAAGCGCTGGCGCGCGCCACCATGCAGGAGAGCCTTTCCCTGTGGGTGCGGATGACGGAAGGAAAGGAGCGAGCATGAAACGCTGGAATGGATGGGGGAACGTGGACACCGACTACCCATTGCCGGCTTCGGCGCTGGACTATTTAACCCGGCGCATCGGTTCTCTCGACCCGCAACCTGACGCCGCTATGGGAGACGTTCTCGCCGCTGTGCCTGAGTCCCGCCTCCCCTCCCACCCGCTGGTGGACCTCTCCGCCGAGACGCGCCTGCGCCACGCGCGCGGACAGTCGCTGCCCGATTGGGTGGCGCTGCGCAGCGGACGGGTGGACACCTTCCCGGATGGCGTGGCCTTCCCCGAATCCGAAGCCGACGTGCGCGGCCTGCTGATTTACGCCCGCAAGGCCGGCGCCAGCGTCATCCCCTACGGCGGCGGGACAAGCGTGGTCGGTCACATCAACCCGCTCAAGTCGGATGCGCCCGTGCTGACGCTTTCGCTCGAAAAAATGAACCGCCTGCTTGATCTGGACGAGACCAGCCGCCTGGCAACCTTCGAGGCTGGCGTGGCCGGGCCGCACCTGGAAGCGCAGTTGAAAGCGCGCGGCTACACGCTCGGTCACTTCCCGCAATCCTTCGAATATTCCACCCTGGGCGGCTGGATTGCCACCCGTTCCAGCGGACAGCAATCCTTCCACTACGGGCGCATCGAGGCCTTGTTCGCCGGCGGGCGCATGGAAACCCCGCAAGGCAGGCTGGACATGCCGCCCCTGCCGGCCTCGGCGGCCGGGCCGGACCTGCGCGAGATGACGCTGGGGTCGGAGGGAAGGCTGGGAGTCATCACGCAGGCCCGGGTGCGCGTGCGACCGCTGCCGCAGGCCGAGTCCTTCTACGGGATTTTCTTCCCCTCTTGGGAACAGGGATCGGAGGCGGTGCGCGCCATCGTCCAGGACGGGCTGCCGGTCTCCATGCTGCGGCTGTCGAACCCGCAGGAAACCGACACCACGCTGGCGCTTTCAGGCAAGTCATGGGTGGAGGCGGCCAGGCGCGGGCTGGAAATCGTCGGCTTTGGCGAAGGGCGCTGCCTGCTCATCTTCGGCGTGACCGGGACGCGCGCACACCTGCGGCGCACCCGACGGGAGGTAGCCGCGCTGGCGCGGGGGTTTGGCGGGCTGTTCGTAGGGACGGTGGTCGGGCATACCTGGGAGAAGAATCGCTTCCTCTCGCCCTACCTGCGAAATACGCTCTGGGAATGCGGCGCGGCCATTGATACGCTGGAAACGGCGCTGCCCTGGTCGCAGGTGGCGGCTGCCTCGCAAGCCATCCCGCAAACAATTGTGGAGGCAGCGGCAGCCAGAGGCGAGCGCGTGTTGGCCTTTGCGCACCTGTCGCACGTCTACCGCGACGGCGCCAGCCTCTACACCACCTACCTGTTCCGCTGCCAGCCCGACCCGGACGCCACGCTGGAAATGTGGCAGGCGATGAAGCATCGCGCCAGCCTGGCGCTGCAATCTTACGGCGGGACGATCAGCCACCAGCACGGCGTCGGCCTCGACCATGCGCCCTACCTGCCGGCCGAGAAAGGCGCGCTAGGCATCGAAGCCATCCGCGCGCTGTGCCGGGCCTTCGACCCGCATGGGATGATGAATCCCGGAAAGTTGGTGGAATGAGAACGGATTGGAAACCCGGCTGGCGCGAGCGGGCCTGGGCGCAACTGGGAGGGGAATGGGATATCGTCATCGTCGGCGGCGGCGTCACCGGCGCGGGCATTCTGCGGCAGGCGGCGCACGCCGGGCTGCGGACGGCCTTGTTCGAGGCGCACGATTTCGCCTCCGGCACCTCCAGCCGCTCGTCGAAACTGGTGCATGGCGGGATGCGCTACCTCAAGAACGCCCAGTTCAAGATGACCTGGGAATCGGTCTCGGAGCGGGAATACTTGCTGAAACAGGGGCGCGGCCTGGTCAACCGGCTGGGATTCCTGTACGCCGCCCTGCGCGGCGACAAAATGCCCGGCTTCGTCTTCGGCCTGGGCTTGACCTTGTACGACCTGATGGCCGGGCAGTGGACGCATCGCTCCTACGACGAACTCGACCTGCGCGAACTCTGCCCGCCGCTCTCTACCCCCGACCTGCGAGGCGGCTACCGTTATTTCGACGCCCAAACCGACGACGCCCGGCTGGTCTTGCGCCTGCTGCGCGAATCCGCTGGCGAAGGGGCGCTGGCGCTCAACTACGCCCGCGTCGAATCCCTGCTGCGCACAGCCGACGGGCGTGTGCGCGGCGTGATCGTCTCCGAACGGGAAAGCGGGCGCACGGCAGAAGTGCAGGCCAGGGTGGTCATCAATGCCAGCGGTGCATGGACGGATACCCTGCGAAAGGAAATTGGGCGCAAGCCCCGCATTCGTCCGCTGCGCGGCAGTCACCTGGTCTTGCCGTTTGCGCGCCTGCCGCTCACGCGCGCGGTCTCGTTCCTGCATCCGAAAGACGGGCGCCCGGTCTTTGCCCTGCCCTGGGAGGGCGCGGTCATCTTCGGCACTACCGACGTGGATCACGCTTCCGCGTTGCAGACCGACCCGTCCATCAGCGCCGAGGAGTTCGAGTACCTGCTGTCGGCCTTGCAGCATGTCTTCCCCGCCTCCGAGTTGACTCCCGCCGATGTGATTGCGACCTTCTCCGGCCTGCGCCCGGTGGTGGATACCGGCAAAGCCGATCCGTCCAAAGAATCGCGCGAACACGCCATCTGGGACGAGAACGGCCTGCTGACCGTCAGCGGCGGCAAGTTGACCACCTTCCGATTGATGGCGCGCGACGCGCTCAAGGCAGCCCGCAAGTACCTCGGTCGCGTCCACTTCGAGGCAGAAGCGCCAATCCTCGATCCGCTGCCGCCCGAAGCCGAGGCGATGCTGGCAGAAGAATCCTTCCACCCGGCCATGCGCCTGCGCCTGTTGGGGCGCTACGGCGCAGCCTCGGCGGAAATTTTCAAGGACGCTCCTGCCCTGGAGCGGCAGGTCATCTCGTCCACCCCTTACCTGTGGGCCGAACTGCGCCAGGCCGCCCGCGACGAGGGCGTGGTGCATCTCGACGACCTGCTGCTGCGCCGCCTGCGGCTGGGATTGCTGCTCCCCGAAGGCGGGCGCGATCTGCTGCCCCGCATCCGCGCCATCGCCCAGCCCGAACTGGGTTGGGACGACCGGCGCTGGGAACGCGAATCGGAGGCCTATCTCCAACTCTGGAATCAAGCATATCGTCTATAATTCGTCTTGGCAGGAGTCCCAGTGGATGAAAATTTTGTAGTAACGGTTTTGTAGTAACGGTTTTGTAGTAACGGTTTTGTAGTAACGACTTCAGTCGTTTGCCAAAAAACTGAAAAAGCGACTAAAGTCGTCACTACATGCACAGAAATCTCATAGACTGATCGCCTCTTGCCATTCGACTATCAGACCACCAAACCATCCGACCATTCGACTCCTGGAGGCCTTATGCCAGAAAACCTTCTCGCCATTGATCACGGCACCCAATCTGCCCGCGCCCTGTTGTTCGACCCGCAGGGCAACCTGCTCGCCAAACAGCGAGTGGTCATCGAACCCTACTACTCCACCGCGCCCGGCCTGGCCGAGCAGGACCCCGAAGTCTTCTGGAAAGCCGTCTGCGAGGCCTGCCAGGGATTGTGGGCGCAGGGTGTGGACAAGTCCAGCATCGCGGCGGTCGCCCTGACCACGCAGCGCAGCACGCTGGTCAACCTGGACAAGGACGGCAAGCCGCTGCGCCCGGCCATCGTCTGGCTCGACCAGCGCCGCACCGAAGGCCTGAAGCCGGTCGGCGGGTTGTGGGGAGCCGCCTTTCGCCTGGCAGGCGCCTCGGAAACGGTAGCATACCTCCAGTCGGAGGCCGAAGCGAATTGGATCCGCACCCATCAGCCGCAGGTCTGGACGTCCACCCACAAGTACCTGTTCCTGTCCGGCTACCTGACGTATCGCCTGGTAGGGCAGTTCGTTGACTCGGTCGCCTGCCAGGTTGGCTACGTCCCCTTCGATTACAAAAAGCAAGACTGGGAAGCCAGTTGGGGCTGGAAGTGGCAGGCTGTTCCGCTGGACAAACGCATCTTGCCGGACCTGGTGCCGGTGGCCGGCAAACTGGGCGAGATCACGCCCGAGGCGTCTGCCGCTACCGGCCTGCCGCAGGGACTCCCGCTCATCGCCGCCGCGGCCGACAAAGCCACCGAGGTGCTGGGCGCGGGCTGCCTGGAGCCGCACATCGGCTGCCTGAGTTACGGCACGACCGCCACCATCAACACCACGCATAAAAAATATATCGAGGTCATCTCCCTCATCCCGCCCTACCCGGCCGCCGTGCCAGGGCATTACAGTTTCGAGATTCAGATTTACCGCGGCTATTGGATGGTGACCTGGTTCAAACAGCAGTTTGGCTTGCGCGAACAGCGCCTGGCCGAGGAGCGCGGCGTGGAGCCGGAAGCCCTGTTCGACGAACTGGTGCGCAGCGTACCGCCCGGCTCGGACGGCTTGGTCTTGCAGCCGTACTGGTCGCCGGGATTGCGCTTTCCGGGGCCCGAGGCGCGCGGCGCTATCATCGGTTTCAGCGACGCGCACACCCGCGCGCATCTCTACCGCGCCATCCTGGAGGGGCTGGCCTACGCGCTGCGCGAGGGCGCCGAACGGACCGGCAAACGCAGCGGCGTTCCCATTACCGAACTGCGCGTAGCGGGCGGAGGCAGCCAGTCGGAGGCCGCCATGCAGTTGACGGCAGATGTGTTCGGCCTGCCGGCTTCCCGTCCGCACGTGTACGAGGCCTCCGGGCTGGGCGCGGCCATAGATGCGGCAGTTGGCATCGGCATTCACCCCGACTTCCCGGCCGCCATCCGCGCCATGACGCGCGTCCGCGATACCTTTGAGCCAGACCCACAGGTTCACAAGCGGTATGAGATACTCTATCGCCAGGTTTACCGGCAGATGTACAAGCGCCTGCAGCCGCTGTACCAGGTGATGCAAATGGGCAAGATGACTTGAGAATCCGCAAGAAAGAGCGGACGCTGGTTGCGTCCGCTTTGATTTCACTCATTCAAGCCCAATTCCTGAAGTTTCTTCTTGGTCGGCCAGCCCTTCTCGTCCCAACCGCGATAGGCATAGTAATCGGGCAGCATCTTATCGAGATCCACTACGCGCCCCTTAGCGGGTCCTTCTGGCATTGGCTCGTTCAACATGCGCGGCGGCAGGGTGTCAACGGTAGAACCGGCCTTGAGGACGAATAGGCGCTCCAGGTTATAGACGCGCTCAGCAGCGCGCATGATCTCTTCTTCGCTGTAATTGGCGCCGGTGGTGAGGTTGATGACCTTTGCCAGCCTCACCGGCCAAATCATATATTCTTTGCTAAAGACATAACGCACCGCAAAGAAGACGCACAAGCCGCCAGAGTCAATCAATGCAAAAGCGTCTTGCCAGCGCGCAACCAGTTCGGCCTTACCGTCAGTAGTCAGCGGATCGGCTTTGAGCGGTACGCCAAACACTTCGGTATAGGCCACGTCCCCTTCCATGTGCGAGGCGCCCTTATTGGAAGTAGCATACAAAAGACCCATGCCTTGAGAGCCGCGCGGGTCATAACCGGGGAATTCCTGTTTGCGAGTGGTCACCGAAACTTCAGGATGTTCGTAATGTTGCGCCAGGCGGTAACTGCCTTCGGCCAGTTGGTTGCCAAACCCCTGACGATAAGCGGTCTTTTCCACCATTTCAATGACCGCGTCGCCATCGCCAAAGCGCAGCGGACGGCCAGTTATGCTATCATCAATGACGCCGCGCTCATAGAGTTCCATCGCCGCCGCAATGGTCAAGCCGGTTGAAATGGTATCCAAACCCAGTTCGTTACAGCGGTAATTGGCCTTGGTCAAGGCGGCCAGGTTATCTAGGCCACAGGCCGAACCAAGCGAAGCGATGGTTTCATATTCGGGGCCTTCGCCCTTGCCAGCGTATTTTTCGTCGTCCACAGAAGTCAAGCGCCCGCAAGCGATGGGACAGCGGAAACAGGGCTTATGACTCACCAAGTATTTCTCCTTGAGCGCTACGCCATCAATATTGCTCACGCCCTCGAACACGCCGGTCTGAAAATTGCGGGTCGGCAAAATGCCCAAGGTGTTCGTCACTTGCGGCACATAAGCCGTGCCATAGATACGCAAGTTGGAGCCTTTCTTGACATCAACGCCAACCTCCTTGTTCAATTCCAGGCTGAAAGCGCGCATCCCGGCATCGTCATAAAAGGCCGGATTCTTGTTGCCCAATACCACCACGCCCTTGAGATTCTTGCTGCCCATCACTGCCCCTATGCCAGAACGGGCGGCAGCACGGTGCTTATCATTCATAATAGCCGCCATCAGCGCCAGGTTTTCCCCCGCCGGGCCGATGCAGGCAACTTTGGCGTCTGGACTGGTTTCTGCCAGCAGGAGATCGGTGGTCTCATGAACTTCTTTGCCCCACAGATGCGCGGCAGACCGCACTTCAACCTGCTCCTCGTTCACCCAAACATAGACCGGCTCTGAGGCTTTGCCCTCGAAGATGAACAGGTCGAAGCCCGTGCGCTTCATCCAGGTTGGGAAATCACCGCCGGAATTGGAATGCGCCAGCGCGCCCGTGAGCGGCGACTTGGCGACCGCCATATAACGGTTGCCAGTGGGAGCAGTGGTAGCCGTAAGGGGCCCCGTAGCAAAGATGAGTTTGTTTTGCGGCGAGAGCGGATCCACTTGAGGGTCCACTTCGTCGTACAGATAGCGAATTGCTACGCCGCGCCCGCCGATGTAATCCTTGCAAACCTGAGCAGGAATATCTTCAACGGTCGTCTTACGGGTTGTCAAGTTGATACGTAAAAGTTTGCCATGCCAGCCGTACATAGGTTCTCCTTATATTTTTCCGCTGGTTGAGTAAGGCTGGATGTTTTTTCCAGCCCTACTCGACCACCGAGAGATTTATCCTCCGGCAATTGCCGAAAAAGCCGTGACGGTGTCGCCCTCCACAAGGGGCGTATCAAGAGCAACGGTCAAGCCATTCAACACAATCACGCTGCTTTCATCCAGTGGAATGCCAAAAGGGGTCAACACCTCCGCTATGGTGCTGCCAGCCGGGACATCCACAGTGGCGATGCCTCCCTGCGCGCCAGGCGGCAGGTAGTCGCGATAAGTTGCGATGAGTTTGACGTGGACTTGCATTGGAAGAATTTTAGCACAATTGCAAACAAGACGCCAATTCTACGGAAAAAGCCTTCTGCCTCCAAAAGATTTCGATAGCAGCGCAAACCTTTTTTGTTGAGTCTCATTAAGTCGTATCATGGGCGCCTCTGTAATCGTCTCGAAAAGTCGTATTAACTCTGGCGCGCTTCTGACAGTGACTGGCGCTTGCCCACATCTTGAGGGCAGGGCGTATTCTCTAAAATTACGATGTAAGTTTAGG
>JBBITF010000047.1:0-21931 GCA_037440925.1 Chloroflexota bacterium
TAGGGAGAGGGGACTGCGCCTGGAGACGAATTGCTTTTGCTGAAATTGGCATTTTCCCTGCTTTACATCTCCCCTCTCCCATCGGGAGAGAGGGCGGGGATGAGGGCGATTTACCAGAACAAATGTTTGCTCAGCGCTGCAAACATCCGTTTGTTCCTGTACAACGCGCAAACTGAAGTTTGCGGCGCAGCCGTGCTATGACAGGGCAGTCATCTGTCCAGGTGTGAGCAGATATTCGAGCGTGGCGCACGGCGCATAGCGCAAGTCTGCGATGGATAGACAGCACAGCCCGCCTTTTTTCATGGTGATGGCAATTTCTGTATTACCCGCCAGCAACATGGAGATCAAATTGCTCAGATATGGCTCGTGTCCTACCAGGAGCAGGCGTTCGACGGTATATTGCGCCCGGATTTCGGCAATCAATTGATCGGCATGGCCCAGCGGACTAAGGTGGTCTGTAAAGACCAGGCGTTTTTTCAGGTTAAAGCGTCTTGCCATGATTTCGGCCGTTTCCCGCGCCCGCAGATACGGGCTGGAGAGGATGAGGTCGAAGCCAAGCCCCAGTTCTTTGAGGCCGCTGGCGATTTTGACCATCTTGCGGCGGCCAGAGGCGGAGAGGGGACGCTGGCTGTCATCGGGGTATGCGGAAGCGTCGCGGGCCTCGGCGATGGCGTGGCGCATGAGGTACAGGTTCATGCAGGCTCTCCTTTCTCTTGATTCGTTTCATCGGGAACTGGCGCTGCGCCTGGCTGCGTTTCCTCGCGTCGGGCAATTTTTTTGCTGCGCGGCGAGACGGTCCAGGGAAAGGGCGCTTCGGGCGTTGGGCGCCAGAAGGTATGGATCTGCTGCATCTCGTCCAGGTAGGTGTAGAGGGCCTGGGCGTGGCAGCGCTGGAAGTAACGGCGGGCAGGCGCGGGGTCGTAGGAGGCGCGGCGTTTGGCAAAATCAGCCAGGGCGGCCAGCAGGACTTCCATGTCCTGGATGTCGCCCATGGCGGTCTGGTAGGCGTGCATGTCCTTGAAGTTGCGCGCCGGGATTTCTGGGAGGAGCGGTTGGATGATTTCCAACATGTAGCGCATCTTTTTGAAGGTTACGCGCAGGCGGTGGATGGTGGCGGGCTGGGAGGCGTCTACTTTGCCGTAGCGCCGCAGGAGCGTGGCGTAGGTATCGTCTATGGATTGGAACAGGGCTTGGCGGAGGGCCTCGTCGTCCGTTGTGGTTAGAATGAGTTGGCGCGCGGCTTCAATATGTTGAACCAAGCCGTTTACGTCGAGGGCCTCAACTTGTTTGGCGGCGCGGCGCAGGAGCCGGCTTTCGCGTTTTTCGAGAAAGGTTGCAAAGGGTTGGATCTCAGGCAGTTCGGTCAGCGCTGCGGATACTTTCAAGAGTGTGACTTGAGTGTCGCGCAGGTCGTCATAACCATCCAGTTGTTCTTTGAAGGCGCGGCGCATTTTTTTCAGGGTAGGGGATGGGAAGAGGGCGCGCAACAAGTCTATCAGCGCCAACAGCCGGCGGGTAGAGACGCGCACATCATGGACAGCGGCCTCCGAAAACGCCTGCCGGCAGGCTTCCAGGTTGCTGCAATATTTCAGCCAACGCGCGTCCAGGGCTTCCAACAGCGGGGAGGGAACGTCCATTCCTGCCTCAATTCTCGATTTCCAAACTCACGCCGAACACTTCCTGGAAGAGGGCCTTGCGTTTTTCCAGGTCCCATGTTTCGAGCATTAACTCGGCGTCGCCAATGGGCTGCAATTGCCAGCGAGAGCCGCGTTGCTCGAGCAGCACGTCTTTCACCCGCCCGGCATGGCTGGTATCGAGCGCATCGGCCAGCCGCAGGAGGGCGCACAGTTTGGTCACAATCATTCGGTCTTTTTGTGGCAGAGATTTGAAGTTTTCGTCGGCGACAGAGGGCGTCTGTTTGCGGTGATAGCGGACGATGTTGGCGACAATCTCCTGCTCGGCAGCGTTCAGGCCGATCAACTGGTTGTGTTTGAGCAGGTAATAGCCATGTTTGTCATGGTCAATGGTATTGATGAAATGCCCGATGTCGTGCAATAGCGCAGCGACTTCGAGTAAGAGCAATTCTTTTTCGGTCAAGCGGTGCAGGGAAAGGGATTGGTTGAAGAGGCGGGCAGCCAGGCGGGCGACCAGCAGGCTGTGTTCGCCCTCGAACCTGTACTTCTGGCCCAGGCGCACCGCCGAGGCCCATACCTGCTCGCGGCGCGGCAAGACCGGACCCCGGGCCAGCGGGGCCATATCCAGCAGGATGCCGTCCTTGAGGCCGACCCCAGGGATATGCACTTCCTTGACGCGCACTTCCTGGGCGATCATGTGCAGCACTACCGCGGCTGGCAGCAGCACATCGGCGCGGTCGGCGCGCAGGCGCAGTTTGCGGATGCGTTCTTCGACACTCAGGGCGCTCAGTTTGTCTATCAGTTTCCCGATCTCGTCCACCGAAATGACATCTTCGGACTCGCGCTTGAAGAGACGTTTGCGCAGCCTGCCCATCTCTTCCACGTTGCCGCCGGTGCCGATGCACAGGTCTACTTTTTCGGCAGCGATCTCGCGTTCTACCCGTCGGCGCGCTTTTTGGGCGTATTCTTTGACCCAGCGGTGGAAGGGCAGTCTTGTGGCGGCGCTGTCTTCCAGTTTGCGCAGCAGGCGCACGGTGCCCATCTCGTAACTCTCGGTGGAAAGGACATTGTCTTCGTCGCTGATGGTCACTTCCACGCTGCCGCCGCCGATGTCCACCAGCAGGGCGTGTTTTCCGCGCAAGTCTATGGCGTGTTTAACCGCTAAGTGAATCAGGCGGGCTTCTTCGTCGCCGCTGATGATTTCGAGATTGAAGCCGGTTTGCTGGGCAATGCGGTCTATCAGGATGTCGCTGTTGCCAGCCTCGCGTACGGCGCTGGTGGCGACGGCGCGCGTTTCGGCTACGTCGAAGGCCTGCGCTACTTTGCGAAAGCGCAGAAAGGCCCCAACTGCCATTTGGATGGTCTTTTCACTGAATTGGCCGATGGTAAAGGCGTCTTGTCCGAGCCGAACCGGCAGGCGGACGTTCTCGACCGTTTCCAGTTCGCCTTCGTTACCCAGCCGCCCGACCACCATGCGGATGGCGTTGGAACCTACGTCAATTGCGGCGATCGTGTGCATAACGATCTCAAAGCCCAAGAAAGCCACGCGCAAAGCGCCGAACGGTCTTTGCAATCTCGAGCGCTTCCTGCGCATCCTCAAGGGTTGGTTCTTCTGCGGGATAACGCGTCCGCACTGCATAATCTGTAAGGCTATTCAAAAGTTTGGCTTCTACTTCCAGGAATATTCCTTTTTCCGAGCACAGATTATTCAGCATCAACAGATCGTGCGTTTTGGGGAAAGCGGCCTTTTTCGAAACCAACAAAGCCTTCATAAACTTCTCAGCGCATTGCTGCGCATGGAAACATGCGCCCGTAAGAAGCGGTTTTTTGCGGCGCAAAGAAGATCTTGCGAGCGCAAAATCTTCTTCCGCTTTTCCGCCCATGAGAGAGGGTCACTCGTTTTGCTCATACAAAACCGTACCGCGCGTCAGTATCTCTTCCAAGAAAAAATCTCCCGATTCCAGGGCCGTTTCTATTTCCTCCGGCGTCTTAACCAGGATGTCTACGGGGAAAGGTCTCGGTAATAGCAAGCGCGAGACCATCCAACTGCGCTCTTTGGGCTGGGCGTTGGTTTTTAATACAACCAGCAAGTCCACGTCGCTGTGGGGAGTGGGCTTTCCGTATGCGTACGAACCAAACAAAACAATTTTTTGAGGTCGAAGTTCGTTGATGATTTTTTGAACAGCGGCTGGCAACGACTTGCCAACAGGAATCTTCAGCCCTGCCGGGATCGTTCCTGGGCGACGTAAGCCTGTTATTTGTGGGAGGGTATTCGTCGTTACCATGTCAAGATTGTATATCAGATTTATTCCACACGTAAAGCACTTCTTATTTTTGTCGTTTGCCATTTTGCCAATCTTGCCGCCGCAGCAGAATAGGGATCACTACAATCAACACGATGATGACCGCGATCAGCACAATATTATCGGTAGAGCCAACGTCGTCGCGGAGGGGGGAGGCCGCAGCAGTGTCTACTTGCGCGTGCAGGAAGGGGCGGTCGAGCGCCAGGTTGGCGAACACAAGCGCAACCCCAAAAAGGAACCACAAGACGATACGAGCGAAGTGAGGATAGGCGTTCATTTCAGCATATGCAAAGTATAACACGCCTCGAAAAAGGGTAAATTTAGTCTTTTATATGTACTTTCAGTTTTTTTGCGTTATAATAGCGCCGCATCGGTGGGAATACCCTGCTGGGCTGTCATTGAGGAGAAATCCATGAACCGCTTTCTTCGAGTGTGGATGATGTCTTTCTTTGTGCTTGCCTTGTTTGCCAGTATCACAGGACTGGCTTTTGCAAGCGAACTGTCAGGCCCGCGCCCCGATCTGGTCGAGGGGGCGCAGTTGTATGATAAATGGTATGCCGCGCTGGGCGTGGACGCGCCGCAAGGAGACATGCCTTTGTGGAGCCGCCAGTCGAGCAATACGCGCTCTGGCGCAGAGACCTGGCGCTGCGTGGAATGTCACGGTTGGGATTACAAGGGCGCGCAGGGGGCGTATGCCTCTGGCTCTCACGCCACCGGCTTCCCTGGGCTGCTCGAGGCGGCAGCGCAGATGAGCGCAGACGAGATCGTCTCATCCCTCAAGGGCAGCCAGGAAAGCCAGCACGATTTCTCGGCCTACCTGCCAGAGAGCGCCATGCAAAAGGTGGCCGTCTTTCTCAAAGAAGGTCTGATAGATGACTCTCAATATATCAACCCGCTTTCACTCAAAGTGATTGACGGCGACGCGGCGCATGGAAAGGAACTGTACGAGGCGACCTGCGCGACCTGTCACGGCGCGGAGGGGACGCAGATCATTTTCCGCAGCGAGGGGGTGGACGAGACGCTGGCCGACGTGGCCAACCGCGACCCGTTCCGCTTTTTGCACCGCACCCGCTTCGGCGTGGCCGGGACCGAGATGCCGGTGGGCTACGAATTGGGCTGGACTCCCGCCGACGGCCGCGACGTGCTGATGTACGCTCAGTCGTTGACTCGGGGCAAGGAAAAGGCCGAGGTCACGGGAGCAGGCCAGGGGTCCGGCGAGAGCGGGGAGTCCCGCCCTGCGACCAATCTGTGGACCGGCATCCTGACCGGCATCGGCGCGTTCTTCGTCACCTTTGGCAGCGCCTTGCTCATCCTGACCGGGTTGCTGTTGGCGGGCGCGGCAGTGGTGGTTGCCCTGCGCCGTCGAAAGTGAACATTCCAAGACTGCAAATCCTCATCCAGGAGCATTCATGATCAAGAATATCTTCCGCTGGCTGCTCTCGCCGCTTGGACGGATCAGTTTGTTGATTGCCGGGCTGATCTTGCTGAGCCTGGCAGTGTGGGGCGTGAGCCTGACGCAGGCCGCTCCTGAACAGCCTATCCAGTTTCCCCACAATCGTCACGTTGGCTTTGGTATTCAATGCCTGTATTGTCACCCTGGCGCCGCGCGCGGGCCGGTGGCCGGTTTGCCGTCGCAATCCAAGTGTTGGGGCTGCCATCAGCAAATGCAGATTACCCAAACTAGCCAATTGCTGAAGCCGTTGGTGGCGGCGGTGGAGAACAATCAGCCCATCCAGTGGGTGCCGGTGGCCATCGTGCCAGATTTTGTGCATTTCAACCACCGTCCGCATATTGCGGCGGGCGTGAACTGCGAGGATTGTCATGGCGACATGACCAAAGTGACCATTGCCGAAAACCCGCAGGTGATGAACATGGGCTGGTGCCTGGAGTGTCATAGGGCCAAAACAGTGGACGACCCGGTCAAGCGCGAGAAGTTGCTGGACTGCGGGACCTGTCACTATTAGTAAGGAAAAGTTATGAGCAAACGAATTTCACGGCGAGATTTCCTGAAACTGGCGGGCGTCGCGGCAACAACGGGCGCTGTGTTGACCGGCTGCGGCCCGGCTTCGCGTTACGTCATCCGCGAGCCGTATACCGAAATGCCGGAGTACAACTTCAACGGCCAAAGCACCTATTACGCCACGACCTGCCGCGAATGCGCCGCCGGCTGCGGCCTGGTCGTCCGTACCTACCAGGGACGCGCTATCAAAACCGAAGGCAATCCCCATCATCCGGTCAACCTGGGGAAGACCTGTGCGCGTGGGCAGGCCACCCTGCACGGCCTGTATAACCCCGACCGCGTGACCGCTCCCGTCAAGCAGGGGCGAGCGGGCGCGCTTTCCAACGAAACGCTGACCTGGGAGCAAGCCATCCAGGTGGTGACGCAGGCGCTGTCGGGTACCGAACCGTCCAAAATGGCGTTCCTGCTGGGCCTGGCGCCCGATCACCTCTTCGATCTGGTTTCTGAACTGACCCAAGCCATCGGCGCGCCTGCGCCCGTCCGCTTTGGCGCGCTCGGCATGTTCGAGGCGCGCGCCACGCTCAGCCAAGCCGCCCAGGAATTGCTCGGGCAAGCCTCGCTGCCGTTCTTCGACCTGGCCAACGCCAGCCTGACCTTTTCCTTTGGCGCGAACTTCCTCGAGACCTGGCTTTCGCCGGTGGCTTACACGCGCGGCTATGCCAGGATGCGCAAACAGCAAGTGCGCGGCTATTTGGTGCAGTTCGAGGCGCGCATGTCGCAGACGGCGGCCAAAGCCGACGAGTGGATTCCGATTCGCCCCGGCAGCGAGGGCCTGGTGGCCGCTGCGATTGGCAAACTGGCGGCCGAGGCCCAGGGACAGCCCGCGCCGGGCGCGTTCGCCGCGGTGGACGTGGCTGCCGCCGCCGAGGCCTCCGGCGTCCCCGAGGAGACCTTACAGCGCCTGGCAGGTTTGTTTGCCCAGGCCGAACGTCCGCTGGCCATCCCCGGCGGCGCGGCGTTGGGACAGGCCAATGGCTTGGAAAACGCCAAGGCTGCGCTGGCGCTGAATGCGCTGGCGGGCAATTTTGGACAGCCGGGCGGCGTGTTCCTCTCGCCTCTCCCGCCGCTGGCCGATGCGCCTCACCGCCCGGCCTCCGTGCAGGAGATGGCGGCGCTGGCGGAGAAGATGCGTTCCGGCGCGGTCGAGGTGCTGTTCGTGCATGGCGTCAACCCGCTCTTTGAACTGCCCAGGTCGCTGGGGTTCGAGGCGGCGCTCCAGAACGTCCCGCTGGTCATCTCGTTTGCCACTTTCCCCGATGAGACCGCCCTGCAGGCCGATTACATCTTCCCCGACCATCACGGGCTGGAATCGTGGGGCTACCAACGTATTGCGACCGGCTCCGGCCGCTCCGCGCTTTCGGGCGCGCAGCCGGTGGTCTCGCCGTACTACGATACGCGCGCTACCGCCGATGTGCTGCTGGCCGCCTGCGCTGCCGCCGGCGGGAAACTGGCCGCCGCGCTGCCGTTTGCAGACGAGGTGGCTTATATCCAAAATAAGTTGCTGCCGCTGGTAGAAGTCAAAGAAGCCAACTTCAACGCGCCGGAGATCAACACTTTTGCGGCCTACTTCCAGCAGTTTGGCGGCTGGTGGGCAAACGCCGACGGACTGGCGGCCCCGAATGCGGATGCGCTCGGCAAAGCCTTGCAAGTGGAAGCGCCGCAATACCAGGGCGAAGGCGAGTTTGTGCTGCTGCCGTTCGTCTCGCCGGTGCTGGCGGAGGCGGGCGCCAACAAGCCCTGGCTGCAAGAAGTCCCCGACCCCACCACCACCGTGATGTGGAACACGTGGATCGAAATCCACCCTCAGGTAGCCCACGAACTGGGTCTCGAAAACGACGACCTGGTCAAGATCGTGTCGGAGGCCGGGGCGGTGGAAGCGTCCGTTTATCTGTATCCGGCCATTCGTCCAGATACGATTGCGATTCCCTTCGGGCAGGGTCACAGCGCCTATGGCCGCTATGCCGCCGGGCGCGGCGTCAATCCGCTCGATCTGGTCGTTCCCGCCTTCAACCGCGCCGGCGACCTGGCCTTTGCGGGCATGAAGGTCAAGATCGAAAG
This sequence comes from Chloroflexota bacterium, assembly GCA_037440925.1. Taxonomy (GTDB): domain Bacteria; phylum Chloroflexota; class Anaerolineae; order Anaerolineales; family Villigracilaceae; genus JAABUE01. The sequence continues at coordinate 8,016 of JBBITF010000047.1, forward strand.
GACCGGCAAGAAGCGCGAACTGGCGCGCCTGGAAAGCAAGATCGGCGTGTATGGCGAAGGCCTGGAAGAGCATTAGTGAGAGGTAGAGAATAGTAGCAAGTAGTGAGGTGAAGCATGATTGATTTGAATCAAGTGGGCGCGAAAGGCGCGCTGGTGGAGGGGGCCGAAGGGAAGTGGGGCATTGTGATAGACCAGGATTTATGCACCGGCTGCCAGGCCTGCGTGGCCGCCTGCGCCATGGAGAACAACATCCCCTTCGTCGGCGAGGAGGACGCGGGCTATGGGCGTTCCATGCACTGGATGCGCATCGAACGCTTTTGGGAAGGCGAATACCCCGAAGTCAAGATGACGCCCTTCCAGCCGACCATGTGCCAGCAGTGCGGCAGCGCGCCTTGTGAGCCGGTCTGCCCGGCTTTTGCGACTGTGCATAGCGCCGCCGAGCAACTCAATTTACAGGTCTATAACCGCTGCGTCGGCACGCGCTATTGCGCCAACAACTGTCCTTACCAGGTGCGTTCGTTCAACTGGCGCGACTACGAGCGCCCTGCGCCGCTCGATAACCAACTGAATCCGGATGTGACCGTCCGCCGCAAGGGTGTGATGGAGAAATGTACCTTCTGCATCCAGCGCATCCACCGCGCCCAAGATCAGGCTAAATCCGAGGGCCGAGAAGTAAGGGACGGCGAGTTTGCTCCCGCCTGCGCCCAGGCCTGCCCGGCCGAGGCCATCACCTTTGGCCGCCTGGACGACCCGGAGAGCCTGGTCAGCCAATTGGTGCGGCGAGGGAACGGCGTCCGCTTGTTCGAGGATCTCGGCACGCAGCCGCGCGTCACTTATCTCAAGGGAGGCGCCTGATGAGCGGAACAAAACATCAAGACAACCGGCGACCACAGTCGCCGCACGCTACCGACCACGAAATGGAACACCTGCGCCAGCAGCATCTGATGCTCGACCCCAAGCCGCGCGGCGAATTGAACGCCATGGTGATGGAGTCCATGCAGACCGTCACCTGGAAGTTCTGGCTGACCGTGGCCTTGCTAGGCGCGGTGGTGCTGGTGGCGCTGTTTGGCGCCTGGGGCTACCTGATCGCCGAAGGCCTGGGGGTAGCGGGCGTCAACCGTCCCTCGTACTGGGGCATCTTCCTGGTCAATACCGTCTTCTGGATCGGCATCAGCCACGCCGGGACGTTCATCTCGGCCATTTTGCGTGTCTTCAAAGCCGAATTCCGCCGTCCCTTCACCCGCGCGGCCGAGTTGATGACTTCCTTCGGGCTGGTGCAGGCTGGGATGAGCATCTTCATGCACATGGGGCGCGTCTGGCTGTCGTACTGGTTGTTCCCCATCCCCAACCAGCGCGGCATCTGGCCAAACTTTCACTCGCCGCTCTCCTGGGACCTGCTGGCTATCACCACCTACCTGCTGGCCTCCACCATGTACCTGTTTCTGCCGCTCATCCCCGACCTGGCCATGGCGCGCGACCGTTCAACCGGCTGGCGCAAGAACTTCTACAAAATTCTGGCGTTGGGCTTCCGCGGCACCGAAGGCGAATGGACGCACCTGCGCACCGCGCTCAATATCTTCGCCTTCGCCATCATCCCGGTCATGTTCTCGGTGCATACCATCGTGTCCTGGGACTTTGCCGCCGCCATGCGCCCCGGCTGGAACTCGACCATCTTCGGTCCGTACTTCGTCATCGGCGCGTTGCACTCCGGCATGGGAGCAGTCGTCATCGTGCTGGCGGTCGTCCGCGCGACCATGAAGCACATGCAATACTTCATCCGCGCCGAGCACTTCGACGCCATCGGCAAACTGATGCTCATCATCTCCATGGGCTGGGCCTACTTCTTCTTCAACGACTACATGGTGCAATGGTACGGCGGCGACAAGTACACCGACTACCTGCTGCACTGGCACGAGGCCGGGCCGCTGGGCTGGATGTGGTTCGCCATGCTGGTCGTCAACATCGTCATCCCCTGGGCCGTGCTGTGGAACAAGAAATGGCGCTCCAATCCCTGGCTGGTGGCGGTCGTCGGTCTGCTCATCAACGTCGGCATGTACTTCGAGCGCTACATCATCGTGCCTATTTCGCTCACCATCAACCGCATGCCCTTCACCTGGCGGCTGTATCAGCCCGGCATCGAAGTCCCGCTCAGCATTGGCACGCTGGCCTTCTTCATCCTGCTGTACGTGGTTGCCTCCAAACTCATCCCCATCATCCCGGTTTGGGAAGTGCAGGAAGGCCAGATGGCGCACTCGCTTAAGAAATTTGGACGCGAGACCGTTGTGACGGTCAGCGAATTGGAATAGGAGATTCCCTCACCCCTTACCCCTCTCCCAAAGGGAGAGGGGATGGGGTGAGGGGAAGGAAAAACTATGGCCGAAAATATTTCCCTTCTCGCGATCTTCCCGGACCTCGGGCCTGCTTCCGAGGCCATCGAGCAACTCCGCGCCCTGGGCGTGGGCGACGAGGCCATGAACGTCATCTCCGGCATCCCCGTCACCGAGGCCATGCTGGGACGCCCGCGCCAGTGGACCAACGTCCCGCGCCTGGCAATGGGCGGCGCGGCGGTCGGCTTCCTGGGCGGCGCGTTCCTGGCCTTTGGTACGCCCAGCCTGTATAACGTGTACGTCGGCGGGCAGCCTCTCATCCCCGGCCCGCCCAGCGTGGTGGTCATCTTCGAGTTGACTATGCTGGGCATGTTGATTTCCACCTTCCTGGGCGTGTTCCTCGATTCCTACTTCCCGTCCTACCGCCCGATGGAATACGTGGCCGAGATCAGCGACGGCAAGATCGGCATCTTGTTCTCCTGCCCGGAGAAAAGCCGCGACAGGATCAGCAAGGCGCTGGCCAACCTGGGCGCGGAAAAAATCGAAACAGCGGAGGCGCAGCAACTATGAGACTGTTCAAGCAACTCCTGGTCGTCTTCCTGGTGGTCGGCGTCCTGTTTGGCGGGTTGATGCTCTTCACCTATGATGTCATCAAAATTGACTGGGTAGTCTTCATGGAAATCCAGCCTTCTTACGATGCGCAGGAAAAACCGTTGCCGGTCCCGGCGCGCTCCATCCCTGTGGACGGCCCCGCCTCCATTCCGAACATGGGCGCGCCCGTCAACCCGGTGCCGGCCGACGCGCTCTCGCTGGAACGCGCGCGCACGCTATACGAGATCAATTGCGTCATGTGTCACGGCGTCACCGGTGAGGGCAACGGGCAGATCGCGGCCTTCCTGGCCAACAAGCCCGCCAACCTGACCCTAGACGTGACCCAGAACAAGAGCGACGGCGCGCTGTTCCTAACCCTGACCAACGGCGTGACCGGGCGCATGCCCGCCATGGTCGAAAACCTGACCGTGCGCGACCGTTGGGATTTGGTCAACTACATCCGCACGTTGAAAGCCGCGCCATGAGCAAGGAGATAGCCCAGATGGATAATTTTCGCAAAATACTGTATGGCGTGCTGGCGGGATTCATGGGATTGCTGGTTGTGTGGATTGGCTTTGTCTATGTCTCAGCCTGCGGACTGTCATTTTCTTGCCAGCGTGGTCAGGCCGTGCCAGACAGCACACCCATTCCGACCCTGGCGGCTGCCACCTTGCCCGCGCCCGATTTTTCGGTAGCCGCCCCCACCGTCAAGAAATGCCGCGTGGCAGCCGTGAACCTGATTGGCGCTTGGGTCTCGGCCGGCTATTCTGAAACAGAGACCTTCTCTTTTACCGATGCAGATGGCTTGCAATGTGAAGCCACTTTTGCGCGAGATGTTCAACCCTTATTCCTGGAATCCAACCTGTGGTATCCCGGCTCGCTGGCCTGCGCCTCCTGCCACCAGCCGGATATGGCAGTGGCCTCGGCGCAACTGGACCTGAGCAGTTACGCGGGTATGTTGCTTGGCTCGCGCCGCACCACGCCCGACGCCAAAGGCAATGACATCTTCGGCGGCGGCGACTGGCAAGCCTCGCTGCTATATGACGTGCTGTACGTCCGCAAGTTCATGCCGCTGGGTCGCCCGCCGGACGTGCCGGCTGAAGGTCCGCTGGTGTTCGCCGGCGTAGCAGTCCAAACTGGCGCGCCGGAAGCCACACCCACCCCGTAAGCCCTGCCCGCCGGCGGTTAGCGCGTCAAATTGCCGTCCAAACAGGCTATCAATCCCAGCGTTTTGGCGCGCAGGATATCCGATGCCGTTAAGTTGGCCGCACCAGCACTTTCAATACCCCCGCCTGGGCAGCATAATCGAAGGCTTGCAAGGCTTCTTCCAGCGAGAATTCCGCTGCAATCAATCCGCTGGGATCCACTTCCCGCTTTTCCAGCAGCCGTAAAGCAGGGTCGAAGGGGCCGCAGCGCGAGCCAACAATCTGGATTTCATCTACTACAATGGATGAGAAATTGACCGTCATTTCGCCCTTGTAGGTAGATTTCATGACCAACATGCCGCGCGGACGGAGCGCGCGCCTCGCCAGGTCAAAGCCGGCCGGCGAGCCGGTGGCTTCCACTACCACGTCCCAGCGCCAGGGCTGAATGTCCTCTTCCCCAATCGTCTTGATGGCGCGTGCCGCCAACAGGTCTTTCTGATGGGGATGACGCGCCAGTACCCTCAAGTCACAACCGGTCAGCGCCAGCGTTTGAGCAATCAACTGTCCCAGCCGCCCGGCGCCCACTAACAGCACGCGGTCAGTAGGGCGGATATGCACTTGCTGTTGAATTTCGAGCGCAGCCGCTAGCGGCTCGGTGAAGACCGCTATCTCGTCTGGCACAGAAGCGGGAACGCGGTGCAGATTGGTTAGCGGCAGGCTGGTGTACTCGGCAAAGACGCCGCTGCGGTTGACAATTCCCAACACAGTGCGGTTCTCGCAATGGGTGGAGCGCCCCGAAAGACACTGCTCGCAAGCGCCGCATACCACGTTGATATCGGCTACCACGCGCTGGCCGATCCAGGCCGGTTCATCTGCTGCCACCACTTCCCCGACGAACTCATGACCCAGGATACCGGTGAAAGGATAATACCCCTTCACCAGTTCCAGGTCGGTGCTGCAAATTCCCGCCCGGCGCACGCGAATGAGCGCCTCGCCGGGTCTCTCTGGCGGCTTCACCTCGCGCAAGTCGAGACGATTATCTTCCAGCCATACTGCTTTCATCAGCCTCCTCCAATCTGTTTTTTTTTCGCTATCTGCGAATGATTTCCGAAGACAGGTAGACAGGTATGCTCATTTGGGGTTTTCGAGCAAAGCCTGTACCGAAGAGACTGCCCAACGGTCGCGGCCCTTGTTTTTGGCCTCGTACAGCGCCATATCGGCGCGGCTGAGAAACTTTTGCCAGTTTTCCTTGCCAATACGATATTCGGCGACGCCAATGCTTATGGTGAGATGGGTCTTTTGGCCGATATTGAATTCGGCTTCGCGTACCAGCCTGCACAGACGGGCGGCCTGTTCGGCTGCATCGTTCAAATGGGTGTTGGGCAAAATGAGCAGGAACTCCTCCCCCCCATAGCGCCCGATCATGTCCATCTCGCGGATTTTCTCTCGCAGAAGAGTGGCCAGTTGCCGCAAAACCTGGTCACCCACCGTATGGCCGAAGGAGTCGTTGATAGTTTTGAAGTGATCAATGTCAATCATGGAAATCGAGAGCGGCGTCCGATAGCGTTCTGAACGGTGAACTTCCGTTTGCAGCGTGTTGATGACCATGCGACGGTTGGGCAGATACGTCAGCGCATCGGTGTGCGAAACTTCATCAGCCTGTACCCGGACGGCCTCCAATTCGATGTCTTTGGCCCTGAGTTGGCGTTTGACCTCCTCTAATTCAGCCCTGGTTTTTTGTAATTCCGCCTCGAGGCGTTGAATTTTATCAAGGTAGGTTTTGCTCAAGATTCACCTTCTCTATTAGCGGTTCAACGTCGAGAAACGTTGAAAACCAATTGCTCTTAGCGGGCTCCTTTCCTGCCAAACTGTCGCTCCAACATATCCACAGAAAGATGGATCATGGTTGGCCGGCCGTGCGGGCAAGTGCGGGGCGAATCGCAAGCCTCCAGGTCGGTCAACAGGGCGCGTTGCTCGTCCTCCGAGAGCGTTTGACCGGCCTTGACCGCCAATCGCTTGCACACACGCGCCGCAATGCGGGCTTCTATTTCCTGTTGCAAGGGCGCTTCATCTTCCTCGAAATCTTCCACCAAGGCGCGCAGCGCAGCCGCCGCATCGCTGCCGGCAAATAGGACCGGCAATGCGCGCACCTGATAAGTGTGCGGTCCAAACGGCTCCACCTGGAAGCCAAAATGATGGAGAACCTCTAACTGCCCCTCCAGCAGACGAGCCTGTGCAGGCGTCAATGTCACGCTGACCGGCTCCAGCAAAACTTGAGAGGGGATGGTTTGCCTGGCGCGCTGGAGCATCAACTTCTCGAACAAGACCCGCTCGTGGGCGGCGTGTTGGTCAATGAGATACAAGCCATCTGGCCCTTCGGCCACCAGGTAAGCCTGACCGACCTGCCCAATGAGGCGCAGCAAGGGCAACTGCACCAGGCGCTGTTTCCCCTCCGCTGGCAACTGCTCGCCAGCAACTAATGACTGATGACTGATAACTGATGACTGACGACTGCTCACTGATAACTGATCACTGACAACTGATGCCTGATCACTGACCTCTCCCGCCATCCTCCAATCCACCCCCGCCTCTCTTGGCGCGGCGGAGGGGCGGTTTCCCCACAAAGTCGCCGGCGGTACGCTTGGAACGGGCGTATAAGCCAGCAGCGCCCGCCGCACCGCCCGCTGGACAAAGCCAAACACCCGCTCCTGCTCGCGGAAGCGCACCTCAGCCTTGGCCGGATGCACGTTCACGTCCACGGCCGAGGCGTCCATTTCCAGAAACAAAATTGCCAGCGGATAGCGTCCAACCATCAACAGGGTATGATAGGCCTGCGTCAGAGCAGAATTGAGCGGAACATCCTGCACCCAACGACCGTTGATGAAAAAGGTCATCTCGCGTCGGTTGGAGCGCGTAATTGAAATCGGGCTGATGAAACCGCTCAAGCGCAGGCCTGGCTCCTCGGCTAGTACCTCCAGCATCTGGCGGGCCGTCTCCACGCCGTAAAGCGTCGCCAGAATCGCGCGCCGGTCGCCGTCGCCGGGCGTTTGCAGCGTTACCGTTTCGCCCTCTCGCAGTTGGAAGCGCACTGACGGATAAGCCAGGGCGTAACGCGCCAGGAACGTATCTATGGCGCGACGCTCGGTCACATCCGATTTCAGGAACTTGAGCCGCGCCGGGACATTGTAGAACAGATTCTCGACGCGCACCACCGTCCCCGGCGGCGCTCCGCATCTTTCTACGCCTCGTTCTGCTCCACCGTCCACGCGGATTCTGGCCCCCGATTCTGATGCCGCCACCCGCGAGGTCAAAGTCAGCCGCGAGACCGAGGCGATGGAAGCCAGTGCCTCGCCGCGGAACCCCAGCGTGGAGATAGAAAACAAATCTTTAGCGGAAACAAGTTTGGAGGTAGCATGACGCGAGACCGCCAACGTTAATTCGTCCGCCGGGATGCCGCAACCATCGTCGGCCACCTCGATCAGGCGGCGTCCGGCCTCCTCAACCCTCACTGAAATGGATTTAGCGCCCGCGTCCAGCGCATTCTCCACCAATTCCTTGACGACCGAGGCCGGGCGTTCCACCACTTCGCCGGCGGCGATTTGCGAGGCGACTTCAGGAGAGAGTAAACGAATTGGCATAGAAGGATTATAACCTGCTTGAGAAGAATTGCAACTTGCACGGGGACTCGTAAAAGAACGCTAAAATACCCCCTAGCACGGACAAGCCGAAACCAACAGAAAGTACACAAGTATTGTGACTTTCGTGCTTAAGATTCTTGCACAAAAAACAAGGATTTTACTTGTTAGTAATAAATGAGCCCCTACAAAAACAAAAAATCAACACAAAGAGCCAAGGCTCAAAGGAAAGTAACTACCTACCCACTCGGTCCTGCGGCAGACCCTAAAGGTTTCTTTTGCAAACAAGACGCCAATTCCACAGAAAAAGCCTCTTGCCTCCACAAGGTTTCGATAGCAGCGCAAACCTTTAGGGTCTTGTTGTTAGAGAAAAGGTGGGCAGTTACGAAAGAGAATTGAAAAACTCCGTAACTCAGTGTCTTCGTGATTCAAAGCGGATTGCTCGGTTTAATGTTAATCTGCAAAAGACTTGTCCCACGTTTGGTTGCGGCTGGAGGCCGCGCTACAGAATTGCTCTTGAAAAACTATCATAACCGCGAAGATGTTTGGAGGCCGAAGTCTCCAGACTTCGGCATACCGACAATTGGAGTTGTCGGACTCCAATCTACGCGCAAACTGAAGTTTGCGGCACAGCCGCGCTATGTGATTTCTAGGAAATTTTCATAACCAGACGGGTTGAAAATGACCGTGCGATTCCTTCCGGTCATCTTGGCCCGATACATGGCTTGATCGGCCTGGGCCAGCAATTCGTCAAGCGAGGTGCTCTCGGCAGTCAATACTGATGCTCCAATGCTGATGGTTACGGAAATATTTATGTCATTAAACTTAATTGGATTTTGACGAATGGCGGCATTGAGGCGTTGGATAATCGGCAGCAGGATTTCCAGAGATGTACGCGGCAGCAACGCCACAAACTCCTCGCCGCCGTAGCGCGCCACTAAATCGGTGGGACGCAAGTTGTCGCGGATGCGGGCAGCAACTTCGCGCAGAACAATATCGCCTGCCTGATGTCCGTAACGGTCGTTGACATCCTTGAAGTGATCAATATCTATCATCAGGGCGGCCAGTTCGTAAGGCGCATGCTGGCTGCGGGCATATATCTTTTCGGCGCCGGTTGAGCAGACCGGTCAGAGGATCGGTGACAACCAATTGTTCCAGTTTCGCTTCGGCAACTTTGCGGGCAGTGATGTCTTCTTTGACGGCAACGTAGTGGGTGACCTTTCCCTCGACATCATAGACGGGCGCAATGACCGCGTATTCCCAGTAGTGTTCCCCGTTTTTTCTGCGGTTGATCAATTCTCCGCGCCATGTCTTGCCTGCCGTCAGCGATTCCCACATTTGCTTGTACGTCTCGAGCGGGGTTTGGCCCGATTGGAGAAGGCGCGGGTTTTTGCCTTTGACCTCCTCGAAGGTGTAGCCGGTGACGAGGGTAAAGGCTTCGTTGACGTATTCGATCTGAGCCTGCAGGTCGGTGATGACGATGACGCTGGGGCTTTGCTCGATGGCGACCGACAATTTGCGCAACTCCACATTGGCCGCCAGCAGGTCGGCAGTGCGGTCGGCGACGCGCGTTTCCAGGGTGCGCACCTGGTCGTCCAGCGCGGCGCTCATCGTGTTGAATGCCCCCGTGAGAAAGCCGATTTCGTCTTCTGCTTGAACGGAGACAGTAATGTCCTTCTCGCCGGCTTCCATGCGCCGCACCCCGGCGGCCAGCGCCTGGATGGGCTGTGCAATCGAGGAACGCGCCAAAAGGGGGATGACCAACAAGATCGAAAGGCTTCCGCCAATCACCACCCAGGCGACCGGCAGCATGAAGGCGTGCAGGTAGCGCCGAAAGGTTAACATGTAATTTTGCAGCAAGGGGTTTGCGCCGGCGCGGGAGATGGAGACCAGATCGGCGGGCTCCTCCATGCCGGCCGGTAGTTCATGAAGCGGCTCGCCGTGCCCGGCTACCAGGCCGCGCAGCCAGGGGGTATCCGAGGGACTGGAATTCGGGTCAAAGAGAATGTGTTGGGGCAAACCGTTGTAAGTGAACTCGAAGGTCCCGTCCGCGTACAGGATGGACTGGAAGGTGTAGTGTGTCTTCGGCTGAGCATAAGTCAGCAGGCGGTTCCAGGTGACGATCAATCGCTCCGGTTCCTGACGGATATACAGCCCGCTGTCTGCCTCGGCAGGGTCGGGGTTGAGGCTAATCAACAGCGGCAAGATGGTTGGAGTGCGGATAAAGGGAGCCTGCAAGTTGAGTGAACGGAACGTCTCGCCCAGGTTAATGAAGCCCGAATGGAACGTAGGCAGTAGTGTACGGCTGCCCGTAGAGGGGAAAGGTGAAATCCACCCGCTGGTTGCCGTTCTCGTCGAGGGTCTGTGGCTGGACTTTCTCGCCCAGATCGCTCTCAAAGTGAAAATCCACCTCGCTCACGTCGTATCCGTCCGTCCCGTTGGGCGTGAAGCGCAGGGTCTGGCGGTCGCGCAGGGCGGGCTGGAAAGTCTGGATATAGGATGGGGCAATCAGCCATCCCACTGCGCCCATCAAGGCGAGGAAGAGGGTCAGCGAGAGGATGGATAGCCGGGAGGCCACATCCACACTGCCGGGGATGAAGTTGACGTAGTTGTTGGCAAGCAGCCAGAACGTGAGCAGCATGCCGATGGAGAAGGCGGCATGAATGACCTCGAACGAAAGTCCGAAGAAGACGAGGAAATTGACGACGCCCAACACGACCGGAATACTGAACGCCAACGCGAAATTGCGCGCCCCGCGAGCGCCCTTGCCTTCGGGCTTCCACAGTTTGCGCCACCAGGCGACCGGGCGCGGGTCTGCCGCCAGCGTTTGGCGCAGGAAGGCGATGGGCGCAAAGAGGATGATCACGGGGATACTGTAGGCGACGAGAGGCGGGCGGATGTAAACGATTCCCTGGCCCAAGAGGGCGTTGTAACGGAAAATCATGAATCCCACTTCCCAGAAAAAATAGCCCAGGCTGAGCGCCAGGAGGATGCGCATTTCCCATTTGTGCTGCGGATAACGTTGCGGGAAGTGGTAGGCAAAGGCAGTGAACGCCGCCAGCGCCAGGCCCAGGGTGGGATTCTCGGCAAAGACGGTCAGCAGACGAGGGAACGGCAGCAAGGAGGCGTTAAAAATCAACAAACCGGCGAAGGCTGTCATTGACGCGAAGAAGGCGGTCAGCAGGAACAACGCCCGCTCGCGCCGACTCCGCAGGCGGTTGAGGAGGAAGAGCGATTGCCAGCGCCAGGATGAATTGGGTCAGATACGCGACGGAAGCAGGGGTAAGGAAAATGTTGGACATGGGCAATCAGAAAATCAACCCGCCCCACAAAAAATCCTGAAACCCTGGCGTTGCGAACTTCCCCACCATCCACCTTTGCTTGAATCCATGTTTCTGCGCGATTCGATTCAACTTTTCGCCATCAGATGAAGTGGGATGATATTTCACTTCAAACGCAACCGGCTCCTTTTGTTTCAAAACGAAATCCACCTCGTACTCGCTTCCCTTTGCGAGATATGCCAGTTCCCCGTAACGCGCGAGTTGATTATGGATAGCGTTCTCGAACAACGCGCCCTCGCTGACCTGCGCAAGAATACCGGCGATTCCATTGTCGCAAAAATAGAGTTTTTTTCCGAGCGTCGCGGGCTTATCCCCACCCGCATAGGCAGGGAGACGCGCAATCACATACGTCTTCTCCAGAAATTCAAGAAACTGCAAAAGCGTCGGACGCGAGACTCCCACCACAGATGCGAGTTTTGTCATGTCTACTTTGTTGCCGATTCGCAATGCCAGCACGCGCAGGAGTTGTTGCAGTTCGCCTATCTTCTGGAAATCCGCCAGTGTGTGGACATCAATGTTGATGTACGAAGAAAAAATATCGTTCAGGATATCTTTGCGAACGGATGGACGATCCTCCAAAACGACGCTCGGCAAGCCGCCATAAAGCAGGTAATCCTCGTAATATTCCTTCAGGCGCTCAAACTCGTAGGGATCGAAGCGCATGTCCGCAAATTGTTCGCGCGGCTGGTAGGGGATTCCGCGAAAGCCGAGAAACTCGCCAAACGCCAGCGGGAACATCTCGAAAACGACTTTCCGTCCCGCCAGCGATTCGGTGAAGTAATTTTTGAGATAGAACGAGCTCGATCCCGTGAGCAGGAACTTGATCTGGTAGTTGTCCATCAAATACTTGACCACGCTCGGCAGGTTCGGCACATACTGAATTTCATCTAGCGCGACTGTCATCGGCTGGGAAGAGTCCAAACCGCGGTTGCGGAGGAATTTAACCACCAGATCATAATTGCTTTCCTGAAACACCGCGCGCTGGTCGAGACGTTCCAAATCAAGATAGATTTTGTTGCTCGAAGGGACCTGATCCAGCAACCAGTGCAGGGACGTGGTTTTTCCCACACGCCGCATGCCCGTAATGACGATGGCGCGGTTATCTGCCAGGGCATCTTTCAGTGCAGGAAATATCTGTCGGGGGTAGGTAGTCATGTCTTTATTTTACAAACATATAGGGTTTTTGTAAAGTATTGATTTACACTTCCTTTAGAACGCCGATTAATTAGACCGTCTCCCTCCCCAAGTCGCGACAAGCCCGCTTGATTTAACAAAAACTCCGAGGCCTAGCGGTTTCGGAGTTTCTTCTTCATTTTACCAATTTCATGAACTCATCGCGTTGGATCTCGCAATCGCGCAGAATTTTCAGCATGAGACCTGGGCCGATAATTTCCCCCCGATGAACAGGAACAACCGTCCTTCTACCGTCCGCTTGTATTAAAAAATGATGACTTCCCTTGACACGCAAGACTTCAAACCCCGCCTTCCTTTAAAGCCGCAATGACCTGTTGCCCCGTGAGCCGCGTCAGTTTCGCCATCATACTTCCACGGCGATCCGTTGAACGCCGATAAACTCATTGGACGGTAAATCCTGCTCCACTTCCAGACACAACTCAATTGCCTCGCGGATTCGCTCCATGAGTTTATCCAGTGACTTGGCCTGCGTGTGGCATCCCTTCAATTCGGGAACGCTGGCAACGTAATAGCCTTCCTCGTCGCGTTCGATAATGACGTTAAATTCCTTGGTCATGGTTATCCTTTCGAATTTCCAAGCATATTATACCCTCCTTGCCAGCACAGGACAGAGGTTAGGCAATTCCCCGCTCGCAGACTTGCTACCACCGCGAACGAGACCCTCCCCAGCCGCGACAAGCCCACTTGATTCTGGTTATTCCCTCAAATCCAGAGCAGATCTGACATTTCGCCGATTAGACTGCCCATCAGGGAGAGATCCCTCTCCGCCACTCCAGCATGGACAAACGTTCTTTCTCGAGCGGAGTTTGACAAACATTGCATTGACTGATATTATTAGATTTGACTGACAAATGCAAAAATTGTCAGTCATAGGAGGAAACCATGTTGGTCACACAAGTTGGGCGGCGCGGACAGATTGTCCTGCCCAAGGAAGTACGGATGAAGATCAACGTTGCCGAGGGCGACCAGATTGCTTTTATCATTGACGGCGATCAGGTGGTCATCAAGCCCGTTACGCAGAGCCTGTTGAACCTGCGCGGACGCGTGAAGGTCGCGGCAAAACAGGATTTCGACGCGATCCGTAATCAGGTCAAGACCCGACGCGCCCAAAAACGGGGAAGCCGCGATGGAAGTTGAAACCGTCTTCGCCGACACCAATCTTTTCCTTCGTTACCTCACGGACGATGTTCCCGCACAGGCGGACGCGGTCGAGACATTGCTTCAACGCGCCGCGAAGGGAAAACTGAATCTCGTCACTACTAGCATGGTCATTGCCGAGATCGTCTGGACGCTGGAAAGTTTTTACGAAATGGGGAAAAAGGAAATCCAGGAAATGGTATTGGGTATTTTGAACACGGACGGATTGGATGTGATCGATTCAGATTTGATCCTGCAGGCCATCGTCCATTATGCAGACAAAAACGTGGATTTCATTGATGCCTTCAACGCGGCGTGGATGATCAAGAACAACGTGGACAAGATTTACACATTCGACCAAAAGCATTTCAGCAGGTTCGAGAAACTCGTGGCGGAAGCGCCGAAATAGCCTCCCTCCTCAAACCGCGGCAAGCCGTTTGACTTACCACAAAAGTCGTACACCCTACTGCTCTATAAAATCATCCAACACGATGATGTCCATCAGTTCTTGAAGTTTTGACAACCTCTTGTCGTTGGTCAGAAACG
>JBBITF010000048.1:0-1453 GCA_037440925.1 Chloroflexota bacterium
GCAGATCCAATATTGCCTGGAAATACTGCTCAATCAATTTTTGCCTCGTGCAGGGGACCGATATTGTCGTTCCAGCAGGCGCAAAGCCGTGAGTTCCATATTCCAACCTATCGTTTCAAGAGTCTCTTCAATACTCCCCTCGGCTAATTTCTTTTCAAACTCAGCCGAAGGCATCTTCATCTTATCTTCAAACGCAGCAATGCGCTCCCTGGTACGATTAATTCCATGTTGCAGCGCTTTCAACTGATTGCGAATCGCCGTTTCCACCAAGGGTTTGATGGATTCTTCGGCATTTGCCTTGATCACAATCTCTTGTAGCATAGAGGCATCCTTTCTCTCAACCGCAATTATAGCAACCTCGGCTGCCCCTCCTCGCGCCACTCCAGCCCCAAATGTTCATAGGCAGATTTTGTCGCCACCCGTCCCTGCGGGGTTCTATCGAGGAAGCCGAGTTGCAGCAGATACGGCTCGACCACGTCCATGATGGTATCCTGCTCCTCGCTAATTGAAGCCGCAATCGTGTTCAGTCCCACCGGCCCGCCGTTGTATTTTTCGATGATGGTCTTCAACACGCGGCGGTCCACGTCGTCGAGTCCGAGCGGATCCACCTGCAAAAGGTCGAGCGCGTCTTTCGCAACCTGGCGGCTGATTCGCCCATCGGCGCGGACTTGGGCATAATCGCGCACGCGCCGCAGCAGGCGCAGCGCGACTCTCGGAGTCCCGCGCGCTCGCCGTGCGATCTCCTCGACACCGTCGCTCACGACCTCGACCTTCAACATCCCCGCCGCGCGCGTGACGATGGCCTGCATGGCCGTCAAGTCGTAGTAATCTAGCCGATAGACCGCACCGAAGCGCGCCCGCAGCGGCGCCGTGACCAGCGCCAGCCGCGTCGTCGCGCCGATCACCGTGAAGCGCGGCAATTTCAGACGAATGGAACGTGCCGAGGGGCCTTTACCAATCACGATGTCGAGAGCGAAATCCTCCATTGCAGGGTAGAGAACTTCCTCAACGGCGCGGCCGAGGCGGTGGACTTCGTCAATGAATAACACGTCCCCCGCCCGAAGGTTGGTGAGAATCGCCGCCAGGTCCCCGGCGCGCTCGATGGCAGGTCCCGAAGTCACTTTGATATTCACGCCCATCTCATTGGCAACGACGTGCGCCAGGGTAGTCTTGCCCAAGCCGGGCGGGCCGTAAAACAGAATATGGTCAAGAGCCTCGCCACGTTTTTGAGCCGCGGCGATGAGGATAGCGAGATTCTCCTTAACCTGCTCTTGACCTATCAAATCGTTCAGGCGCTGTGGACGAAGGGCATGATCCTGCCGGTCGTCAGGGAAAGGCTGAGGATCAAGAGGGCGTTTCTGCAAGTGGTCGGTGGATTCGGTCATAAGTTGATTATACACGCTTGCGGAAGTTTGGATTTTGCTGTATGCTTTAGCATCGAAAGACACGAAGG
>JBBITF010000048.1:1553-21847 GCA_037440925.1 Chloroflexota bacterium
AGAACGCGAATGGCACGAAATCTCTTTGGCATCGAAGAACGCGAATGGCACGAAAAAAAATAACTGCCTACCTTCCCTCACCCCCAGCCCCTTATCATCCCCGAAGGGGGCTCCCAGGGGGAGATGGGGAGAAAACAGCAACCATTTTGCCGCTTTCGGCAAAAAACTCGCTTCGTTTGTTCGTTTTCCTTTCCCTTTGAGAGGGTAAGGGTGAGGAGAGGTAGTTATCCAAAAAAAGAATTCTAAGCAGGAGGAGCAATGGTTGAGATTCTGTTCAAAGAGTTGTCTTATGCCATTATAGGCGCCGCAATGGAAGTTCACCGAGCGTTGGGAGGAGGCTTCCTAGAGGCAGTATATCAAGCCGCCCTGGCGTATGAATTGAAATTACGAAATATCCCTTTCGAGGAACAAGTACATTTGCCAGTCTATTACAAAGGCCAACTCGTAGGCGAATACATCGCCGACTTTGTAATTGACGGTAAAATCATCCTTGAAATTAAGGCTGTTTCCGAGATCAAAGAGGCGCATCGCGCGCAGGCCATTAATTATCTGGCTGCCACAGGGTTTGAGCTGGCTATTCTGCTCAATTTCGGTGCGGCAAAGCTCCAACACGAGCGGCTGGTCCGCTTCCAATCTTTCAAAAAGTAATGCTCTCGAAGAGGGCAGGAATTCGATTTTTCATCCTTCGTATCATTCTATCCCTATTCGCGTCATTTGTGCCATTCGATGCTCCTTATTTCCTCATTCGCGCCATTCGCGTCATTCGATACCAAAACCAGATTAAAACAGTTCAACATCATGAGGCCGTGACTCGGTCAGCCCCACCTCACTGATACGCACGAACACAGCCTTTTCATAGAGTTCCTCCACGCTATGGGCGTTGCAATAACTCATGCCTGATTGCAGGCCACCCACCAGTTGACGGATGACCTCCCGAACAGAGCCGCGATAAGGGACAGCCGCCTCGACGCCCTCCGAGACATAATCTTCGATTTCCTCCTGCGTAATTTCGCCGCCGCCCTCGCGTATCTTGCGAGTCAGGTTGGCTGCTAGCGAGGCCATACCGCGCGAGACTTTGTAGCGATGACCCTTACGGGTAATCAGCAGACTGGGGCTTTCGTCGGTGCCGGCCAACAAACTGCCAATCATCACCGTAGAAGCGCCCGCCGCCAGCGCCTTGACAACATCGCCGGAGGTGCGAATGCCGCCATCGGCAATGAGAGGAATGCCCTGCGGACGAGTGACGGCAGCGCAATTCATCACTGCTGTCAATTGGGGAACGCCGGCGCCGGCTACCAGGCGGGTAATGCAAATAGACCCAGGGCCAACGCCCACCTTCACCGCATGGACGCCGGCGTCAATGAGGCGTTGGGCGCCTTCGGCAGTGGCGACATTGCCGCCAATGACCTGCGCCATAGGGAAATGCTTGCGAACGATTTGAATAATCTCCACCTCCTGTTGAGAATCGCCATGAGCAATATCCACCACAATACAATCGGCGCCGGCCTCCAGCAAACGTTCCACACGTGTCAGTTCACTGGGCTTAACCCCAATAGCCGCCCCTACCGCCAAACGGCCGCGTTCATCTTTGGTGGCTTTAGGAAACTCCTGCATTTTCATAATGTCCTTCAGGGTAATCAGGCCAACCACACGCCCCTTCTCGTCTACCAGCGGTAACTTCTCGATACGGTGAACGTGTAAGATTTTTTTTGCCTCTTCCAGGCTGGTGTGGGGTGGCGCCGTGATGACATCACGGCTCATAATCTCTGCAATCGGTCTACCATCATCTTGCTCAAAGAGCAAATCGCGGGTAGTGACAATGCCTACCAACCGTTCGCCGCCATCCACAATCAGAATGCCGCCGGTATACGTTTCATCCACCACTTTACGCACATCCCCTACCGTATGCGCCACGCTCATCCTAATCGGATCTTCCACAATGAACGATTCAGTCTTTTTGACGCGCTCAATCTGGCGCACCTGTTCTTCGATAGACATAAAGCGATGGATAATACCTATCCCGCCCTCGCGGGCCATCGCAATAGCCATCTCGCTTTCGGTCACCGTATCCATATTAGCCGAGACAATCGGCACTTGCAGCGCGATCTTGGGCGTCAGATGAGTTCGGGTGGACAGGGTACGACGCGAGGAGACATCGGAAAACTGCGGCACCAGCAAAACGTCGTCATACGTCAGCGCAAGGTCAGGGAGAATTTTCATCGCACCTCAACAGCAAAAATAAAATGGGTTATCTGGCAATCTCCGTGATTATAGTATTGCTCTATGGAAAAATACCGAATTATTTTTTTAAGTTTCATGAGTTGTCGGACCCCAAAATTGGTTGCGGCTGGAGGTCGCGCTATGCACTGCTGGCAAGCGGAAGGGGACCCTCCCTTGCTTACCCTTTCTTTTTTTGACAGACACATCGCCTGCATTATATGGCGAGTAAGCGCAAACGACAATGCTATAATGTAAAAAATGACCGACTCTCTTCACGCACTCTCTCCGCTCGATGGCCGCTATCGGCCCGAAACCGAAGCGCTGAGCGACTATTTTTCGGATTTTGCCTACCTCCGCGCCCGCGTAAAGATAGAAATCGCTTATTTTCTGGCGCTTTCTCAAGACCTACATTTGCCCCGCGAACTGCAACCCGCCGAAATAGACTTCCTGCGTTCGTTGAGCGACGCCTTTTGTGAGGCGGATGCGGATGAAATCCAGGACTTCGAACGCATCACCCGCCACGATGTGAAAGCCATCGAGATGTTTCTACGCGCCCGCTTCGCCGCCACGCCGTTAGCGGATACCGTTTCATGGATTCATTTCGGCCTGACCTCGGAGGACGTCAACAACATTGCCCAGGCGCTAGCCCTGCGCCAGGCGTCCGAGCGCGTCCTGTTCCCCGCGCTGGAGGCAATTGCCGCCCTCCTGGAACGGCTTGCCCGGCAACATAAAGCCACGCCCATGCTGGCGCGCACACATGGTCAAGCCGCCGTGCCGACCACCTTTGGCAAAGAAATGGCAATTTTCCTGGTACGGTTGCGCAAAGGCCTGCAAACGCTTCGAGAGCATCGCTTCGAAGCCAAATTGAACGGCGCAGTAGGCAATTTCAACGCCCTGGCCCTGGCCTATCCGCATGTGGACTGGCTGGCTTTCAGTCAACGTTTCATCCGCAAACTTGGACTACAACCCAATGGGATGACCACCCAAATCCTGCCCTACGATAACTGGATCGCCTTCTTCGACGGCCTGCGCCGCGTCAACTCGACGCTACTTGATTTGAGCCAGGACCTTTGGCACTACGCCAGCCGAAATGATCTGCGCCTGCGCGTCATCAGCGCGGAGGTCGGCTCCTCGGCCATGCCGCAAAAGGTCAACCCCATTGATTTTGAAAACGCCGAAGGGAATCTGGGGCTGGCGAATGCCTTGCTCGAACATTACAGCCGCAAACTGCCCATCTCGCGCTTGCAGCGCGACCTTTCAGATTCAACCGTGCGGCGCACTTTTGGAACGGCATGGGGGCATACTCTAACAGCCTACGTCAGCCTGCGGCGGGGGTTGGAGCGCGTTGAGGTGGATGAAGCGGCTCTCCGTTCCGAGTTGGAAGCCCATTGGGAGACGCTCGCCGAGGGAGCGCAGACCCTCCTGCGGGCAGAGGGCCAGACCGAGGCTTATGACTTGCTCAAATCGCTCACCCGCGGGCAGGAATGGGGGCGCGAAAGTTATTTGCGCTGGGTAGAACAACTACAGGCGACCGAAGAAACAAAAGCCCGCCTGCGGGCGCTTACTCCCCTTTCTTACTTGGGATTGGCAGAGAAACTGGCGGAAGAGGGCCTCAAAGCAAACCTACAAGATGATGCTTCACTGGAGGAAAAATGAGCGTAACGGTTATTTTGGGAACGCAGTGGGGCGACGAAGGCAAAGGAAAAGCCATTGACGCCTTTGCCGGCCAATACGATTACGTGGCACGCTTCAACGGCGGCAACAACGCTGGCCATACCATCGTCAATGAATATGGCACGTTCAAAATTCACCTCGTGCCGTCTGGCATCTTTTACCCGCAAGTGAAAGGTTTGATCGGCGGGGGCGTAGCGATGGACCCGGCCGTGCTGTTGGAGGAGATACACACCTTACAGCAAGCCGGCTTGCGGCTGGAAAAACGACTGTTCATTTCGCCGCGCGCCCATGTCATCATGCCTTATCACAAAACGTTAGACGGTCTCTACGAGCAGGCCAAAGGCGCAGGCGCCACCGGCACCACCCGGCGCGGCATCGGGCCAACCTTTGCCGATAAAGTCAGTTACAACGGCTTGCGGTGGAGCGATTTCGCCGATGAATCTCTCTTTGCCCAAAAACTCGGCCTCCAATTGCACATCAAGAACAAAATCATCCTTGCCCTGGGGGGGGAACCACTCGATTTTCAGCCCATCTACGATGCGTATCGCTCGTATTACGCCCAATTGCGCCCCTTCATCCAGGAATTATTCCCCATCGTTCAAAAAGGCCTGCGAGAGGGCAAAAAATTCTTGCTAGAACAGGCCATGGGCGCCTGTCTCGACCCAGACTGGGGAACATACCCCTTCGTCACCGCCTCGACCACCCTCGCCTCAGCCGCAACGGGCGGACTGGGCATCCCGCCCAGGCGCATCAGCCACATCATTGGCGTCACCAAAGCCTATACCACCCGCGTCGGCGGCGGGCCGCTACCCACCGAAATTCAAGATGACCCCGCCGCCGCGCAAGCCTTGAGCGAAGTGGCCGCCACCACCGGCCGTCTACGACGCGGAGGCTGGTTTGACGCCGAGGTCGTGCGCTTTGCCGCGCAGGTGAACGGAATAGACCGCCTGTTCCTCACCAAACTGGACGTTTTGAGCCAGTTCGACCAAATCAAAATATGTATCGGCTATCAAATAGAGGGACGGCGCGTGCAGTATCACGATTTGGATTCGTATCGCTTGGGCCAGGTCACGCCTGTTTACAAGACGCTGCGCGGCTGGAAAGCAGATATCCGTGGAGTGCGCCGCTACGCCGATTTACCGCCGCGCGCTCGCGCTTACGTGGAGACCATCGAGAAACAGGTAGGGGTAAAAGTCGGCTGGATCGGTACCGGCCCAGAGCGAGAAGCGGTCATCGAAACGGAGGCCAAAATATAGCCTGAGGAAACGTTCCCAGGTTATTCCAACGGCTGGAAAGTCACTTCGACCGTCATGCCCCAGCGCAGGCGCGGGTCCACATCCTTGACTGCCAGGCGCACCGTGTAGAGAATGTCGCCGCCCTGCAGTTTGTAGGAGCGGCTGATTTCTTCTACCACCCCGCTCATTTCGACCTCCGGCAATGCGTCAGCGACAATGCTGGCCGGCTGACCCTCGGCTACCCTGACCACTTCGAGTTCGGTTAAATCGCTGGTTTCAACGTACCAACGGCTGGTATCGGCGACGATGACCGCCCAGGTCTCCGGACCAACTGTTTCATTGACCGAGACGTTGATGTCCATGACCTCGCCGTCGAAGGGAGCTTTCAGTTCGTAATTGGCCAGGTTGTTCTCAGCCGCAGCGACCTGCGCTTTGGCGTTGTTCAAGCGCGCTTCGAGCAGGGCCAATTGCTCGGCGTTGGGCCCATCCAGACTGATTTCGTATTGATGTTTGGCCTCCGCTTCAACGGCCAGCGCCTTATCGAGCGCCGCGCGGACGATATCGCGGCGGCGGATTTCGGCTTCCAAATCACGCAGCGCCTGGTTGTAGTCTTCTTGAGCGTTTTCTAATTTGTCTTTGGCGGTCTTGCGTTTGGCATTGCCCTTGTCCAGGTCTTTATATTTGTCGAATTCATCCTGAGCATCTTTCAAATCTTTGAGGCGGTCTTCCACCTTCGCCTTGGCATCCTCGATGTCATCTTCAATCGTATTCAGGTTGAGGGCTTCCCATTTTTTCTCGGCAGCAGCGCGAACGATTTGCGCGTCCATGTAAGCCTGCCAGGCTTCGGCGCGGCCCTGCCCCTCGGTACGCACGAACTGATCATAGGCTTGCTGTGCGGCGGTCAACTCCAGTTGCGCCGCAGCCAGAGCCGCCTCGGCCTGCTCGCGGTCGGCCAGGCGGATGAGCGTATCGCCTTTACGGACTTTATCGCCCTCTTTTACCAAAATCTCGGCCACCTTGCCGCGCACGGTGAACGCCAGCGCCAGGTCATTGTTTGGGACCAAATGCCCCTCGGCAATGACCACCTCAGCAGGCACGGCCGTAGGTTGAGGCGCGGCGGTATCTGCCCTTCCGCCGCAGGCAGCCAGCGCCAGCGCTAACCCTGCCAGCAGCAGGAAAATGATCCATTTTTTCATCGTTTCATTCCTCTTTTTTCCAGGTCGAATTTATTCATACGCCAACACCTCGCGGATGGTCAGGCTTGCAGCG
Organism: Chloroflexota bacterium; assembly: GCA_037440925.1. Classification (GTDB taxonomy): domain Bacteria; phylum Chloroflexota; class Anaerolineae; order Anaerolineales; family Villigracilaceae; genus JAABUE01. The sequence goes on from JBBITF010000048.1 coordinate 7,952, forward strand.
TTCAGGGCCGGTAAAATGCTTGCCACAGCCGACAACGCCAGCACGAGCGCCAGCCAAATGCCATAGCCGGTGAAAGTGAAGACAACCTCGATGGGCGTTTCAAACACTGCCAGGCTAACGATAGCGGAAAGCAAATATGTAAACGGAATAGAAAGCACAATCGCCAAAGCAAATGAAATCAGACCAATCACCACGCCCTCGCCAATGACCGTGCGCATGATGGCGCTGTCCACGGCGCCAATCGAGCGCATAATACCGATTTCCCGCGTGCGTTCCAGTACATTCATGCTCATCGTGCCAGTTAGCCCCATGCTGCCCACTGAAGCAGTCAACAGCGCCATAATGAGCAGAAACGTGACCAAAATATCCAAACTCTCCGAGGCAGTATCCATAGAGGCCTTACCGGCCTGTGAGCGGCGCACTTTGAACCCTCGCTCCCGAAAATGACGGTCGAACGCCTCGGCCATCTCATCTTGATACGCGCGGTCATGGCGGTCGAGCAGGATGCGGAAGGAATACGCCTGATTGGGGAGGGTATTGATGCGCGAAACATATTCATACGGCGCATACCCAATGATGCCCTCTTGTCCCACGAATTTGAAGATGCCCACCACCTGCCAGTCCTCTTCCTGACCGTTCACTTTCAGGCGCAGCATATCTCCGGCCTTCAAATCCGGGAAATCATCCAACGCCGACTCGCTCACGGTCAACTTGCGCACATCGTCGGGGCGTAGCCAGCGTCCTTCTATCAACATTGGATTGACCAGGTTGCTCTCGGCTGGCGGCGCCAGCAGGCTGATGTTGCCCGCTACCGAACCATCCGCAAACAGAATTTCCGGGCTGATAAATTGCCAGCCTTCCACCTGCACTACGCCCGGCACCTGCATAGCGACCTGGCGAATTTCCCGCAAGCGATACGGCTCATCGAAATCCAGGGTCATATCGGCCAGGAAATAATTCTCCAGCGCGCCGATATAGTCATGCAAGGTGACGCGCACATTGAAGACCGCAATGAAAATGGCTCCTCCCATCGTCAAAGTGAACAGGGTCAAGGCCAGCCGCCCGCGCCGCCGGAAAGTATTGCGCATCGAAATCAAAAGCGGACGTGGAATATGGACGCCGCGCCGCGCCAGAGCATTGGTCGCCCATGTCTGGAAGCGCTCCCAGCGCGATGCGCCGGGCAGGGACGGCGCCCGCTTCTGACTCCCCCCACCCTGCTTCTCGTGCCGGGCGATATCCCCGCTGATAGCGCGTAGCACCGTGACGCGCGAGCCGTTCACCACCGGCACCAGTCCGGCAATCAGCGGCACCAGCAGGCCCACCGCAATTTGGATGATCAAAGCAATCGGCACAATGCGATACCCCAACAGGCTGAAACTCAGTTTACCGGCAATGAACTGCGCCAGCCAATAGGCGCCCTGCCCACCCAGCGGCACCGCCAATGCCAGCGCCAGCAAGCCAAACGCCATCATCAACGTCAAGTACATGCGGAAGATTTGCCGGCTGCGCCCGCCAATCAATTTCATCACTCCAATATGGCGCAAGTGCTGGTTGAGCAGAGCGTTCAACGTATTGGCAATCAGCGAACTGGAAAGCAACACGATCAACACTCCCAACGCCAGCAAAATCCCCAAAATGGCATTGACCGTCGCCGCAAGGGGATGTTCGTGCGTTTTCGAGAAGCGAGTGCGGAGGACCATCGTGCCGTTCTTTTGGAGTTTATCTTTCAACTCACCGCCCACTGCCCGAATGTGCTTCAAGTCATCCTGGTCGCCGGCAACGATGGCATACAGCCGATTGTACAATTCTGGCTGGCGCAGGGTTGGTAAAGTGTTCATCGTCACATAGGCATACGGCAGCGCCAGAAAGTCATCTGCGCCGGTGGTCGGGTCTTGCACAATGCCTGCTACCGGCAACGTCTTGAGGCTGCCATCATGCAGTTCAAAGACCAGGTTCTGCCCTACAGCAATATCCAATTCATCCAACACTTCTACTTCGAGCAACACCTCACCCTTTTGGGGGCGGCTGGTGCCTTGCAAAGGAGTGAGCAGATTGACCTCGTTCTTCTCGAAGTCATCTACAGCAATGACATCCAGCGTCGTCCACTGACTGCTATGCTCGGCGCGCACCCGCACGGTAAACACGCGGCGGCCCTCGGCGGTTTCGATGTCGCGGTTGTTACGGACAGCGGTCAGGATATCGTCGTCGAAATCCTCGGTGCGAAATTCCAGGTTGGCAGGTTGGTTGGCCGCATAACTGGCGCTCATGTCGTTAGAAATGATGACATACGCGCCCGCAATCGTACCGATTGCAAAGACGCCCACTGCAATCGAAAAAACCACCAGGGCCGTGCGGGCCTTGTTCTCGATCAAGTCGAGGAATACCTTACGCCAACGAGGTCTCATGCTTTAAGAAAATCCTGTAAGGCGCTGCTTTCTGAGATGTACCGCAGATCTGTGGTCGGCCTTGCCAGGCATAGCCTGGCGGTACAATGATGCGAAAATCTCTCCACACAGAAGAAATCAAAAAAAGTTGCCCTATACCAACAGCGCCGAAATTTCCTGCGGCGTATATGGCTTGAGTTGTACATCGCGCAGGCCGGCGCGCAGGTAGCGGGTGACGCGCTCCGGGTTCATAGCGGCGGTCAACACAACCGTTTTTGCGGCCAGGCCGGCCGCGGTAACGGCGGCCAGCACATCGTCCATGGAAAACGAAGCGGCGTGTTCGTCCACTAAAAGGAGTTCGACAGGGGGAAAGGAGTCCAACTTCGTCTGACGAGCCGCCCGTCCACCGGCTTTTTTGACATCTTGCACAAAAGCCTGCGCCCACTCATCGTTGTCGTCTAACAGGAGAACCGAGGGAGCGTTGCCCGAAAGCGTCAGCGGGAAAACAGAGGCATACCTCAACGGCAGCCAGATTTCGACTTGCGTACCCTGCCCCTCACGGCCGGTGATATCCATCCGTCCCTGTGCCTGTGAAATGACATGCAAAGCAGCCGGCAAGCCCAACCCATGATGCCCGCTCTTGGTGGAGTAGAACGGCGACCAGACTTTGGAAAGATTCTCGGCAGACATGCCGGCGCCATCATCCGCCAGCACAAGGCGTAGCATTCCGCGTTCGTCTGCCAATTCTGCCTGGGCGCGGATGGTTTTAGCCCCGGCTTCGGCTGCGTTTTGCAGCAAATTGCCTAAGGCGCGCACCAACTGAGCGCTATCGGCAACTGTGTATGCGGCTTCGGGCGCAATGGACATCTCCAGCATAGACAGGTCAAGGCCGCGCTGGAGCATGGCCGTGCGCAAAATATCGGCCAGCAAAAGCGGGCGTGGAGCCTGTTCGCGCACCGCGCCAATCAACTGTTCTTTGACCTGAGTAATCTGCTCCGCGCTCTCGGCAATCATCTCCAGGTCTTCGCGCAGCGAGTCCACATCCACCTTTCCATCGGCTATTTCTTCCTGCAAACGGGTCACGGTCATCGAGATGGGAAGAGCCTTGTTGCCAATCCAGTGGATGGCCTCGGTCGTGGCGGTGGTGAGCGCCTCGAAGACTTTAGCGCGCAGGATTTCGGCATGGGCCTGCTTGAGGGCTTCGAGCGTGCGGGCATTGTTGATGGCAACCGCCAGATGTTCGGCCATGGTCAAGAGGGTTGTAATATCATCCTGGCTGAAAGCGCGCTCTTCCACGCTTTGCACCGTCACGGCGCCTAGCACCTGCTTGCCAAAAATCAACGGCAGGGCCATTTCGGAGCGGGTATGCGGCAAATGCGGATTCTTGAAATGGACGCGCTCCTCACCTACGTCTAACGCAATGCGCGCTTCGCCAAAAGCGATGGCCGCGCCAATCATCGAGCCGGGGCCTACCTTCAAGCGGTGTCCTTCGGCCAGCATGGCTTTGCCGGCTTCTCCGTAACCCGCGCGCAACACCGCCCACTCCCCGCTCTCGTCCAGCAGGAAAATCCCTGCGTAATAGAAACCATACGTATCGCAAATGATGTTGACGATTTGCGGGAGCAGCGCATCCAATTCCAGGATCGAAGCGGCCTCTTTGCCCACGCGGTTGGCGGCCTGCAACAAGCGCGAACGGCGCTCAGCCTGGCGCAAGAGATCCTGCTTTTCGCGGTGCAGATTAGAATTGTGAATGGCAACTGCCAGTTGGTCGGCCATCGTTTGCAGGGCAGCAATATCCTCTTCATGGAAAGCGGCTTCCTCGACGCTTTGCACGGTTAGAGCGCCGATAGGTTCGCCGGCTACAATCAAGGGCAGCGCCATCTCAGAGCGGGTATTGGGTAAGTGTGGGTTTTGGAAGAAGACTGCTTCTGCGCCTACGTCCAGGGCGATGCGTCCCTGGCGGTTTTGAATGCAAGCCCCAATCATCGAATTGCCGCCCACGGCTAGTTTATGTCCCTCGGCCAGCATCGCCTTGCCGGCCTCGCCGCGCCCCGCGCGCAGCACCGCGTACCGGCCGCTGGGTTCGATCAAGAAAACGCCGGCATAATAAAATCCAAATTCATCGCAGATAATATCCACTGTGCGCTGAAGGAGTTCCTGCGGATCAAGAATCATAGTAATCAGCCGCGCCGCGCGGGCTGAGGCCTTGAGCAGGGTGGTATGACGTTGCAGGTCAGTTGACATGATTTACCTCTCATTCAAAATGGATTGTATCAATTCGACCAACCCCTGTTCGCGCCCTTTGACGAAAAAGGCGCTAGCGCCGCCGGAGACCGAATCTTTGGCCTTGTTGACCTCATCATAAGCGGTAAGAATGACAACCGGCAGAGTTGGTTTTTGCTTTTTCAATTCGGCCAGCAGGTCGAGGCCCGAGCCAGGCCTGGACTGGCCCTGGAAATCGGGCATGTTTAAGTCCAGAATGGCAATATCTACCTGTTCCATGTGATCGGCAAAAGTCTGTTTACCGCTGGGGCAATCCACCGCCGTCAGCACATCGTAACCGGCGCGCAGGAGAGTCTTCTCTAAACTGCGCAGCACCAGTTTTTCGTCGTCAACGAGCAATACGGTTGTCATAAGCAACTCCTAAGTCAGAGAGTAGAGAGTAGGGAGTAGAGAGTAGTAGAGAGAGTAGATATGAGGGATTCACGTACGCGGCGCAACCGGCAGCAAGACGAAGAATGCCGCTCCCTGGCCCGGCTCACTTTCCAGCCAGATTTTACCGCCATTTTGCGCCACAATTTGCATACAAGCCGAAAGTCCCAACCCGGTGCCGCCGCGCCCGCCTTTGGTGGTGAAAAAGGAAACCCATACTTTATCCTGGATTTCGGGGGGGATGCCTGGGCCGTTATCTTTGACCGTTACCAATACAGTATTCGGTTCATCTCCCAGCCGGGCATTGAGCCAAATCCTGGGATGTTGCTGCCCTTCCAGGGCTTCCCAAGCGTTCTTGAGCAAGTTGTTGAAAACCTGTTCCACCTGGCGCGGGTCGCAAAAGACCGGCGGCAGGTCGGGGGGCCAGGCGGTCTGGACCACGCCGGGGGGGAATCCCATGTTCGTGAGCGTGGAGGCAAGCAAATCGGTCAGAGAGAACGAGACGGGGTGACGCTGACGGGCCGGGCCAATCAGTCCCTCTTTGATGTCCAGGATGGTGACAGCGCTGTTTTCGATAATCTGCAAATCCTCGTACAGCGATTCGATGTCCAACACAGCCTGCAAGCGCCGCGCAGGATAGGAACGCAGCGCTGCAGCCAGGTCGTCCAGCGGCACACCCAGGGCGGCAGCCTGTTCAAGAAGCGCTCGGGCAGCCGCTTGCATTTCTGGCGGAGGAGAATGCTGGAACATGGAAAACAAAGCCAGGAGGTAGCCCAAGTCTTCACGCAAGCGCTGGACGCTGCCCGGAATAGGCGCGGCTTTGTTGCCTACCCAGTGGATGGCCTCACCGGTAGCGGTAGCGATGGCCTCGAAGGTTTTGGTGCGCAGCAATTCAGCATTAGCGGCGTCGAGTTCCTGCATCAGGCGGGCGTTGTTGATGGCAATGGCGACCTGGTCGGCCATGCTTTGCAGGCTGGTAATGTCTTCTTGGCTAAAGGCATTCGACTGGCTGCTTTGCACCGTGAGCGCCCCCAAGACGCGCTTTTCTATCGCCAGGGGCAAGGCAATTTCGGAACGGGTATCCGGCAAATAGGGGTTTTTGAAATGGGGCGTTTCTCCGTCCAGGGCCAATGCGATTTGCGCCTGTTGGCGCAAGATGGCTTGACCAATCATCGAATTTTCATCTATTCGCAATCGAAAGGATCGAGCCAGCATCTGCGCCCCGGCCTTGCCATAGCCTGCGCGCAGGTCGGCCCACTGGCCATCGGGCGCAACCAGAAAAATGCCGGAATAGTACAGGTCGAATTCGCTGCAAATGATGTCCACCGTTCGGTTGAGCAATTCATCCAAATCGAGGATGGAGGTGACTGCCTGTCCAACGCGGGCTGCGGCCTCTAACAATTTATTGCGCCGTTCGAGCATAGCCAGCATGACGCTGTTCTGCTGCAAAAGGTATTGGTTATGCTCGACCGAGCGGGTCAGTTGGCGGATGTTTTCTTCCAGGCGCTGCACCAACTCCTGCTGATAGATTTGCAGGTAATGTTCGGGTTGGTCCAGTTGCTCGCGTTTGCCGCTAAAGAAGGAATGCACCTGTTCGGCAAAAGTATCCACGTCAATAGGCTTGGCAATCAAGCCGGCTGCTCCGGCTGCCAGTGCGCGCTGACGGGCAGGCTCGCTGGCATCTGCCGAGATAATGACCAGGCGGGCCTCTGGCAGGATAGTGCGCAAACGGGTGGCCACTTCACTCCCCTTCATGTGCGGCAGGTTTTCATCGAGCAACACCAGGTCGGGGTGGGTTTCTTCGGCCAGATGCAAGCCATTCAGAGGGTCAGAGGCTTCCAGTACCAGGTACCTGCCTTGCAACAGGCGGCGCACCAGGGCGCGCGCTTCCTCCTGATCTTCGATGTACAGCACGCGCGGCAGCAGGCGAGGGTCGGTCTGGTTGATGGCATTAGCCAAACGGCCTCCATTTCCTGCGCCGGTCGGCAACCTTGTGTTCGCGCAAGCGTTCCTGCACCAGTTTAGAAATGGCTTCTTGGGTGAGCGGCGACTCGGCCAACATCTGCTCGAAATCGGCGCGCGCCAATGCCAGCAATTCCACCTCTCCTTCGGGCGCCGCCCGCACGCTGGCAATGGACTTCCCCCCCTTTACCAACTCGATCTCGCCGAAGAAATTGCCCGCTCCCAGGCGCGCAATGACCGTATCTTCGCGCCGCCGCCCCTGCAAGACGATCACCACCTCGCCGCGCTCGATCAAGAAAAAATGTCCAACGTGTTCGTCTTTGTGAAGAATGGTCTGCCCGGCCGCAAATTGGCGGCGCTCCAACTTTTGCGTCACCTTCAACATCTGCGGATGGGTCAACAATGGCAAAGCGCGGGCGACCGTCTCATTGATGAGCAGGCCATCTGAAATGGTAATGGTACGCGAGGCGCGCGAGGTTACCGAAGGATCATGTGTAACCATCACAATGGTCTTGCCCTTTCTCACCAATTCGTCGAACAAGTCCATGATGGCGTCGGCGGCGCGCGAATCGAGGTTGCCGGTCGGCTCATCGGCCACCAGCAGGGGAGGGTCGGTCGCCAGAGCGCGGGCAATGGCGGCGGCTTGCTGCTGACCGGTGGAAACGGCCAGCGGGAGTTTATGCGCCACCTGCTCCAACCCCACCATTTCGAGCAATTGCATGGCGCGGCGCGGGCGCTCGTCGAAATCATACAGCCCTACATAGTCCATAGGCAGCATGACATTTTCGAGCAACGTCAACATGGGCAGCAACTGAAAGAATTGGAAGACGATTCCCAAATTACGCCCGCGCCAAAGCGAGCGTTGACTCTCGCTCATACGGTAGATGTCTACGCCGCCAATGACCACCTGCCCCCCGCTGGGATGGTCAATGCCGGTCATCATATTCAAGAGGGTAGATTTCCCAGAGCCAGACTTGCCAATTATGGCCGCAAACTCGCCGCGTTGGACATCCAAATCAATGCCCTTGAGGACGGTGAAAGAACCGGCCGCGTTTTTGAAGGTCTTGACCACGCCGCGCATTTGGATGAGGGCCTCTGCCGTCACCATAACCAGCCTCGCTTCTTTCTACGCTCGGAGTTGGCTTCCGCGCCTTCGAGCGTTTCCTCCTCCCCGACTACGAACTGGCCATCTGCCAGGCGCAAGGTGCGGCTAAAGCGTGGCGCCAGGGTTTTATCGTGCGTGACCATGACGATGGTTTTGCCTTCCTCCCTGACCAGGCGCTCGAACACCTCGAAGATATGGTCGGCAGTGACCGAGTCCAAACTGCCGGTCGGCTCATCGGCAACCAGGATGGGAGGGTCGTTGGCCAGAGCGCGGGCAATGGCAACCCGCTGCTGCTGGCCGCCAGAGATGAAAGCCGGTAATTTATCGGCGTGTTCGGCCAGTTCAACTCTATCGAGCAATTCCAGGGCGCGCTCTCGGCTGCGGCGCGGGTGATACAGCCCGCATAAATCCATGGGCAGCATCACATTTTCGAGCAGAGTGAGCATCGGCAGCAACTGGAACGATTGATAGACAATCCCCAATGTTTGCCCGCGCCACAGCGACAACGCGTCTTCGTCCAGGGTATGAACAGAAACCGCTTCACCGTTGGCGCGCACGATGACCTCCCCGCTGGACAGGTCATCTACGCCGGTAATCATGTTGAGCAGGGTAGACTTCCCGGCGCCCGATTTGCCCAGCACGCCCAAAAACTCACCGGCGGCCACCTGGGCGCTGACGCCCTTCAAGGCGGTAAAATCGCCGGCAGCGGTGGAGTACGTTTTGACTACCTCGCGTAACTCAATCACAGGAAGAGAGGCGGGTTCGGTCATGCTTTGTCTCGTAATTCTACTCTGTACAAGACAATGTGACAATTGACACTTGGGTTACTCGCCGGGCTGTGGCAAGTAATCGCCCTCCACCCACTCTTCGCCGTTCGGGCCGACCTCCTTCTTCCAAACTGGAACGATTTCCTTTAAACGGTCTATGCCATAGCGCGCCGCCTCGAACACACCCGTATCCCGATGCGGCGCCGTGCAAGCCACCAGCACCGTAGGCGTGCGCGGATACAGTTTTCCAACGCGCTGCACAATGGCAATCCCCTCGATGGTTTGCCAGCGGGCGCGAATTTCGACGGCCACCTGCTTCATTTTCTCCTCAGCCATCGGGCGATAAGCCTCGTACTCCAGGAAAATGGTTTCGTGTGGATGGTCGCGCCGTGTCACACCGCGCACCATGCCGGTAAAGATCGCCGCTGCGCCGGTCGAAGGCAGGGTAATCTGCTCGAGCAGAGCGTTCAAGTCAATTTCATCTTCTGTAATCGCGTAGAGAGTAGGGGCATCTGTCATAAGGGTCTCTTTCTGCCGCTTAGCCGCGGCAACCAGTACGCGCTCGATTATATCCTGCCTGACAAAAAGATGACACAGGGATAGCGAGAAATTTGGTAACCGCCTGCCCTTCCACGCAAATTTGCCTTTCAAAGGTAACTATTCAGCAGGCCCTAACAGCCTGTCGGAGAAGACTTGAAAATTGCCCTATTGCTCCGTTGGATTGCCAAATCCAACGGTTTACAACGTCATTTTGCCCAGTTCGGCCTGGATTTGGCAATACCCATTCTGGGTACTTTCCAGGCCAGCGATGCCTGAAAAACAAAACTCTGGTAAGATGGGGAAAATTTTTTTGCATCTCGCCTGCATCTGGAGGTCCATCATGTCATTACTCGTTTCGATTTTCTTTGGCTTTGTGCCTATGCTCCTGTTTGCCGGTTTCGTCAATTGGCTCGACCGCTATGAGAAAGAGCCAAAAATCTTGCTGGGAGCGGCATTCTTCTGGGGCGTCATCATAGCCGGGGGCGGCGCATATATCATCAACACCGTCCTGGGGCTAGGCGTGTATATCGTCACTGGCTCAGAAGGCGCCACCGACTTGGCCACGGCTTCCCTCATTGCGCCTATTGTAGAAGAAAGTTTGAAGGGATTGGCGGTCTTGACGGTGTTCTTCCTGTTTCGCAAAGAATTCGACTCTGTGCTGGATGGCATCATCTACGCCGGCGTCACGGCGCTGGGATTTGCCGCCATCGAAAATGTGTTGTACATCTATGAAAGAGGCTACCTGGAAGGCGGCTGGGAAGGCTTGTGGGCGCTGGTCTTCATCCGCGTTGTGCTGGTGGGCTGGCAGCATCCATTTTACACAGCGTTCACCGGCATCGGCCTGGCCGTAGCGCGCATGAACCGCAATCCGCTGGTCAAATTGATCGCGGTAATCGCCGGCTTTAGCGCAGCAATCATGGCGCACGCCTTCCACAACACCTTTGGCGGACTCATCGGCGGCCTGGAGGGATTGGCAATCGGCACGGCCATTGATTGGGCGGGATGGTTCTTTATGTTCATTTTTATTGTCTGGATGGTTTTCAATGAGCGTAAAATTTTACAACGGCGCCTGCAAGAGGAGGTCAACAGCGGCCTGATCTCTCCCGCTCAATATCGAACTGCCCTGTCGTTCGCGCAAACCGGCGCACGCCTGAGCGCGCTGACAGCCGGTTCCTATTTTGCTACTTCCCGCTTCTATCAAGTCTGCGGCGAATTGGCGCACAAAAAAGAGCAACTTGCCAAACTGGGCGACGAGGGCGGCAATACGGCTATCATCGAAAAACTGCGCACCGAACTGGCAGCGTTGGCCCCGCAAGCCAAAGCCTAGCAAAGACTCACGCTCTCTGCCCGGCTTGATTTGCCTGGCGGTTTGCTTTCCCTGTCAAGCGCGCCAGGCGACGTTCCAGGTCGGCCTGCCAGTGCGCACGAACGTAAGGCGCAATGTTGCTGGAGGCGAGTTTGTCCAATGCGGATTGCGCCCAACTCAGCGCGGCAGGGATGTCGCGGCGGCGGTGCTCGTAGAACTTTGCCAGTTCGACGTGCGCGTAGATGTGACCCTGCGCGGCGGCCTGCTCCCACCAGCCGACGGCCTGTTCCAGGTTGCCGCGCCTCTTTTGCAGGACCGAGAGCCTGCGCACCGCTTCCCAGAAATCATCTTCCTCCAGAGCCATCTCCAGCCCCCGTTCGTACAGGCGGGCGGCTGTGTCCCAGCGCCGCAGGTCTTCGTACAACCTGGCCAGCGCGACCACGTCCAGCCCGTGCTGGATGCGCCCGTCGAACGGATCATGCAGCAGGGCGGCGGCGTGCGCCAGCAGGGCCGCCAGCGCCACCACGTCCATGGCATTGTGGTAGAACACGCCAGCCAGCGGGGCGGCGTCGCCGCTGCGCAGGTAGTCGAGGTACAGCCAGGGGATCTCGTAGCCTGGCACTTCCTGGCTGCTGCGCGGCGCTCCGAGTACATTTTCTTCTATGTACTTGAGCGTGCGCGAGGGCAGGCGGTCGCGCCACAGGCGGCGCGCCAGCGGCAGCAGGTCTACGTGGGCGAAATCATCGAAGGGACAGGGAATGTCGTGCAGCGTGTAGCGGGTGCGGAGAAGGGGCGCGTCGAAGGCCTTGCCGTTATAGGTAACCAATGCCGCGCAGGGCGCCAGGAAACCGGCCAGGGCCTCGAGCAGGGCCGCCTCCTCGCCAGGATCGCGCATGAAGAACTGTAGCAGGCGGAAGGTGCGTCCCGAGGCGTCCGTCTCGAAGCGCCCGACGCCCACCAGGAAGGCGTACGTCCCCGTGCCGCCCGCCATGCCGGAGGTCTCGGTATCCAGGAAGGCAAAGGCCTCCAGGGGCATATCGGGCAGGCGGGGATCCCTGGCCCATTCGGCCAGCAAGTCGAGCGGAACGTCGCTGGCGAGCGGCGCGCGCCCGTGCCGGTCGTCTGCGCCGTAGGTCTCCTCGTGAACGAAGACCTCGCCGCGCGCGGTGGAGACGAAGCGTCCGTCTAGGCCGGCCAACCCATCCCCGGCAGGGTTGCGTTTGCGCTGCGGGGCGGGCAGGTCGAGCGCGCCGACCTTGACGCCCAGGGCTTTGAGTTTGTCTTGCAAGGAGGCTTTGGGGGCTTTATCCATCATGGATGCCGATTATAACCAGCCAATCCAACAACTTTCTTATAATTTATTTAAGTTTATTTGTAAAATGCTTTCATAAATACAAGCAGGAGTATATTTTTAATGAAAATTTCACTTTTAAAGAAATTGGCGCTTCCAACGTAAAATTATTTTAAAAATCTATTTCGAAATCTAAACCTGCGCGCTTTACAAAGACATGTACTTTGGGATGGGCGCATGGGATTCGCGCTTTTCGCTTTCCTGCGAAATCCTATTTTTTGGGAGTGACACATGCACACGAACCTTTTCTCACGCTGGACAACCAGATTCATTGCAGCCCTGATGATTACCCTGCTGGCGTTGGCGGCCATGCCGATCAGCCCGGCCTATGCAGCATCCATCACCGTCAATATTACGACCGATGAAAATACCGCCAATGGCAATTGCTCTCTGCGCGAGGCAATCATTGCTGCCAACACTGATGCGGCCTATCAAGGTTGTAGCGCTGGCAGCGGCGCCGATACCATCACCCTGACCAGCGGCTTGACTTATACGCTTACACTTACCGCTGGGGGAACTGGCGACCTGGATGTTACGTCCAATATCACCATCCAGGCCAGCGGGGATACACTGGCTATCATTGACCCTGATACAGTAGCAGGCTTCAATGAGCGCGTCTTTGATGTAACCAATACTGGAACGCTTACGCTCGACACGATCCGGGTCACCAGCGCCAGCGCTGGAGGCAATGGCGGGGCCATACGAAACCGAGGCGGCACAGTTACGATCATAGATAGCATGATCGACAACAATGCAGCAACAGGAAATAACGATGGCGGCGCGTACTATCAAAATAATGCTGGCAGTCTAACGATCACTGGCAGCACATTTTACAATAATGCGGCGACTGGCGACGATGGGGGGGCAATCTATCGCACCGGCGGCGGCACAGTCACGATCACCAACAGCACTTTTTACGGCAACACCGCAGCCGTGGGCGGCGCCGTCCGGTCGGTTGGCGGGACGACCAATATTTCCTTCTCGTCGTTTTCCAACAACACCGCCACCGCTGGGAACGGCAGCGATGTCCACGTAACGGACGCCGGCGCGAGCACCCTGCGCATCTTCCGCAGTTACCTGGTGAACCCGCTCACCACCACTGTGAACTGTTTCAGCGGGGCAGACACGGACACGATCACCGACAACCTGGTCGAGGGCAACGCAGCCGGCGGTAACGCCTGCGGCGCTGCCGCTTCCACTGCTTTTGGGCAGGCGCTGACGCTGGCGGACAATGGCGGGCCGACCCAGACGCTGGCCATCTCCGCGCCGCCCCCAGCCGATTGGGGCAATATCTATGATGCGGCGGGCGCCTGTACCGACTATAGCGGAACGACAGTGGCGACCGACCAGCGCGGCACTGCCCGCCCGCAGGGCGCGAATTGCGACCGGGGTGCGTTCGAATTGGTCGTCATTTCACCTACCACGACCACCATTGACACGGATACACCCGACCCTTCGGTCACCGGCGGGACTGTCAATGTCTCTGTCACGGTTTCCGGCGGGGCAACTCCAACCGGCACAGTGGACATCACCGGCGCGGATACGAACTGCACGATTACCTTATCCGGCGGTACAGGCAATTGCGATGTCACCTTTACCTCGGTCGGCGCTAAGACCCTGACCGCCACTTATAGCGGCGACGCAACCCACACAACCAGTAGCGATATCGAAGCGCATACCGTCAACCAGGCCGCCACCACCACGACCATCACCAATGACACGCCCGATCCGTCCGTGGTCGGCCAGGCAGTGACAGTCAACTACGCAGTTGCGGTCACAGCGCCCGGCAGCGGCGCACCCACCGGGGATGTCACCGTGAGCGACGGTAC
>JBBITF010000049.1:0-21668 GCA_037440925.1 Chloroflexota bacterium
TCCTGCGCCGGAACCCGGAAAATCCAGATGAACTGCAAGAATTGAAATTAGACGAGGCGGCGTGGCCGAGGATTCCTGCCAGCGCAGAAAAGGAGATGATGAGGTGCGAGGAGCCTGCCGCGATTTTGGTCGGAAATTTGAGCGCGTACACCATAAACGGCACGATCAGGACTCCGCCGCCCACTCCCAACAAACCTGCCAGAAAACTTACCGCCAGCCCCACAACGGCTACAAGGACGACTTCGCCGGAGGAAAGCGGTCCGCGGACGGTCTCCTCTTTTCTCTCTTTTTCCCAGTAGGAATAAATCATCCTTGCGCCCAGAATGACCAGGAAGGCAAAGAACAACCACAGGAGAAAGGTCGTATCGAAATACTTCGATAAGGCTCCGCCCCCAAAAGCGCCAAGCGAAATCCCAGGCGCAAAGATGAATGATGTTTTGTAGTCAATCATCTTCTTGCGGTAGAAGATGTATCCCGCCGAGAGTGAAGTAATCAGATTCAAGACCAACGATGTGGAAGATGAAATCAGCACCGAATACCCCAGCAGGATGAGCAGGGGAGAATAGACCGAGCCGCCGCCCTGACCAAACATCGAAAAGATGAACGCGATCAAAAAAGCAAGGATCACGGCCAGGATTAGTACAGAAGAAGTTTCCATGAAGATGCTCGCTTACTCTCCGTAGCGGAGAATAATATTGCACGAAAAATGACAGAATACGCTCAATGCAACCCCCACCCTGCCTGTGATTTCGACAAGCCGGGCGGGATTGTAGAATAGGCTTATTGTTCCATCAGCGCAGTAGTCACCCAGGTGGTCACCTCCGCCGGGGTGGGGATGCGCCCAGAGGAGACGACTTTATCATTAATGACCAGCCCTGGCGTGGACAGGATGTTGTATTTCATGATTTCGTTGTAGTCGGTCACTTTGACGATTTGGGCCTCGATGGCCAGGTCGCCAACGACCTTTTGCGCAATCTGCTCGACACGTTTGCAGTTTGCACAACCCGAACCGAGAACTTTGATGGTAAGCATAAGAGACTCCTTGTGTGAAGAGAGTAGAGAGTAGCAGGGAGGAAGATTAGTCGGCAGGAACAGATACAGTTTTTTGTTTGTTTCGGCGGTTGACCAGCCAGAGCATGCCGGCCAGCAGGGCCAGGAAGAGCGCCAGGTAAAGCGCCACCAGGCCCAGGCTGGCGCCGTCCACCCAGGCGCCGTAGATGAGGCCGGCCAGCGTGCTGAAGAGCGCCACCCAGAAGACGTAGATCCAGGCTTTCAGGCGGCCGATGATGGTAGCAGTGATGAGAATACTCTGCAGGCTGAGCTCGGGGTCAGAGATGAGATAGGCCAGCAGGGGGCCGCGGTGCATGCCCAGGCTGAGGAACATCTGCGCAATCGGCACTTCCACCAGGGTGGGGAAGTACATGAAGACGCCGAAGAGCACGCCAACCAGGTTGCCCAGCAGGGTATTCTGCCCGGCGATTGCCTCAATCCACTCCGGCTTGATCAGCACGCGGATCATCCCCACCACAAAGACGCCGACGATGAGCAACGGGAAGATTTGTTTGACAAAGCGCCAGGATTCCCACAAGAAATCGCGGCTCTCATCCTCGGTCAGGCCAAACTTGAGCAGGAGGCCAAGGGCAATGAGCGAAAGTAGCACGCCGAAGAACTTGCCGGTCAGGCCAAGAGTCAGCGCGCCCGCTTGCGGGGTCACGCCCAGAGCGGCGATGAGCAGGGTCAGCCCCACCAGAGCAGTGGAAATCCATGTCCAGATGTTGAAACCGTCAAAAATCTTCTCGATGCCTTTCCAGGAGGTCAGACCGATGAGAGCAAGCATGACGATGAGCAGCGCTCCCTGAGCAGTGACGCCTTCCTCGCCGCGTGCCGGGTCAAAGGGGACGAGTTTGTAGAGCCAGGCCTGGAAGGTATCCACGCCGGAGACGGGCAGCGTGATCTGGGCATAGGTGTGCTTCAGGAAATCCACTTGGAAGGTGCCAGCCACCAGCAGGAAGACCAGTACCAGCAAGAAAACGATCGCCGCCCGGCGCATGGAGGCCTTGCCGGCAAAGAGGGCATCGGTGGCTTGATCGTGGGCAATATCCGCCTTGCGGAAGATGAGCGCCATGATGAGACCGATGCCGATGCCAAAGGCCAGCGAAAGTACCAGGCGGGCAATGGCCAAGTCCATGCCGATCACCCCGCCCGTGTAGGCCAGCGCCAGGATGTTGATGGCCGGAGCGACAAACAGGAAGGTGATGGCCGGGCCGAGGCCGGCGCCCTTCTTGTAGATTCCGGCAAAAAGCGGGATGACGGTGCAGGAACAGACCGCCAGCAGGAATCCGGCCACAGCCGCGGCCGGGTATGAGATGAATTTGAGCGTGTTGCGCCCCAAAAAGCGGGTGACCGTCTCCTTAGGGATGAGGGCGGTCATTGCCCCGGCGATGTAGAAGGCCGGCAGCAGGCACAGCAGGACGTGCGCGGCCAGGTAAGCGGCCAGGTTACCCAGGCCGCCATAGAGCATGTTTGTGAGAAATGAGAGAATGTTCATAAGGTGGGATTAACCTCTTCGAGGTGAAGGTGTTTGTTGAATCGCCTGGCGCCTTTTTCCTGGCAGCGCGGGCAAGTGCAGGAGGGGACGAGGAGAGAAAGGGACGCTGTTTCTCCGTTCTGGCTGACCTGGTGCAGGGCGTCAATCAGGGTGTAGATTTCGGGCCGGGTGACGCGGTAGTAGACGTTCCAGCCCTCGCGGCGGTCGGTCAGCAGACCGGCGGCGCGCAGCACCATCAACTGCTGGGAGATGTAGGCCTGCCGCCAGCCGAAGAGCGCCTCCAGGTGACAGACGCACGCCTCGCCCAGACGCAGGGCTTCCAGAATCGCCAGCCGCGCCGGGTGGCTGAGGGCTTTCAACAGGGTGATTTCGTTCGTATATTCGTTCATGGCTGAACTCACATTCAATTTTCTGAATAAGATTTTACGCTCAATTTCTGCCTTTGGAAAGGCAGAATGTCATCAGTACAGCATTACATTCATCTTTTTGAATATGCTTTGTAAAAAAGGCCCGCCTCTTTGAGGGCTGAGCATAGCCGCGCTACCGGTTCGTTATGTACCGTATTTGGCCTATAACTTATTGACTTTTTTCTCTAACGTTATATAATTTAAATAGTTTGTTGTTCCAACATAATAACTCCCCGTCTATCTTAACCACCCAATTTGGTCCAAATTGGGTTAAGAAAAGCGACCGGGATTCAACGCACAAGTCAGGTATCTTTTATGAATTCATGCAAGGCGGTTAGTTCGGTTCTTTGTGCCGAATATACAAAATTAGTGAATAGGAGGTGAAAATCAGAAATCAAATACAGACCGTCATTTCATGATTCGCACTATCACAAGAAAGGAGTAGAAAATGTCTAAAAAGATCTGGTTTAGCCTGATGGCTTTACTGATGATCGCCTCTACAGTGCTTTCTGCTTGTGGACCGGCCCCAACGCCTGTGACAATCGTTGAGACAAAGGAAGTCCAAGTAGTTGTAACGGCGACCCCCGAGCCCAAGGAGAAGAAACTGGAAATCTTCCACTGGTGGACAGCGCCCGGCGAGCGTGAAGCAGCGGATGCCATGTTTGCGGCTATGAATGCTGCTTATCCCGACATCACTATCGTGGAGAACCCCGTCCCCGGCGGCGGCGGCACTGAACACCGTGTTGTCTTGAAGGCTCGCATTACCGCGGGCATCCCACCGGACACATTCCAGACCCTGGGCGGCGCGGAACTGAAAGACTATGTAGACAGCGGTGTTTTGGAACCATTGGATGACTTCTACGCATCCACCGGCTATGGAGATGTAATCCCCAAACCGCTGCTCAACGCAGTTACCATTGACGGACATCCCTATTCAGTTCCGTTGAACATGCACCTGGAGAACATCCTGTACTACAACAAAAAACTGTTCGACGAGTTAGGCCTCAGCGCTCCAACCAAATACGATGAGTTCATCGCAGCCTGCAAAGCCATCAAAACTGCCAAGCCTGATATGGTCTGCCTTGCTGTGGGTTCAAAGGACAACTGGTCGGATGTCTTTGTACTCGATACCATCATGCTTGAATTGGGTGGTCCTGAGTACTACGTCAAGTTCTTCAAGGGCGAAATTGACGTTGCCAACGATCCCATCTTCAAGGAATCGCTGGAAAAGTTTGCTGCCCTGCAAGCCTACTCCAACATGAGCGACCATTCCAGCCTGACCTGGGACCAAGCCGTCAGCGCGGTCGGTTCTGGACAAGCCGCTATGACGATCATGGGCACCTGGGCGATTGGCGCCTTTGTGAAAGGCTCCAACTGGCAACCGGGCGTCGATTTTGGCGCTGTAAACTATCCTACGGTTCCTGATCGCATCCTGCTCTTCCATCCAGACACTTATGGATGCACTGTTGGCGCTCCTGATCCAGAAGAGTGCCAGGCCTGGCTGAATGTTGTAGCATCGCCTGAGTTGCAGATTCCGACCGATGTCACCCAGGGCGGCTTGTTCGCTCGCACCGACATTGACCCCACGGAATTCCCAGATCCAATTCGCCAGGAGATGCAGGAATATGTCAGCAAAAATCCTGACAAATTGATCTTGGATCAGCATGGCACCATCTTGCCCAATGCTGCCCAGGTGCAATACCGGGTCATCATTTCGACCTTCTTTGCTGACACAACCCCGGATGTCGAGGGTACCATCAAGGCAACGGCCGATATGATGGAAGTCTTCAATGTCAAGGAAGGCGCAGCCTGGTATCAGTGGCCATAAAACACCGGTGAGTCCCACCTCTTAATAGGTAGAGGCTCACATGTGTTGTTGGTAATACAATCGCAAGTAGGGACACGCGCTTTTCACGTGTCCCTACTTGAACAGGACAGTGGTGATAATCTCTTTCTACCGGGCAAAATAGACAAGCACAGGAAACAATATGGCCGCAATCAAAAAACATAAACTGCGCAGGATGTGGGCAATACTTTCAGAATTTCTGGTTTTTACATTACCGCTTCTTCTTTTTTTACTCATCCTGTATGGCACCCTGGTCTGGAATTTTTACGTTTCCATGGCTGATTGGGTTAACATCAATGTAGACTATACTTTCACCGGGCTGAAATGGTATAAATTTTTATTTGGGCAAAGCCGATTTTGGGTGGATGTTCAAAACAATCTGAAATGGCTGATTTTAGGGGTGTTACCAACCGCCATGGCCGCGATACTCCTGGCTTACTTGCTGGAATTAGCCCCATTTCGAGGCGTAGAAGCATACGTCAGAACGCTCATTTTATATCCCGTAGCCATGTCTTTTGTGGTAACTGGGACGATCTGGTCATGGATGTATCAACCCGAGAAGGGCGTATTCAATACCATACTTGGCTCGCTGGGCATTCAGTCCCCATTTACGTTTACCAACAACCCAGATATGGCTACTTATTGGCTGATCGTAATCTTCATCTGGCAGTATTTGGGTTTTTCAGTCATCATTGTTCAATCTTCTTTTCGCACTACTGAACTACAAGAAATGATCGAAGCAGCCACTGTTGATGGAGCATCCAAGATCAAGATTCTTTTCTCCGTGATCATTCCTAACATTCGTGCCGGTCTCATGGTCTTGGTATCACTTTTGCTGATTAGTTCTTTGAAAGTTTTTGATATTGTTTGGATTGTCACCAGGACAGGTCCAGGAATTGCTACAGACGTACTGGCAACGAACATGATCGTCACCGCATACGATCAACGACTCGCTTCTGCTGGCGCCGCAATTGGTGTGATCATATTCCTTATTGCGTTTATCCTTGTTATTCCATACACTATCTATGCATTCAGGAAGTGGTTCGAATGAAAAGCAAAAACATAACCCTTAAGTTAATCGTTTTGGTTGTTCTCGTCGTCCTAACCTGTGCATATATTCTTCCCATTTACGTCATGATGACCAACTCCCTGAAGACACTCCCAGAGATCACACAAAGAACTTACCTGGCGCTTCCTCGCCAACCACAGTTCAAGAATTACACTGATGCGTTGTTTGGCAGTCGGGATTTTCTGATCCCCATGAAACGCCCCATCATAAATTCGACCATCATCACGGTATCTGTAACTTTTTTGACCGCTTTCTTCGGAGGAATTGGGGGGTACTATCTTAGCCGCGCCAAGTCAACCTTTACCCGCATTATTTTCATTTTGGTAGGCATTGCTCTTTACCTACCATACCAGGCAGTCATTATCCCGCTGACCACAATTACAGCCAAG
The DNA here is from genome assembly GCA_037440925.1 of Chloroflexota bacterium. Classification (GTDB taxonomy): domain Bacteria; phylum Chloroflexota; class Anaerolineae; order Anaerolineales; family Villigracilaceae; genus JAABUE01. The sequence continues at coordinate 6,260 of JBBITF010000049.1, forward strand.
ACTGGCCTGATCAATTCACACCTTGGATTAATTTTATGCTATATGATCATCAATGTGCCCTTGGCTTCCGTCTTGATGGGAACCTTCTTCCTGGGCATCCCACGAGAACTGGAAGAAGCCGCCGAAGTAGACGGTGCATCCAAAATACAAATCTTTTTCAAAGTTGTTGTCCCTATTTCTTTGCCAGCCTATGCCTCCGTAGCAATCATCATTTTTACCCAAGTATGGAATGAATTCTTTATTGGCCTGACGCTAGTCACCCCCAAAACCCAGACCGTCCAAGTCGCTATGGCAATGACCCAGGGAAGCACGATATCACCATACAACTTACAAATGGCTGCCTCCCTTTTGACTGTTTCTGTTCCATTACTGATCTTCTTATTTTTAGGGAGATACTTTATCCGCGGCGTATTGGCTGGCGCTCTTAAAGGATGACCTTGTTAAATTGAGTTCGGGATAGCCTGTTGAAACATCCCGAAGGTTTTGGGGGCTTAATGATCACGCTATTTGTTGCTACAACATACTAAATCACCAGCGCTTCGCTATGCGCATCATGAAGCGCCTATTTCACACGTCCAAATTGCAGCAGATTCCTTGACAAGTTATTCAGTCATTGTTATACTATTTTTTAGTTATAACTAAATTATATATTAGCCATGATTCAAGAGCCTTTGACCTCCTCCATCCAGGACTACCTGAAGCGCATCTTCGAACTGACCAGGGACGGCCAGCCTGCCAGCACCAACGACCTGGCCGCCCAGTTGGGCGTCAAACCCGCTTCGGTGACCGGCATGGTGCAAAAACTGGCCTCTGCGCAGCCGCCGCTGGTGGACTATCGCAAGCACCAGGGCGTCACGCTGACCGAGGCTGGCGAGCGCGCCGCGCTGGAGGTCATCCGCCACCACCGCCTGCTGGAGACCTGGCTGGTACAGGCGCTTGGCTATTCCTGGGATGAGGTGCATGAGGAGGCCTGCCGCTTGGAGCATGTCATCTCGGAGGCTTTCGAGGCGCGCATGGCGGCTGCGCTGGGGAACCCGACGCGCGATCCGCACGGCGAACCCATCCCCGGCCCCGACCTGTCCATGCCGCCGGATACGTCCACGCCGCTGGCGTCACTGCGTCCGCCGTGCCTGGCGACGGTTCGGCGTGTAGACGCCAGCGACCCGGCGCTGCTGCGTCACCTGGAGGGCCTGGGACTGGTGCCGGGCGCGCTGCTCGAAATCGTTGCCCACTCTCCTTTCGACGGCAACCTGACCGTGATAATCGGGAAGCGGGAAGCGGTCATCGGAATAGCAATTACCGAAAATGTTTTTGTGGAGGTACGCGAATGATTTATTGGATTGCATTGGCAGCCGTCGCGCTGCTTGCCCTTTTCCTCCCGCGCTATGGGCTGCTAAAACAGTATACAAACTGGCAGGATGCGCGCCAGCGCGAGCAGGTGGAAGACGCCCTCAAACACCTGCTCGACCGCGAACAGCAAGGACGCCACGCCTCGCCCGAATCGCTGGCCGGCAACCTCGGCCTGCCGCGCGGCAAGGTTACTGCCTTGATTGCCGCAATGGAATCCCAAGGATTGGTTGAATCGCGCGGCGCTGAACTGCACCTGACGGCTGAGGGCGAACGCTGGGCGCTGCACGTTGTCCGCGCGCACCGCTTGTGGGAACGCTACCTGGCCGACGAGGCGCGCATGCCGCTCGAAAAAGTCCACACCGAGGCGCATCGCCGCGAACACCGCCTGACGGATGCGCAACTCGACGCGCTGGACGCCGCCCTCGGCCACCCCGTCACCGATCCGCACGGCGACCCCATCCCGACCCGCGAGGGCAACCTGCCGCGGGCTGAGGGAATGCCGGTTACGGGCTGGCAGGCAGATCGTCCCGCCCGGATCGTACATCTCGAAGATGAACCGGCCTTGGCATATCAGCAAATCCTGGCGGCGGGGCTGCGGCTTGGGCAAACCGTCCGCATCCTGGAAAGTTCCCCTCAGCGCTACGTCCTGAGCGACGGCGAAAGCGAATATCGCCTGGCGCCGGCCGTGGCCGCCAATATACACGTTGCGCCGCTGCCAGAAGAGGCGCTCATGCCCAGCGGGGCGATCCCGTTGCACGAACTGAAACAGAACCAACGCGCGAAGATTGTGATGCTGGACGAGGCCGTTCAGGGCTTCACCCGCCGCCGCTTCCTGGACCTGGGCCTGACGCCCGGCGCCGAGATCTCTCCTGAACTGGGAAATTTCTTCGGCGACCCGCGCGGTTATCGCGTGCGCGGCACGTTGATCGCGTTGAGGAAGGATCAGGCCGCGCAGATTTGGGTCAAAGAGGTAGACAGGTAACAGGTAGACAAGTAGACAGGTACGCATGTAAACAAGGAACGTGTGTACATGTTTACGTGTGTACCTGCGTCCCCCTCGAAAGGAACACACTATGACAAACGTTTCCCCCCCCTGTGAAACCTGCCCGGCCTACGCGCAACTGGAGCAGATGGGCATCAAGGTCGGCGATTTCGATCGCGTGGTAGCGCTGGCCGGCAATCCGAATACCGGCAAGTCCACGCTCTTCAATGCGCTGACCGGGCTCAAACAGCATACCGGCAACTGGCCCGGCAAGACCGTGACGCGCGCCGAGGGCGGCTACCAGTTCAACGGCGTGAAGTATAAATTGGTGGACCTGCCCGGCACGTACTCGCTCCTGTCCGCCTCGCAGGACGAAGAAGTGGCGCGCGATTTCATCCTGTTCGGCCAGCCCGACTGTACCATCGTGGTCACCGACGCCACCGCCTTGGAGCGCAACCTGAACCTGGTGATGCAGGTGATGGAAATTACCGATAAGGTCGTGGTAGCCATCAACTTGATGGACGAGGCGCGCCGCAAAGGCCTGGAGATAGATACCCGCAGCCTGGCGCGCGACCTGGGCGTGCCGGTCATCCCCATCACGGCGCGTTCCGGCGAGGGCGTCAGCGCGTTGCTGCAAACCATCGCGGAAGTAATCGAGGGCAAGGTGAGCGTAAAGCCGCTGCGCGTGGAAGGCACCCCTGAATTCCAGCGCGCTATCCAGGAACTCGTCCCGATGATCGAGCAAGCCGCGCCTGGCGTGCCGAATGCGCGCTGGCTGGCCATCCGCCTGTTAGACGGCGACGCCCGGGTGCAGCAGGCTCTGTTGAATGGCGAACTGGCGCAGTTGGTGGCGCGACAGCAGCAAGCCGATGTGCAATTCAGCAAGAAGATGGCGGTGGAAGGACGACAGTAGACAGGTACACAAGTAAACACGTTTCATCCGCGACCTGTGTACGTGCCTACGTGTGTACTTGTATACGATAACAAGGAACAACCATGAACCCAAACGACGTACTAGCCAAAGCAGAAACCTTGCGCAACAATTTATCCAGCGGCTTCCGCGATGAGATGGTCAAGTCGCTATACGCCGAGGCCGAGCGCATCGCCCGCCGCGCAGTGAAGACCGCCCAAGACAAGAAATACGATTTCGACCAGAAAGTGGATCGCCTGGTCACTTCGCCGCTCACCGGCCTGCCCATCATGCTGGCGCTGCTGGCGGCCTTGATCTGGCTGACGGTCTCGGGCGCCAACGTGGTCTCAGACGCCATCGCCACCGTGCTGTTCTGGATCGGCGACCAGGGTAAAGCGCTTTTCCAGGCGCTGGGTTCGCCGTGGTGGCTGACCGGCTTCGTGTGGGACGGCGTGTATCGCGGGCTGGCCTGGGTGGTGAGCGTGATGCTGCCGCCAATGGCTATCTTCTTCCCGGCCTTCACCATCCTCGAAGACCTGGGCTACCTGCCGCGCGTGGCTTTCAACCTGGATTGGCTGTACCGCAAGGCCGGCGCGCACGGCAAACAGTCCTTGACGATGGCGATGGGCTTTGGCTGCAACGCCGCCGGGGTGGTCTCGACGCGCATCATCGACTCGCCGCGTGAACGCTTGATCGCCATCCTGACCAACAACTTCGTGCCGTGCAACGGGCGCTTCCCGACCCTGATTATGCTGGCTACCGTTTTCGTGGCGGCCTCCTTCCCCCCAGCTTTGACCTCGCTGGTCGCAGCGGGAGCAGTGGTCGGCGTGGTGTTGATCGGCGTGGCGTTCACCTTCCTCATGTCGTGGCTGCTGTCCAACACCGTCTTGCGGGGCGAGGCTTCGGCCTTCACGCTCGAACTGCCACCCTATCGCCGCCCCAACGTGGGGCGCATCTTGTACACCTCGCTGATTGACCGCACGCTGTTCGTGCTGTGGCGCGCCATCCAGACGGCTGCGCCGGCCGGGGCGGTCATCTGGATATTGGCAAACGTTCCTTTCGGGGACACCAACCTGGCCGCCGCCATCGCAAACTGGCTCGACCCCTTCGGCCTGCTATTCGGCCTGGACGGCGTCATCCTGCTCGCTTATATCATCGCCATCCCGGCCAACGAAATCGTCGTCCCGACCATGATGATGATGTATATGGGGGCAGGGATGATGGTTGACGCCCCAGCCACGAATGCAGCCATTTACGACTTGCTGGTGAACGGTCACGGCTGGACGATGCTGACGGCGGTCAACCTGATGCTATTCAGCCTGCTGCACAATCCGTGCGCCACGACCATCATGACGATCTACAAAGAGACCAAGAGTTGGAAGTGGGCTACGTTGAGCGTGGTCATCACGCTGGGAACGGCCTTCGTGGTGACGTTCCTGACGGCCAGCGCAGCGCGGCTATTGGGTTGAATATAGGGAAAAAGGAGAACGCAGAGTATAATCTGAATCCACTGCAAAAAGGTATTTGCACCGCAGAACGCGCAGAGAACGCTGAGATTGTTTACCGATTTCGCAAAGAAAAAGCGCTCTTGTGATACGGGTTTTGCATATTTTCAACCCTGCGCGCTCCGTGCTCTCGGCGGTTAATGGTTTTTGCAGTGCAGCCACAGGTGAACCGATGAATTTTCAGCCCTCTCGCTCCTTTGCTCAAACCCTGGACGCAGACGATGAACTGGCGCCTTTCCGCGAGGCTTTTGTCATTCATGACCCCAACCTGCTATACATGGACGGCAATTCTCTTGGACGGCTGCCCAAGGCTGTGCGCGAACGATTGCAAGTCGTTGTCGAAGAAGAATGGGGACGCAACTTGATTCGCAGTTGGAACAACGCCGGTTGGTGGCAGGCGCCTGTGCGCGTGGGAGAGAAAATTGCGCCCCTCATAGGCGCTGCGGCGGGACAGGTGGTTGTCACCGATTCGGTGTCGCTGGACTTATTCAAACTGTGCCTGGCTGCGCTCGACTTGCTACCCGCCCGAAGTCGCATTCTGACCGACGCCCTCAACTTTCCTTCGGATTTGTATATCCTACAAGGGATTGTCCGCTTGCTTGGGGAACGTCATCAAATCGTCCGCATCGGCTCCAGCGATGACGGCCTGACACCCGATCAAGAACAATTGAGGCAGGCCCTCGATGAAAACACGGCGCTGGTCACTTTTTCTCATGTGCTTTTCAAGAGCGGCTACTTATACGACATGCGGGAAATCACCCGACTGGCGCACCAGAAAGGCGCGCTTGTCCTGTGGGATTTGTCGCATTCGGTGGGCGTCGTACCCATCGAACTGGATGCTTGCGGCGTGGATTTCGCCGTCGGCTGCACCTACAAGTACCTGAATGGAGGCCCCGGTTCGCCGGCTTTTCTATACGTCAACCAGAGCATACAAGAAAAGACGCGCTCCCCCATTTGGGGCTGGTGGGGGCAAAAAGAACCATTTGCCTTCGATCTTGACTACGCCCCCGCCCACGGCGTGAACCGCTTCCTGGTAGGCAGCCAGTCTATGCTTTCCTTGCTCGCTCTCGAAGCGGCAATTGAACCGCTCTTGCAAGCCGGCATAGAGCGGATACGGCAAAAGTCCATCCGCTTGACAGAGTATTTGATTTACCTGACCGACTTATTCCTGGCCCCATTTGGATTCACGCTCGGTTCTCCGCGCGACTGCGAGCGGCGTGGCGCGCATGTGAGTATCCGCCATCCCGAAGGATACCGCATCAACCGCGCCCTGATCGAAGAAATGAACGTCATCCCCGATTTCCGCGCCCCTGACAATATCCGCCTGGGAATGGCACCCCTCTACACCTCCTTCACTGAAGTCTGGGACACCGTAGACCGCATCCGGCAGGTGATGATGGAAAAACGGTATGAAAAATATCCTCAAGAGCGCCTGACCGTCACCTGAAGCGATCCTTATAACATGAGTCTGCATTCAGAAATCTTTGAACAACCCTCCTGTTTAGAAAGATTGCTCAAGTCACAGCGTCAGCCGGTCGCGCAAGTTGCACACAGCCTGCAAGCGCATGACGTTCGCTTCGTCTTCCTGGCGGCGCGTGGCACTTCAGACAATGCCGGACGCTACGCCAATTATTTATGGGGAGCGATGAACAGTTTGCCGATGGCGCTGGCCACGCCTTCTCTATTCACGTATTACCGTCAGCCGCCCTTGCTCAAGAATGCGCTGGTCGTGGGCATCTCGCAATCGGGGCAGTCGCCCGACATTGTCAGCGTTCTTGCAGAAGGAAAGCGCCAGGGAAATCCCACCCTGGCTATCACAAATACGCCAGATTCCCCTCTTGCTCAGCAGGCTGATTTTGTAATTCCTATCGAGGCCGGGCTAGAACAGGCCGTAGCGGCCACAAAGACCTACACCGCAGAATTAATGGCAATTGCCATGTTGTCGGCAGCCATGGCTGGCAATCATGCCCGCTGGCAAGAATTGGAGCGCGTTCCCCAATGGGTGAACGACATGCTTGAACAGGACGCAGGCATCCAACACGCCACACAGCGTTACCGCTACATGCAACAATGCGTGGTGTTGGGACGCGGCTACAACTATGCGACTGCCTTTGAATGGGCGCTAAAACTCAAAGAATTGACCTATGTAGAAGCCGAGCCATATTCTTCGGCAGATTTCCAACACGGCCCGGTGGCTATGGTAGCCAGGGGCTTCCCGGTGCTGTCAGTTGCACCACAGGGTAAAGTGCTTGACTCGATGCTCGATTTATTGGCTTATTTGCGCCAAGAACTCCTGGCAGAGTTAGTCGTTGTCTCGAATGTCCAGCAAGCGCTGGAGGGAGCGCAAGTTCCCATCCAGATTCCAGCAGATGTGCCAGAATGGTTATCGCCCCTGATCAGCATTGTGCCGGCACAGTTATTCTCTTATCATCTGACCATCGCCAAAGGGTACGACCCTGACCATCCACGCACAATCCAAAAAGTGACCGAAACACAGTAAGGAGGCTCTTGTCCTCTGTCCGCACCCTCCTCCGTCGCCGCCGCGACCGACGCGAAACTGCCCGCCGCAGTTTGCAAACGCGCACCCGACGCGCTCTTGTCAGTTTTGGCTTCTTGTTGAGCGCTTTCCTGGCCGTCTTGATTTTGACGTTAGCCCTCTACTATGCCGACCTGACGCGCGATCTGCCCTCGGTCGAACTGCTGCCCAACCTGCTCAACCCGCCCAATGGTCTGCTCCTGCAACCTACACGCCTGTACGACCGCAGCGGCCAACATCTCCTGGCGACTTTTGCCCCCCATCAGTCTCTGCGCCGCTACATTCCGCTTGACCCTGGCAACCCACAGCACCTTCCAGAACCCCTAATACAGGCCACCCTGGCGTTGGCCGACCCCAATTTCTCACAGCATCCCGGCTATATCCTCACCGGCCTTAGACAACCCGACCTGCACCCCACCCTTGCCCAGCGCCTGACCAGCGATTTGCTGTTGTGGAACGAGCCGCCCTCGCTGCGACGCGCCCTGCGCGAACGCCTGCTGGCTGCCCAAATCACCGCCCGCTATGGGCGGACGCAGGTGTTGGAATGGTATTTGAACTCAGCCGATTACGGCAATTACGCCTACGGCGCCGAGGCTGCCGCCCAACTTTACTTCGGCAAATCAGCCGTCGCCTTGACCCCGGCCGAGGCGGCCGTGTTAGCAGCCGTATCTCAGGCCCCCAGCCTCAACCCATTGAACGCGCCCCAGGCGGCCTTGCAGCGTGGACGCGAGACCCTCCACATCATGCAAGCGCTTGGCTTTCTCTCACAAGAGGCCGCTCAACTAGCGCTGGCAGAGTCGCCAGTCTTCTTACCTCCAACAGACAGCCCAAACGTCTTTGCTCCCGCCTTCCTCAACCTGGCCCTCCAGCAACTCGACAAGACCTTTAGCCGCGCCCGCATCGAACGCGGCGGACTGACCATCACCACCACCCTGGATTACGAACTCCAGACGCAGGCCTCCTGCGCAATGCAAATCTACTTGCAGCGCCTCCAGGGCGGCGCCGGCTCGCCTGCCGAAACCGATTGCCAGGCCGCCCGCCTGCTGCCTTCTCCGCCCTCTGACTTGCGGATTAGCGAGCCGTTGGCCAGCGCGCTGATCCTGGACGTACGCACCGGTCAGGTGCTGGCCCTGGTAGGGGATTCCCTGCCAGGTCAAGAAAACGCCTCTTTATCGCCTCGCCGGCCCGGGTCCGTGCTGACACCTTTCATCTACCTGACCGGCTTCACGCGCGGGCTGAGTCCCGCCTCGTTGGTATGGGATGTGCCAGGTCAGGCCACCATCCATAATCTGGACAATCAATATCACGGCCCGCTGCGCTTACGGCTGGCTCTGGCGAACGATTACCTTGTCCCTGCAGCGCAAGTGCTAGAGCAAATGGGATTAGAAAACGTTGTTCAGACGATGGACTCCTTCGGGCTATCCATGCAAGAGGCCGCCCTCCCGCTTCGGACTCCCCTCGCGCCGGCTTCTGCGCTCTTGAGCGATTCTCCCCCTCAATCTTTGCTCAGCGTGTCTGCCGCCTTTGCCGTGCTGTCCACCGGCGGCGTGAAATACGGTCAAGACACAGGCAATGGGTTGGAACCTTCGACCATCCTGCGGGTAGAAACGATTGACCATGCCGTCTGGCTGGACGCCTCGTCTCCCGCTGCTCAGCCGGTGATGTCGCCGCAGTTGGCTTACCTGCTCAACCACATCCTGAGCGACGAACCCGCACGCTGGCCGTCGTTGGGACACCCTAACCCCTTCGAGATTGGTCGCCCTGCTGGCGCCAAGAGCGGCGCTACTCTCGACGGCATGGACGCCTGGGCGATAGGCTACACCCCCTATCGGCTGGCAACAGTTTGGACGGGAACGCGCGCTGCCGAGGATGCGCCTCTCTCGCCGCGCCTGCCGGCCGGCTTGTGGTATGCCTTGATGCAAACCGCCTCCCGCGACCTGCCTGCCGAGGGATGGTCTCCGCCGGCGGGTATCACCAGTCTGGAAGTGTGCGATCCTTCTGGCTTGTTGCCCACTCCAGATTGTCCTACCACCGTGCGCGAGGTGTTCAGCGACGACAACCAACCGGTTCAGCCCGATACTCTGTACCGCGTCTACGAAATCAACCGCGAGACCGGCTTCCTGGCGACTGTTTTCACCCCGCCACAACTCATCGAACGGCGCGTCTACCTGACCATTCCACCCGAAGCGCGCGACTGGGCGCAAGCCAACGGCTTCGCCACCCCGCCCGATACCTACGACGCCATTCAGCCGCAAACAATCAATCCACAAGTCAACATCTCGAAACCGGCCATGTTCGCCGACGTGCGCGGGGTGGTAGAGATTAGCGGCACCGTTACCGGCGAGAACCTGGACTACTTCCGCGTGCTGGTAGGGCAAGGGCTCAACCCGCAAGGCTGGCAGCAAGTGGACAGCGATTCCAAATCCCTGGCGCTGGATAGTCTTCTTGCCCGTTGGGACACATCCGGTCTGAATGGCCTGTACGCTGTGCAATTACAAGCAGTGCGCACTGACCAGCGCATAGATACCGCTGTCATCCAAGTTACAGTGGACAACGCCGCACCACAAATCAACATCCTCTACCCACAAGAAGGTCAGATATTGGAATATACCAACAACCGCCAACTGACTTTCCAGACATCCATCAGCGACAACATCTCGCTGACAGAGGTGGAATTTCACCTGGACGGAGAAAGAATTGCCTTGCTAGAAGAAGCCCCCTTTGATTTGACCTGGAACGCAAGCCAGGGAGAACATACGCTGCAAGTGATCGCCCGCGACCGAGCCGGAAACGAGGCCGAACAAACGATACGCTATCAAATCAAATAAACCGGCCATACTTGATACTTGTGTACTTGTGTACTTTATGATGTTGGTTTCGGCTTGCCCGAGTTAGGGACTTCTACTTTTCAAATATCCAGCGGTCAGTTTCACGCGACCAGGTGACCAGTTCCTCCTTCTTGAACCACAATGCTACTTCTTTTTCACCGTTCTCGACCGTATCCGAGGCGTGCGTCAGGTTGCGACCAACTTCGAGGGCAAAGTCATGCCTTAAGGAGCCGGGCGCAGCCTCAGTCGGGCGAGTAGACCCCATCGTCTGGCGAATGGCGGCTACCGCGTTCGGGCCTTCCCATACCATTGCCAGCACAGGGGCTGAGGTGATGTAAGCAATCAAACCCTCGTAGAAAGGTTTGCCCTTGTGAATGGCGTAATGCGTCTCCGCCAGTTCTTTGCTAACGGCCATGAATTTGGCAGCCACCAGCCGCAGGCCGCGCCGCTCAAGACGGGCAATCACTTCTCCCATTAGACCGCGTTGGACGCCATCGGGTTTGACCAATACAAGCGAACGTTCCACAAATGCCTCCAGAATGTAAATTTCGACGATGAGCAAGTCTAAGAGACTTGACCTACAAAATTCAGCGTAGCAATTCCTCCGCCTTGGTGTATGCATCCAGCGAGTCTTGCAGGCGATTGGCACGCAAATAGGCGTCGCCCAACGCTTGCCAAATAATGACCTCGATGGGGTAACGATACAGAGCCTCGCGCAAATCGAAGATGACCTCGTCTAACAAGCGGCCTTTCTTGATGAGTTTGCCGTAGATTTCCATAGCGGCAGGGATGTTACCGCGCGAGAGTTCGGCCTGCGCCTGCGAGAGGGTGAGGTCGCGCGTCATCGAGAGCATTCCGGTCATGCCAGAACGGGAGCGCGTCACGGTTTCACGATAAGAGGGCGAGGCGGGCTTCTCCACAGGCGGCGAAGGCGGCGAGGGTTCAGCCGGGGGGGCTTCTTCTACCGGCGTCCAATCCGCCGGGCGAACTGGTTCGAGCGAGACCGGCGCGCCTTCACCCTCTTCGCGCAGCCAGTCGGGTAACGTCTCGGCGGGCGGGGGCGCCTGTTTGGGCGGCTTTTCTTCATCCAGGCCGGCCAGCCAATCGGGCAAGTCGGTCACGACTTTTTCTTCCGTAGGCTGGGAGGCAGTTTCGGCCTCCAGCGCACGCAACCAGTCAGGAGGTTGTTCTTCCTCGGACGGCGGGACACCCTGCTCGAACTGCAAGGTTTCCTCTTCGCCACCCAGAACAGTCTCGGCGGCGGCAGGCGCGCCCTCCATGCCGGAGAGCCAATCGGGCAAGTCCGATGGCGAGGGTTCGAGCGGGCGTTCTTCTTCAGAGGGCAGGACGCCCTGTTCAAACCGCCAAGATTCCTCTTCGCCACCCAGAACAGTCTCGGCGGCGGCAGGCGCGCCCTCCATGCCGGAGAGCCAATCGGGCAAGCCTTCCTGCGGTTGTGACGCGGGCTGTTCGTCCGCTTGGGCGGCGGGGGGCTGCCCTTGCGCTTCCAGGTCGCGCAGCCACAGGCCGGTTTCGTCTAGCGGAGCAGCAGGCGCCTCTTCGGCAGGGCGGCTTTCACCCCTTTCCTTGGCGCGCAGCACCCAATCAGGTTCGCTCTCGCGGCGTTCCTCTGGCTTGGTTAACAATTCTTCAGGTTTGGCGCCATGTTTGGCAGCCAGACCTTCCAGCCAGGCCAGGGCATCGTCTTGTTCGGCGGCTGAGGCGCCCAGACGATCCATATCGGCAGAAGAGGCAGACGGAGCATGAGCAGGAGGGATTTCGCCCTGAGCGCGCATGACTTCTTTGAGGAAATCCGGCAGGTCGTCTTGCAACGGCTCTTCGGCAGGCGAGACGTGGGAGGCGGGTTCTTCAACCAGCGGCGTCTCAGGCGCAGGTTCTTCGCGCCATTCTTCTGCCGGCGAGAAGGGAATTTCAGCCGCCTGACCGGTTTGTACGCCCAAAGACTTGGCCTGCTGCACCCATTCTGGCTCGCTCTCACGGCGTTCTTCTGGTTTGGTCAACAATTCTTCAGGTTTGGCGCCGTGTTTGGCAGCCAAGCCTTCCAGCCAGGCCAGGGCATCGTCTTGTTCGGCGGCTGAGGCTCCCAAGCGGCCGGTATCCACGCCTGCGGCTGGCGGAACAGCAGGGACGGCAGCCTCGTCTGACAGACGGCCTTCATCTTGAACGCCCGCCAGCGCGCCGAGGCCGGCGGCGGCTGCGGCATCTTCCTCGATTTTTTCGGGCGGCAGCCAAGAGCGCAAGTCGGTCTGCTCGAAAGGTTTTGCTTCTGGCGCCGCTTCTCCCGTGTTGACCTCGCGCAGCCAGTCGGGAAGTTCTTCGGTCGGCAGGTCAATAGGCTGGTCAGCCGAGGGTGTTTGGGATTCGGCGGACGGCGCCATGGCTTTCACCCAATCAGGCAGGTCGGCTGCCGCCAGGGGAGGGGCGGCCTCGGCCTCGAAAGCGGAAGGAGTCTCCTGAAGTTCGCCGCTAGACTCGCTCCAGCCAGCCTGACGCAGAAAGTCGGGGAGTTGCGAGTCGTCGCTCGAAACGGGAGCAGGTTGCTCGTCCGAAAGAGAAGCGGCAGGCGGCGTCTCTGCCAGGCCGGCGCGCAGCCAGTCCGGCTGTTCGCCGGCAAAGGCGGGCGGGCCTTCCAATCCAAGTTCCAAGGACTGACTCCAGGCCGGGCCTGGCTGCACCGGTTGGCCGTTCCAATCCAAACGCTCCAGGCTCACCGCCGCATCAGGGACATCCTCGAAGCGGAAGATGGATTCGCGCGCAAAGGCAGCATACGGCTCCATTTCGTTGACGCGCTGACGATAAACTTGTGTATTTTGGGCGCCTTCGGTATTGGTCAACAATTCCACCAACACGCGGTTGGCGTCCAGGCAATAGGCGTAGCGTCGCAGCAACTGTTCGCAAACTTCAGCCGACTCGGTCTTTTGACCGGCGTGGAAGTAGGCGCGCGCCAGCAGCGTCAGCATATCTTGGCGGTTAGGATCTTCGTCCAGCACTTTTTTGATTTCAGAGATGGCCTGGGGATAGAGTTCGCCATGCATGTACATATGCGCCAGGGCGCCGCGGGTGAGGCGGATTTTGGGCGGCTCGACTCCATCGCGGCGGCCATACAGACGCTGTAGTTCGGCCTGGATAGCCGAGTTGGAGGGCTGCACTTCGTAGGCGCGCTCCATGTGCCAGATGGCATCGTCTAGTTTATTTTGCTCGTCACAGATGATGCTCATGCCCACATGGGCCACAAAATCGTCGGGGACGGCGTTCAACAGGCGCTGGAAGATGTCTACGGCTTCGGCATAGCGTTTGGCTTCCAGGTAGGCTTTGCCCAACATGCGATATGTTTCAAGGTGCTTGGGGTAGATGTTCAAGATATGGCGGCAATGCGCAATCGCCTCGTCCAATTGTCCCTGCTCGATGAGGCTTTCGATATCGCGGTTATAATTACGCAATGAAATTTTCGCCATGCCGTCGCTCCTTCAGACGCCAGAATTCAAATCCTTGAGATTTCCCTTCCACATCGAAACCGGCATCCACAAAAAGACATCGCAATTACCCACCCTCACCCTGCTCATCTTCCATGTGAAGAGAGCAGCAAGGGGTGAGGCAGGATAAATTGTTTAAACCATCATTATAAGTATGCCCGATTCTGTTGATTTCTGCAAGGCTATCGGGCGCTTGTCTCAGTAAAACAAAGGTAAGGGTTCAATCGGTTTTTGACTGAACACATGGGCCTCCAGCACGCGCCGGCGCGCTTCAGCCTGCAAAGCGGCATTATTGGCATGTAAAGTAAAAAGCGGCTGTCCAATTTCCACTCTTTCCCCAACTTTGTGATGGAGAACGATGCCGACGGCGTGGTCAATGGCGTCGCCCTTTCTAGCGCGTCCGGCCCCCAGGCATACTGCCGCCTCGCCCACGTCTCGCGCCCGGACTTCAGCCAGCCAGCCGCTGGAGGGAGATTTGACCACCTCGACTCGTTCTGCCTTAGGAAGCAAATCGGGGTTGTCCACATAGGCTACATCGCCGCCTTGAGCCCGGACGAGGGCGCGGAATTTACCCAGGGCGCGCCCCTCGATGAGCGACCATTCGGCCAGTTGACGGCCTTCCTCCAGATCGCTGGCCTTTTTGCCCAAGACAAGCATGTGAGCCGCAACACGCAGGCAATGTTCTCGAAAATCGTGCGGCCCGCCACCGTTCAACGTCTCAATGGCCTCGATGACTTCCAGGGCGTTGCCGACTGCATTGCCCAAGGGTTGGTTCATATCCGAAAGCAGGGCAATGGTTTTGCGGCCGGCCAGTTCGCCAATTTGCACCATCAGGTCGGCCAGTTCACGCGCCTGGTCAAGGGTTTCCATGAAAGCGCCTTGTCCCACCTTGACATCCAGGACGATGGCATGGGCGCCGGCGGCAATCTTCTTGCTCATAATCGAGGAGGCGATGAGCGGAATAGACTGCACCGTGCCGGTCACATCACGCAGGGCATACAGTTTGCCGTCGGCTGGGGCCAGGTCTTTCGACTGGCCGCTCAACACAATGCCGATTTCTTTCAACTGCTTTTCAAATTCCTGGGTGGTCAGGTCACAGCGATAACCGGGGATGGATTCCATTTTATCGAGCGTGCCGCCGCTGAACCCCAGTCCGCGCCCCGACATCTTGCCAACAGGCAAACCGCACGCCGCAACAACCGGCAAGACCACCAATGTAGTCTTATCCCCTACTCCGCCGGTGGAGTGCTTGTCTACGGCAATTTCGACCACGTGAGACAGGTCCAGGATTTCGCCAGAATGAGCCATGGCCAATGTCAAGTCGGTGGTCTCGCGGGGGGTCATGCCATTCAACAGCACGGCCATGGCCCAGGCGGCTGCCTGATAATCGGGAATGCTGCCCGATACCATCCCGTTTACAAAGAAGGCGATTTCTTCTTTTGAGAGTTCTTCTTTGTCTCGTTTTTTGATGATGATGTCTACCGCACGCATGAACGCTCCTGTCTTAGAATACAGACGTATTGTATCTCATAGCGCGGCTGTGCTGCAAACTTCAGTTGCGGCTGTGCAAGCTCCATCTTGCGCTATTTCACACCAATTTACTGACAAGCGCTAACAGGATACCGCCCGCCATGACCGAACCCAATTGCCCGGCGGTGTTCGCGCCCATTGCGTGCATTAAGATAAAGTTGTCGAAATCTTCATCCTGGGCAACCCGCGCCGCCAGCCGCCCGGCCATGGGAAAAGCAGAAATGACTCCACTGCAAAAACGAGAGGACAAATTTTATCCGAATACCCTCCTCAA
>JBBITF010000050.1:0-21664 GCA_037440925.1 Chloroflexota bacterium
AATATGTAACCACTGCACGTGCTAAAGGCTTGCCCGAACGTGATGTGATTTATCAACATGCCCGCCCTAATGCGATGATTCCTGTTGTGACTCTGGCTGGTTTCCAGGTAGTAGGATTGCTAGGCGGTGTTGTAATTACCGAGACCGTTTTCAATTATCCTGGCATTGGCAAGGCAGCTGCTGACGCCGCTGCAAATCTGGACGTAATCACTGTGCTTGGTTTTGCTATCTTCAACGGCTTGATTCTAATTGTGGCGAACCTTGTTGTGGATGTCCTGTATGCTTTTGTAGACCCTAGAGTTCGCTGACCGCACCTGTTGGCGACAATACTCTATTGCGTGAAACGCTACCGGGCCGCAAACTCGGCCGGTTGGAACGATTCTTAGGTCCTGAAAATTACCGTATCGTATCGGGGCTGCTTAAAACACCGGCCTCCATCCTTGGGTTTATTCTTATTGCTTTCTTTATCTTTATTGCTATTGCTGCGCCCGTCATTGCTCCACCGGTGGGTGAAAAAGACCCTTACAAAATCCCACGCGATGGCTTCAGCTCTGAACCTCGCCCGATGGGCTCTGAGTGGGAGCGCAATGTTCCCCCTATCCCCTTCTGGTATCGAGCCGTGACCGGTAAAGAAGAGTGGGTGCATCTTTTGGGGACTTCGCAAGGGCAATATGATGTCTTTTATGGCATTATTTGGGGAACTCGCACTGCCTTCAAGACGGGCCTCATTGTAGTTGTGGCGACTTTTTTAATAGGCGTTGTCATTGGCTCCGTATCTGCATACTACGGTGGCACGGTAGATAATGTGATCATGCGCATTGTAGATGTCTTCCTGACTTTGCCCTTCATTCTAGCAGCCTTGATCATGGCTGCTGTCCTGACGCCCAAAATTGGAAAAAGTCTCATCCCTACAATGGTCGCCTTGATTACCTTTGGATGGATGGGCTATGCCCGTATCATTCGCGGCGACATTCTCTCTCTCAAAGAACGCGACTACGTCATGGCTGCTCGCGTCATTGGCGTCAAGGATGGCCGCATCCTCTTCCGCCACATCATCCCCAATGCTATCTTTCCTACCCTGGTGTTAGCCTCCTTGGCCATTGGCGATGTAGTGCTTTCGTTTGCAGCCCTTTCCTTTTTGGGCATTGGCACCGAGATTGGTTATGCCGACTGGGGACAGGTGCTTTCCTTTGCTCGCAACTGGATTACCAGCCTGCAAAATTACTGGTACATCGTCATCTGGCCTGGCCTTACTCTGGTATTGTTCGTCATGGGCTGGAACCTGGTCGGCGACGCCCTGCGCGACGTGTTGGATCCGCGTATGCGGGGTAAGACCTAGATCGTGCTGAGAAAAAAGATTAAATTTCTGATACGCTTCTTGCTGTTCCATCTTGGTCTGACATTGCTTTTTGCCATGTTCTTGTTCCAAGATGGAACAGCCTTGTCTATTCAGTTGCAAGCCACTCCAACGGCCACGCTATCCCCTTTCGAGCGCCTGGCTAAACCGACTCTCCCCGCCTCTCCTGTGCAGGCAGATTACGGGGCGCAATCTTACTGGCTGCTTTGCCTTCCCTGCCATGGCGATAAAGGTCAAGGCCTGACAGCGGAATTCCGTCAAACCTATCCCCCTGAAGAGCAATATTGTTGGGAAAGAGGTTGTCATGGAGAACGGCCTTACGAAAATGGATTTCGGTTGCCGATGAACGTCCCGGCGGTCATTGGGCCGAACGCAGCCCTGACCAAATTCTCTACAGCGGCCTATTTGCAGGCCTATCTTTTGGCTGCTATGCCTTATTGGAACCCTGGCAGCCTTTCCGAAGAAGAGGCTTGGAACATCACCGCTTTTCTCCTGCGCGAAAATGGGATTCCCTTTGAGGGAGAATTAAACACGGCCAACGCTGCTCAGGTTTCACTGCTGATCGGTCAGACTTCCCTGCTGCCCACCATGCAAACAGAGCCGCGCGCCTCACCTTCGCCTTCTGGGTATTCGATTGCTGGCTGGCTTGGACTACTCTTGTTGGTCGGCATGGCAGCGCTCCTGATGCGATTGCGCAAGATTCGATAAGCAAAAGTGTAGATGTCGTCAGGCGCATGAGACGGGTGTGTAGACTCGTCCGAGGGGGCTATTTTGCGTGCATCCCCTCTCACTTCCCCTTTGGCGGAATCTCGATTTTGTGGCATACTCAGCCCATCTTACCTCTTCCATAACGAAGGCATGACCATGACCAACCAAACGCGCCGCCTGTCGGCTTTGCTCCTGCTCCTCTTCATCCTTTCCGCCTGCCGCTTCCCTCTTGGAGGGAATGCGGCCACACCCACGCCGCAAGCAGCCCCCACCATCCCCTTCACGCCCACGCCCGCCCCGCCTCGTTCCCTGACCATCTGCCTGGGCGCCGAACCCAATACCCTCTACCCCCTGGGCGGACCCAATGCCGCCGCCCGCAGTGTCCTTGAAGCCATCTACGACGGCCCGATGGACGTGATTGGCTATGACTACAAACCTGTCATCCTCGAAAAAATCCCCAGTTTAACCGCTGGCGACGCCGTGCTGGACAGCATCACCGTCAACCCCGGCGACGAAGTGATAGACGCGGATGGGAATCTGGCGACGCTGGAGGCCGGGCTGCGCGTCCGTCCGGCCGGCTGCCGCTCCGACGACTGCGTCATCGTCTACGATGGCGCCAGCCCGCTCGAAATGGACCAGATGACCGTGACCTTTTCCCTGCTAGAAGACCTGGTCTGGTCCGACGGCGAACCCCTCACCTCCGCCGACTCGGTGTATGCCTTTACCCTGGCAGCCGACAACGCCACGCCCGGCTCTAAATACCTGATTGACCGCACCCAAACCTACGAAGCCGCCGACGAGACCAGCCTGCAATGGTGGGGCAAGCCTGGCTTCGTGGACCCGACCTATTACACCAACTTCTGGTCGCCGCTCCCCAAACATGCCTGGGAGACCTTCAGCGCCGCCGAACTGCCCCAGGTGGACATTGCCTCGCGTACCCCCATTGGCTGGGGCCCCTACGTCTTGCAAGAATGGATTCCAGGCAGTCACCTGACCCTGGCCAAGAACATCCGCTACTTCCGCGCCGCAGAAAACTTGCCCGCCTTCGATACGCTCACCTTCCGCATCGTCACTGACCCCAACACAGCCGTCAGCGACCTGGTAGCCGGCAAATGCGACCTGCTCGATCCCACCGTCAACCTGGATGGGCAACTCGCCCTCCTGCTGCAAATGCAAAAAGACGGGCAACTCCAGACGCTCACCACCACCACCAACACCCTCGAATGGCTGGCGCTTGGCCTCACCCCCGCCTCCTATGATGACGGTTACACCACCTCCCCGCCCCTCGACCGCCCCGACCTGTTCTACGACACGCGCACCCGCCAGGCCATTGCCATGTGCCTCAACCGCCAGCAGGTGGTTGATACAGTCCTCTTTGGCCTCTCGGTTGTCCCCAACACCTACGTATCACCTGCTCATCCGCTCTACAACTCTACGGTCGTCTCCTATCCGTACAATCCTGCCCAGGGCAGCCAGATTTTAGAGCAAATCGGTTGGAAAGACCTGGATAACAACCCCGCTACGCCTCGCCAGGCCCAGGGCGCTTTGAACGTTCCGCCGCTTACCCCGTTGACCGTCACCTACCTCACCAGTTCGGCTACCCAGCGTCGCCAGTCCAGTGAAATCCTGGCGCAATCTCTGGCGCAATGCGGCATCGGCGTGAACGTCACCTACCTTTCCTATGTTGACCTGTACGCCGAAGGGAGCGCCGGCGGCCCCCTGTTTGGCCGTTCCTTCGACCTGGCGCAATTTGCCATGAGTGCCCCTGGCCTCCAGCCGCCCTGTTCCTGGTACACCAGCGCGCAAATCCCCAGCGCTGCCAACAACTGGGTAGGCGCCAACGTCAGCGGCTACAAGAGCGCCGAATTCGACGCTGCCTGCCGCCGCGCCCAAATGCAATTGCCCGACGACCCGGCTTACCTGGAAGCCTGGCAAGCCACCCAAGCCATCTTTGCCGCCGACTTGCCGGCCATCCCCCTTTACCTGCGCCTGCAAACTGCCGCCGCCCGCCCCGACCTGTGCGGTTTCAGCCTCGACCCCACTGCCAGCCCCTTGCACGGCCTGGAGGCCTTTGATTACGGCCCGGCCTGCGCCCGCTAACGCCTCATGCGCCCCTCCTCTTTCAAAGCCGCGCTCTTCCTGGCTGCTTTCCTGCTGACGGCCTGCTTGTCCAGCGCCAGAGCCTCCTCTCCTCAGGTGCAACCCACCAGCCCGCCGCTTCGGGTCAATGCGACTGCGACGCCTCTGCCACAGCGCGCGCCTCTCTTGCGCATTGCCACCCTGGGCGACGTGACCACCACCAACGTCTGGGCGTTGTTCGAGCGGATGAACTATTGGGACTATGCGACCCAGGCCGCCTACTGGCCGCGTCTCTACGACCTCTCGCCTCTTTCATTGGACATCGAGCCGGCTGCCGCTCTATCGGCCCCGCCTGCGCCTGAATGTGATTCGGCAACCTGCTCGGCCACGCTCACCCTGCGCCCCAACCTTCGTTGGAGCGACGGCTCTGCCCTGACCGCCGGCGATGTGGCCTTTACCGTCAACATGGCTTTGCAATTCCGCCTGGGAGGAGACTGGCTCAATGCCTATGACCCTGAAGTGCTTGACTACGCCGAAGCGCTCAGTCCGAACTCGGTGCGTTTTTACTTCAAGCGTCAGCCTTCGGTGGCCGAATGGCAGTATGGCGCGCTACAAGGCCCCCTGGTCAATCAGGCTTACTGGCAGCCGCGCATTGCCGAAGCGGTTGGCTTGCTGCCAGAAGAAAGCCTGTGGCTCACCATCTCAAAACTGGATGCGAAATCGGCCGAAATGCAGGCGCAAATAGACGCCTTGAACCTCTCGCTCAACAGCATGGCGCCTGAAAGCCAGCAATACCAGCAAACGGTCAAACAGGCGAAAACCCTCCAGGAAGAACTGAACAGCGTCAACCATCAGCGCGACCAGGCCCTGGAGAAATATGAAGCCCAACTGGCTTCTGCGCGCGCAGCCTTGTACGCCTTGCCTAATGCCCTGGAACCCACCCTGGGAGTATGGATATTTGCCAGCCGCATCCAGGGCGCCTTCGAGAACACGGCCAACCTTGGAACAGGGTATGGCGATCCCTGGTTCGATCGGGTCAGGTATAGCGTGTACCCTGACGAGGAACAGGCTGTGCAGGCGCTGTTGAACGATGAAGTGGACTTGGTTCTGACGCCAGACGGGCTGTCGTTCGCTTCAATTGCGCAACTGGGGGGCGACGCGGCAATTACGGTGAGCCGCGCGCCCAGCCGCAGCGCGCGCTTTCTGGCCTTCAACCAGGCCAAGCCCTACCTGGCAGAACCGGCCTTACGCCAGGCGCTGGCCTGTATGCTGGATTCTGATGCTCTGGCGCGCAAACTGGGGGAGCAAGCCTTCCCTTTGGCCGCTTTTACCCTGGACGATTTTTGGCGCGCCGATGGGTCGTCCTTGCCGTGTGCCGGCCTGCCTGCCGATGCGCGCCTGGCAGAGGCAGTGCGTCTGCTGAAATCTGCCGGCTATCGGTGGGAAACAGAACCCTCCCCGCCTGCGCAAGGAAAGAGGCTGATTTCCCCCTCTGGCAGCGTCTTGCCGCGCCTGACCCTGCTGTCTGTCTCTGACGAGGAAGATGCGCTGCGCGCCCAGTCTGCGGAGTTCATCGTTCAACAAGCGGGCCTCTTAGGTTTGGATTTGCAGGCCCAGTACACTGAGGCAGATGCCATCTTATATGCGGTATACGGTTCGGGTTCGTATGACCTGGCTGTGCTGGGTTGGCGCTTGAGCGCTTATCCTGGCTATCTGTGTGATTGGTTCACGCCTGCGGACGAGAATCCATTTTCCTATAACGGGAGCAGGTTGAGGTCCGCGTGCGAAGCGTGGGCCAGCGCAAGCCGGTTGGAACAGGCGCAAGCCCGGTCCGCGGAAGTCCAGTCCATCCTGATGGAGGATCTTCCCCTGATTCCCTTATATGTGGAAGCGCGTTATGACGCCTATCGCAATCTGCGCTATTCGTTCATCGCGGCATTGGATGGCCTGGGCGGTCTGTACGGCGCGCCCGAACAAGCCATCCCAACTCCATAATTGTAGGACAAGTCTTAAGACTTGTCCTACAATACTATAGTGCAGAATCCAGAATCTTTGCTATAATTCGGATAATCCAGGACGAGGAGTGTACCGTGACCCCCAAGAAACCCTTGCTGGAAGTCAAAAACTTGAAGACGTATTTTTATACCGAAGACGGCATTGTGCGCGCTGTAGACGGGGTGGATTTCGAGGTCTATCCAGGCGAGGTGTTGGGCCTGGTAGGAGAATCGGGCTGCGGCAAGAGCGTGACTTCGCTTTCGGTCATGCGCCTCATCTCTGCGCCAGGCAAGGTGGAAGCCGGAGAAATCCTGTTCGATGGCACCGACTTGCTCAAGTTGCCGGAGAACGAGATGATTCATGTGCGCGGCAACCGCATTTCGATGATTTTCCAACAGCCCCAAACGGCGCTGAACCCGGTCTTCAAAGTAGGCGACCAGATTGGCGAAGTGCTGAGCATTCACCAAGATTTTGGCAAGGAAGCCGGCTATAAACGTTCTATTGAACTGCTGAAGA
This sequence comes from Chloroflexota bacterium, assembly GCA_037440925.1. GTDB lineage: Bacteria > Chloroflexota > Anaerolineae > Anaerolineales > Villigracilaceae > JAABUE01. The sequence continues at coordinate 6,656 of JBBITF010000050.1, forward strand.
CGGTAGGCATTCCCGATGCTGAGCGGCGCGTAGAGGCGTATCCGCATGAATTATCGGGCGGTATGGCGCAGCGCGTGATGATTGCCATGGCGCTGGCCTGCCTGCCGGAGTTGTTGATTGCCGATGAGCCGACGACGGCGTTGGATGTCACCATTCAGGCGCAGATTTTAGACCTGATGCGCAACTTGCGCGAGAACACTGGCACGGCTATCATTCTCATCACACATGATTTGGGCGTGGTAGCCGAGATGTGCGAGCGCGTAGCGGTGATGTATGCGGGTGAAATCGTCGAACAGGCCGAGGTTGGCGCGCTGTTTGACCAGCCGCTGCACCCGTATACGCAAGGCTTGATTGGCTCTATCCCTATCTTAGGTAAACTCAAAGATCGGTTGGATGTAATCCCCGGCTCGGTGCCGAATTTGATCAACCTGCCGCCAGGCTGCCGCTTTGCGCCGCGCTGCCGAGCGATGCAGCAACATGGGCTGAAGATTTGCACCGATACCAAGCCGGATTTGATCGAGGCGAGACCCGGCCACAAGGTGCGCTGCTGGCTGTATCAAAACGCAGATGGTCATCGCGCCCCCTTGAAGGCTTGAGGCGCGCACTGCAAAGTTCCCCCTTTGGAGCAATGACAATGAGTCAAACTGCCGGAGAATATCTTGTCGAAGTCAAAAACCTGGTAAAGTATTTCCCAGTGCGCACTGGTTTGTTGCAGCGTGTGGTGGCGCATGTGCAGGCCGTGGACAACGTGACTTTTGCGGTCCGCAAAGGGGAAACGCTTGGCCTGGTGGGCGAATCGGGCTGTGGGAAGACGACCGTAGGCCGCAGCATGTTGCGCTTGATCGAGCCGACCTCCGGTGAGGTGACCTTCGAGGGCCGCGATGTGTTGAAACTGCGCGGCAATGAATTGAAAGCCATTCGCCGCGACATGCAAATCATCTTCCAAGACCCGTATGCCTCGCTCGACCCGCGCGTGCCGATTGGCGAATCGGTGATGGAAGGCTTGCACATTCACAACATTGGCACGGCCAAAGAGCGCTTCGAGATCATGATCGAGACGCTCAAGAAGGTGGGACTGGAAGATTACCATGCCCGCCGCTATCCGCATGAGTTTTCTGGCGGTCAGCGTCAACGTATTGGGATTGCGCGCGCCCTGGCGCTGCGCCCCAAGTTCATCATCTGCGATGAGCCGGTCTCGGCGCTCGATGTCTCCATCCAATCGCAGGTTTTGAACATCTTGAAAGACTTGCAGCAAGAATTTGGGCTGACTTATCTTTTCATTGCGCACAACTTGAGCGTGGTAGAGCATATCTCAGACCGCGTGGCGGTGATGTACCTGGGAAAGATGGTTGAGTTGACCGGGCGCGATGAGTTGTTCAACAATCCCCTGCATCCTTACACCCAGGCGTTGATGTCGGCCATTCCGGTCCCTGACCCGCATCTCAAGCGCCAGCGCATCATTTTGAAAGGCGATGTGCCTAGCCCCCTCAACCCGCCCAAGGGCTGCCGCTTCCATCCCCGCTGCCCGATTGCACAGCCAGTTTGCTCGGAGCAGGAGCCGGAATTCCGCCAGGTCAGCCCCGATCATTGGGTGGCTTGCTGGATGGTGAAATAAGGCGGGAGACGGTTTCGTATGTCTGCTCCTTGCATTTTGCTGGTGGATGATCAGCGTGAAGTTTTGCGGTTGCTGCATTCCACGCTGAATACGCTGCCCCATGAATTGGACATCTTCGAGGCGCCCTCAGGCGAAGAGGCGCTGTTGGAGGCCTCGCGCAGGAAAATTGATTTGCTGGTGGCCGATTATCGCTTGCCGGGCATCACCGGCGTGGAGTTGATGCGCAAAATCCGCGTCAAGTATCCGGATGTGCGCATTATCCTGATTACCGGCATGACCGACCGTAAATCGCGCGAGGACATTCTAAATGCCGGAGCGGCGGCGGTATTCGACAAGCCTATCTCACTGACCGATTTCCTGGATGTGGTAGAGCGCTCGCTGGGTCTGGAGCGTATCATCCTGCCCGATGAAACCGACCTGGATGGCCGCCATCAAACGCTCTCGAACTTGCTGGCCAATCTGCGGCAGGATGTGGAGGCGCAGGCCGTCCTTCTTTTGAGCGATCGCGGACGGGTGCTGGCGCGCGCGGGCGACTTGAAGGACAACAGCATGGAAGCCTCGCTGCTCTCTGCATTGATGGCAATTTATAGCGCCGGTCTGAAGGTCTCGCGGTTAATGCACCAGGAGAACCTGGAGAGTTACCACGTCTTTGCCGGCGGCGTCCATGACCTGCTGCTCATCCCGGTCAATGCAGCCTACGCGCTGCTGGTGGCCGGCAATGGTCTGGCTACCTCTGAAAACATTCTCCAAACCGTTTCTGCTATGATGGCCGTCCGAAACGAGGTCGAGAAGGCGCTCAAGTCTATGGGCGTAGCGCCTGTTCTTTCAGAAGATGAAGCCGAAAAAGAAGAGAAATACCAGGAGCCAATCACGCAAGGCACTTCTGAGGAGATAGCGCGGCTTTTGAGCGCAAAGAAGAAAATGTCTACCGGCGAACTGGAAGCCTACTGGGAGGCTGCTGTCGAGAGACATGGGAACGCGCCTACCAACCCGGATGTCATTTCGTATGATCAGGCGCGGCAGTTGGGTTTGACTCCCACTGAAAAAACGTAGCCATATTGCCCAACTTCTAAGCTTGTGATACAATCCAGCCTGCTTTCCACTTCTTTTCGAGAAGATAGCGTGGCAATATTTTCTCGAAAGCAAGGGAGCAAGGTTAACCCTGGGGCGTGGTGTAACGGCAACACATCGGCCTTTGGAGTCGAGTTTCCTGGTTCGAATCCAGGCGCCCCAGCCAATTTTTATGCTGCTCGCTGTTCGTTGATCTCTGACAGGCCTTGCGCCTCCCCGCGAAGCGCAGGCTTGTTTTTGTTCGAGGAGTTGCCATGAAAGTAACTGCCATTTTGCTTGCTGCCGGGCTGGGCACCCGCATGAAATCTGACCTGCCCAAAGTTTTACACGCGGTGGTCGGCAAGCCGATGCTATGGTACGCTTTGCGCGCCGTCCAATTGGCCTCTACGGAAAAGCCGGTGGTGATTGTGGGACATGGCGCACAGCAAGTCTCTGAGTTGGTGGGTGATTCTGCGCACTGTGTTTTACAGGAACCACAACTGGGTACAGGACATGCCGTTATGCAGGCTGAGGCGCTGCTCAAAGGGAAGACCGATTACGTCATTGTCTCGTATGCAGATATGCCTTTGCTGCGCGGCGAGACCTTTCAGCGCCTGGTAGAGATGCAACAGCAAAATAGCGGCCCGTTGACTTTATTAACCGTCAATGCCGACGACCCGCGCGGCTTTGGCCGCATCCTGCGCCGGCCAGATGGAACGGTAGCCGCCATTGTCGAGGAATTTGTTGCCACGCCAGAGCAGAAGGCTATCAAGGAATTGAATGTGGGCGCGTATTGCTTTTCTGCCGACTGGCTGTGGGAGGCTTTGCGCCGCATTCCGCTTTCTCCAAAGGGCGAATATTACCTGACGGATACCGTCGAACTGGCCGCCCAAGATGGCTTGCTTGTCCAGGCGCTGCTGCATGACGACTTGTCTGAGACGATTGGTATCAATACGCGACTCCATCTGGCAGAAGCCGAAGCCCACATGCGGCAACGCATCAATCGCGACTTGATGCTGAGCGGTGTGACCATGACGGATCCAGCCTCGACGTACATCGAAGCCGGTGCGAAAATAGGAAAAGATACCATTATTTACCCAAACACATACATCCAGGGCGAGACCGTCATTGGCGAAGATTGCGCGATTGGCCCGAACACGCATATCCGCGATACTCGAATTGGGAATCGCTGCCAGGTGTTCATGTCTGTAGTGGAAGGCGCCCGCCTCGACGATGACGTGGATGTCGGTCCGTTTGCCCGCCTGCGCAAGGGTGCGCACCTGATGAGTCATGTTCACATGGGCAACTTTGGGGAAGTGAAAGATTCTACCTTAGGGCCGGGCGTCAAAATGGGACATTTCTCGTATATCGGCAACGCCCAGGTCGGGGCCAACACCAATATTGGCGCCGGCACCATCACCTGTAATTTCGACGGCGAGAGAAAACATCCGACCGAAATTGGCGAAAATGCCTTTATTGGCTCGGATACCATGCTGGTCGCGCCGTTGAAGATTGGCAAAGGCGCCCGCACCGGCGCTGGGGCGGTGGTCACCAGGGATGTGCCGGAGGAGACGGTGGTAGTCGGTGTGCCGGCCAGGGCAATCCGTAAATTGGCAAAGCATGATTCCACTTGAAGCCGGCCTGCCTCTTCTTTTTCTCCTGTTAGGATTTGATTTGCTCATTGCCGCCGCGCGTGTCAGCCTGCTCAACCTGCGCCCCCTGCGACTGACGTCTTTGGGCGGTAAAACGTCCGAACGCGTTGAACGGACGCTTGCGCTTATCCAGGATGCCCGCTTGCGCCCCACTTTGCGCCTTAGCCAGACTTTGGCGCGCGTCGTTTTTGCAGGGATACTCTTATCGTTCGCCGGGCAAGCCGCGGGGGAGGCTCGAAGCGCGTTGGCCGCTTGGCTGGGAATGGTTGTTCTCAGCGCGCTTTTCCTGATGGTGGTCGAGTTCACCATCGAAGGTTATATCTTACGACGGGCAGAAGGCTGGGGGGTGCGCCTGGAGCCTTTTGCTCGAGGTTTAGTGCTGTTGTTGACGCCATTGGTGTTTTTGCCGCTGCGCTTATTGCGTTCTCAATGGCCGGGGGCAACAGCGGCGCACATGACCGAAGACGAGTTGAAGAGTTGGGTGGAAACCGAGCAGGAAGAGGGTGGGCTGGAGCGCGAAGAACGCCAGATGATCTACTCCATCTTCCAGTTTGGCGACACGCTGGCGCGCGAGATCATGGTGCCGCGCATGGACGTGCTGGCGCTGGAGGTGACGACGCCGCTGGCGCAGGCGGTGGAGGCCTTCCTGCAATCCGGGCATTCGCGCCTGCCGGTGTATGAAGATGACATTGACAATATCATCGGCCTGTTGTATGCCAAAGACTTGTTGCGCGCCATGAGCAGCGGCTTGAAGGAGACCAACCTGCGCGCTTTGCTGCGCCCTGCCTATTTTGTCCCCGATACGAAAAAGGCCGATGCCCTGCTGGCCGAAATGCAATCCCAGCGCATCCATTTGGCTATTGTGGTAGACGAATACGGCGGCATGGCGGGCATTGTGACTCTAGAAGACATCATCGAGGAGATCATCGGCGAAATCCAGGACGAGTACGATGCCGGCGAGGAAGAACTGGCCGAGCAGGTGGGGCCGGGTGAGTACCTCTTCCAGGCGCGCATTGATCTGGACGACGTCAACGAGATCATGGACAGCCGCCTGCAAAAAATCGAATCGGACACCCTGGGCGGATATTTGTATGACCACTTTGGACGCATCCCGCGCGGCGGCGAATCTATCCAAGCCGGGGGCCTGCTCCTGACCATCGAGCAGGTCTCTGGCCGACGCATCCGCCGCGTGCGCGCCCGCCGTCTTTCGGCCTCTGAGGATAAACAGAATGAGCATTCCAAAACTGACTGATGAAGAAAAGAAATCGTTAATTGCTGTGGCGAAGGCAGCCCGACGCAACGCCTATGCCCCCTATTCCAACTATCCGGTTGGAGCGGCGCTCAAGACGAAGAGCGGACGGGTCTTTACCGGCGTCAACGTCGAAAATGCGGCTTATCCGCAAACCATGTGCGCCGAACGGACGGCGGTCTTCAAGGCCGTTTCGGAAGGAGAGCGTGAGTACCAGGCCATTGCTATTGTGGCCGACAACGGCGGTTTTCCTTGCGGCGGCTGCCGTCAGGTGCTGGCCGAGTTTGGCCTGGACATCGTTGTGTTGATCGCGGACGGGGAAGGCAACCTCGTGCAGGAGATGACGGTTAATAAACTGCTGCCGGGCGCGTTCACGCTGCAAAAATTGACGAGCGGGCTGGCTGGCCGCACCGGCTGACAGGCTCTCCTCCCTGCAATGTCCCAATTCCGTTCTATCCGCGCTGAAGGAATCGTCCTGCGTCATACCGATTGGGGGGAGGCCGACCGTCTGGTGACGCTGTACACGCGCGAGCAGGGCAAGGTGCGCGCCATTGTCAAGGGAGCGCGCAAGATTACCTCGCGCAAAGCCGGGCATCTGCAGCCGTTTACGCATGTTAAACTGCAACTCGCCAGGGGACGCGACCTGTTGGTGGTCACGCAAGCCGATACGCTGGAGGCTTACCTGCCCCTGCGCGAAGACCTGGTGTTGACCGGCACCGCCTCGTACGTGGTGGAATTGCTCGACCGTTCGGTCTACGAGGAGGAGGGCGCCAACCCAAGCCTGTTCCGTTTGCTGGCCGATACGCTCAAGCGCCTGGCAAGCGGGAGCGATCCCTGGCTGGCGGTGCGCTACTACGAAATGCGCCTGTTGGACTTCCTGGGCTTTCGTCCGCAATTGTTCTCATGCGCCAACTGTGAGCGCGAGGTGCAGCCGGAAGCGCAATTCTTCTCCTTCACGGCTGGCGGAGTCATCTGTCCGCGCTGTGGAGGCGGCCTGCCTAACCTGCCGTCCATTTCGATGGAAGCGTTGAAATACCTGCGGCACTTCCAACGTTCGACGTATGGCGAGGCCTCTCGCGCGCGGCCCGGCCCCGAGGTCCGGGCAGAAGCGGAAAGTCTCATGCAAGGATACTTTTCATTCTTGCTGGAACGGGAATTGCATTCGCCCGGCTTTTTACGGCAGGTCAAAAAGGCTTCCTCTTAGCAGCCGGGCTGCGGAGCGTTTCTCCTCCTGCTGTTTACCATTTCTCCCAATGTACCACTTCCTCGAATGAGCGGCGCCCTCCCTTTTGCGGTGGCGCGGAGAGCAGTTCGGTTTTTGCTGGATAGCCAAACGATAGGGCAATCCGCAAGTGCCATTCGGACGGAAAACCCAGAATCTGGCGCGCTTTTTCTGGCTCATAAATGGAAGCCAGGCACGAGCCAATGCCCATTTCCCAGGCGGCTAATTGCATATAGGCCGCAGCCTGGCCGGCATCGAACATGGTCTGAAATTTCTCGGCTGGGTCGGGCGTCAAAATGGCAAGGCCCAAAGCCGCCCCGGCCAAGTGCCCGGCCCAAGTGCCGCACTGAGATAACGCTTTCAGGATGGCCTTATCTTGGATGGCAATAAAATGCCATGGCTGGGTATTTTTCGATGATTGGGAGCGCCGGCCTGCATTTAGAATGGTGTGGATGACCTCCAAGGGTAGGGGCCGTTCCTGAAACTGGCGCACGGCACGCTTCATGCGAATGGCTTCTGAGACGTTCATTGTTCTCCTCTATATTTTGGCTTTCGCCGTCAAAGTCACTTTTTGCCCTATCCCTCGCCTAAGCCAACCACAGCCGCAAAAAATTCGGTTGCCGGGCGGGATTGCAAGATGCTCAGGTTGGCGCGCAGGAAAAGGTGAGGCTTATTTTCTCTCAACGAGAGCCGGCGGATGGCCGGGTGATATGCATGGAGCAGGGTCTGTACCTTTTTGCTCGTCTCTTTGTGGTTGGCGCTGATTGCCATGCTCAGGCCGCGCGGAACATCGGAAACGGCGAGCAGCCGCTTGTTCATCTCTTTGAGGCGTTTTTCGAACTGACGATCGCCGCGCAAGGCTACTTCCACTTCACACGAAGGTTTGGTCTGAAAAGTAAGCCATAAAATGAGTTCATCGTCTTTACCTTGCAAGCGATGGAAAAACCAAAAGAAAAGATTTTCGCGCGGCGCTAGCAGGTAGATGGCTTCTGCGCGTCTCAACGGGGCGGCGGCGCGTTTGACTTCTAGCCGTCCACCGCTAGCCATAGAGGGCAGTTTTTCGCCTGTCGAGACGATGCCCAGCGTTTCAAGCCCAGGCCGCAGCCACTTCAGTGCTTTTTCGGCGCGTTGACGGTTATAATAATAGCCGCGAATATATCCCAAAATCAAGAGCGCAGATAACCCAATGACTACCCATTGACCCAGATTCAATTCCATTTGGACCTCCAAAGGTAATTGCTCAGCCGTATTAAACTTCGTATATCCGATCCGTCTCCCAAAGGGAGAAAGTTAGGTTGAGGTTAGGTAGTTATAATATTTTACAGCAAAAGGAGCATCTCATGGACTTAAAACTTAATGGAAAAGTCGCTCTGGTGACAGGCGCCTCACGCGGACTTGGATTTGCCACCGCTGCGACGTTGGCGCGCGAGGGCTGCCGGGTGGCTCTCAACAGCCGCAGCCAGGCTAGCGCCCAAGCGGCAGCGGAGAAGATCAGCCACGAAACAGGCGCCGAGGTGATTGGCCTGGCTGGAGATGTCACCCTGCCGGATGTGCCACAGAAGTTGATCGAGCAAACGGTAGAAGCCTTTGGCGCGCTGGACTTGCTGATGACCAACGCTGGCGGGCCGCCGGCTGGCCCTTTCGAGTCCTTCGACGAGGCCACATGGCAGAAAGCGGTGGAATTGTCCTTTATGAGCCATGTGCGCTTGATTCGCGCCGCGCTGCCTTACTTGAGGAAATCGGCAACGCCCAGTGTGTTGACCGTTACCTCGATGTCGGTCAAGCAGCCGATTGTCAATTTGGTGTTGTCGAACAGTGTGCGAGCCGCCACTGTGGGGTTGACTAAATCGCTGGCGATCGAGTTGGGCCGCGAGGGTATCCGATTCAACTCGATTTTGCCTGGTTGGACGGAGACGGAGCGTGTTGCCGAATTGATGGCTGCCCGTGCAAAGGCCAACCATTCCACGGTCGAGGAAGAGATACGCAAACAGTCGGCAGAGAGTCCCCTCGGCCGGATGGGGCAGCCGCAGGAATTTGGCAATGCGGCTGCTTTTCTGCTCTCGCCGGCCGCCTCTTATATTACCGGCGTCATGTTGAATGTAGATGGGGGGATGTACAAGGGAACGTTATGACAAGACCATCCCGAAGGCCAATGACCTTCGGGATGGTTTTTTTTTAACGCTCGTTTGGGATAAGCAGAACCAGCGTCCCAAAAGTTCGGTTTTGTAAAACCTTTGGGACGTTTCAACGGTTTTTAGGGGGTAGCGGTGGGGATAAATTGGAGTTGTCCCATTTCCACGGTCTCGCCGGCAATCACCTCAACCGGAAATTCGCGGCCAAGGGCGTCGTCGGCCACGATGAGAATTTGGGCCCCGGCAGGTACATTGTCCAGGAAGAAGCGACCGTTAGCGTCCACAGCGGCGGATAATTCTGTTCCCAAGATGAAAATCTGGCCCTGAAAGGGCTGCCCATCCCGGTCAACGACCACGCCGGTCACGGCGCCGGTGCCGCTGAGGATGGACATGCTTTTAGAGCCAAGGAAGTTGAGCGCGCTCAAGGTCAATACCACTAATAAGAGCGCCAGCAAGAGCAAGCGAAAGCGCTTGCGCTTCGCCTCTGCATCGGGAGGCGGTTCGGGCAAGCCGTCTTTGTATTGGTCGAAACCGGGCGATTGTTCGAGTTGCATAGGACCTCCATATTCAAGGAACAGGCAGCAGGGAGTACTCTGCCGAGCAAACCTGTGTGTTGTCCCAGGTGCGCAAGCCGACGCCGCCGCTGTCGTAGATACTGTCGGTAGCTTGAAGTACCTGTTGTCCATCTACTTTGACGGTAAAAGTATCATCCTGGACAATGATCTCGATGTCATGAGGGGTGCCATACACATTTCCAGGGATAGGGGCAATGTCCAACGGCTTCCAGATTTCTCGGCCATTGACCCAGCGTCGGATGAGGAAGGCGCCGTCAGGAGGATAACCATGATATTTCATGCCGGGGTCGTATTGGAAAATGTAGCCCGAAGCGCCTTTTCCAGTATCGGTGGTGCGGAAGAAAACACCGTAGCCGTTGCCTTTGTCCAAGACCACATCCTCCATGTGAATGACGTAATTGCTCTGCTTTTGTTCCATAGAGCAGGTATTGAAAACCTGGCTGTCTTTTTGCAGACACAATTTACCTTCTTGCTGGGTAGGCTTACCGAGGGCGGTGCGCCAGGCATCCAGGCCGCCGGCAAAGTCATCGCCACAATATTCCTGCGACGCACAGACCGGGCTGCCGCTGATGGCCGCTAAGGTTGCACAGTATATCTCTTGTATTGAAATGCCCATCAATTGCAGAAGCAGAAATACGCCAATGGCTACCAGCACCAGCAAAAGGGCATATTCCCCTATGCCCTGACCGCGTTGACTGTGCATCTGGCTGTCTTTTTCCATAGGTTGACCTCCTCACTTTTGTTTGGCCTTGGCGCGTTCACGCACACGCACATATCCGTCTGGCAAAGGATGGGGTGGATTCTTCTTGTGTTCTTCTTTGCTCCAATAGTATGCCAAGTCTTCAAACAGTGCCCCTACCGGGCTGGCAGGCTCGGCAAAAGCAGGCGGTTTGCCCAGCGTGAGCGCAGCCACCAGGGCATCTTCGGCGTAAGGGAAAACCACCTCGATCTTTTGTCCTAATGTTTTCTCGATTTCGGCGCGCGGCAGGCCCTTGCCTTTGAAAGTCCAGTTCAAAATCAGGTGGATTTTTTGAGCATCATAGCCAATCTTCCGAAAAGCGTCCAGGGCAATGCTGGCGCAACGCACGGCTGCTAACTCTGGCGACAGGAGTAATAGGAGGCGGTCAGCCTTATCCAGGGCAGCCAGGGTCACTTCGCTGAAATCGTGCGCCAGGTCGAGGACAAGATAATGAGCCTGACGGCCCAGCACTTCCAGCACCCGTGTGACCTGTTCGCCTCTGAGCAATTCTGCTTCTTCGGGGCGCCGCGGGGCCGCCAGCACGTGAACGCCTGAAGCATGCTTCAGCAATACTCGGTTGACCACCTCCTGGTCAATTTCTTCGACCTTGATGTTCGCCAAATCGGCCCAACTGTTGCGTAAGGGCAGGTCGAGCATCAACGCGCTCACGCCGTTCACCAGCGAAAGGTCTACGAGAGCAACTGGCTGGGCCCAGATTTGCGCCAGCCCGATAGACAGGTTGGCGGCCAGCGTAGAAACACCCACGCCGCCGCGCAGAGAGAAAAAGGCGGTTACTTCTGCCTGCGCTTCCGGATGAACGGCAACCGATGGCGCGGCGCGGCGCAACAACACCTTGACGCGCGCTGCCAGTTCTTGCGGTTGGAACGGCTTAGCCATGAAATCGTCGGCTCCGGCTTCGAAGGCTTTCAGGCGTTCGTCTAATTCGCTTAAAGCGGTCAGGATGATAATGGGAAGGGCAGCGGTATCTGGCCTGCGACGCAGGCGGCGGCACAGTTCGAAGCCGTCCATGTCGGGCATCATGACATCCAGGATGGCGAGGTCAGGCAGCCCAGAGTCAAGGGTTTGTAAGGCTCTTGTTGCATCAAGCGCTGTGATAGTCTCATAGCCTTCTTTGTTCAAGATGGCCGAGACCATTTTGAGGTTCATTTCGTTGTCATCCACAATCAGGATTCTGGCAGGCATATGTCACCTTTCTCCACGATGACATTCCCTAAGAGGATGAGACGTGGAAAGCAGCGCCTGAGCGCTTCGTGCATTTTGCAATCGAATCATCATCTCCACGAGAGCGAACAATTGTATAATTATTTTATACCAAAACCGTGAGACATACTATATCCTGAAAGAATGTAACCACCTATTTTCACCCTAACCCTCTCCCCTCGGGAGCCCCCTTCGGGGATAATAAGGGGCTGGGGCGATGCCCTGAGCATGTCGAAGGGTGAGGGCGGGTAGGTAGTTACGAAAGAATGGAAATGTCGGAGCATACCCAGAGAAAATACGCTCTTCTCTATACGATTTTAGGCGCCTGTTTTGGGTTGTGTTTTCCCATTGTGGCTGCCTTACTAGGGCTGTGGCAGGAGAAAATGGCGCTGACTTTTTCCAACGCCCTTTTGCTATATCGTAACGATGCCCTGCTTCGCATCATCGGTACAGCCCCTCTTTTTTTGGGTTTGTTTGCTTATCTGGCCGGCTCTCGAGAAGACCGCCTGCGGGAGATGCACGCTAAACTGGAAAACCTGACCGCGCGGCGCATTGGAGAAACCAAACAGGCCTTGCTGCGCGAACTCAAAGAAGCGAATCTGCTACGCTATGTAATTGCTCTCACCGCCACAGCCGAAGAGCCGTTGGACATATTCGATGAGATTTGTGCGCAACTGGCGGGCTTCTTTGAAATCCCCCAGGCGGCTTTTGCTCTGCTGGATGAAGAACAGAAACAGTCATTGGTGGTGGCCGAATATTGCGCCCCCGGCCGCCCGTCGGCGAAGGGGATTGTGCTGCCTGTGACGGGCAATCCTTCGATGGCATGGATCCTGGAACACAAGAAACCGCTGGCAATTCTCGATGTCCAGCGGGATTCGCTCATGGCTCCCCTGCGCGACATCATGCAGCAACGCGGCGTAGTCTCTATCCTGATCGCGCCTATTTTGGTCAACAACCAGGTATTGGGGACAATAGGGCTGGATTCGATTATCAAGAGGACTTTTACGGACAAGGAAATCTCCCTGGTGGAGCATATAGCCAATCAGATCGGTCATGCCATCCAGCGTCGTCGGGCAGAGGTCGAAACGGCTCGCCAGAAAACCTACTTTGAAGCGCTGGTGCAAAATAGCCCGGTGGCGATTGTCACGCTGGATCGGCGGTGCTGCATCACGGCTTGTAACCCGGCCTTCGAGAGATTATTTGGTTATCGTCAGGAGGAAATTCGGGGACAAAACCTGGATGCCCTGATTGCCCCACCAGACGAGCAATTCCAGGCTGCGCAATATACTCAGGAAGTCATGTTCGGCCAGCGGGTGCATGGAATCGGGCAACGTAAGCGCAAGGATGGCTCTCTGGTAGAAGTCGAACTGTTTGGCGTACCTGTAGTGGTAGCGGATGAGCAGATCGGCATCCTGGCCTTGTATCACGATATCACTGAATTGATGGAGGCGCGCCGCCAGGCAGAAGCGGCTGCACAAGCCAAGGCGGAATTCCTGGCAAATATGAGCCATGAGATCCGCACGCCGCTCAACGCTGTAATCGGTATGACCGGTTTGCTGCTCGATACCCCCCTCAACCAGGATCAGCGTGATTTTGTCGAGACCATCCGCACCAGCGGCGATACGCTCTTGTTGGTCATCAACGATATCCTGGATTTCTCCAAAATCGAGGCTGGCAAGATGTCTATGGAGCAGCAGCCATTCTACCTGACCTCTTGCGTCGAATCGGCTTTGGACCTGCTGACTCCCAAGGCGACAGAAAAAGGCCTCGAACTGGCCTATACCTTCCAGGAAAATATGCCCAATAAATGGATCGGCGACGTCACCCGCCTGCGTCAGGTGTTGGTTAATTTGATTGGGAATGCGGTGAAATTTACAGAAAAAGGCGAGGTGGTGGTTTCGGTTTCGTGCAAAAATCTGGATGAAGACGTGTATGAACTGCATTTTTCGGTGCGCGATACGGGCATTGGCATCCCGGCGGAGCGGATGGATCGCCTGTTTCAGGCCTTTTCGCAAGTGGACTCATCTACCACCCGCCGCTTTGGAGGCACCGGTCTGGGGCTTTCTATCAGCCGCAGCCTGGTCGAGATGATGGGAGGCAAGATTTGGGTGGAAAGCGAGGTGGGGAAAGGTTCGACCTTTCACTTTACGATTCGAGCCAAGACCGCGCCGGCCACCTCTCTCCTGCATCCGCGCGGCTTGCAGCCTGACTTAGAGGGCCGTTCGATCCTCATCGTGGATGACAATGCTACCAACTGCCTCATCGTCTCACGTCAGACAAAGTCTTGGGGAATGGAACCGCAGGCTGTGACTTCGCCCAAAGAGGCGTTGGAAGCCTTACAGGGAGAAAAACGCTTCGATGCCGTTATCCTGGATATGCAAATGCCGGAGATGGATGGGCTGGCCTTGGCTCGAGAAATCCGTAAATTACCCGTTGGCAAGGAACTCTCTTTGGTTATGCTTACGTCGTTGGGCGGCCGCCCAACCGATGAGGAGGGGTTAGGTTTTGCTGGCTTCTTGACGAAACCAATCAAGCCCTCTTATCTTTTCGAGACTCTGGTTTCGATCTTCACAAACCGTCCTCGCGCCGTGACGGAGAAACCGGCTGCCTCCAGCCTGGATCACAAGTTGGGCGAACGCCATCCGCTGCGCATCTTGCTGGCCGAAGACAACGTCGTCAATCAGAAGGTGGCTGTCAGCCTATTGCAGCGCATGGGTTATCGCCCCGACGTGGTGGCCAACGGCATGGAGGTGCTGGAGGCGCTGCGCCGTCAACAATACGATGTGGTGCTGCTGGATATGCAAATGCCAGAGATGGACGGCGAGGAAGCCGCCCGGCTAATTGTAAAACGTTGGCCGGCCTCGCAACGCCCGCGACTGGTGGCTATGACTGCCAATGCGCTGGAGGGCGACCGCGAACATTATCTTTCTTCAGGGCTGGATGATTATGTAAGCAAACCGATTCGCATCGAAGAACTGAAACGTGCGTTGGAAGAATCCCCCTCGCTTGTCTCTGGGAGCAGCCAAATGAATTCTAAAGAGGAGGTAGCATGACCCTTGACCCATCTGCACTAGATTCTTATCGTGAATTCATGGGGGAGGATGCGCAGGCTTTCATTGCCGAGATCATCCAATCGTTTCTGGAAGCAGGGCCGCAACTGATTCAGACTGCCGAACAGGCTTTGCAAGCCGGCCAGCAAGAGACCTTTGTCCGCGCTGTGCATACGCTGAAATCGAACAGCGCCACACTGGGCGCTACCCACCTAGCGGCCCTGGCGGCAGAGATGGAACGCAAGGGGAAAAGCGAGGGATTGGCAGGGATGGAAACCAGCCTGGCAGAGGCAAAAGCGGAACTGGAGCGCGTACTCGAGGCATTGAAGAGCAGGGGAGAATAGCACGCTCTTTGATCTTGGAATGGCTGAGACAACGATCAATACTTTACAAAATTGTAAGGTTGACTCCACTTTAAAAACGAGAGGACAAATTTTATCCGAATACCCTCCTCAAAATGGCGAAACTTTAATAAATGCAGCCAGCCTATCCTGAAGAAGTAGC
>JBBITF010000051.1:0-21067 GCA_037440925.1 Chloroflexota bacterium
ATCCAAGCCAGCGGTGTCCAAGCCGCCATTTTTTTGCTCGTGCGGATTGCCAAATGCGCACATGCCTCCCTTGTGGGCAATCATCAACGACTTTTCCGCGTTTTCCACGCTATGGAGAGGTACCCCGATTCTCATTCTCGAAACTGGATTGAATGAAATTCGCCAATTCTGTTCCGGGCCATCCCACTACCCAGATGTAGTTATCCCGCCCAAAAGGGAAGGTGGCGATATGCGTCATGCCGCGTAGAACAGCCTCCTCATACAACAAACGCCCCCCGCCATGTTCATCTGAGATGCGGTTCGGGTTATCGCCCACGCTGAGCAGAATTAAATCAACCGGTTGGCGCTCGAAGACCATAGCAAAGACCGGCGTCTTTCCCAAACCGATCTCACGACTATTTAGCCCAAACAAGTCTATCACCTGCCAGTTGGCGTAATATGGCACCGTCCCGGCATCGCCGATAGCCAAAGTGAGCGTATAGGACGAATCGAAATCGCTCAACAGCGTCCCAAAAGATTTGTAATGGCTGATGCCGCTGCCATAAGACTGTTTGCTGCGTATCAAACCGTTCACGCCGCTCAGGTTGGCCGCCCCTACCAAGAGTAACCCTGCTAAGAGAAGTTCCCAAGGCCGCCTGGGCTGCACCTGTGTTTCCAGCAAACCAAACCATTCTGCGCCGCCAGCGCCCGCCAGCGCCACAATCAATGGCGCAGATGGATAGACAAATCGCCATTCGAATCCCATAGCATGGACAGGGAAAAGATAGAAAACCAGCAAAAAGGCGGCCGGCAGCGTCACAGGCCAATATTCGCCGCGAAAACGCAGCAGGGCAGGCAACAACAGCGCCACGAGAGCGGGCAAGAGATAGACCAGATAAGAGCCAACCTCGCCGGCCCCGGCAAAGGCGCCCGCCCGCAACACTTTCATGTAAAAAGGCAGCGGCAGGGGCAGCGCATAATACCAGGCGCGCCACAAAAAGTAAAGCGCCCCTGGAAGCGCATACCATTTCAGCGCAGCCCACATCAAACGCTTACGCCGTTCAACGGGACTGACCCAATAAGCATAGCCAAGCAGCAACAAAGCAATGACGTTGCCCTCCGGACGCGTCAAGCCGGTGAACAGGCCCATCAGAGGCAACCCAAAGAGTAATCGGGAGTCAGCCGTCACCCCGCGCACCGCGCACCATGACAGCAAACTGACCCACAATACGAACAAAGCCGTCTCCATCCCGGATACCGCATGGACGGCGCTAATGGGTAGCGTGGCCATAACAAAAGCCGAAAAAGCCGCAAAGAACAATCGTACTTCGACCCGCTGGGAACGGCTCAAATCGTATGTCAGGCAAGCGGTCAAAAAGAAAGTCCCACACAGACACAGTACGCTTACCAGTTTGGCAAAGGTCGCCACGTTCAACCCCACAAAATGCGGCAACGCCATCATCAACATCCATAGAAACGTGGTATAGCCCTCCACAGGCGGTTGTCCAGTGTAGGTTGGCCCCCATCCTGCTGCTAGATTCTTCGAATAACGAAACGTGATGTACGCATCGTCAATCGTGAAAGAAAAAAGTTGCGCTGCCAACCCAAAAAAGAACAAATGGCCGGCAACGACAAACAGGACAGCCAGGACGAGCAGCCCGCCCCTCTTGCCTTCTCCCGCGCTCAAGACAACGCCCGAGCCTGTTAGCCAGACAATGGCCGCTGTCACCCCCCAAACGATCAACGGACCTGCCTGGATGAGCGCCTCGCGCACCTGAGAGGCAGGGTCAAACAGAACGATCCACAGCAACAGCCCCAGTCCGCTTCCCAGAACCGACAAAGCGGCCAAAAAAGCCCCCTCCGCGCAGCCCGGCGCTTCCATCCGCCGCAACAGCCACATAGCGGAGCGCGTCCGAGCGTACATCATCCACAACCCTGCCAAATGAAAAGCAAACAGCCCAGCCGCCGCAAACAGGGCAAGACGTGACAATCCCAGCAAAATCGCAGCCAGCAAGACCATCCCGCTTGCAAGTGTGGACAGGATGAACAGATTTTGTGTTTGACGATGGGTAAAGGCCATGTATAGTATTACTCTTGAGAATCTATCACAACCGCGACGATTTTGCTCAGTGCTGCAAACTTCCGTTTGTTCCTGTACAACGCGCAAACTGAAGTTTGCGGCACAGCCCCTTCCGGAAGCGCCAATCTCCGCAAGGAAAAGCGCCTGACTTACGGGTGCGATTGTACCTTACCCAAGAAAGTTTTGGAACAGTTCATGCCCAAAATAAGGGAAAACGAGCAAGATCGAAAATGAAAATGGACAATCCGCAGACCTTACAATCTCCTAACAACCTTTGCCCCCTTTGTCATCCCAAGTATGGGGGATTTAAAAAAAGGTCATAAAAAGGTATATTTTGAGAGAATTTTACGACCTCCCTATCGTTTGGAGAGGCAGCCTATTCCCTCGAAAGGAGTTTTTCATGAAGCCCGTTCACCTTTTACTCATCGCTTTTGCGCTTGGTGCAACATTACTGTCTGCTTGCGGGCCGTCTGCGGCGCCCACCCAGGCAGCGCCCCCGCCTGTTGTAGAACAGCCCACCATTGCGCCTCCGCCGGCTACCGAACCGCCCCCCGCCATCGTCGAACCGACCCAGCCTCAATACGCCCCCTTCTGTCAGGCGGCTCCGGCTGTTTGCGAACCGCCGACTATTGAAATGCGCGATAAAAAATATTGTGTGAAGAAACAAGTATATGCCATCATGGCAGCGCCGCCTGGAACGACCTACGAACCCATAGATCCAGGCCTGACTTGCTCCCATCAAATGGCCGCCGATGGGACGATGCGAATCCAATGCCAGCCGGACAAGGAACTATGGACCTATCAACTTAAGGTGTGCAACAGCGCTTGTTCTGCGCCCGCCCTGGCCATGGACACGGGTCAATGCCCGGCCGGTTATGGCTTCGACGCTACCAACCAATGTTGCGCGTCTCCCGCCGCTGGCGGTGGTGATGGATGCACGATCTACAACGTAGAAGTGGGCAAATGCTCCAATTAAGAGCAAAGTCAAACACTGATAAAGACCCGCTTGCGCTAACGAAAAGAATTTTTGACATCTCCCCTCCTAACGCGACTGTGCCACAAACAATTTTGGAGTCCGACAACTCCAGTTGTCGGTATGCCGAAGTCTGGAGACTTCGGACTCCAAACATCTTCGCGGTTGTGATCAATTCTCAAGAGTAATACTAGAGGGCGGCAAGTTGTCTGCCGCCCTATTTGTTTGTGCGGCATGGACTTGGGCATCATCTCAAGATGTTTTCGCCCCTCTAACGTCAGTCCTTTAGGGTCTTCTTGTTATACGTTGAGGTTAGGCGGCGGAGCAGAACTGGCAGCCCGCTGCATTTTTTCCTCTTCCAGTTTCCGAATGCCGTTATGCACCTGGGTCAGGTAACGTTCCAGTTCATCTTGTAAACGCTGCAAGGTTTCGATAACATAGTCATCTGCATCGCGGCGGGTGGCATCCGCATCGGCGCGCGCCTGGGCAACGATTTGCTCGGCGCGGCGCTGGGCTTCCAGCACGATATTGTCTTTGCTGATGATGCTATCGGCTTTGTCGCGCGCCAGTTGCAGAGTGCGATTGGCTTCTTCTTGCGCTTGCGCCATCACGCGGTCACGCTGGCTGAGCAATTGCTGAGCCTTTTTCACCTCTTCGGGGATGGCAATGCGCATCTGATCAATGATGTCCAACATGCGGTCTTCGTCTACGGCCACATTGTGCGTAAACGGGATGGCTTTCCCATCATTGAAAAGTTCCTCCAGGCGGTCAATCAATTGCAAGATGTCCATAGTCGCCTCTTCGTCCAGGGAGCGGTCGTCTTACAAGATGTACTTCAAGTCACTGCGGCCGGTTTTCAGTTCTCTCATTTATTCTAGCACAATTAATCGCGAATGGCATTGGGCAGATGCTGGTCGCCCATGCCGCTCAACTTGCGCGCCAGCGCCCGCTCGACATGCGGCGGCACCATGCTCGAAACATCTCCGCCCAGCGAAGCAATCTCTCGCACAGTGGTAGACGACAAGAAAGTATGTTCCTCAGCCGTGATGAGCGCCATATACTCAATATCCGGCAGTAAGCGATGATTCGCCAACGCCATGCGAAACTCAAACTCGAAATCCGAGAAAACGCGCAATCCGCGCACAATGACCTGGGCGCCAATTTTACGAGCAAATTCCACCGTCAAGCCGCTGTAACCGGTCACCTTGATTTTGGGGTTATTGTGCAAAGCCTCTTCAACCAAGGCAATACGTTCCTCTGGCAAGAAAAACAATGACTTGAGCGGTTTATCGTATACCGCCACAACAATCTCATCGAACAAGCGTGAGGCGCGATTAGCAATATCAATATGGCCGTAATGGATGGGATCAAACGTGCCGGGGAATAAGGCTCTTACCATAGATCTCCAGGGTCGAAAAATGCAATTTGTCTGATATGTTTGACTAACTTACATCTCCTACGCCCTCGTTCCAAAAACGCTCTAACGCTTCTGCCAGCAGGGCGTTTTCGGGCGCTTCAAGATTGGCGTCTTGCGCAAACAATTGTTGCGCGTGGAAACGAGCGTTTTCAATCAAATCCACATCGGTCAGGCTGGCCATACGCAGGCCAGTGGCGTAGCCCGACTGGCGCGTGCCAAGGAACTCGCCCGGCCCGCGTTGCTGCAAATCGCGCTCGGCCAGCACAAAGCCGTCGTTGCTCTCGGCCATAGCCTGCAAGCGATCATTCTCCACTGCATTTTCGTGGTCAGGAATGAGCAGGCAGTACGATTGTTGGGCGCCGCGTCCTACCCGCCCGCGTAACTGGTGCAACTGCGCCAGTCCAAAGCGGTTTGCGCCCTCTACCAGCATCACGGTCGCGTTGGGGACATCTACGCCTACTTCCACCACCGTCGTCGAGACCAGGATGTCGAACTCTCCATCACGGAAACGGCGCATGACGGTCTCTTTCTCGTCGGGGCGCATCCGCCCGTGCAACAGACCGAGTTTCAGGTCGGGGAAGATTTCTTGCGAGAGAATCTGGTAATCATCCACCGCAGCGCGCGCTTCGATTTTGTCGCTTTCTTCGATGAGCGGATAGATGATAAACGCCTGCCGTCCGCTCTTGACCTGTGAGCGAATGAGCGTATAAGCCCGCTCGCGTTCCTGCGGCCTCAGCACATGAGTCGAGACCGGTTGCCGTCCAAGCGGCATCTCGTCTATCACGCTCAAATCCAGGTCGCCATACAGGGTGAGCGCCAGCGAGCGCGGGATGGGCGTGGCAGTCATCACCAGCAAGTGCGGCGCGCGTCCTTTGGTGCGCAGCGCTGCTCGCTGCTCCACGCCAAAGCGGTGTTGCTCGTCAATGACAGCCAGTTCCAAATCCGAGAATTGGACCGGCTCTTCGAGCAACGCGTGCGTGCCAATGAGGACTTTGACGCTGCCGTCCTGCAACCCGACGCGCACCGCTTCTTTCTCCGCCTCGGGCGTGTCTCCAATTAATAAGCGGATTGCCGACTGCGGCAGGATGCCGTTTCCCCCTGCCAGCAGGTTGGAAAAATTGCGAAAGTGCTGCTCGGCCAAAATGGAGGTGGGCGCCATCACCGCTGCTTGCGCTCCCGCATGGGCCACGATGGAAGCCGTTAAAGCGGCCACCACGGTTTTGCCAGAGCCAACATCTCCTTGTAACAGGCGGTTCATGGGGCGTCCGGAGCCAAGGTCTACCAAAATATCCTCCAAGGCGCGCTGCTGTGCGGCGGTGAGTTGGAAAGGCAAAGCCTGGATACGGGCTTCCATCCACTCCTCCGGCACATCGAAGATGCGCCCAGTCGCCGATTGCCAATCGCGCTTTTGACGCAAGACGCCCATTTGCAGAAAGAAGATTTCATCGAAGGCCAGGCGCTTGCGGGCAGCCTGCAATTTGTCCTGCGAATCAGGGAAATGCGCCTGCAAAATCGCTTCACTCAAGGGCAACAGGCCGGCGGCCTTGCGGACGCTTTCTGGAAGGTGATCGGTCAGCCGCGGCGCCCAATGGGCGACTACCTGGTTCATCATGCCGCGCAGCCATTTTTGCGTAATCTTTTCGGTCAGCGAGTAGATGGGGACGATACGATTGGTGTGCAAACTTTCGGCTTCGACCGGCTCGAAATCGGGGTTGTTCATCACCAGGCGCCCGAGGTATTGCTCGACCTTACCAGAGACGGCGACGGCATCGCCCGCATGAAGGCGGTTGACCATCCAAGGCTGATTGAACCACGAAAGCCGCAGCGCCGCCGTGCCGTCAGACAAAATGGCTTCTACCAGTTGAGCCTGGCCAGCGCGGATGGGGCGACTGTTCACCGATTGCACGACGCCGATAACGGTCACATGCTGACCATAGAATAGTTCCTTGATAGGCTTGAGTTGACTGTAATCTTCGTAGCGGCGTGGGAAGTAGTACAGCATATCGCCCAGGGTGCGCAGGCCAAGTTTGGAAAGTGTCTGCGCATGGCGCGGCCCCACGCCCTGCAAGACGGTCAGTTCGGCGCGCAGGGCAGCCGGCGTGGCTGAGGTCTGGCCGCCGGGGGCTGACTCGGCGCGCCCCGGCAGCGAGCGGCGTTCTGTCGGGGGCGGGGCGGGGCGTTTGGCTTGGGCGGAGGGAGCGGCCGGTTCAACGGAGGCAGGCGGCGGCTGAGAATGAGGCGGGCGCGTCGCCTTCTTTTGCATTGCTTCGGGGTATTGTTCGCCAATGCGTTTCCACAGTCCCTTGAGCGCTTCGGCGCGCGAGGCCGGGGAGAGGCTGGCATACGATCCAAGCCGCTCGAGGACGGCCTGGATGATCTCCTCGTTGATGCCGTCGCTACGGGCTTCGCTTTCCCAAAAATCGAGCATTTTGGCAAGGCCGCCGATGATGGCGGTGTTGTTGTAGCCGTTTTGATGTTCGAGGCGGAAGAATTTGCGCAATTTTTCGAGAGAAGATTGCATGGGATTATTTTATCATGGGGAGGCAGGCAAAGAAGAGGGAAAATCTGCCGGGCTGAATCGCTGCCTGACGGCGGCGCGTCTTGTATAATGGGGACATGAACCTCGACGATCTTTCTCTGTTCAAAAAACTCGACCCTCGAGATATGCTGGCCCAAATCGAAGGGCTGCCCGCACAATTGGAAACCGCCTGGGACTTGGGACATCGGATGCCGCTGCCCGCCGCCTGGAAGGATATTCAGCGCGTGGTGATCGCGGGGATGGGCGGTTCGGCTATTGGGGCAGACCTGCTCTCTGCCGCCGTGATGGAGGCCTGCCCTGTGCCGCTCAGCGTTCACCGCGATTACGGCCTGCCCGCTTTTGCTCGTGGATCGCAGACGTTGGTCATCTGCTCTTCTCACTCCGGCAACACCGAAGAAACGTTGGATGCCTTTGAAAGGGCGTTAGAGCGCGACTGCTGCGTCCTGGCGCTTTGCACAGGCGGCCGGTTGGCCGAAAAGGCCGAAGCGGCCGGCATTCCGCTCTGGCGTTTCGACCACCACGGACAGCCGCGCACGGCAGTGGGTTTTTCGTTTGGGCTGCTTTTGGCCGCGCTGGTCAGGCTGGGGCTGATCCCCGATGCGGGAGCGGCAGTGGAGGCGGCGGCAGCGGCGATGAGATCACAGCAAGAGGCGCTGCGGGCAGAGTCGCCGGTGGTTCACAACCCTGCGAAGCGGTTGGCGGGACAATTGGTCGGGCGGTGGGTGACGGTCTTTGGGGCGGGCATTCTGACGCCGGTGGCGCGCCGCTGGAAGGGACAGGTCAACGAGATTGCCAAGGCGGGCGCAAATTTTGAATTCATCCCCGAAGCGAATCATAACACACTGGCCGGTCTGAAGCATCCCGAAGCCATGCTCACGGCGCAAACCATGACGCTGTTTCTGCGCGCGCCGTGCGACCATCCACGCAATCGCCTGCGGCTGGACATGACTCGCCAGGCTTATATGCTCGAAGGCATGAACGTGGACAGTTACACCGCTCAGGGTGACTCACCGCTGGAAAACATCTGGACGGCATTACACTTCGGCGATTATTTGGCCTATTACCTGGCGATGGCATACGGCGTTGACCCGACGCCGGTAGAGGCATTGGAGACTTTCAAGCAAGCCCTGAGAGAGGGGAAAGGCTCTGCCACGACGGCGCCAAGGTAAACCCGCAGCGGCGTTTTTGTTTCACGTGAAACAAGCAGACGAAAGGCATAAAGCGCAAGGCGCGCTATGCTTTTGCCTCCTGTTGATATAGGACATAGGAATACACGACCAGGAAGAGAGTCGAGCCAATGAGAGGCGCCAGAAACAGCCAGAACGCATAGCGGGGAAAAAAGACCCCTGCCAGCGCTAACAAGCCTGAAGCGATGAAGAGCGTCCCGCCAAGGCGGTGAGTTTCATCCCACACGCGGTCGCTGTTCAAAGTCCAAGGCGTGCGGATGCCGATGAAGTAGTTACGTTTTGCCTGTCTCATCATGACGCCCGCCACAATGAAAATGAATCCCAGCGGGGGCAGCAGCGCGGCGCCCATGTCGAACTGCTCATAGCCGAGGTTCCAGGCCAGCGTCAGTCCATGCACATACAGCATGAAAGCCATCATCGAAGCAATGAAGCCGTTGAACGCGCCGCGAAATTTCTCCACATTGGCCTTGAGCGGGTCTGTGCGCGGCAAGAGCAAGAACAACGCTAACAAACCCAACCAGACCAGCGGCATCAGGAACGCGCCCCAAAAGCGGGGCATATATCCATCCACCTGGTTGGCCGTGGTCCAGTGCGAAGCAACCCGCTCCGGCAAATAGGGATAGACTATCGCGCTGACGACAGACGCGATAACGATTAGGAAAACGGACAAGATTGTGGTAATACGAGTGGACATTTCTTCTCCTTTCGACACATTTCAATAAAACCCTTTGTGTACTTGTATACTCGCGTACTCTACCTCTCGCCTCATCCGAGTCAAGGTCTAGGGAATCAGCGGGTCAAAAATCTATGTAGCGCCTTTGCCAAGCGCTTGACGCCCTCTTCAATTTCGTCCGGCGCATGGGCAACGAAATTGAGACGCATCCAATTCACGCCTTCGCTGCTGTTCGTGAAGAATCTACTGCCTGGAACGAACGAAACCCCTTCTTCATACGCCAATGGCAGCAGGTCCTCGGTGGAGACCTCTTCAGGAAACTTGACCCATACAAACAATCCGCCCTGAGGCGGTTCAAATTGCACGTCAGCCGGCAGGTAACGCTTGAGGGCTGAAATCATGGCGTCACGGCGTTTGCGAAACACCAGGCACGAACGCCGCAAGTGCGCCTGGTAACGCCCAACAGTGACATACGCTTCCAATGCCCGTTGTATCAGGGTAGAGGTCGCCAAATCGTTGACGCGCTTGAAATGCACCAGGCTATCATAAATCGGGCCCTCGATGAACAAGTATCCTACCCGCAGGCCAGGCATGAGCATTTTCGAAAAAGTATTGGCGTAGATGACGCGCCCGCCTGGATCAAGCGCTTTCAGAGATGGCTGCGCCCGCCCATCGTAACGCAAGTCGCCTACGAAATCATCTTCCAGCACAGGCACGTTGTATCGGTCTGCCAGGATGAGCAACTCGCGGCGGCGAGAATTTGCCAGGCATGCACCGGTGGGGTTATGAAAGTTGGGAATGGTATAAATGAGTTTGGGATGATGTTGCTGCAACAGCCGCTCCAGATGTTCGACCTGCATCCCTTGTTTATCCACCGGCACGCCAACCACTGCAAAATGAAGCGCTCGGAACAGTTCCAACGCCCCGCCATAGGTGGGATTTTCGAGCAAGATGGTATCGCCCGGTTTGAGCAAGAGTTGAGACACAAGGGAAAGGGCTTGTTGTGAACCGGCCGTGATAAGGATGTTTTCAGGGCGTGCCTGTAATCCCTGGCTGGCCAACACGCGCGCAATCGTAACGCGCAGGGGCGCATAGCCTTGACTCTCGCCGTATTCCAACGCCTCTATTCCATCGCGGCGCATAACAGCCTGGAGCACTTTGCGAAATTCATCGGCCGGGAATAGATGAGGGGCGCTCGAGCCGCTGGCAAACTCGATCATCGGGCGAGATGGCGGTCCATATTCGTCCCTCTCTGCCCGCTTGACTCCTACGCTCTCCGCCTGTGCATTGCGCTGCCACAGCGGCCAGGCAGATTCAAGTTGCTGCAAGGGTTGGACAGGCAGGGGCGGGGAAAGGGAAACGTAGGTGCCGCTTCCCACCCGCGAGAAGACCAATCCATCCGCTTCCAGGTCCGAATAAGCCGTTTCCACGGTAATACGGTTGACGCCCAAATCGTGCGCCAGCGTCCGGCTGGCCGGCAGGCGCGTTCCTGGAGGCAGATTGCCCGAAAGGATGCCCTGGCGCAAATGGGCTTTAATTTGCTGATAAAGTGGAATCTGGCTTTGCCGATCGAGCGGAATGCGCATGACATGGCTCCTTTAATTGGTATTATCAATATATCACCGATTCAATTATTCTAACAGAGCCAATTTGTCTTATTTTGGCCTGCTCCCAAAAATTGGATGGGTATACATTTCAAAAAATTGGCTCTTAACATTACACCAATTTGCCCTACAATTGGGCTATGTCTACCCCCGATTCCACCCGCCTGGCCCTGACGCGCGGCTATGCAGCCGCCACAATCAGCGCCTTGGTGTTGGCAACTACCGCTATTTTCATCCGCTACTTGACGCACACCTACCGCTTGCCCGCCTTGGTGCTGGCCTATTGGCGCGACCTGTTCGTGGCGCTGGCCCTGTTGCTTGTGTTGATCAAGATTCGCCCAGACCTGTTGAAGGTCAAGCGCGCCAACCTGCGCTACCTGGCGCTCTATGGGCTGGTATTGGCCTTTTTCAACGCCCTGTGGACGCTTTCGGTGGCACTCAACGGTGCGGCTGTCTCAACCGTCCTGGCGTATAGTTCGACCGGCTTCACCGCCCTGCTGGGATGGGGGTTTCTCAAGGAGCGCCTGGACTGGGCCAAAGCGCTGGCAGTGGCGCTCAGTTTGGGGGGCTGCGTGCTGGTCTCGGGCGCCTGGGAAGTGGCCGCCTGGAATGCCAATCTGGTCGGCATATCGAGCGGCGTCTTGTCTGGCTTGTTGTATGCCATCTACAGTCTCATGGGGCGCTCCGCTACACAACGTAACTTGAATCCTTGGACGACCCTGCTCTATACATTTGGCTTTGCCGCCGTTTTTTTGCTGGCCTTCAACCTGATTCCGGGCAGTTTCGCGCCGGGCAAAGCAGTTCAAGCGGACGACCTGTTTTGGCTGGGAAATTCCCTGACCGGCTGGGGCATCTTGCTTGCGCTGGCGGCTGGCCCCACCCTGGCTGGCTTTGGGCTATACAATGTCAGCCTGACATATCTTCCTTCCAGTGTTGCCAACCTCATCGTTTCTCTCGAACCGGCGCTGACCGCCGGCATGGCCTACCTCTTGTTCGGTGAAGTATTGAACGGGATGCAAATTCTAGGCAGCCTGATGATTTTGGCGGCGGTGGTGTTTTTCAGGGTATACGAAGGAACGATACTGCGCCTGGAACGCGGCAAGGAAAGGCTGGCGGCCCTGCCATAACCAGGCGCCTCTTGCAGGACAAAGAATAACATTGCTGTAAAGCCAGCATGGTAAAATCTAACCGTACGTTTCGATAAGGAGTTTGAAAATGGAAAAACAGATTGGCACTTTTGCGGTCAAAAAAGGCCTGGCGCAAATGCTCAAGGGCGGCGTTATTATGGACGTGGTGACGCCCGAACACGCCAGGATTGCCGAAGAGGCCGGCGCCTGCGCTGTCATGGCGCTGGAACGAGTGCCGGCCGACATCCGCGCGCAGGGCGGTGTGGCGCGCATGTCTGACCCTGATTTGATTCTCAAAATTATGGATGCGGTCAGTATCCCGGTAATGGCAAAATGCCGTATCGGTCACTTTGTGGAAGCGCAGATTTTAGAAGCCATTGGCGTGGACTACATTGACGAATCCGAAGTGTTGACCCCCGCTGACGAAGCCCATCACATCAACAAACATGAATTCAAAGTCCCCTTCGTTTGCGGCTGCCGCAATCTCGGCGAAGCCTTGCGGCGGATTGGCGAAGGCGCCGCCATGATCCGCACCAAAGGCGAGGCCGGCACCGGGGATGTGGTGGAGGCTGTCCGTCACGCTCGCGCGGTCATGGGAGAAATCCGCCGCCTGACGACCATGGCCGAGGAGGAACTGATGGCCTACGCCAAAGAAATTGGCGCTCCCTACGAATTAGTCAAAGAGACCAAGCAACTCGGTCGCCTGCCGGTGGTCAACTTTGCAGCCGGCGGCGTAGCCACCCCTGCCGACGCCGCCATGATGATGCAACTCGGCATGGACGGCGTCTTCGTCGGTTCAGGCATCTTCAAGTCGGGTGACCCGGCCAAACGTGCTGCAGCCATCGTCAAAGCCGTCACCAACTACCAAGACGCCACCATCCTGGCCGAGGTCAGCAAAAACCTGGGCGAGCCGATGGTTGGGCGCAACGTGTCCACCATGCCGGAAATCGAACGCATCGCCGGCAGAGGCTGGTGATACCTGCCTAGTACACCTCTCTCCCTCGACCTATGAAAATCGGAGTCCTCGCCCTGCAAGGCGATTTTGCCGAACACCTTACCATGCTCAAGCGCCTGGGCGTAGAAACCGCTGAAGTGCGCCTGTCTGCCCATCTCGACGGGTTGGATGGTCTCATCATCCCCGGCGGCGAATCCACGACCATCGGCAAACTGGCGATGGACTTTGGCCTGCTAGAACCGCTGCGCGAATTTAGCAAACGCCATGCCATTTGGGGCACCTGCGCGGGCGCTATCTTCCTCTCGAAAGATGTCAGCCGTGACCAGCCTCTACTCGGCCTGATGGACATCAAAGTTGCGCGCAACGCCTTTGGACGTCAGGTAGATTCCTTCGAGGCGGAGTTGGACATCTCGGAACTGAAGCAGGTTACGGGGACGAAGGAAGCGTTCCGCGCGGTCTTCATTCGGGCGCCCATCATCGAGTCCGTTTTCGGCGAGGCCAAAGTTCTCGCTTCGCTCCCCGACGGGAGAATTGTCGCCGCGCGACAAGGGCGATTGCTGGCGACATCCTTCCACCCCGAACTGACCGATGACGTGCGTTTTCACCAGTATTTCCTCTCGTTCCTCGGTTGAACCCGCCTATGCCGATCCGCCCGCTCGACCTGCTCGACCTGCCAACTCTTTATCGCTATCGCAGCGAAGTCGCCAGTTTAGATACGGCGCGGTTGTTGACGCGCGGCAATCCCTTGAGCGCCATCGGCTTCATGGCATACTTCAACCCGGCGCGTTATATCTACTCGGCGGTATCCACCCACGACGGCGTCTCCTTGCTGGGAGGCATTACCCACACCCACGGCGAGAGCTTTGCCAAGTTGCTCTACCTGGCGCCTGCTTCACGCCTCGACCAGCCCGATCTGCCAGCCCTGCTCGAGGCGTTAAGCGCCGAGGCCGGCAATTGGGGCGTGTTCCACGTCCTTGCCGAAACGGATGAAACCAGCCCCGCATTCGTGGCTTTGCGGAAGGCAGGCTTTTCAGTCTATGCCTGGCAGCGCATGTGGGAGGTATCCAGGCTGACCGCACGCAGCCCGTCTGCGCGCTGGGCGCGGATGCGTTCTGTGGACCTGCCCTGGGCGCAGAGTCTGTATTACCAAATCGTTCCCCCTTTATTGCAAGCGGTGGAGCCAGCCCTCAAACAGCCGCAGGGATTGGTCTGCGAAGACCGCACGAAGTGTTATGTGAACGTCATGTCGGGCGTGCATGGCATTGTCCTGACGCCGTTCATTCACCCCGAAATTTCAGATGTCAGCGCCAAACTGGCTGAAATCGTCGGCAGTATGTCGGTACGTCCCAGCCGCCCGATCTATCTTTGCGTCCGTTCTTACCAGGCCTGGCTAGAACCCGTACTGGAAGACCTGGGCGCGACCGCCTCCGAGCGGCAGGCCGTGATGGTCAAACATCTGACACGCCGCGTCAAAGAGGAACAAACCCTACCCGTCATGCCGTCTGCCGTCAGCATACAACCGTCGCAAGTTAGTAAAATCGAAGAAAAGAAGTAGACGTATCTCCCAAATTCTGATGACCGATCCCCGCCAGCGCGCATTGCGCATCCACCAAACGCTCTTAGAAACCTATGGCGAGCCGACCTGGCGCAATCCGCTGCCGCCGGTAGATGAACTGGTCTCGACCATCCTTTCGCAAAACACCAACGACACCAACCGTGACCGCGCCTTCGAGGCTTTGCGCGCCCAATTTCCGACATGGGAAGCGGTGCGCGACGCAAAAACAGACGAAGTGATTGCCGCCATTCGCCCAGCCGGGCTGGCCAACCAGAAGGGGCCGCGCATCCAAAAAGTCTTGCGGCAAATAACCGCCGAGCGTGGCTCGCTGGACTTGTCGTTCCTGAAAGATATGCCGCTGGAAGAAGCGCGCGCCTGGCTGATGAAATTCGACGGTGTCGGCCCCAAAACCGCCGCCATTGTGTTGTGTTTTTCGCTCAACCGCCCGGCTTTCCCGGTGGATACGCACATCTACCGTGTGAGCGGGCGCATTGGACTGCGGCCCGAAAAAATGACCGTCGAACAGGCCCACCCGCACCTGGAAGGTCTGTTGCCCCCAAACACCTATTACGCCGCGCACCTCAACCTCATCCGCCTGGGACGAGAGGTATGCGCTGCGCGTAAACCCAATTGCCCCGTTTGCCCCATCCGCTCCCTGTGCCTGTACGAACCCAAGACAAAGTGACCGTTGTAGCGCAAGTCCTTGAGTTGCGCTACAATTGACTGTAAAGGAGCAGGCTCATGGAAGCGCAGCGAAAAAAGATTGGCTACCTGGTCGGCGGCGGCTTGAAGGAAAATTTCCGCGTGCGGTTGACCGTCTCTCCACAGGAGGTACAGGAGGGCGCCTTCGTGGTATTGGCCAGCGGCAACTGGCGCTACTACGGAATCGTCACCGACATCCAACTCGGCGCTACCGACCCGCGCTTTGCCGATGAACCAATAGAGGGGCGCTTCCCACCTCATATTGTCAGCGCCTTGCACGGACAAACCCTCTTTGCCAACCTGGAAGTGCTGCCCCAACTGATGCTCGAAGTTGGGCCGGATGAAGCCAGCCCTCAGTACCAGGATTGGCTACGCTCGAACCCACAGCCGAAATTGCGGCCGGTCAAGAACGTGCCTCCGCATCATGCAGAAGTCTTTCTGGCGGCTGAAGGAGACATTGCGCAAATTTTTGGAGATCCGCACCAAAGAGGCAACTTCGTCA
Source organism: Chloroflexota bacterium (assembly GCA_037440925.1). Classification (GTDB taxonomy): domain Bacteria; phylum Chloroflexota; class Anaerolineae; order Anaerolineales; family Villigracilaceae; genus JAABUE01. The sequence goes on from JBBITF010000051.1 coordinate 15,294, forward strand.
TCGGCTACACCCGCGAGCAAGGGCACGCGGTGTGCATAGACCTGGAACGATTCGTCCAGCGTTCTTCGGGCGTATTTGGCGCCACCGGCACGGGTAAATCTTTCCTCACACGCCTGGTGCTGGCCGGGCTGATCCAAGCCGGCACCGCCTCCCTGCTGGTGCTGGACATGCACAATGAATATGGCTTCGATGACGTAGCCTCTGACACCAAGAATCCCGTTACAGGGTTGAAAACCAAATTCAGAGCCAAAGTCAGAATCGTAGGGCTGGGAAGCGGAGCAACCATCCGTGGTCAGACGCCAGATTTCAACTTAGAAATCGCCGCCAGCGACATCTCTACCGCCGACATCGAGACGCTCACCCGTGAATTGAACCTGAAAGAAACCACCCCCACCACTTTGAACGCCTTGTATGGGTCATTTCGAGAGCAATGGTTCGCGCGCTTCCGCGACATGACGCGCAACACAATCCTCGTGGAAGACGAGCGAGGCAGGAAGAAAGAAGTGCCAGCCGAAGGAAGCGTGGCGGCCTGGGCCCTCGAGAACGGAGTCAACGTAGCCGCTGCCGAGGCCCTGCACGACAAACTGCGCCGCCTGTTCAACAAACCCTACATCGTTGACCGGCCTGCCGCCGACAGCGTCAAAGAGATGATCCAATCGCTCGAAAACGGTCAGCACATCATCCTCTCCTTTGGCGAACATGAAAGCGACCTGGATTACCTGCTGGTCTCGAACTTGCTGACGCGCAAAATCCGCGCTGCCTGGGAACGCCAGACCAACCAATTCCGCTCGCACGGCGTCTCTGCCGGCGCGACAGAACCGCGCCCCTTGGTCATCGTGGTCGAAGAGGCCCATAAACTGCTCAACCGCGAAATGGCCTCCCAGACCACCTTTGCTGCTATTGCCAGAGAACTGCGCAAATATTATGTCACGCTGCTGATTGTAGACCAGCGTCCCTCTCAAATTGACGACGAGGTCATGTCTCAACTGGGAACGCGCATCTCCGGCTGGCTGGGCGATGAGGACGACATCCACGCCGTCCTCTCTGGGCTGGCAGGACGCGAGGCCTTGCGGGGCATGTTGGCGCACCTGCAACCGAAAGAGGAAGCGCTGCTGCTGGGCTGGGGTGTGCCGATGCCGCTTCCAGTGCGCTCACGCCGCTATGACGATACCTTTTGGAAAGAATTGCTGGGCGGCAAGAGGAGCCAGGAACAAACTTTGAAAGAACTGGGATATTAGGCCATGAGCCTGGAACTTTCCCGCATCCGCGCCTTGTGTTTCGACGTGGACGGCACGCTGAGCGATACAGACGATCTCTATGTCCAGCGTCTGACCGCTCTGCTGCGGCCGCACAGTTGGCTGACTTTTGATGTTCCACATCTTGCCCGCCGTCTGGTGATGTGGATGGAAGCGCCCGGCAACGCTCTGCTCGGTTTAGCCGATACGCTCGGCATAGACGACGAAATCGCTGTCCTACTCGACTGGGTATCCCGCCGCCGCAAAAAGGCCTGGAAGAAATTTCTGCTGGTGCCCGGCGTGGAGGATATGTTGGCGGCTTTGCATGGGCGTTACCCGATGGCAGTCGTCAGCGCCCGCGATGAAGACAGTACCCTGCGCTTCTTGAGACAATTCAACCTGACCGCTTACTTCGATGTCATCGTCACTGCCCTGAGCGCCCCGCATACCAAGCCCTACCCCGACCCGGTTTTGCTAGCCGCTCAAAGGATGGGCGTGGATGCCAGGCATTGCCTGATGATTGGCGACACCACCGTAGATATTCGCGCGGGCAAACAAGCCGGCGCTCAAACCGTAGGCGTGTTATGCGGCTTTGGAGAAGCGCATGAACTGAGGCGCTTGGGCGCCGACTTGATTTTGGCCTCCACGCCGGAATTGAAAGACATCCTCCTCCCACAAGGTAACGATCTGCCCGTTGATGAAGAATGTTTAATCTGATGAGCAAACCGCCAAAATTATCCACAGATCCTACAGATCTCGATGCTCACCGTTTCTGACTTCCTGTGCCTGCCCTACACCCCTGACCTGAGCGAGGGAGGCATTGCCTATGCCGTCCGTTCACTGCCTTACACGTATGACCGCATGGGCGGGTCGCCAATCAACCGTCTGCAACGCATTGTGGCGGGCGTAGCCGTAGAACTGGCTTTCCGCCGTTATCTGAGCCAGCACAACATTCCCTACGATGTCAAAGGCGCGACCCCCTTTACCGAGCCAGACCGCTACGACGTCTCGCTAGGCGGCCATCGCTGCGACATCAAGTCCTTCTTCATCTCCCATCGCGACCAAATCAGTGCGCTTCGGACTCACCCCGAATTGCTCCTGACAGCCCCGGCGCTGGTGCCTGCTGACCAGCACGCCGCCGAAGGCCACCGCCCCGACGACTTGTATTTGTTTGCCTTCCTGTACGGATTGGTTGCCGTCTCACAGCCCAGCATCCGCAAAGCGCAAGCGGCCGGCCAGCCGCTCTACCTCGTCCATGCCATGCCCCCAGCGTGGACACGCCCGCGTATTTGGCAATCGCTGGCTCCGCTGGCGCTCAAGTCTGAATCAGACCAGACCATGCGCATCGAAATCGGCGGGCAGGCAGAAGGGCGGGAATATTTGACGCAAACGGTCGAACTGCCTCCACGCACGCGAGTCACAGTCCATGAACCTTTCTTTTCGTTGTCGTTTCTGCATGTCTCCCAACCACCGGCCGCACGCATCGGCCTCCACAGCCCGGCGATGGGCCAAACCTACATCGTCAGCCCGCTCGATTGGGGGAATATCTGGGTGTACGGCATGAACATCATTCTGACCGGCTACCTCACCCACGACGAATTTGGACGACGCAGTAGTCCGCTGCCGCCCGGCAGTCAGGTATTCCAATACAAGAAGACCAGGACCAAGAACCTGTCCATGCCGATTGCCGATTTGAAACCCCTGCCCGACCTGTTTGCGCGCGTCAAGTCTTGGGCTGTTCGTCCTATATCATAGCGCGGTTTCCAGCCGCAACTCAACGTAGGGCAGGTCTCTGACCTGTCTGGGCAGACCAAAGGTCTGTCCCACGACACAAATACTTGACTGCGCTACAAAAATCATTAACCGCCGAGAGCGCGGAGCGCGCAGGGTTGAAAATTTGCAAAACCCGCATCAAGAGCGCCTTTTCTTTGCGGAATCGGTAAAAAATCTCAGCGTTCTCTGTACGCTCTGCGATGCAAATAACCTTTTTGCAGTGGGGTTAATTATAATGGCCGCTATAGGACATTCTACGCCGGTGTTCTGGGAATGGATGTGCTTCTTCTCGTCCCTGGCCTGGCTGGCAGGCCACAGCATTCTCCTGGAAAAGGTAACTACCTACCCTCACCCTAACCCTCTCCCAGGTCTCGACAAGCTCGACCGCCAAAGGGAGAGGGAAACGGATAGATGAAACGGATTTTTTGGCCGAAAACGACAAAATCATCTGGATTTTCTCCCCTCTCCCCTCGGGAGAGGGGCCGGGGGTGAGGGTGGGTAGGCAGTTACGCCGAAAACGACAAAATCATCACTGTTTTCTCCCCTCGGGAAAGGGGCCGGGGGTGAGGGTGGGTAGGCAGTTGCTGGAAAAGAGCGAAATATCGGTATAGAATTACAGGATGAAAAACGCCTCCTTCGTTTTCTTCCTACCTGCTCTGGGCGCGCTGGCCAATGCGCCCACCGAATCTACATCCTTACACATTCTCTCCACACTTTCTACATTTCTGCTATTTACAATGGAGGCATTCGATTCGAAGTAACCAAGAGGAGAATTCCATGAAATTCCTGACCCGCATCCTTCTGACATCGTTTTTAACGGCTAGCCTGCTGACCGCCTGCACAAGGGGCGCTTCGCCCGAAGCCCAGCAAGATGCAATCAATACCGCTGTGGCCGGCACGCAGATTGCCCAGGCGCTGGCGCAGGCCACCGTCAACGCCAACGCGCTGACCGCTATGCCGGCTACCCCCACTCCTGGCCCGACCATCGAGTACGTCACGCTGACCGAGGAGGAACTGGCCACATTGATTGACCAGGCCGTCGCCGAGGCCATTGCCGCCAGCGAGCAAACCACCCAAGCCGTCACGACCACCACCAGCGATGACGCGATGACCTACGACGAAGTGGAATACGTCTACTCGTATTACTATTATGCAGATTACTACATCCAGGAAGCCGAAGAACTACTGGCCGCCTACTATGACTTGTACGCCGACCTGGCGTATGAGATGATGGCCGAACTGAGCGCCATCGAAGCGCAACTGGAGCAGTTGAATTACAACATGACGCTGGTAGCCACATCGCTGAACGAGATCAGCGCTTCACTCGCGCAGGGAGTGGCAGTGGCCGAGGAGAGCATCGCGCAACTGGAATCAGCCGCCCAGCAAGCGCAGGCCAACGCCCAGGAATTGAGGAACCAGGCACAGGATACGCTGGCCGTCCTGCAGGCCGACCAGCAGAACCGCCTGGACCAACTGGCGCAAATCCAGGCCAATGCCATCCCAACTGACCGCCTCGCCGCGCTGCAAGCCGGCTTCCAGTTTGTGGACTTTGCCAACACCGCGCTGGCCGACGGCAAAATGTCCCGCGACGAGTTGATGAACCTGGCACAACTGGGCGCGAACGCGCAGGCTGGTTTCCAGCAATTTGGTGGACGGGCGGGAGGCGTCGGCCCGGGCGCAAACCTGGACCTGAACCAGTTCAGCGGCAAATTCAACGAAATTTCCACCCAGTTCGCGCGCGGGCAAACACCCCAGGCGCGCAGCAACCTGGGAGAGTTCGAGCGCTCGCTCGGCCAGCGTCCCAGCGGACTGGACTTTGGCCCGCGCAATTGATGGATTTTGCAAACAGCAGGACGAATACGCAGAGGACCTATTTGGATAGCGGAAAAAGCCCATTTCATATCACTGATGTCATGGTTTTACAATTAAAAACGAACAAAGGTGGTTCTGTTGACAAATCAGCCAATTTGCATATAGTAAATACGCGGTCGAGAGGGCTGCATTTGGAGCGGTTCGTCTGGGGACGAAGCAATCTCCTCGCAAACCAGGAGACTGCTTCGCTGCGCTCGCAGTGACAGAAAGCGTAAAGTTTTATAGAACAAATGTTTAATGTGACATTGTCAAACTATTCAGCAGGCCCTAACAGCCTGTCGGAGAAGACTTGAAAATTGCCCTATTGCTTCGTTGGATTGCCAAAATCACCCTACTGCTCCGTTGGATTGCCAAATCCAACGGTTTACAACGTAACTTTGCCCAGTTCGGCCTGGATTTGGCAATCCAAGCCAGCAACAGGCAATCCAGGCCAGCCAGACAGTCATTTTTTCTTCTCTTCGACGAACTGCGAGCCCTGGCAGATGTCTGAATAGTGACAATTTTTCTGCGTAATCTGCGCAATCTGTGGCCGCTGACAACTTTTGAGTGCACACAGGGGACAAAACCGCTTACAGCATAGCGATAATGGGGTGAACATGGCTCAAACAACCCCTTGAAAACGAGGTTGTTGCTTAATATGCCTTTTTTCACTTGACCCCAGCCTTTTCCCGTCCTACAATAGAGTTGAATATGTCTGACAACCAGGACGGTTTGTCTCCTGGCGATGATTTTCTTTCATGGAGAATACAATGTCCGATTTCCTTTTCCGCGGCTCGCTCAAAGCGCTCGATCCCGACGTGTTCACTCTGACCCAGGTGGAGGCTGAGAGGCAAGCCCGCAAGTTGATCCTCATCCCCAGCGAATCCACCGCGCCGATGGCGGTGCGCGAGGCGC
>JBBITF010000052.1:0-20202 GCA_037440925.1 Chloroflexota bacterium
GTAAAAGGAGGTGTTTTTGAGTTTGATAAAGGGCCCGGGAGTGGGAGTTGGGGTATTTGTTGGGATTGGGGTGTTGGTGGGATTTGTCCCGCCGCTGAGATGTCCGTTGGTAAGGCGCTGCGTTACAAAAGGCTGCAACTTCCTCTTCAAGAATAGCGATCAGCGTGAATTGTATTGCCAGGCGCAATCGCTCCTGGAGCGCCTCTTGAAAGGTGACTTGACCAGCCTCGTCAAAAGTCTTATGATGTGTTCTGGGAGCCATGGTTTTCTCCTTGTTTGGTGTCGTTACCTGCAAGGATACCGGCTCCCTCACTTTTACGCAAGATTCGTTATACTACCGTGACGAATGGAAAGGTGTCGAAGAACAGGTTCTAACCCGGTAAAGATGGCCGGCGAAGAGTGCTTTTCTGCGAACGCGTTCAAACAAAGCGTGACGAATTCATTGACAAGATGTTCGGGAACACCACAGGCTCGCCCGTAGGTCGCAAAGGACATCACTTCAAGATTGGCTAGATCCTCTTTTGTAACGACATGTTTCACATCCAGCTGGTCACATGCTGCTTGGCCAAACTGAAGCAGATCCTCAAGTGTATCTGCAAGCACGCCATCATAATCAAAGATGATTAATGCCATGAAAAGGTAGTTACCAATCGTGACCTGAAATTCGTGAAGGGGGTTGGGGTATTCGGAAGCGGGCAGGGCGCAACCAAAAACTCCGGCATGGGGACGGGGGCTTGCAAAAGTCGTACCGGCGCTTGCTGAACGAGTGGTATCTTATCGGAGAGTGGCGGTTACGGGTTGTCGAGCGTCTCGTCATGCTTCCCTACGGCGCGCAAGAACAAGATGTCGCCGGGCAGGCGCTGGTAGGTCATGCGGTAGGACAAATCCACCCGCGCCTCGTAGATACCGCGAAAACCCTGGATCGGTTTGGTCTGCAAGGAGGGATGGCGAGGGTTTTCCTCTAAAAGTTTCAAAGCCTTGAGAACCCTTGCCTGTAATTCTGGCGAGAGTTTCTTGAACGCCTTTTTGAAACGCGGACTAACCTTCGCTTTCGGCATCTTCGTCTGGCGCCTCAAGGTAAGCAATGAGTTCATCCATCGACTCAAAACTCTTCACGCGACCGGCAGCAATATCCTCTTCTACCTCGCGCTCCATTGCCTGCCAGCGCTCGGACCAGAACCAGGCCTGGTCGGGCGGGATGACCTCCAGGCGGTTGACGACCACGCGCCCACGCTCATCCACAGAAAAGGCCAGGTCGTCGCCTTCGTTCAGGCCGAGCAGTTCGCGGACTTTGCCAGGCAGGGTGATCTGTCCCTTGGAGCGCAAGCGGGTCTTGTAATAGGTGGACATGATTGAGACTCCTATTTTCCAACTTTCTAACTTTCCAACTTTCTAACATTCTACCATGTTTGCGCGGATTCATCTATTCCACGCCGCCCAATGTCACAGCAGGCCATCCACGAATGCGCTGCGAATACACTAATGCCGCCAATGGCGCAGGGTTCGTTATCAAAGGCAGGAGAATGAGGAAAACTAATCGCGCAATTGGGTATCGTCACCCTTTTCGCCAACCAGGACTTCCATCCAGGTAATGCGGCTGATCAACACCCGTTCATAGCGCTTATATTCCTGACTGCACTGCAAAAACCATTAACCGCCGAGAGCGCGGAGCGCGCAGAGTTGAAAATTTGCAAAACCCGCATCAAAAGCGCCTTTTCTTTGCGGAATCGGTAAAAAATCTCAGCGTTCTCTGCGCGCTCTGCGGTGCAAATACCTTTTTGCAGTGGAGTCATTCCTCATCCGCTTCCATTACGCCATTGAGCGAGTCGATCACAATGTTCGTATCGAATACCGCAATCATTGCCTGTCCCACTCTGAGCGCAAGGTTCTCTGGCATTCGATTGCATCAATCTTGCGGTTTTTCCACGAACCGAAGGCGGGATGGTTTTTGAGTGAGCGGCGCCTGGCGGGCTGGGACAGGGAAATCCGCTCCCGACCTGCGTGAAGGTCTGACCGGCCGAGTAGGGCGGCATCTCGACGCCCTTGCCGGACAGCAGGTCTTTCACCGTCAGGATTTGGATGCGCGGATAGTCCTTCTGCCACAGGTTGGAGGAACAGAAGAGGCTGTTTTGGGTGATGGGTTTGGGCATAGCGGCGCCAGGCTGGATGGGTCAGCGGCTATATCTCCTCCACGCGCACCAATTCCTGATTGTTATACTTCACCGCCACCCAACCATCCAGCGGATAAGTAATCTTCAGCCAGGTCTCCGTAGGTGAAACCTCCTTCAGCTCCACCCCGCGCACTTCGGCATAGCGCAACAGCGTCGTAATTTTGGCAAAGGAAGTGCCAGGCGCGGTACGGACGTTGACGCCCGTAAACGAAATCACCGTGCCGGTATACTTATCCTCTAAGGGGGGCGCAGGCGCAGGGACGTAACCGTCCAGGTAAGCCTGGAACTTGGCCTGGTCGCCGTTGAAATAATTGTAATCTGGGCCTTCGCGATACTGCCACCACAGCCAATCCGTCCATACGCCGCACAAATCAGGCTGCAGAATGAAATCATTGTATTGCGCCACCCACAACGGCATAGCCGCCAGTTTCTTGGCAAGCGACTTCAGCTTGAACATCGGCGAATACCAGCCAACCAGCCTGGCAAAGCCCGGGGCCGTGTAAATGCCGCTCGATTGCCCGCACCAGCCGGTAAATTTATCAATCACCGCTTCAATCAAACCGTTGCCATGGTAAGGCGTCTTGCGATAGATCGCGTCGGACATGTTGATTTTAGGCTTTTCGCAATCCCACCACCAACCCAGCGGGCCAAAATTCATGTCGGGAAAGGCCTGCTTGATAGCGCGCAGGTGATAGCCGCTGTCATAACGGCTGTCTATCACCCAATATACTCCCCACGGAAGCCCCGCTCGTTCACAGTCCGAAATGAACGTTTTAGGTAGGGAATAGAAGCCTCCCTGCCCGGCCTTGCAAATGATACCGCGCGTTCCCTTTGCCAGTTCCTGGGCGGGGTCCCACACGTTCCCGGCGTATACATCCAGCATCCGCACCGGGTAAAGTCGTTCCCTTTCTTCCAAAACGCTCATGGTTCATCTCCTTTCCAACGTAGCCGCTGCTTCTATTATACGACATACTGCCCCCCCCTTTGTCACAGCAATTCTCGATATGGCTTTGCGGGATGCCGAATCCAGCAACCGGCTTCGAATTTGCCCATCCCCATTCTGGGTGCTTTCTGAGCCAACAAAAGCACAACTTGTTCTCAGAATGCGAATTGCTGCCTTTGCCGCTTGAGCCACTCCCTCATCAGGACTCCTTTTCTCCTTCGGCTGGACGGGCGCGCCCGCCCTCGTTCTGACTCCGCCGCGCCTGCTTCCGTTTAAGGAGCGCTTTCGCCGTCCCCAGCGGAGGCGCGGACGTGCCAGGCAACGGCTCGCCGGGCGGGGACTTGGGCGGGGCAGGCTGCGCGCGCGTTGGGGGCGCTTCAGCCGGGGGCAGATGCCGTCTCTCCGCCGGCTCGGCAACCGCCCTCTCGGCCGGCTCGACAACCGCAGAGCGGGATGGCGCAGCCGTGAGCGCCCGTTCCTTGGCCTGCCGCAGCGCCTCCAGGCGGGCGTCAGTTGGCAAGGGAGCGGCAAGCGCTTTGCGCCTGGCGACCCGTACAAGCAGCGCATCGCGCAGACGCAGAAAGTCCTGCCGGGTCAGGATCAGGCGGCGGACGGCAACATCGAAGGGCAGCAGCAAAGCGGCAACCGTGAGCAGCCAGGGCCAGAGTGGGCGGGAGGCGCGCGAAGCGCCGAGGTCATGGGAAAAAACCCGCGCCGGGTCCGGCGAGGCCGCCTCCCCGCCGGTGAGAGCCGCCAGGCGCAGGAGCAGGTCGGGGTCCGCTTCGAGGCGGCGGTATTCCGGCGAGTACGAAAGCGTCCAGCCGGCCATCTCAGCAAAGTCCCCTCCGCCTCCATCCGGCGCATGTCCCAAAAAGCGAATCAGGTACACGCCCTGCTGGGTGGGGGTAAAGTCCGCCTCGTAGCGCCCCGGCGCAGTCTGGCGCAGCGCCAGGCTCTGGGTCTCCCCGTCTGGCGCGACCAGGCTGGCCTCTACTTGATAACCGTTCAGGAACTCGCCGCCCCGGCTGAGAGCGTCCAGCGTCAGGCGCGCTTGCTCGCCTTGCAGCGCCACGTTCATTTCGAGCGCCGCCTCGCGCGAATCGCTGAGGACGGAACGCAGCGCCTGCGCCCAGAAGACGGCGAACTGCTCGGAACGCAGCCAATCGCGCGCCCAGCGCCCGCTGGCGTCGGAGGTGAAGGCCAGCGAACGCCCCAGGCCGTATTGCCAGGTCGCCAGGATGGGATCGCCCTTCTCCGATTCGAGAATCACTTGCGCCAGCGACTTGGGGCTGGAGGCGATGTAGCCGCGCAGAGGCGGCAGGCCAGAAATGCCCGCCAGGATGGGCGAGGGGCTGACCTGCCTGGGATAGAAGGTCTCTTCGACGATGTAGGCGCGCGAGGCCAGCGAGGTCTCCTCGCTGAAAATGGTGGGAATGCTGCTTGCGTCATCAGTGAAGTGATAGCGCCCGCCGCCCAGGGCGGCCAGGTCTTCCAGGAAGGGCGCAGCGTCGCGCCCCACGCCGACCGTCGAGAGCGTGATGCCCTGCTCAGCATACAGGCGCTCGACCAGTTCGGGGATGCCGCTCGGATCCGCGCCGCCGTCGGTGAGCAGGATGACGTGCTTCACCTTGGCCGGTTCGTCCGGCAGCACTTCAGCCATAGCCTGCAAACCGGCCAGAATGTCGGTGCCGCCGCCGATCTGGATGCTTCCCACCGCCGCCAGCGCCGCGTCCGGCTCGGTCAGGTCGGTCATCGGCACGACCCACTTGGCAAGGTCGTCGAAGGCGATCACGCCGACCCGGTCGGTGGGGAATACCAATTCGAGCGAACGCGCTACGGCTTCTTTGGCCAGTTCCAGTTTGGTCGCGCCGCCGCTGGTCTCGGACATGGAGCCGGAGTGATCAATGATAAAGACCAGCGCCAGTTTGGGGCGGCGCTGCTCGTCCTTGATTTGCATGTCCAGCGGCAGGGCGGCTTCGAGCGGGGTGTCATAGTAGCCGCCCACGCCGAAACTGCTGGGGCCGCCCACCGCCGCCAGCCCGCCGCCCAGATCGCGCACGTAGGTTTGCAGGGCTTCCATCTGGTTCAGGCCGAGTTGGCGCGCCGGCACGTCCACCAGCAGAACGGCGTTGTACTGCGCCAGCGATGGCAGGTGGGAGGGCAAATAAGCGGGCGTCGCCAATTCCACTGTAAAGCCAGCCGCCTGGAGGGCCGCCAGCAGGGCCGAGGTCTCGTCGGGGCGCGTCCCGCCGCCGGGCAGGGACTCGCCTTCGGGCGGCGCAACCATCAGGATGCGCGGCGGCCCCTCCACCATCGAGAACGCGTCCAGGCGGTTGTTCTGGTAGAAGGCGTCTCCCTGCAAAGACGATGTCCCTTCAGGCTCGATTTGCGCCTGGTAGGTCACGAAACCGGGCGTCCCAGCCGTGAGCGGCAGGCTGAAGGTCTGCGTCCCGCGCCGCAGGTCGTGGGCGGCCTGGTACACGGCCTCCTCGCCGGCCAGCACGCGCAGCACCGCCCGCATCGGCTGGCTGGCCTGCACCGTGACGTGCAGGTCGAACTGCTCGCCGGGGCGCAGGCGCGCCGGGGCATCCATTTGTACTACCAGCGCCTCCGCGCCCATCTCGGCTACGAACGGCGCAACCACAATCTGCACGCCAGAAGCGGCCGCCAGGCGCGCCGCCGCCAACGCGTCGCCGCTGGTCTGCGCGCCGTCCGAAAGGATGACCATGCGCCGCGCCGCGCCGGGCGGGAACAGCGCCAGCCCCAGGCGGATGGCTTCGTCCAGGTCGGTCTGATTGGTGACCGGGGCGGATGCGATCACACCCAGTTCCGCGCCCGGCCGCATGGGGCGCTCCACCAGCGCATCCGCGCCGAACAAAACGATGGCGGCCTGGTCGTCTGGCCCCATCGCGGCCAGCGCCTGGCGCAGATAGTCCATCTCGGCCGTCACGGCGGCAGGCGGCATCGAATCGGACACGTCCACCAGGAAAACCACCGCCAGGTCGTCCCCGCCGCGCACGACTTCCATCCCGGCCAGCGACAAGACCAGGCAGGCAAAGATGACCAACCGCAGCGCCAGCGAGACGATCTCCCGCTTCTTTCCCGGACCAAGGGCCGGCCAGCCCACCCAGGCGATGAGCGGCGCGAGCAGCAGGAGAAGCAGGAAGAGCGGGGAGGTGAAGGTCATGCGCCCCCTCCCGGCCTCTCCCAAAAATCCAAAAGGCGGATTTTTGGGGGAGGGGAAAAGGCGCGGCGGTGATAGGCCTGCCACTCGACCAGCAGGACGAGCAATGCCAATCCCGCCAGCCAGGGCCATATTTCCCGCTGCCCCATTTGCTCGGTTTCGGCAGGGGCGATTTCGGCGCTTCCTACCTGGATGGCGGCGCGCGGGCGGATGTCCGATTCGAGCGGGTCGAACAGGTTGACAGAGAAAGTTTGGAAAGTTTGGGAATCCTGCCCGATGAAGTTGACGGCATAATAGCCGAGTTCGCCGGTCTCGGTAAAGGTGATGGCGCCCGCCAGCGGGGTGAAGGCATACGCCTTGCCCGACGGCGAGACGACAGCCACTTGCTGGACGCCCGGCGGCGGCAGGATGGACAAACTATCGCCCGGCCGCAGCGCCCGGCTCGCGTCGAAGGCGGCCGGCGGGACGAGGTAATCGAGCAGGTTGGCGAACAAGATGGGGTAGGCCACTTGCAGCGGCAGGTCGCTTTCGCGCAGGTCGAAGGTCAGCGCGGCGATGCGGCGGCCCTGCGTTTCCCCGGCAAAGACCAGCGGCCCGGCCTGCGTCTCTACCAGCGTCTCGGCCCAGGCCGGCAGTTGGACGCCACGCGCCTGCATGACGTGGACGTTGCTCCAATCCATGAAGCGGGTCAGGGGATGCTCATGCACCTGCAAGCCGCTCATGTCGCTGAAAAACTCGCCGACCGGGAAGAGCGGGTTATCCGGCGGGTTGACGAACAGCAGGTTGCCGGCAGGCAGGGCATCGGGCAAGAGGCCGTCCAGTACGTACAGGTCGAATGACTCGTTGGGGATTTGCAGGTTGCCGTCTGCACCCGGCAGGGCGCGGAAAGGCTGGATGCCCGGCATGGCCGCCAGCGCCTGCTCCAGGAACAGGTTGCCCTGCGAGACCAACAACACCCGCCGCGCCGAGGCGGCTTGATAGACGGCAAAGGCGCTATCATCGAGAGGCAGGGCATCCAGGTCGTCGTTTCCGTCCGCGGTTGACAGGCGCGCCTGATATACGCCCGGCTGGTCGGGCAGGTCGTCTAGCGTCAGGCTCTGGCTGGAGGCGGGCGGCAGGGACAAGCGCCGGGCAGCCAGCAGGGACTCGCCCAGGTAGAACGAGAGCAGGACGGCGCGTTCCGCCTGGCCGTAGTTGGTCACTTCGGCGAACAATTGTGGCTCGCTTGCAGAGGCGCGCAATGCCAGCGCAGTGACGGCCAGGTTTTCGCCGTCCGCGCCGATGGGCAGGTAGCGTACCTGGCCGGGCAGGGAGGGAAGTCCGCTTTCGGGCAGGCCGCCGTCGGAGACGATGACGGTGGTCACCTCACCCGCGCCTTGCGCCGCGCCGGCCGCCAGGGCAAAGGCCGCCGGCCAGTCCGCGCCGCCCTGCGTGACCTGGGCGGAAGCAAGCGCCTCGCGCAGCCGGGCGGGGTCCGTTTCGGCGGCTGACAAAACCTGCGGGGCATGGCCGACCAGGATGAGGGTCAGGCGCGAAGCGGGAGGCATTCCATTGAGCAGTTCCTGAACGGCGCGGCGGGCGGCCTCGAAGCGCGAAGGCGTCACGTCGTCCGCGTTCATCGAGGCGGAAGCGTCCAGCAGCACGATGAGCGAGCCAGATGCCACCACCGGCGTCCGCACGGCAGGACGCGCCAGCGCCAGCGACAGCGCCGCCAGGATGAGCAGTTGCAGGAACAGGAGCAGGTTACGCCTGAGTTTCTGCCAGGGCGCGTTGGCCTGGCGGTCGCGCAGCAGTTGTTCCCACAGCAGCGTGGAGGAGACCAGCGCCTGCTTGCGGCGCAATTTGAGCATGTACAGAAGCAGGATGGGAATGGCAAGCGCCAGGAAGCCAAAGGCGGCGGGAGTTAAAAATTTCATCGCAGGAGGGACTCTAATTCTAACAAGACCTGTTCTGCCAAAGGGGCCTCAGGTACAAATGGCAGAATCTGGTTTTCCCATTCCCGATACGCAGTCTCTTTGAGAGACGCTGCAAAGAATTGATCGGTAGACTCGAAAGAAATGCCCCGCAGTTCACATTTTTGCTCTGCCAGGCGGAGAAGGGGCGGCAAGGATGGTTCGCGGCGCAGAATTTCCCACAGGTCATAGTAATCGCGGCAAACCCGGCTGGCGCCCCAACCGCGCCGCTTCAGGCGCTCGGCGCTCTGGAGCAGGGCGCGCAGTTTTTCAGCCGCCATTTCGGCCAAAGAATACACAGATATTTGCGCATCAAGAGACTCATCGTATTCATGGAGCAAAGGCCGCACAACGGGCGGCAGGAGCAGCGGTTCATCGGTCGTGATTTCCACCTTGAGGCGGCATAAGGGCTGGCGATGATGCGGAAAGCGGACGTATACCCAAAAAGCCGCCTGGTCGAAAGGATGCGGCTCGCGTAAAATCAAAGGCTCATGCTGCACGTCGAAAAGACCGCGTTCATTCAATAAAGCCTGCATTGCTTGGATTGCGGAATGCAAGTCAGTCTCCAGGTTGGGAGGTTTTCCGGGCCGGCAGGTCGAGAAATCCAGGTCTTCAGAAAAACGATACCCACGATAGTAACATTTGCGCAACGCCGTGCCACCCTTCAACACCAGATTCTCTGCAAGCGGGGAGACGGATAATCCGGCCAGCAGGTAAGCAAGGGCGTAATCCTTTTCCACGATGTCCAGGCGGACACCGTTTTGCCTGGCATGTTGTTTGAGTAGATTCAAAACATCAGGCATGGACGCGCTCGCTTACGTTTTCGATGATGCGCCAGCGCTCATAAGGCTGCCCGTCACGGCGCTTTTGCGGGTCAAGGCGATACCAGGTCTTGGCCGGCGCAGCGCGCAATGGTTCGAGCAAATCAAACGAAACGCCAAATTGTTCCAACGCCCAGCCCAGTCGCTTGATGACCGAGCCCTTACCGAGTCGCAAGGCATAGCCAACGAGTTGCTTCACCTGCAAACGCGGCAGAGCCGCTTCGAGAATCTCGAGCGCAGCGCCCATGCCGCCAAACAGATCGGGACGAGCAATCAAGTCCAGAGCAGTGCGCTCAGGGTCAGTCAGGTTGACTTGGTTCCAACGATCCACCCAGATTGCCTGGCTGCCAAAAAGGGCAGATGGGCGAACATAGATGAATTCCACTTCGATATCACCCACCTGCCAGACTGCCCGCCCGCGTGGACGGAAGGCTGCTCCGCGGCGCATTTGGGGCGTAACGACTTTGGCGGGTGTGGAAACCTGCACCATACGCGGCAATTGGGTGGTGAAGCCATGATACGTCAACGCCGACCAGTGACTGACGATAGCAGGCTGAACCAGCGCAGCCGCAATTGCAAAAGGATGAATCGCATCAGCAAAGAGTGGCGAGCGCAGGACATACAAGCCGCGCTTTAAGATCACAAGATGCCCAGCAGAATGCAGCAGACTGATAAGTTTGGAGAGATGGGCGCGAGACAATCCCTGCCGTTCAGCCAGGGGAATCAGGTCGCGGCGCGTAAAGAGAGGGCCGAGTTCCTGCGCGGCGGCTTCTAAAAGGCGAATGCCTTGCGAGCGGGCATAAGGTACGGTCATAATCAATATTTTACTACGATAGTTACTATATTAGAAATTTTAGAAGTAACTATTTTACAATCCCGGCCCGGCGCATTTCGAGCAGCAGCGCCCGCTCCCAGGGCAGGTCGGTGGTCAGTTGCCGGTAGCGGACGCCTTGCTTGCGGCAAACCGCCTGCGTGGATTGCAGCCAGGCGCGCGCCCGCTGGCGATAGAGCGAACGCAGACTGCCATCCAGCGAGACGTCCTGTTCGTGGCCGCTCTCGATGTCCACCAGTTGCAGGTCGCCGGCCAGCGGCGGGTCGAGTTCGTCGGGCGCAAGAATGTGCAGCAGGGCGGCCTCGTGTCCGCGCCCCAGCGCCTGGCGCAGCCCGGCCTCCCATCCTTGCGCAGACAGCAGGTCGGAAAGCAGGATGACCAACCCGGCGCGGCGCGGTGTGACGAAGAACTGCCGCAGTGAGGCCTCCAGGTTGGTCTGCCCCGCCGCTTCGATCCCCTCCAGGAAGCGAAACAGGCGCGGGAGGGCAGCCTGTCCGCGCGCGGGACCGAACTCCCCTGTCACGCCGCCATCCCGCAAAGCGGCCACGGCCAGCCGGTCGCCCGCAGCCAGCGCCACCGCACCCAGTCCGGCCGCCAGCCGCAGGGCGTACTGGAACTTGTCCAGGCCGGCCTCGCCCCATTCCATCGAACGCGAAGCGTCCAGCAAGATGTAGACGGCCAGGTCTTCTTCTTCCTCGAACAACTTGATGAAAGGACGCTCCAGGCGCGCGTAGATGTTCCAGTCCAGCCGCCGCAGGTCGTCGCCGGGCGCATAGGCGCGGTAATCGGCAAACTCCACGCTGCTGCCGCGCCGCGAGGAACGGCGCTCACCCTTGATGGCCCCGGCGCGGATGCGCGCAGCGACCAGGGTAAGTTGGGTCAATTTGCGCAGGGTGGGTTCGTCGAAGAGCATGGAGGTAGAGAGAGTAGAGAGTAGGGAGTAGAGAGTAGGAGGTGAAAGGTGAAACGTAAAGCGTGAAACGTAATTCGTAAATCGCAAATTGCAAATCGCAAATCCAAAATCTAAAATCGCAAATCCCAAATCTACATCGGCAATGCGTCCAGCAGTTCCGTGATGATCGCATCCGGGCTAACGCCCTCCGCCAGGCCGTCGAAGTTGAGCAGCAGGCGGTGACGCAAAGCCGGCAGAGCCACTGCATGGACGTCCTCGAAGGCCACGTTGTAGCGTCCGGCCAGCAGGGCGGTCACTTTGGCGCCCAACATCAGCGCCTGCCCGCCGCGCGGCGAAGCCCCATAGCGCACGTATTTCCTCACCAGCGGCGAGGCGTGCGGGCTTTCGGGATGGCTGGCCAGCACCAGTTTGGCAATGTACTCGCGCACGTGCGAGGCCACCGGCACAGCCCGCGCCAATTCGCGCATCCGCACGATGTCGGCGCCGCTGGCGGCCCGTCCGGCCGCAGGCGTATCCTTGCCGGTAGTGCGCTCCAGGATTTCCGCCATCTCGCCCACGTCTGGCAGCGACACGTTCACCTTGAAGAAGAAGCGGTCCAACTGCGCTTCGGGCAGCGGATACGTTCCCTCCATCTCCAGCGGGTTTTGGGTCGCCATGACGAAGAACGGCTCCTCCAAACGATAGGTCTGCTGCGCCACCGTCACCGAACCTTCCTGCATGGCCTCCAACAGCGCCGATTGGGTCTTGGGCGTGGCACGGTTGATTTCATCGGCCAGCACCAGATTGGCAAACAACGGCCCAGGCCGGAACTGGAACGTGCGCTGCCCATCCCGGTCGGCCAGGATTTCAGTGCCTAGGATGTCAGACGGCATCAGGTCGGGGGTGAACTGGATGCGCGAGAACTTCAAATCCAGCGCCTGCCCCAGCGTGCGGATCAGCATGGTCTTGCCCAGGCCCGGCACGCCCTCCAACAGCACGTGTCCACCGGCCAGGATGCTCACCAGCACCGGCCGCACCACCTCGGCCTGTCCAACGATGACCTGCCCCACTTCGCGTTCGATCTGCTCGGCGGTCTGGCGGAATTGCTCAGCGGAAAATTCGCTCATGGCTTCCTCATGGTTTCAAGGCATCGAAATAATTGCGGATGATCTGCATGAACTGGAGCGGCACCTGGCCGTTCTCCAGCGCGCGGCGGTTGACTTCCTCATACTGCGCGTACACTTCGTCATACGGCACCAGACTCTCGCCTTCCTTGCCCGGCGCCGACGGCCCCATGCCGATCACCTCCCCGTCCTCGCCGGCCTGCGGCAGCCCCACCAGCGGCCCGTCCTCGCCGCCCAGCAGACTCGGCGCATAGATTGGCTCGTAGGCTTCCTGACCGCCATTGCCCGGTCCGTTATTCTGCGGGATAGGGGAACTGCCGGCCTCGCTCCCCGCCTGGGACGAATTCGCCTCGCCCTCCCCCTGGCCGGCTCCCGCGCCCCCGGCGGCTGCCCCGCCCTGGCTGTTCCCCGCGCCCCCCTGCGAGCCAGCCGCACCCTGGATCGCCTGCCCGCCGCCGGCCGCCAGCACCCGTCCCGCGCCCTGCCGCAACTGGCTGGCGCCCTGCCCGGCTGCCTGCGAAAAAGCCATCCGCTGACCGGCCCCCGCCAACGACTGGGCCGCCCCCTGCAAGGCCTGTTGAGCAGCCGCCAGGTCGCCCTGCCGTAAGGCCTGCGCGGCCTGGTTCAATTGCGCCGCCAACTGCGGATCGAGCGCCGCCAGCGACTGCGCCAACGCCTCCAACTGACTGGCCAGCGCTTCGGCTTGCGCCTGGTTCAAATTGCTCACGTCTAACTGGCTCAATTGGGCAGCCGCGGCGATCACATCGCCTTCTGCCAGTTGCTGCCCTACCCCTTGCAGCGGACTGCCCTCCTGCAAAGACAACTGCCGCCCGGCCTCGGCCAGCGTCCGCGCCAATTCCTGCGCCTGCGGGTCGCTCAAGGCTTGCAATTCCTCGCCAGCGGCAGTCAACGTCGAGACCGAGCCCTCCAGTGTGGGATTGTCCTGCAGGGCGTTCAAGGCTTCTTCCAACGGCTTGGACAGGGCGCGTTTTTGTTCCTCGCTCAGGTTGGGGTCGTTTTCGATCTTCACCAGCATTTCGGCAATGGCCTGTTCCTGCTCCTGCACCGCCGCCTGCACAGCGCGCGCCGTTTGCGCCGCCTGGAACCAGGTCTCGCCGCGCCATCCCACCAGGCCGATGACCAACGCCAGGGTCAGCGCCAGCAGGCTCTCGCTGCGGGAGAAGCGCAGGGGCAGGTCGCGCGCGGGTTTCACCTTTTGAGCGGCCTCCCACGCGTCCTCTAGTTGCCGCTGCAGCAAATCGCTGGCAGGCGAATCCGCAAATTCCAGCGCCGTGCTGACGCGCTCGTCCAGGCGGAAGGCGCGGTCGCAATAGCGCGCCGCTTCGAGGGGACGCAGCGGCCACAGATACGCCAATCCGCCCGCCAGGAAAAGCGAAACGAGCGCCAGCGCGCCGGCCAGCGCCAGGAACTCTGCCCGAAGGAGGCGCGCCTGCCACATCCCGGCCGCGCCAAGCAGCAAGCCCAGCGCCAGGCCGATGACCAATCCACGCAGGGCCCAGTCCAGGGCGCGCCGCACACGCAGCCAGCGTGTCCAGCCTGCAAGGATGTGAGAAAGTTCGCTCAAAATGCCCATTATGACGATTTGCGATTTACGGATTACGAATCACGTTTTACGAATCACGTTTTACGAATCACGTTTTACGAATCACGTTTTACGAATCACGACTTACACCTCACCGCTCCGGCCGTTTGACGAAATACACACTCAGGAGCGCCATCAAACCCGCCAGCGCAAAGTAGATCAGCGTGAAAAGGATCCACGGCGACGGCAGGTACAGCGTATTGCTGCCGATCAAAGAGGAATTCGAGGCGGCATTCGTGTAGAACAGGTTTTGCTCCTCCACCAGGACCATCTCGCTGAAAATGGCCGCCAGCAGCGGATTGGTCGAAATCAACAGCCACAACCCCAGGTTCAGCAAGTTTTCATAAGTGGCATCCAGGATCGTATTCGAGTAGGAAGAGGAAGACTCGCTGATGGCAATCAGCAAAAAACCGGCCCCGCCGACCAGCGCGGTCAGCAGGATGGCAGCATACGATGAGACTGTGGCGGCGGTGGTGCGCTTGAGGAAACTGGAAAAGAACAGCCCCAGCGCGCAGAAGAAAACCGCCGTCACGACCAGCAGCAGGCTGGAGATCAGCAATTCCGCCATTCCCACGCCTCCCAGCAAGAAGGCCATACTCTGGATGGGCAAGGCAGAGAAGATGAGCAGGAACAGGAAAGCCAGCGACGAGCCGAGTTTCCCCACCACCAGGGAGCGCGCCGACAGCAAGGTAGTGCGCAGCAGGTCGAAGGTCTGACGCTCGCGTTCGGCAGCAATCGCGCCGGAGGTGAGCGCCGGGCCGATCAACGAGACCAGCGTCAATTCCAGCAGGACGACCGTGCCAAAGACGGCTTTACCCACGCCCTGGCGGTAACCGGGGTCCCAGCGGGCGTAAGAGCCTTCCGAAACGCTCAGGGAATAGATCAACAAGGTCATCAAACCGATGACCAACAAGTATGCCATGAGCAACAAGAAGCCCTGCCGGCCGCGCATCCGCCCGCGCAGTTCCTTGCGGATAACCGGGTTTTCACCAAGTATGGAATAGATAGCAGAGAGTAGAGAATAGAACCTAGAAAGCGGAGAAGAAGCAAGTGAGCGGGTGGATGGTTGAGTGGTCATAGTTGATCTACCTGTGTACCTCATACTTGTCTACCTGTGTACCTCATACTTGTATACTTGTATACCTCTACGTACACACGTAGCAAGTACACACGTAACGTTATGAAACAATCCCTCGCGTGGCGCGCAGGAAGACTTCTTCCAGGTTCTGCGTCTCTTCGCTGAAGCGTACCACCGGCAAACCCTGTTCCAGTATAGCAGCCAACAGGGTATGTAAAGCACGGTCGTCGCCGCTGAACTCCACTTCCAGAGAGGGCCAGTCGGTGCCTCCCAGCCCATCCTGCGGGCGCGATTCTACGACACCCGGCAAACGGGACAGGACGGCCTGCGCCTCTTCCCTGCTAACAGTGGGCAGGAAGGCAACGCGCACCAGGCGATGCGGCGCAAGTTGCTGGCTGAGTTGGTCGAGCGTTCCTACCGCTACCAATCTTCCCTCTTCCATGATGCCGACCCGCGTACACAGTTCGGCCACGTCTGCCAGGATATGGCTGGAAAAGAGGATTGTCTTTCCCAGACGCGCCACTTCCAACAAGAGTTCCCGGATCTCCACGCGGGCGCGGGGATCGAGGCCGGAAGCAGGCTCGTCGAGGACGAGAACGCTGGGGTCGTGGATCAGGACGCGGGCCAGTCCGAGGCGCTGCTTGAGTCCGCGCGAGAGGGTATCCACCATGTCGTCGCGGCGGTGGGCGATGTCCACCAGGTCGAGCAGGTCGCGGATCAGGGCGGCGCGCTGCGGGGCAGGAATCTTGTAGCAGGCGCCGAAGAAGTCCAGGTATTCCCACACGGTCATATCGCCGTAGACGCCAAAGGTATCGGGCATGAAGCCGAGCAAGCGGCGCACCTCGCGCGGCGATTTGGCGACCGAGTGGCCGCCGACGCGCATCTCGCCTTTGTCCGGCTTGAGCAGCGTGACCAACATGCGCATGGTGGTGGTCTTGCCCGCGCCGTTGGGGCCCACCAGCCCGAAGATCTCGCCGCTTTCGATGGTCAGGCTGAGAGAGTCCACCGCTGTGCGCCGGCCGAATTTCTTGCTCAGGCCTTCGATCTCGACAATTGGGGTCATGGTCCCACCACCAGAGTCACCGTCGAGCGGTAGAGCTCGTACCAACCGCTCTGGTCGCCTTCCAGTTTGAGGCGCACTTCGCCGTCCGCGCTGACGTAACGCCAGGGGGCAGGCACGTCTATGCTGCCCCAGGACTGGTATTGCACCGGCGTCCATGTCTCGCTCTCGAAATCCCACAGGGAAGCGCGCGGGAGGTCCGCGCCCGAAGGGCCATCCAGGTCGAGGGTCAGGATGCGGACAGACACATCCGGCAGGGACAGCGCAACCTTGAAACGCAAGATGTGTCCCTCCGGCGGGAAACTATAGCCGCTGTAGGGAGAGCGGTCCGGCAGGGACGATTCCCAGGCAAACAAGGGGGGAGGCAAGCGCAGCAGACCCGGCCCAAAAGCGACCGACGGCTCGAGCAGCACAATATACAACGTTGCGCCAGTAACGCGCGGCTGTACATCCTGCAAGCCGGCCTCCAATCCCGCTTCATCTACCCACCCCATCAGGTACACGCCCCAATTGGCAATGGAGTAACCATTGCCCGTGTTCGACGAGAGTGCAGCCTGGAAAAGCATTTCCTTTCGCACGCTTTCTTCATCGTCAGCAGTACGCCACGGACTCCCATAGTAGGCTGAAGAAGGAAAAATATCGTAATAAGACATACCGCCCGATGAACCCTGCAAAGACAGGTCAATTTCCTGGCTCGCATTTCCAGGAGAAAGATCGCCCAATTTCACATAGCCGCCCGGCGTGACCAGTACAGCGTCCCTCAAAGGATAGGCGCCCAGGTTGGTCACCCTCCCGGTCAGGGTGGCGCCCAGGTCGTCTACCGTGACGACCAGGTCATGCTCGAACGGCAGGGCGGGGATGCTCCCATCCAGCGCGACCACTTTCATTCCGCCGCTCTCTACGCGCACGTCCGGCAGGACGGTCTGCGCGCCGTCTTGCAGCGACAGCCAGCCGCCGGGCTGCAAATCCGCCCCGGTCCCGCTAAAGGGCAGGCCCAGGAATCCGTCGCCCGACTCGAGCGTGTACATGGCGCGGCGCGGCGAGTACACCCCCACCAGGGCGTGGACGCGCGCCCGCTCCACCCCCTCCCAGGCCTGCACGACTGCCAGGCGGTTCAGTGCGGGACGCCTGCCCAGCGTCAGGAAACCGGAAAGATACGCCAGGAGCGTGAATCCTACCACCAGCGCGGGGACGGTCACCCAGGCCAGGTCGGGACGTTTGACCCGCCGCAGGAGCAGGAAATTGAGCGGCCCAACCGCCATCACATACAGCCCCAGCCAGCCGCAGATCAAAAGGATGGACGGGACGCCCATTTCGGAGAGCGTGGAGAGCGCCCCGTTTGCCTCGTATGTGTCCCACTCCCCGCCTGCCCAGGGCGGGCGAAGGGGGCGCTCCGCAAACAAACGGGTGTAGAGCGTTGCCATGCCGTCCCAATCGCTCAACGGCTGCAAGCCCGGGTCGGCGGCCAGGAACCAGGCGCGCCCGAAGCCGATCTCCCGCGCAGCCAGCAGTGGGACATCCTCCTGCCAGACCAGCGCGCGCGCCCCCTCCCGCATCCGCCCAGACGCCAGGACTGCTCCCGTTTCCAGAGGTTCTGTCCCCTCGAAGTACGACGACAACGCAGACAAGTCCGCGACGCTCCTGCTCCCACTGACCTCCACCGGCAGGAATGCCCCCAGCCCGGCCAGCGTCCCTTGCCAGCGCGGTCCGCCAATCGCCAGCAATTGCCCGCCGCCCGCCAGCCAAAGTTCCAATGCCTGCTGTTGACCGGCGGTCAGTGCGCCGCTATCCACGTCAGCGAAGACCAGCGCGTCCAACGCATCCCACCCTTGCGCATCCTCCGGCAAGTCAGAGACTTGCAATTCGGCCACGCGCACGAAGCCGTCTTGGAGTTGGATGGCATTCAACGCGGCATAGGGTGTGGGATTTTCCACTAACAAGCCGACCAACAGACTTTCAGGGGACAGGCACGAAACCTTCAATTGCTGTTTCACCAGCGTCTCCCCCTCGGAAACCAGGCTAACGGTCAGGCTGCGCAGGATTTCGGGCGGCTGGACATACAGGACGAATTGCTTGCGGGATGCGGTCGGCAGGCTGGCGTCCACTGCATAGAGCGCGTTGACCTCCTGGTCTGTTTTGGTCGCCACCTGGACGCGCGCCTCCAACCCGGCTCCCTGGTTCTCCACCGTCACCCGCACGGGAATCCATTTCCCTTCCTTGCAATAGCCATCGAAACCGGCCTGGGCGTGCAAGGTGACACCTCCTATTCCTTGAGCACGGGCGGTCTGCTCGCTACCCGGCCGCAGCGCGAACGATATAGCCAGCAAAACGCACAGAAACAGGCCGCTTCGACATTTTTGGCTCACCATAACGCTCCTCGATTCTCGAAGAATCGCAACGATGATACCATAACGCGGCTGTGCCGCAAACTTCAGTTTGCGCGTAACTGCCTGCCCTCACCCTAACCCTCCCCCATCGGGAGAGGGGACTGCGCCTGGAGACGAATTGCTTTTGTTGAAATTGACATTTTCCTTGCTTCCCCTCTCCCATCGGGAGAGGGGACTGCGCCTGGAGACGAATTGCTTTTGCTGAAATTGACATTTTCCCTGCTTCCCCTCTCCCATCTCCCATCGGGAGAGGGGGCGGGGGTGAGGGAGGGTAGGTAGTTACGTTTGCGCGCCATCATCAGAAAGAGCGGGAAAGCGCGCGGTTCATTGCCGATCGTCTTGTGAATGGTATAGACGTTCGAGAAATGCACGTTCGTAAAGCCGGCCGCTTCGACCTGTTTTTGCAGTTTGTGGCGCTCGAAGCCGTGATGGATGTCGGCCGAGCCGTCGGTGTGGAAGGAGCCGTCTTCCTTGTCAAGGTCGGCCACCGCCAGCCAACCGCCGGGGTTCAGGACTTCCGAAAAGCGGCGCAGGATGCGGTCGGTATCGGGGATATGGTGAAGCGCCATCAGCGAGTAGACGACGTCGAAACGCTCCGCAGGCAGCGGGTCCACAACGAGATCGAGGCGGAGGGGGCGCATGTTCGCGGCCTTTGCGGCCTCGATCTTGTCCGATAACACATCCAACATCCCCTGCGAGGTGTCGGCCAGCGTGATGGAGGCAAAATCCTCCCGCAAAGCAAAACTGAGCAGGCCGGTGCCGCAGCCAATCTCCAGCGCGGACATGCCGGGTTGGATATCTACCGCCGCGCGGATGGCGTCTGCCACGATGCGGGCGCGTTGTACTTTCATGGGATCGGAATCCCAGTCTTTGGCGCGGTCGTCGAAGTTGGTCATAGTTGAAAGAGGTGTATCACACCCGGCAATGGGACATAATCGCGAGAAACGACCAGGGTTTCGGAAAGGTCAATTTCGCTTCCCAATCCCTGCGCTTTGCGGATGTCGTCAGCGTG
Organism: Chloroflexota bacterium; assembly: GCA_037440925.1. GTDB lineage: Bacteria > Chloroflexota > Anaerolineae > Anaerolineales > Villigracilaceae > JAABUE01. Next base: position 19,060 of record JBBITF010000052.1, read on the forward strand.
AGGGTGAAGTTTGACTTCATAGCCCTGCTGGTTCTGGATAAAGTCAATCTCAAGACCGTTTTTACGTTGATAGTATTGCACACGACCACGCGGCAGCAGGTTGCAGTAAACGGCATTTTCGAAAAGCGCGCCTTCATCCACGTGGGCAAATAGCCGCGCCAGCCCAGGATCACAAATGTAAATTTTGGGCGCTTTGCGGATTTCGACGTCGCGGCTGGTGGTGTAGGGGGAAACCAGGTGAATGAAGTATGTGCCAGCGAGAAACGCCAGGTAATCGTTTACGGTTTCACGCGCCAGACCAAGCAGGCTGGAGAGTTTGGAAATTTCTAGTTTGGCGCCGGTGCGTTCCAACAAGAGAAAAAGCAGGTCACGGATCTTGTGGCCTTTGCGAAAATCGCTCAGTTGCACGACTTCCAGTTGGTAGTAGGAGGTGAAAATGTCCTCGAGGGCAGCCTGTTTTTCAGCGATACTGGTCTTTTGGGCTACGCCGGGAAAACCGCCAAATTGTAAATATTCATCCATGCAGGCTTTGTATGTTTCATACAGCGCCAGTGAAGCCTCTGCGAGAGGAGGGACAGGCAGGCCTTTGAAGCGCAAGAATTCATCGAACGTGAGCGGATATAACTCGAAAATGTATTTTCGCCCCGCCAGCGACTCGGTAAACTGATTTTTGAGGTAGTAACTGGATGAGCCGCTGAGAATGAACTTGATGCTATATGTATCTAGCAGGTACTTGACAATAGAGGGTACAGTTTTGACGCGTTGGATTTCATCCAGGAAGACATAGGCGCGCTCACCCTGTTTCAGTCCGAGCAGTTGCAAGTTGGCATAGATGGCGTCATAATCTGTTTCTTCAAAGTACAACTGATTGCGGGGATTTTCCAGGTCGAGAAAAATTTTGTTAGACGATGCGAGGCGATCGTAGATGGTTTTGAGCAGGGTGGTTTTCCCAACCCGCCTCATTCCTGTAACGACGATCGCTTCTGGAGATGGAAGCACTTTTTCGATGGATTTGTAAATATTTCGTTCAATAAGCATAAATATATTCTACAAAAAGTAATACTTTTTGTCAACCATAATTTACAAAAAGTATGTAACTGCCCTCCCACCCTCACCCCCGCCCCCTCTCCCGATGGGAGAGGG
>JBBITF010000053.1:0-19868 GCA_037440925.1 Chloroflexota bacterium
CCCCTATCCTACCAGATTACCAATGCTCATTTCAATTTTGGCGAAAGTCCAGTTACATCAAAAAGCCCTTCCAGCGCGAACCCGATTTTGCGGCGACAAGCGTGAATTACGAATTACGTGAACTGATGCAAGCAGCCAAACTTGCGCTATAATGTGGACACAATTGTATCCACAACGATTTGGAGGTCCAAATGTTAACGGTCGGTGTACGAGAACTCAAACAACAGACCAGCGAATTGCTTCGCCGCGTGCGCGAACGCGGAGACGAAATCCAGGTGACCCATCACGGCAGAGTGATTGCGCGGATCGTCCCAGTGGCGCCCGCCCCGGAGGAGGCCCGGCGGGCCTGGGATGATCTGGATCACCTGGCTGCCGAAATCGGCCGACGCTGGCCAAAGGGTGTCTCTGCCGAGGAAGCGGTGGCCGAGGGACGGCGATGACTTCCCAGGGAAAACAGTTCTTCGTCACAGATGCCAGTCTGTGGGTTGCGCGTCTGGTGCCGCAGGATACCTTCCACGATGCGGTGCGCGCCTGGATGGACTCCCGCCTTGCCGAAAATGTGGAATTACTCGCTCCCTCCCTGCTGCTTGCCGAAGTTGCGGGCGCCATTTCCCGCCGCACGGGCGACGCTGGCCTGGCGCAGAGCGCTTCAAGTAGATTGGAAACCCTGCCCGGGCTGCGAATTATCCAAATGGACCGCGCCCTCCTGCAGGATGCCGCCCGACTGGCCGCCGGTCTCGGCCTGCGCGGCGCCGATGCAGTATATGTCGCCGTCGCCAGCCGATTGAATCTCCCCCTGGTCACGCTCGATTCAGACCAGCGCCAGCGGGCCGAAAAGCATGTTCCTATCGCCTCATTCCCGTACAGGTAACCGTATGGCCTACCGCAAAAAACTCATCGAAGTCTCCCTCCCCCTCGAAGCCATCAACCGCGAAGCCGCGCGCGAGAAGTCCATCCGCCACGGACATCCGTCCACGCTGCATTTGTGGCGGGTGCGGCGGTCAAATATGTTTGACAAAATTACGATAGTTAACAAATTTCTTGACAATTTCGCCAAACAGGCTATACTTGCCTTAGTACACCCGCCAAGCCTCTATCCCTTTGGGATATGCTCAAATGTGGCGGGTTTTTCTTTCCAGGGCGCAATATGAAATACACCAAACCGGCCTTATCCTTCGAACAGCAAGCGCAGAGATTGATTGAGCGTGGATTGATAGTGGACGATAAAGCCACCCTGGTTTCTCGTTTGCAGGCGGTCAATTATTATCGCTTGAGCGCTTACTGGTATCCATTCAAGAGAATAGATCCCGTCTCGGGCGAAGAGGGGTTCGTTTCCAACACAACCTTTGAAATGATTTGGAGACGATATACATTTGACCGCGAACTCCGTCTTTTAGTGATGGATGCCGTGGAACGTGTTGAGGTGTCCATTCTGCGGACACGTTTAGTGGAGCAATTTACCCTGTTGCATGGGCCATTTGGATATACCGATATCAAAAACTTCTCGCCGAGATTCCTTCCCTCCGATCATGCCCGGTTGTTATCCGAGTTGGATGAAGCCGTCAACCGCAGCCGTGAGGAGTTTGTTGGACGATTTCGCGGCAAATATTCCAGCGAACCGCGCCTGCCCCTCTGGATGGCGAGCGAGGTAATGACCTTTGGCCAGATGTTCACGCTCTTTCGCAATCTTCACCGCGCTGAACAGCAGTCTCTATCCAGACAATTCAACCTGTATCCGCCTGTCCTGATTTCCTGGTTACATACCCTGAATTTCATTCGTAATGCCTGCGCTCATCATGCCCGCCTGTGGAATCGTGAATTGCCAATCCGCCCGCAAATCCCAGAACGCCGTCACAATCCAGAATGGCATACGCCCTTCCAATTCGATAATCGTCGCATATTTTCCGTGTTGTCTTTGCTGCGCCATCTGCTTGGAACCATTGACCCGCAGAACGATTGGCAAAGCCGCTTTGAGACTTTGTTGCAAACTTATCCAGAGATTCCCTTGAACTGGATGGGCATACCGAAAAACTGGAAAGAGTCTCCAATCTGGAAACCATCGGGATAACCATGACCTACCGCAAAAAACTCATCGAAGTCTCCCTCCCCCTCGAAGCCATCAACCGCGAAGCCGCGCGCGAGAAGTCCATCCGTCACGGACATCCGTCCACCCTGCATTTGTGGTGGGCGCGCCGACCATTAGCCGCCTGCCGCGCGGTGCTCTTTGCCTCGCTGGTGGACGACCCCTCCGAGTACATGCCCGATGAAGAATCTGCCCGCGTGGAGCGTGAACGGCTGTTTCGTCTCATCGAAAAATTAGTCAAATGGGAGAACAGCAACAACGAAGACGTGCTGGATGAAGCCCGCCTGGAAATCGCCCGCTCCGTGGCGCGGACCCTGAACGTGGCCCCGCCCGTCGGCAGGGAAGCCGTCCGCGAGTTCCTCGCCGCCAAAGCCCCGCCCCTGCTCGACCCGTTCGCAGGCGGCGGCTCGATCCCGCTCGAAGCCCAGCGGCTGGGACTGCGCGCCTACGCCAGCGACCTCAACCCCGTGGCCGTGCTCATCAACAAAGCCCTCATCGAAATCCCGCCCAAGTTTGCTAATATGCCGCCCGTGCATCCAGTGGACAGTGAGCAGTCATCAGTGGACAGTGGAAAGAAGGGAAGAGGAAAGAAGAAGGTGGGACAAGGTGAGTTATGGCAGCGCGAATGGAAAGGCGCGCAGGGACTGGCCGAAGACGTGCGCTACTACGGCAAATGGATGCGCGACGAAGCCTTCAAGCGCATTGGGCACCTTTACCCGCCCGTGACGATTACCGAAGAAATGCTCGCCGAACGCCCCGACCTGAAGGAACAGGGCCTCAAACCCGGCGACCAACTGACCGTGATTGCCTGGCTGTGGGCGCGCACTGTGAAATGCCCCAACCCGGCTTGTGGGATTCAAATGCCTCTTGTTCGTTCTTTTGCTATTTCAACTAGAAAAGGAAATGAGCATTATATTGAACCAAGTATAGTCAGTGAAAACAAACAGAAGTTTGTTCAATTTACCGTTAAAAAGGGAAAAGATGCTCCCCCTGGAACAGTTATTAGGACAGGGGCTAGATGTATATTATGTAATACACCTGTATCCTTTGATGTGGTCCGTGCTGAAGCGCAAGCAGGTAGAATGTCTGCTAAGTTAATGGGAATTGTGGCTGAAGGCGATAGTAAGCGCATTTATTTATCGCCTAATGACGCTCACGAACAAGTAGCATTGACATCATCTCCAGATCAGATTCCTGAAACAGATTTACCAGAAAAGGCTTTAGGCTTTCGTGTGCAGTTATATGGTATGCGAAAGCATTCTCAGCTATTTTCGCAAAGGCAATTGACAATTCTTTCAACGCTTTCGTCCTTGTTGGAAGAACTACCTCCAATAGAACGAAATAATTCAGTCGAATATAAACAGGCGATCAAGACTTATTTATCTTTCTCCATTGACAGACTGGCTGACAAATCAAGCACGTTATCATGGTGGCTTGCTTCGGCTGAAAAAATGGCTCCAACATTCACACGACATGCATTGGCTATGGTCTGGGATTATGCTGAAATGAATCCGTTCAGTACTCAGACTTCAAATTTTTCCGCTTCAATAGAATGGGTTTCAAAGGTAATTGATTATTTGCCAAGAGATGTAGCGCAAGGGAAAGCAGTCCAATTAGATGCTAGAAACATTCGCAATGAATTTTCAAGCATCATTGTTTCAACAGATCCGCCATATTACGATAACATTGGCTATGCAGATTTATCAGATTTCTTTTACACATGGTTAAGACTCAGCTTGAAAAATGAATATCCTAACTTGCTAGGAACAATGCTGGTTCCAAAACAAACCGAACTAATTGCAACACCGTATAGATTTGACAATGACAAAGAGAAAGCACAAAAATATTTTGAAGAAGGTTTGTATAGCGTTTTTGATGAAGTAAGAAAGACGATTGTTAATGAGTATCCGATTACAGTGTATTATGCTTTCAAACAGTCAGAAACTGAACGAGAAGAAAATGATGACGGAGACGAAACTCAATCAGAAATAAATGCGTCAACTGGTTGGGAAACAATGCTTGAAGGTCTGCTAAAAGCCAACTTTCTTATTACAGGAACATGGCCAATGAGAACTGAACGTGGCGGGAGAATGATTTCCGTAGGCACAAACGCCCTCGCTTCCTCCATCGTCCTCGTCTGCCGTCCGCGCCCCCAAAACGCCCCCTCCTGCTCGCGCCGCGAGTTTCTCGCCGCGCTCAAAAAAGAACTCGCCCCCGCCCTGCGCGAGTTGCAGCAAGGCAGCATCGCGCCGGTGGATCTGGCGCAAGCGGCCATCGGTCCCGGCATGGCGGTCTTCTCGCGCTACAGCGCCGTGCTGGATGCGGATGGCTCGCCCATGTCCGTGCGCACCGCGCTGGCGCTCATCAATCAGGCGCTGGATGAATACCTCGCCGAGCAGGAAGGCGAATACGACGCCGACACGCGCTGGGCGCTGGCATGGTTCGAGCAGTTCGGTCACAACGAAGCGCCCTTCGGCGTCGCCGAAACCCTGAGCAAAGCCAAGAACACCTCGGTCAACGGGCTGGCGGAAGCGGGGATTCTCGAAGCGCGCGGCGGGAAAGTGCGGCTGCTCAGGCGCGATGAACTCTCCCCCTCTCCCAGAGGGAGAGGGGCCAGGGGTGAGGGGAGTGAGGTCTGGGACCCGCTCCACGACAAACGCCCCACGGCATGGGAGGCTGTTCAGCACTTGATTCACGCCCTCGAAAGTCAAGGCGAGGCGTCCGCCGCGGAACTGCTGACCAGACTCGGCGCGTTTGCCGCTCCCGCGCGCGACCTGGCGTACCGTCTCTACACCGTTTGCGAACGCAAAGGCTGGGCGCAGGATGCGCTTGGCTACAATATGCTCGTGGTCGCCTGGCCGCGGTTGAAGGAACTGGCCGCGAAGCAGAAGACGAAACAGGAGAACCTGCTATGACCCGCCGCCGACACGCCTCCAAAATCACGCTTGCGCCCGCCTCCGTCCGCGCCTCCCTCCCAACACTGGCCGAACGCAAACGCATCGTTGCCCGCCGCGCCCAACTGATGAAGGAATTATTGCGCCTCTCCATTTACGGTCGTGCAAACGACAAGAGCGAATTGAAAAAACTGATGCGGCGATATGGAGAGAGCGAAGTAATCCTCGTCACTAAAATTATGCGCGCCCAATTCACGCGCAACAAACACATCATAGACCACGCTGAAGGCTACCGTCATTACCGTCTCGGATTTGCCCGCTTTGGCGGCGCGCGTCCCTTCCTCTCCGCTGCCGAACTCGAAGAATTAAACGCCGAACACGCCCTGCTCCATGCCAAACGCGAATTCAAAGGCGAATCCACCCCCGCCAGCCGCGCCCGCGAAGCGGAACTCGACGATCTCCTGCAAATGAATTGGCAATTCTGGGAAGACCTCGCCCCGTTGGACATTCCCCCGCGCCCCGCCGATTATCCCGCCCCTGCCGATTACCCTGCCCCGCTCGCCTCGCTCCTCGACTGGGGCTGGACTCTCGACCCCGAACGAATCGCCCGCGCAGCCCCCAACTGGAAGGCGCACGAACGCGGCCTGGAAAAAATCCTCTTCGATGAAACCCTGCGGAACGGCTGGCCCGGCGAACCCGCCAGCTGGGCGCCCTGGCACGCGCTCCGCCTGTTGGGCGAAATCGGCGCCTTTGCTTTCGCCCGCCGCCTGGCCGACCTGTGCGCCCTCCCCAACGACTGGCTCTCCGACCTTCTCCCCGAGGTCTGGGCCAGGATGGGCACGCCCGCCGAGATCGCGTTATGGGATATTCTCGACGATCCGCAAATGCCGCCCAAAGCGCGCGGTCTGGCCGCCTTTGGTTTGCAAAATCTTGTTGAAGACGAATCCCTCCCCCGCCTGCCGGTCATCCGCCAATTTGCCGCGCGCCTCGCCCCCCAAAAAGCGGATCACCCCGACGTTGCCGGCTACATCATCTACACGCTGGAAAATCTCGAAGCCGTCGAAGCCAAAGATGCGATCTCCCTCGCCTTCGAAAAAGGCCTGGTGAACACGAGGATCATTTCTTTGGAAAACATTGAATTCTTGCGCGAAGAAGACAATGGGAATTCGGGATAACCGATAAACTGCGTGACCTCAGTTGCGGAAATTGTTGTAAGATTAGTGCCGACCCTAAAGGTCTGCGCGACTTTCAGGGTCTGAAATCAAAGCGCTCACCAAAACGGAGGCGTATCATGGCAAACAAACACAACGAACTCATCGGCTCAGGGCTGGAACTCTTGCGCAAGGCGCTGTCGCCCTACATCAAACGGCAACTCAAAGCGGTGTACAAGGACAAGTGGTGGAGCGTTGGCGCCGAGCCGCACCTCAGCCGCCTGCCCGAACTCAAGACCAAACTTGCCAAAGCAAAGGACGACGACTCCCGCTTCGAAGCCCTGGATATTGCCGCCCTGCTGACCGTGCTGAACAACTCGTGGAACGAAGCCTTTCAAGCCGACCTCGGCAACGCGGGCAGAAGTTATGTCAACGAACTGCGGGACGTCCGCAACAAATGGGCGCATCAGACTCCCTTCTCGCTGGAAGACACGCACCGCGCCTTCGACACCATGACGCGCCTGCTCGAACTGGTCGCCGCGCCCGAACGGGTGGAAACCGCTGAAATCACGCGCAAGATCATGATGGAAATCACCGAACAAAGCAAAGCCTCCCAGCCTGCCCTGATGCAGACCGCCAGCGGCGCGCTCTCCACCCTCAAGCCGTGGCGCGAGATTGCCACCCCGCACCCCGACGTCTCCGGCGGGCGCTACCAGCAGGCGGAGTTCGCGGCGGATTTGTATCAGGTCCTCACCGGGCGCGCCTCGTCGGAATACGCCAACCCGAAGGAATTTTTCCAGCGCACCTACTTCACCGAAGGACTCTCCCAATTGCTCGCGCGCGCCTGGCTGCGGCTGAGCGGCGCGGGCGGCGATCCCGTCGTCGAACTGCAAACCAACTTCGGGGGCGGTAAGACGCATTCCCTTTTGGCGTTGTATCATCTCTTCGGCGGAAAAATCCAACCGGACGAAGTCGCGGGCATCGAAAGTCTCAGCCAGCATTCCAAAAACCTGCCTGCCAAACTGCCCATCGCCAACCGCGCGGTTCTCGCCTGCAATTATCTGTCGGTGGATACCCCATGGAAAAAGCCCGATGGCACGCTCATCCGCACCCTGTGGGGCGAAATGGCGTGGCAACTGGGCGGCAAGGAAGGATACAAACTTGTTGCCGAGTCCGATAAAAATGCTGTCAGCCCGGGCGGCGAGATACTGACCCAACTCTTCGAACGCTTTGGCCCCGCGCTCATCCTGATTGACGAGTGGGTCGTGTACGCGCGCCAGTTAATCGGGAAAGAGAATTTGCCTGCGGGCAGTTTCGACGTCGGCATGTCCTTTGTGCAGGCGCTCACCGAAGCCGCCAAAGCCGCAAAAAACACCCTGCTCGTTGCCGCCATCCCCGCCTCCGATGCCGAAGTCGGCGGCGAGAATGGGCGCATCGCGCTCGAACGCATCCGCAACGTCTTCGGGCGCGTCGAGGCGATTTGGAAACCCGCCAGCGCCGAAGAGGCTTTTGAAATTGTCCGCCGCCGCTTGTTTGAACCCCTGTCGAGTCAAGCGGTAAAGGACCGGGATGCCGTGTGCCGCGCCTTCGCCGAGATGTACCGCGACAATCGCGGCGATTTTCCGCCCGAATCGCGCGAAGCCGCCTACGAAGAGCGGATGCAGAAAGCGTATCCGATTCACCCCGAACTGTTCGACCGTCTCTATCAGGATTGGTCCACGCTCGAACGCTTCCAACTCACCCGCGGCGTCCTGCGATTGATGGCTTCGGTCATTTACGAACTTTGGGTACGCGGCGACCAATCCCTGCTGATTCTCCCCGGCAACCTGCCGCTCGACAGCCAGGCAGTCCGCACCGAGTTCACCCGTCACCTGCCCGATGGCTGGTCGGCTGTGATTGACAAGGATATTGACGGCACGGCGAGCCATCCTTTCAGGCTGGATCGGGATAACCCCAACCTGGCCCGCTACTCCGCCTCCCGCCGCGTAGCGCGCACCGTATTCATCGGCAGCGCGCCGACCTCCGCCTCCCAAAAAGTGCGCGGCCTGGAGGAAGTGCGCGTCAAAATCGGCTGCGCCCAGCCGGGCGAAACAGTTGCCACCTTTGGCGATGCGCTTCGCCGCCTCTCCGAGCAATTGACCTACCTCTATTCGGACGGCTCGCGCTACTGGTTCGACACCCGTCCGACCATCACCCGCATCGCCGCCGACCGCGCCGCGATCTACGAACGCAAACCCGATGTCGTGGAAGACGAAATCATCCGCCGTCTGCGCCAGATGGTTGCGCGAGACCGCGGAGAGTTTTCCGCGGTCCATACCGCGCCGTCCGAAAGCAACGACGTGCCGGATGAGAAATCCTGCCGTCTGGTCATCCTCTCGCCGAAATATCCGCACCGCGCCCGCAGCGGCGAAAGCGCGGCGCTGCAAGCCGCTCAAGAAATCCTCGAGCGCAGAGGCAACAGCCCGCGCCTGTACCGCAACATGCTGCTGTTCTTGTCGGCAGACGCAGACCGATTGCCCGACTTACAGCAGGCAGTCCGCTCCTGGCTGGCCTGGATTTCCATTGACGACGAAAAAGAACAACTCAATCTGGACCCCGCCACCCAGCGCCAGGTCAAGAACCAGCTCACGAATCTCGAGGAGACGATTGCCGAACGCCTCCGTGAGACGTATTGCTACTTGCTCGTTCCCACGCAGGAAGGAACAAACCCTGTGGACTGGCAGAGACATCGCCTTCAGGGCGAGAATCTGGTCGGGCGCGCTTCCAGAAAACTCATCAATGACCAGCAGATGATTACCTCTTGGTCGCCCGCCCTGCTTCGCATGGAACTCGACAAGTGGCTGTGGAAAGAGCAGGACCATCTGAGCGTCAGGCAAGTTTGGGAATATTTCGCCCAATATCTCTACCTTTCCCGCCTCAAAGACGAACAGGCCTTGATTGACGCCGTCCGCGCGGGCGTTGGCTCCCTGACCTGGAAGGATTTCTTCGCGTATGCCTCGGCGGTCCGCGACGATGGCAAATATGTCGGCCTGGTTGGAGGCGTCAACCCTGCTGTCACTTTGGATGACGCGAGCGTACTGGTCAAGCCGGAAGCCGCTCAAAAACAAATTGACGAAGAAGCCGCCTCGCAGCCGGACCTGCAACCTGCCTCGCCCCAACCCAGCGGAGCGATCAACGAGACCCTGGCTAGCGTCATTTCACCTGCGTGGTCGGGCGAATCCGCGCCTCGGGCGCTGCGCCGCTTCCACGGTTCGGTGGAACTCGACCCAGCCCGCATCGGGCGGGACGCCGGGCGCATTGCCGACGAAGTCATCGCCCATCTCACCAGCCTGGTGGGCGCCAAGGCAAAAATCACCCTCGAAATCAACGTCGAAATCCCCAACGGCATCCCCGAAGACCGCGTTCGGATTGTCTCCGAGAATTGCAACACCTTGAAGTTCAAGGGGCATGGGTTTGAGGAGGGGTGACGGGTTGGTTAACGAAACTGGCAAAGTGTGCTTCCCTTGCTTGGAGAAGAGACAACAAACGCCTGTCGCAGAGACAGGCGTTTCTGTGGCGAGGGTGAGATTTGAACTCACGACCAAGGGCTTATGAGTCCCCTGCTCTACCGCTGAGCTACCTCGCCAACGCGGGTCGAATATTAACATGGACTGGGAGGTTTGTCAACTATGGCTGACTAGCGATTGCCCACAAGGGAGGCATGTGCGGATTTGGCAATCCACACGAGCAAAAAAATGGCGGCTTGGAAACCGCTGGCTTGGATTGCCAAATCCAAGCCCCTTGCTGGCGAAGCGCTCGAAAGCATTTACCCAAACTTACATCGTAATTTTAGAGAATACGCCCTGCCCTCAAGATGTGGGCAATCACCAAATCTAATAGTATTGCCCCTAGACCTGGTAGAATCAAGAAAGGCTCGTAACTATCTTGACAATGTCACATTAAACATTTGTTCTGGTAAATCGCCCTCACCCCGGCCCTCTCCCAGCAGGAGAGGGGGGCAAACCACTTGAATTTTCGCATCATCCCCTCTCCCAGGTCTCGACAAGCTCGACCACCAAAGGGAGAGGAGTTGGAGGTAAAGGTGGGTAGGCAGTTACCAAAAAAGACGTATATTCCTGGATGAGCGTGAATTTTCATATTCCCAATCCCCTCACAACCTTACGCCATGACCCTCTGCTGGGCAAGGTGGTGCGAAGCAGCGTGCGCCTGTTCAGCAGCAACAGCCTGAGTCTGGCCTTGAGCATGGCGCAGGGGATCCTGGCGGCAAGGCTGCTCGGCCCGGCCGGTTACGGTTTGCTGGGCATCGTCATGGGCTACGCCTCGACGATCAATGGCCTGCTCTCTTTCAGGATGAGCGAACTGGTCGTCCGCTATGGCGGCGAGTACCTGGAACGCAACGACCGGCAGCAGGCGGCTGCTGTCGTTAAGGCGGCAAGTCTGGTCGAGGGGGCGGTTTCTGTCATTGCATTCCTGGCGGTGTTCGCCAGCGCAGGGCTGGCAGCGCGTTACCTTGCCAAAACCCCTGGCGTGGAGGGGTTGTTCGTTGTCTATGCTTTGGGCCTGCTGGCCAACTTTAACCTGGAGACCTCCACCGGTATTCTGCAAGTGACCGGCAAAATCCACTTGCAAGGCGTCATCAATCTGGCACAGACCCTGCTTACAGCGGCTGTCATTGTGGCGGCTTATTCTTTACAAGCAGACTTAAGGGTGGTGTTGGGCGCATACTTGCTGGGCAAAATCATTTTGGGATTGAGCATGTTCGTTACAGCCCAAATTCACTTGCGGCGTGTCTTGCAGCGCAGTTGGTTGGATGCCTCTATTCGCTCCTTGCCAATGGTTCGAGAAATGATACGCTTTGCCGTTAGTTCCAATTTGAGCGCTACCATCATCCTAGTCTTCCGGGAGAGCGAAATCTTGTGGGTGGGTCTGTTCCTCTCTACAGAAGCGGCCGGTTATTACAAGGCTGCCTATGCCATCGTCAGTTTGCTGTCAGTGCCGGCCAACCCGCTCATCTTGACGGTTTACCCGGAATTGAATCGTTTGGTCGTCCAAAAGGCCTGGCCGCGTTTGCGCGAATTCTTACGCAAAGTGACCACCCTCTCGTTTGCCTATAACTTGCTCCTGGCGCTTGGCCTGGTTTTCTTTGGGCGCTGGGCGTTGTGGATTTATGGTCCTCAGTATGTTGTTGCGTATCCTGCCATGATGGCCCTCCTGGTGGGTTTTGTCTTCAATTACACCCTGTTTTGGAATCGCCCGCTGCTCCTATCGCTGGGCTTGCCTGAAGTCCCGCTCAAAGCCACGCTGATGGCGGGGCTTCTCAAACTGGCATTGGCCTTCCCGCTTGTGCCGCGCCTGGGATACGTGGCCGAGGCGGCGCTGCTTACTTTCTACTACCTTACCTCTGTCGGCGTCATCGCCTGGCGCGGCTGGAAGGAAATCCACTAAGAAGACGCCGCCCTTACTGTTAATTTCCTACGGCAAGACAAGATATTCACGTCAAATCTTGCAAAAAAACCAAAAATTTTGTCGTTTTCGGAAAACAGAATTTGCCATAACTGACAACCGCCTTTATAATCAAATCGCTCGAATATTTTGTATCTTCTCAATCATCTGGAGTTCAAAGGTTTCAGGTCAAACCAGAAACCCTTAAGGTCTCCACCCGGTTTTGGAAAGATACCACATTTCTACTAAGGAGGTTGGCCATGCCTTACGGTTACAACGGAAAGATATTGCACGTTGACCTGACGAATGGAAGGTTGGAGGTGGAAACGCCCCCCGAAGCGTTCTACCGCAAGTACATGGGAGGCAGCGCCATGGGGATGTATTACATCCTGCGCGAAATGCCCAAAGGCGCCGACCCGCTCGGCCCTGAAAACGTCTTGACTTTGATGGCTGGCGTGACCACTGGCGCGGCCATCTCCGGGCAGAGCCGTATCAACGCCAATGCCAAATCGCCTATGAGCGGCGGCATCGGCGATGGGCAAGGCGGCGGCTTCTTCCCGGCTGAGTTGAAGTTTGCCGGATTCGACGGCCTCGTCATCAAAGGCAAATCTCCCAAGCCGGTCTATCTCTGGATCCACGAGGGCAAGCCCGAACTGCGAGATGCGGCGCACTTGATGGGTAAAGTCACCGGAGAGGTGGACCAAATCCTGAAAAAAGAGTTGGGCGATTCCAAAATCGAAATCCTGCAACACGGACCCGCGGCAGAAAACGGCGTCCGCTTTGCATCCCTGGTCAGCATGTCCAATCGCCATAACGGGCGCACCGGCATGGGCGCGGTGATGGCCAGCAAGAACTTGAAAGCCGTTGTGGTGCGCGGCACCAAGAAACCAGACATCTTCGATCCCAAGGCGCTCGCCGCCCTCAACCGCAGCGGCCCTAAAGCCATTCCAGAAAATCCTGATATGGATGGCCTGGCTAAATTTGGCACGGCGGTAGTCGTGTTGTTCAACAACACCATCGGCACCCTTCCTACCCGCAACTACAACGAGGGTCAGTTCGAGGGCTGCGAGCCAATCAGCGGCGAGAAAATGGCCGAAACCGTGCTAAAGGAACGCGACACCTGCTATGCTTGTGTGGTGCGTTGCAAGCGTGTGGTCGAAATCAAAGAAGGCCCTTACAAAGTGGATCCCTACTACGGCGGGCCGGAATACGAAACGCTTGCCACCTTTGGCTCCTATTGCGGTATAGATAACCTGGCGGCGGTCTCCCTGGCGAATCAAATCTGCAACATGTATGGTGTAGATACCATTTCCTGCGGCGCCACCATTGCCTTCGCTATGGAATGCTACGAAAAAGGCATCATTACCCAACAGCAGACCGGCGGCCTGGAACTGAAATTCGGAAATGCCGACGCCATGCTCAAGGCCCTCGACCAAATCGTCAAGAACGAAGGCCCATTGGGCAAAGTCCTCTCGCAAGGCTCTGCGCATGCCGCTAAAGTGTGGGGCAACGGCGCTGAGGACTGTCTGATCACCGTCAAAGGCGAAGAAGCCCCGGCCCACATGCCGCAGGCCAAGCGCAGCCTGGCGCTCATCTACGCCGTCAACCCGTTCGGCGCAGACCACCAATCCAGCGAACATGACCCCTACTATGAAGAAGGCATTGGCGGCTTCAACCTCGAACGGCTGACCGACATCGGCCTGGACAAGCCGCAGCCAGCCTTCAGCCTGACGCCCGAAAAAGTCCGCTTTGCCTACCTGACCGAACTCTTCTACAGCATGATGGACTCAGCCGAACTATGCCAATTTGTCTATGGTCCTACCTGGACGTTGTACGGCCCCAAAGAAACCCTGGCGATGATCAACGCCGTCACCGGCTGGAACATGACGCTGGATGAACTGATGGAAGTAGGCGCCCGCCGCCTGAACCTGTTCCGCGTCTTCAACGCCCGCGAAGGGTTTGGACGCAAGGATGACCAACTGCCCAAGAAATTCTTCCGCGCCATGGTGGGGACGGGGCCCACGGCCGGCTTCGCTCTGACTCACGAGGAGGTTGATTCCGCTATAGACGAGTACTACCGGCTGGCAGGCTGGACGCCCGATGGCGTGCCGACGCCCAATACCCTCAAGAAGCACGACATCGAGTGGGCCGTAGAATATCTGCCGGCGTAAATCCTGCTTCGAGACTCAGGCCGGCCCTTCTCATTCTGGCGGCAGCGCCTGGGTAAGCGCCAGCCTGTATGCCTACCTAGGGCTTTTCAAAGAATTAATCTATTGCCGCTCCAACGCCGTTTCCACTCTCTGTAGGCTCCAAAAACGTATCGCCGACCTGTGGTCGGCCTTGCCAGGCAGAGCCTGGCGGTACGATTTGCGGACATATTAAAACGTTGAAAAGCCCTAATGCCTACCCGTGCAGGCTTGACGCCCGGCCGGCGGGCAGGCAATCGCACAGCCTCCTTTAGGGCTGGCGTCAGAACGCCAGCAGAGCAATAACATCCCCTTTGGGGATAGCATCCCCTTTGGGGACTGCTGGCGAAACAATCACGGCGAGGCCCAGAGCGCCGATGGTCGCGTTGATCAACACATCTGCGTACCTCGGTGATTATCTGTGGCAAAAGCGCATTTTCAAACACTTTCTTACGCTGGAAAATCTGATGAACCAACTCTACGAACAAAACTTCCCTCATATGTCCCCTGTATGGGGGCGCATCTTCAACTTCGTCGCCGAGCGCGCCGAAGGCGCTTACATTTACACCGACGACGGACGCAAACTGCTCGATTTCACTTGCGGCATCGGCGTGACCAATACCGGCCATTGTCATCCCAAAGTGGTCGAAGCCATTCGCGAGCAAGCCGGCCTGTTCCTGCACGCCCAGGCCAACATCGTCATCCACAAACCCATGCTACGTCTCATCGAGGAACTGCGCCAGATTGTGCCGCCCTCCATTGATGGCTTCTTCTTCTCGAATTCTGGCGCAGAGGCCGTAGAAGGAGCCGTCAAACTGGCGCGCGCAGCCACCGGCAAACAAAACATCATCGTTTTCAGCGGCTCCTTTCATGGGCGCACGGCTGGAACAATGGCGCTCACCACTTCCAAAACCATCTACCGCGCCGGCTTTGGGCCGCTACCTGCCGGCGTATTCGTAGCGCCTTTCCCTTATGCTTTTCGTTTGGGCATGAGCGAGGAACAAGCCTCCGCCTATGCGCTGGAACAATTGGAACACCTGCTGCTCTCGCAAACGGCCCCCAAAGAGACAGCCGCCATCTTGATTGAATCCGTGCTGGGAGAGGGCGGCTACGTCGTCCCGCCAGCCTCGTTCATGAAAGGCTTACGCGAGATATGCGACAAAAACGGCCTCCTGCTCATCTTCGATGAGGTACAGTCGGGCTTTGGGCGTACCGGCAAGTGGTTTGCGCTCGAACACTTTGGAGTTGTGCCAGACATCATCACCTCGGCTAAAGGACTGGCTTCGGGGATGCCGCTTTCGGGTGTCTTCAGCCGCCTCGACCTGATGAAAAAGTGGGAAGTAGGCTCGCACGGCGGCACCTACGGCGGCAATGCGGTGGCCTGTGCGGCTGGCGTGGCCACCATCCACGCCATGAAAGAAGAGAACATGCTGTCGAACGCTACCGAGCGCGGCGTTCAACTGATGACCGGCCTGCGCAGACTTCAAGAGGAATATCCCCAAATCGGCGATGTGCGCGGCAAAGGCTTGATGATTGGAACGGAGTTCGTGCTAAATGGCAAACCGCAAAAAGCCAAACCGCTGGTCAAGGAAATCGTCCACGCCGCCGAAGAGCGCAACCTGCTTCTGCTCACTTGCGGCACCTACGATAACACTATCCGCTGGATTCCTCCGCTGAATGTCACCGCCCAGCAAATCAACGATGGTTTGCAGGCCTTTGAGGAAGCGTTGAAGGCAGTGCTGAAATGATGGCTGATTACAAATCTCAAATCTGGCGTGTCAACACACGCGCGCAAACCTTGACAAAAGAACCCGTCCCTGCCTCTTGGCAGCGCCTGGGCGGGCGCGGACTGATTGCCCGCATCTTGCTTGACGAAGTAGACCCAAAAACCGATGCCCTCGGCGCAGGTAACAAACTCATCTTTGCCCCTGGCTTGCTGGTGGGACACATGCTCTCCTCCACCGACCGTATTTCGGTGGGCGGCAAATCGCCGCTGACCGGCGGCATCAAAGAAGCCAACGCCGGCGGGCGCACCGGCCTGCACATGGCCACGTTGGGCATCCACGCCCTCATTCTCGAAGACCAGCCCGCCGAAGGATTATGGGTGTTGCATCTCTCCCTCTCCGGCGCCAGGTGGGAAAACGTCGAGCGCCTGGCCGGGTTAGGCGTCTATGAAACCGCCCGTGTTTTGACCGAGAAATATGGCGACAAGGTAGCCATCGCCTTGATTGGCCCAGGCGGCGAGATGAAGTTGAAGTCGGCCGGCATCCAAAACCTGGATAAAGACCGTATTCCCTCGCGCATTGCCGCACGCGGCGGGCTGGGAGCCGTAATGGCCTCGAAGGGATTGAAAGCCATCGTGTTTGACAATGCCGGCGGACAAAAGCCGCCCATCGCTGACCCCGAAGCCTTCAAGATTGCGCAAAAAGATTACACCAAATCGGTCATGGAGCATCCCCAGTCGGCTTCCTACCGCGATTATGGCACAGCCGCTATGTCACAATTGACCCAGCGTTTTGCCGCTTTGCCAACCCACAATTTCTCACGCGGCACATTCGACCAGGTGGAACATATCAGCGGAGAGACCCTGCGCGATTTCATCCTGACGCGCGGCAAGCCGTCAGACCCGTCTCATGCCTGCATGGCTGGTTGCACCATCAAATGCTCGAATGTCTTTGGGGGCGAAGATGGCAAGGTCATCGTCTCGCCGCTGGAATACGAGACCATCGGCCTGATGGGCTCCAACCTGGGCATTGATTCTCTGGATATGATTGGCCGCCTGAACTGGCAAGTCAACGACTTGGGGCTGGATTCTATCGAAGTGGGAGCAGCCCTGGGGGTGGCTGCCGAGGCCGGTCTGATGCAGTGGGGAGACGGGGAGAAAGCCTTGTCTCTCATCGAAGAAATCCGTAAAGGTACCCCCCTGGGACGCACGCTGGGAAACGGCGTGGTGGAAACGGCCAAAGCCTACGGTGTAAAACGCGTGCCGGCGGTGAAAGGACAGGCCATGTCGGCCTATGATCCGCGCTCGATCAAAGGGACAGGCGTTACTTACGCCACCTGCGCCCAGGGAGCCGATCACACCTGTGGTCTGACCATTCGCGCCCAAATCAACCATCTCGACCCCAACATCCAGGTCGAAGTTTCGCGCAATGCGCAATTCAACATGGCCGGCTATGACACACTCGGCGCGTGCATCTTTGCGGGCTTTGGCTATGCGGCTACACCCGGTGGGGTGGTGAAGCGGCTGCTCGAAGCGCGCTACGGCTGGGACGACTTGCCAGACAACATCTTACAAGAACTGGGCAAGCAAACGATCCGCATGGAACGCGAATTCAACCGCCGCGCCGGCTTCACCTCTCAGGATGACCGCATCCCCGAATGGATGACGCGCGAGGCGCTGCCCGAGAACGGGGCCGTCTTCGACGTTCCGGCGGAGGAATTAGACCGCATTTTCGAGGCCATCGAGTAACTGTAAAAAATCACTCCTCCACATACGGCACATACTCGGCGCGGGCCAGGCCCTGTTGGAAGGCCTTCTCGGCCACGGCGCGCGCAACGGCGCGGTGGACCTGTTTGTCGAGCGGATTCGGCACCAGTTCTCCGGGCGGCGTCAGGGAAGCGATGGTCTCGGCAGCGGCTAGCAGCATTTCGTGGGTGATGCGTGATGCGTCGGCGTCCACTGCGCCGCGAAAGATGCCGGGGAAGCCCAGCACGTTGTTGACCGATTTGCCGTCGGCTGCGAAAGCCGCGCCCGCCTCCAGCGCCAGCGCCGGTTCGATCTCTGGATTGGGATTGGAGAGCGCCAGGATGATTTGTCCCTTGCGAACCATGCCGGGTTTGATGAGGCCGGCTGCGCCGGTAGTGGCAATGACGATGTCGCAGGATGACATGATTTCGTTCAGATTCGACTTGCGCCCGCCAGCGGCCTGGAAATGATCCAACGCCTCGGGACTGAGGTCCGCCCCCAGGACGGGATTGCCAGTCAACCGCATCAACATCCGACTGATGGCGTAACCGGCCGCCCCCAGCCCCACCTGCCCGATGACGGCTTTCCCCAAATCCGCGCCCGTTTCGCGCGCGGCCACCAGCAGCGCTGCCGTGCTGACCACTGCCGTGCCGTGCTGGTCGTCGTGCATAACAGGGATGTCGAGCCTTTCCTGTAAGCGCCGTTCGATCTCGAAGCAGCGCGGCGCGGAGATGTCCTCCAGTTGGATGGCCGCAAAGGTAGGCGCGATGGCCGCTACCGCCTGGACGATTTCGTCGGGGTCTTTGGTGCTCAGCAGGATTGGCACGCCCGAAAGCCCGACCAGGCTTTCCATGAGCATGGCCTTGCCTTCCATGACCGGCATGCCCGCCAGCGGGCCGATGTCGCCCAGCCCCAGCACAGCCGTGCCGTCGGTGACGATGGCGACCATGTGGCTGATGCTGGTATACAGCCGCGCTTGTTTTGGGTCAGCGGCAATCTTGCGGCATACCTCGGCTACGCCTGGCGTGTACACGCGCCGCAGGGTGGTCATCGAATCGACCGGGTAGCGGGAACGGATGGCGATCTTTCCCTTCTGATGCAGTTCCAGCACCTCGTCGCGCACTTCCACGATGCGCGTGCCGGGGTTGGTCTCCATAGCGTGCAAGATGGCGTTGAAATGGGCTTCGTCTTCTGCATAGATGGTGATGTCACGCACCACATGGCGCGTGGTTTCGGTCAACAATTGGATCGAGCCTACACTGCCGCCGGCCTGTGAAATGGCCGCCAGCAGCCTCGCCAACAGGCCAATGGTTTGGTCGTTGCGCACGCGCACCGTGCGCATCAACTTTTGTTCCCAGGCCATGTTTCCTCACTTTCTTGGCTGATTTGCCTCACTACCTCTGGAAGCGCATCGAAGGATGCAATCACCGGGCAGCCCGGTTCGTGGAAGAGCCGGAGCGGGTCGTAGAGAACGGGCCGAAGTCCAGCGCGACGCGCCCCCACCACATCCGCAAAGTAATTGTCGCCCACGTACAGGGTCTGCGCGGCGGTCGAGTTTGCCCGTTGCAGCGCAGCATGGAAGATGCCTGGCTCTGGCTTCCAGGATTTGACTTCGCCGCCGGCCAGCGAAAAGTCGAAGAAGGGGCATAATCCCATTTCTTGCAGCAACTTCCAAAAAGGATGATCGCGATTCGAGACCACTCCCAGTTTGTATCCGGCTGCTTGAAGGGTTGCCAACACTTGAGGCAGTTCGGGCGGGACGACGTTTTGAGGCCGGTAGGCCTCCTCCATATACTGGCACACTTGCGGGGCAAGGCTTTCAGCCGCGGCGGCAGAAAGCCCCAGCGCAATCAAGCGGCGGTAAGCGTACTTGCGCCAAAAATCTTGGTCTTCCTCTTTTGTTTTGCCGATGTCGGCGAGCAATTCTGGAGAGTTCGCAAAATAATAATGCTCCCAGCGCAGAGCGCGCAGACGGTCTTCCTGCGTGAGCAAATGCCCGCAAGCGGCAACGTAATCTGTGAAAACCTCTGCGCCGGCGGGTTGGTTGTGACGCAGGGTGCCATCCAGGTCGAATAGGATGGAGCGAATGCCGTTGGGAGAAAGCATATCGAAGATTTAGCCTCCTATCTCGTTCATGGCACGATTGAGCGGGATGTAGCCGTCGGCCAGGCCGTGTCCCCAGGGTTTGCCCCAGATACCCTCCAGGATGAGGCGGCGCAGGTCCTCGAGGGAGGCGCCGTCCCGCAGCGGTGTGAGCAGGTCCACTTCCTTTTCGCGCAGCAGGCACAGGCGCAGGCGGCCGTCGGCGGTCAGGCGCGCGCGCGTGCAGGAAGCGCAGAAGGGGCTGGTTACAGAAGAGATAAATCCCACATCGCCCTTAGCGCCCGGCAGGCGAAAGAGGCGCGCTTCGCCGTCCAATTGGCCGTCGTTGGCGATTTCCATTTTGCCCAGCGCCGATTCGATGCGCGCCTGAATTTGGGCGGCGGTAATGACCTGCCCGGTCTGCAACTCGGTGGCGCCGGCAAAGGGCATCATTTCGATGAAGCGAATTTGCCAGGGGTTGTCGAGCGTCAGACGCGCCAGGTCAATTACATCTTCTTCGTTGTAGCCTTTGACTACCACGGCGTTGAGTTTAACCGGCGT
>JBBITF010000054.1:0-19856 GCA_037440925.1 Chloroflexota bacterium
GCAATTTTCAAGTCTTCTCCGACAGGCTGTTAGGGCCTGCTGAATAGTTACGTTTAATCTAACATTGCCGAGGTAGTTACACGTCATCTGCGAAAGAGGCGGATAACGCAAACAACCTTTGCATACACACAGGCGAGTCTTTTCTGATGACAAACCGTCCACCGTCCACCGTCCACCGTCCACCGTCCACCGTCCACGAATGCCCCCGAATTTACGAATAGCGTTCCATTCGAGAATTCGTGGCCCTATTTGTGGATGGTTTCTCTACTTTGAAGTAACTCTCAATCGGCCTGGAGTTGAACCAAAGCCTGCTGGTACTCGGCTGCGTTGGGTGGATTCAACGCTAGGATTTGTTGGATAACCTGGATGGCATCTTGTTTTTTGCCATCCTCGATCAACATTTCGCCGAGGGTATCCAGTTGGGAAATGGCCTGCTCGGTGCGCCCGTGTTGAAGATACGCTTCTGCCAGCGCACGCCGCAACATGATTTGGTCTTCATTTTCCTTGACAAGTTCCTCGAGGAAGGGCAGCGCTTGTTCACTGTGGCCGTTGCTTTCCAGGTAAGACAGGTAATTTTGTAACTCTGCTTCCGCTTGGGCGCGCTGCGCCAGGCGCAAATTGAGGTCAATCAGATGCTTACGCACACTTTGGTCATCGGGCCGCAGGGTACGGATTTGTTCGAAAATGCGAATGGCCTGTTTCCAATCCAGACGCTGCATGTCAATGTCAGCCATGCGCTGCAAGATGTGAACGTTCCAACTGCGGTTGGCATTGGTTTGCTGGACAACTCGCAAGGCGGTGGTATAGGTTTTGCGCGCCATGTCGAGTTCGGCCAGGCGATAATAAATATCGGCCAGGTCGAGGTATTCATTGATGGCCTCGTCTACCTGCCCGTGCGCAATCAGTTGCTCAATCAGGCGGGTGCGGGCCGCCAGGTCCATAGGCGACAATTCCAGTACACGCCGCAGCATTTTCGTCGCCTGAGCGGTCTCGCCGCGGATGCTATAAGCGTTGGCAATGACGACGAATTTGGCAATGGCTTCCTGGGTATGTCCTTCCTGGACAAGTAATTCGCCAATCAAGGTGTGCAGAGGCAGATAAGTGGGAGCGTGGTACAAGGCCTGAAAGGCTTCATCCATGGCCGAGCGCAGATGCCCCATGCGCGCCAGTTGTTTGACCTGGTTCATAGCGTCTAGCACTTGACTGCTTTGCGCCTGGATGATGACGTCAGCCAGGGGGATGGGGGTGTCGCTTTCCTGAGACTTGGGCAGTTGCTCGCGCGTCTTACGCAAGTGCGCCTGCCAGTCTTTGCGCAAAAGCATTTCCTGGATATTTTCGCACAGGCGGCGCAGGTTGGTTTCGTCGTTTTCAGCGGTCTGGGCTTCAATCAAAGGCTCATACAATTGACGGAGCGAATCAGCCTTGTCAGGCGAGACAACATGCGCATCAGCCAGTTTAAGGGCTTCCAAATATTCGATGGCTGCTTCTTGCGTGCGCCCCGCCTGAAAGAGCGCCTGCCCCACCAACAGGCGGGAGGCTAACGCAAAATCTGCATGTTTGACGGAGTGCTGCAAGTGCCGCATAGCGCTTTCGGTACGACCTGCCTTTGCGCGTAAATATCCCAAATTGAAATAAAGCGCCGGATGATGAAAACCAGCATCCAGGGCATGTTCTAGTTCCTCCGCAGCCTGGGCCTCCTGATTCTTGGTTTGAGCGTCAATGGCCTGGCCCAAATGCAAGACGACCTTGGCCTGTTCGGATTGTGAAAGCTGACCGGTGCCTTTGACAATTGCGGCTAACCCCCGTCGTTCTTGGGCGGCGCTATTCTGATCTGAATATTCAAAGAGAATTTCAGCCAGCGCAGTCAACGCCTTTTGACGCGCTTCAGCGATTGGGTCAGGCGAAGATGCAACCGGCTTACTGGGCGGATTCAATTGTTTAACCTGCGACATCGCCAGCGGCGCTGTCCCGCCTTTGGGCCGCACCGGTTTGGGCAGCATTTGACCGGCGCGCAGCAGCGTTTCGGCTTGTTTGGCCTCTGCGCTATTGGGTAGGATTTGGAGCGCCCGGGCCACGACTTCTAAGGCTTTTTCAGGATTGCCTCCGCGTTGCAAAAGGCTGGCTACTGCCAGGTATTCTGTCACAGCCTGCTGTTTGTGACCTAATTTTTCGTGCATCAATGCCAGCCGCGAGTGCGCCAAGATATGTTCCGGATTCAGGGTGATGACATGCGCCCAATTTTGGATGGATTTCTCGACATCGCGGTTATTCAAGTGCAGTTCCGCGGCTTTGCTTGCCGCCTCGATGGCTTCTTTTAAGCGTCCCAAACGCTCGGACAATTGCGCGATTCGCTCGAAAGGAATCGGGTCATTGGGCGTCACGTTGGCTACCCGCTGGTAGATTTTCAAGGCTTCTTCGAACTGCTGAGATTGCAGTAATGCCAGGCCCAGGCTGTTCAACGCTTTTGGGTGGTCTGGAAATTCGGCCAACGCTATTCGATAGACATTGGCAGCCTTTTCCCACTCCTGATCCCAGGCATGGGAATGGCCCTGGTTCATTGCCCTTTGAAAAACGTCTTCACGTCCGGTCATGTTATCCTATTGTACCTTGACTGTGTCTGTAATAGGATTTTTCCAATGAAATTGAAATTTGTCCCATAGCGCCGAGCGTTCAATGGATGACTTGCATCTCGCCCCAATTCTGTCCTGCGCGCGCCTCTGTCAGCAGTGGGATATCCAACCGGTAGGCGGTCTCCATGGCCTGCCGTACAACCCGCACGGTTTCCTCTAATTCATTCTGCGGACATTCTAACACAACTTCATCATGCACTTGTAGCAGCATTTTGCCATGCAATCCAACCTGCTCCAGCGCCGAGGGAATTCTCAGCATGGCGATCTTCATGATGTCGGCTGCAGTGCCTTGAATGGGGGCATTGATAGCCTCGCGCTCTTCGCGGTTTTTCAGATTTACGTTGGTCGGGTTTTTCAGCATGGGGAAGTAGCGCCGTCGGCCCAGCAACGTTTCTACATAGCCTTGTGCAGCCGCCTGTTTGCGGATGCCATCCAGATAATTCTTTACGCCGGGGAATTGTTTGAAGTAGGTCTTGACAAACTCCTCGGCCTCGGCCAAAGTCAATTCAGTGGAACGGGTAAGGCCAAAAGCCGACATGCCGTAGATCAAACCAAAGTTGATAGCCTTGGCGTGCCGGCGCATTTCTTTCGTCACCGCTTCTAACGGGACGCCGTAAATGGCTCCCGCTGTAATAGCGTGGATATCCTGCCCCTGGCGAAAGGCCGTCAACATGGCCTCGTCTTGAGCCATGTGCGCTACGATGCGCAGTTCGATTTGCGAATAGTCTACCGAAAGCAAAACATTGCCGCGCGCAGCGATGAAGCCATTGCGCACGCGACGTCCCTCCTCGGTGCGAATCGGGATGTTTTGCAGGTTAGGGTTAGAAGACGACAACCGTCCCGTCACCGCGCCGGTTTGGCTATAAGAAGTATGCACCCGCCCGGTGCGCAGGTTAACGGCGGCAGGCAAAGCGTCTACATAGGTGGATTTGAGTTTTGACAATTCGCGGTGTTCCAAAATCCAATCTACCACCTCATGTCTACCGCGTAAATTTTCCAACACATCGGCTGAGGTGGAATAATGGCCGCTGGCCGTTTTCTTGCCTCGGTCGGGCGGTTCGAGGCGCAGGCGATTGAACAAAATATCGGATAACTGCTGGGTAGAATTCAGGTTGAACTCTCGCCCTACCGACCGATACACCTGTTTGGCAATCTCCTGCAAGCGCATTTCCAATTCTTTCGACATTTGCGCAAAAAATGGCAGGTCAATTAGAATGCCGGTCATTTCCATATCGGCCAGCACAGAGATGAGCGGCATTTCAATCTCGTTCATCAATTTCATGCCGCCTGTACGCTCCAAATTGGCTTTCAGGATGGGCATCAGGCGCAAGGTCGTTTCGGCATCGGCGGCAGCATAGGCGGCGGCGGATTGCACCTCTACCTCCGACATACTCATCTGACTCTTGCCTTTGCCAAGCAAGTCTTCAATATGGGTCATCTTTTCTCCCAGCCGCGCTTCAGCCAGGTTCTTCAGACCCAGGTTGCGCGAGCCAGGGTCCACCACAAATTCGGCAATCATGGTATCGAAGACCAACGGCGCAACCTTGATCCCATAACGCGCCAGCACAATGTAATCGTATTTGGCGTTGTGCGCTATCTTTCCAATCTTGGGGTTCGTCAGCGGAGCGCGCAGGGCCTCGATGACCTGTTCGGCAGGCAGATTCTGTCCGCTCTTATGTCCAATCGGAATGTAATAGCCCCGTCCCTCTTCGATAGCCAGTGAAATGCCCACCAGTTCGGCTTGCATTTCATCGGTGGAAGTGGTCTCGGTGTCGAAGGAAATCAGTTCGGCCTGGTTGAGTTTCGAGGCCAACGCCTGCAGCGCGGCGGAGGTATCTACCACTTGCGTCTGCAAATGCAAAGGCGCTGTTGGGGCATAGATGACCGGCGCTTCAGTGGCAAACAAGGACATTTGCTGGCCGGCGCGATAAGCCGCAGACGGCGGGGCGGCTGGCGTTTGCCCCGTCAGTTCTGGCACCTTCTTGAGCAGAGAGCGGAATTCGAGTTCGGTGAACAGCGCGCTCAAGGCGGCAGCGTCCAATCGGTCTGCGCGCGCATGTTCGAGGTCCAGGTAGACCGGCAGGTCGGTGCGAATGGTCGCCAAATCCCGGCTCAGGTAGGCCGATTCCCTGCCTGCCTCCAATTTCACCCGCCAGCGGTTTTCCACCTCGTCCAGGTGGGCATAGATACCGTCTAACGAGCCGAATCTTTCCAGCAGGCTGAGGGCGGTCTTTTCGCCTACGCCCGGCACGCCAGGGATGTTGTCGGATTTGTCGCCCACCAGGGCTTTGTAATCCACAATCTGTTCTGGGCGCACACCCAACTTGCTGGCCTGCACGTCCTTTGCGGTCAGGTAGGTTTTGTCGTCTCCGGCCACATAGACGGCAATGCGCTCATCCACAAGTTGCAACAGGTCGCGGTCGCCGGTGATAATCTTTACGCCCAACCCTTGCAAAACAGCCTGCCTGGCCACCGAGCCGAGAACGTCGTCAGCCTCGTAGCCTTCCATTTCAAGGCGCGGCAGGTTGAAAGCATCCACTATTTGACGGATACGCTCGATTTGCGGGCGCAGGTCATCGGGCATTTTGGCGCGCGTAGCCTTGTACTCGGGGTACATCTCGTCACGAAAGGTTTTGCCAGTATCGAACGCCACAGCCATGTATTCGGGGCGTTCCTGTTCGAGAATTCGCATCATCTCGCGCGCAAAGCCATACACGCCGGCGGTTGGTTCGCCTTTGGAGGTATGCCAACCTTGCATGCTGCTGCCGCCCGCAGTAAGGGCATAGTACATGCGGTAGGCCAGAGCGTGTCCATCAATGAGATATAAGGTAGGGGGCATGGGAAGTCCAGTTATGGGTGAATAAGGGGTAGACAGATATGATTATGGATTAAAATTTTACCGCAGATGACGACTGTGCGGTAAAAGGTTTTGATGTATTTCCTAAAAAGAGTCCACTGCAAAAACAGAAAATCTCAACGCAAAGACGCCAAGGCTCAAAGAAAAATGAAATTTCCAGTGCAAAAACTTCGTTTTTTGGTAACTATTCAGGCATCGCTGGCCTGGAAAGTACCCAGAATGGGTATTGCCAAATCCAGGCCGAACTGGGCAAAATGACGTTGTAAACCGTTGGATTTGGCAATCCAACGGAGCAATAGGGCAATTTTCAAGTCTTCCCCGACAGGCTGTTAGGGTTTGCTGAATAGTTACGTTTTTTGTTTTGAATCATGCAGAAAATAGACCTTAAAAATTCTTGGCGACTTTGCACTTTTGCATTAGAAACACTCTTTTTGCAGTAGATTCAAAAAAGAAACGGGTAGTTTGGGCGTGAAGCACGCTCAAAACTACCCGCTTGCCGATTTATTGAGGGGATACTTCCGTATTTTGGCTCAGCGTCGCGGTTGAGAAATACCCTGACGTTGGCGGGTTTGCCGGATGTAATCCTTCACCAACTGCGGCGGGTGCGGCTGCAATCCGCCCATGATAAGATAACCCGGCGCCCAGAAATCTCCGGATGGATTTTCTTTTTTCAAGCGTGGAAATTCGGCAAAGATCTTCTCCGAGGTCTGCTGGCGCATGATGCGCATCAGGTAGCCTGGCGAGGTGCTGGGCGTCACATTCACCACCCATTGCAGGTAATCTGGGCGCACAGCCAGGAATTCCAGCCGCCAGCCAAAGGCTACGCAGATTTGCGGCATCCACTGAGAAAGGCGGTCGGCCAGGTCGCCGGTCATGTAATGAGATGAAAAGCGCGGCACTAACAGGCAGGCATAATTCAATTGCGCCATAGCCGCCGAAGCCGATTCGACAATCATACGGCCAGCCACCTCCGTTATGGAGTGAGGGCGGGTTTCGTCCAATTCCCCCGGCGCCGGCGGGCGCACGGGCGTTGCCGGTCGACGTTGCTGCGACTTGGAAGGCAGCGTGCTGGCCAGTTCTTCTGGCACATCCATCAGCGTCTCTTGCCGGGAGACTTCCTGCTCTGTCATCAATAGCCCGCGCAACGGGATGGCTGGCGAACTCTCGTGACTCAGGCGGTGTGTGGGTTTCGGCAAAGGCACAGACGGTCTGGTAGCAGCCGCAGATATATCTACGTCGGAGTCCGCAGCAGCCTGCTCCATGGGTGTAGCGCACATGGCAGGTTCACTTACTTGCTGGCGGCGCGGCGGCACCGGCGGCGGCACATCGTTGAGAATTTCAGCAATGGAGGGGATCTCCAGTTCTTCACTGGAATCATCGAAATCTTGCGCTTGTGAATCGGCTAAAGACGGCTCCTGGCCCGTCGGCGTGGACGCGGGGGGGCTTTGAGGCGTAGCCGCAAGGGGGCCAGTTTTGGCAATTGCCAGCGAGTGCGCCAGTTTGTTGGCCTGGCTGCGAATGGTGCTAAAAGGCGTTTCGGCATCGAAGACCAGCGCCAGGACGATGTCGGGAGTCATGCTGGTCGCGTACAACATGTGTTCGGCTTTGGTGGCTTCCAGGCGCACAAAGCGCAACAAATCGTTGCCCTGTTGACCGTCCCAATGACGGACAACCGTCTGCGCCAGTTCATTGGCGGCATTTTGCGAGAGTTGCCCGGCGTAGGCCCACAGGTTATTTTCGCGAGTGATGAGCGCCGCTTGTGCAGAAGATTCCAGCGTCAGGCGCGTCAAATGTTGAGCAGCCTTCGAGACATCATTCAGCCACCGAATTTCGGGGCTGGCTGACTTTTCAGGCACAGGCGTTTCGACTTTATGGTGATTGGTTTCCATTGAATTCAACAACTCATCAGGGATGATCGGAACCGCACGAATCAGTTGAATGAAATCAGGCAGATAGAACGGCTTACGCAGCAACACCCATGGACGAATCGCATCCATCGCGGGAGGCAAATCTTCGCTCGATAGGATGACCAAATCAATATCTGGGTTCAACTGGCGCAGGGCGCGGCCCAGTTCTCGGGTAGTCGCCTCGCCTAATTCCATATCCAGCAAGGCGAGGGAATAATTGTTCTTTTCAGCAAGCAGCAAAGCCTCCGCCTGACTTTTAGCGATATAGACGTAGAACGAGTCCATGTCGCTCAGGCTTTGGCGAACGAGTTCCCCAAAACTATTCAACGGCGTTACAACAAGCAGATTCACTTTCGTCGTCACTCAAAATAAAGTTTATCACGTCCAGGGCGAGTAGGCAAGTAGGAGTGAAGCCATTTTTTACTCGCTTGAGCAGGCGCAGCGTGGGAATTTTGCATAGGGGCTGGTCAACGATACCGATAACCCAGCGCCCGCAGTTCGGCGGCTGGCGCAGCGCCGTTTGCCAGTTCTGCCACCACTTGTCCGGTGCCTGGCCCCAGCGATAAACCCAGCATGGCATGACCGGTGGCAAGAATGAGATTGCTATGTCGCGGCGAGAAGCCGATGATGGGCATTCCGTCTGGCGTAGTAGGGCGCAAGCCTGCCCAGGTTTCGCGGATTTCGAGCGCCTCCTTCAGGCGCAGGTACTCGCGCGCAAATCCTTCCAGCCGCTCAATCCAAAGCGGATTGGGGGTGAGGCTGAACTCACCCACCTCCAGCCTGCCGGTCACGCGCAGCGCCGTCCCCAAAGGCGTCACGGCCACCCGCCGGTCTCCCAGGATGAGGGCATGTTGCGGCATGTGTTGGACGGCTGAAGCCGTCAGGCTATACCCGCGCGCCGGCTGGAGAGGAATAGGGAGACCCAATTTACGCGCCAGGATGCCCGACCACGCCCCCGCCGCCAGTACGACCTGCTCCGCTTCCAACTCACCCGCGTCCGTTTGCACACCCCGAACCTTTCCCTGCCCCGAAAGGAATCCTGTGGCCGGCGTGTTCTCGATGGTTTCCACGCCCATAGCGCGGACACGTTCCGTCAGCCCAGCAAGGAACAGGGCCGGGTTGAGATAGGCATCGCCCGTGAAATGGATGCCGCCTAACACGTCTTCCCTGGCAGCCGGCTCCACAGCCTGCACTTCGGCTGCATCATACACGCGGACAGGAATACCTTGCTTTTCGATAAAATCTGCCTCGCGGCGCGCTGACTCGAAGGCCGCTTGATTGCGATACAGATTCAAAAAGCCTGTCGTGCGATAATGGCATTCTATCTTTTCTTCTGCCACAAGACGGGCAAAATTCTCTGCGCTCAGTTGTCCCAGATATTTCAACGGTGGGATACCGCGCTGTACGTTTGCGTCGTTACAGGCTGCGGCAAATTGCACCAGCCACGCCAGATAACGCGGCTCGAGGCTCAATTTCATACCAAAGGGGCTGAACGCAGGTTCCAGCATCCACTTCAAGGCAGAGGCAACCACGCCGGGCGCCGCCAGCGGGATGATGTGGCTCGGTACGATATGACCCGCGTTGCCTGCGCCGCTGCCCTTCCCGATTTCCTTTGCATCCAGCAGCGTTACCTGGCGCCCCGATTTCAAGAGGTAATAAGCGCAACTCAATCCCACAGGGCCAGCGCCGATAATGAGTACATCGCGTTTCGCTCCCATTTTTTATCTCCATTGTCTGCATAATCGTAAACAGGTCAGAGACCTGTCCTACGGTTGCGTAGGACAGACCTTTGGTTTGTACAGGACAGGTCGGAGACCTGTCCTACGGTTGGCGTGGAAGCCGCGCTATAGTATTACCAGAGGCCAAGGTTAAATTCCACTTCCAAACGGGTCGCGTTCATCTACTAGAATCATGCCCTCTGCCATCACCCAGGCTTC
The DNA here is from genome assembly GCA_037440925.1 of Chloroflexota bacterium. Taxonomy (GTDB): domain Bacteria; phylum Chloroflexota; class Anaerolineae; order Anaerolineales; family Villigracilaceae; genus JAABUE01. Next base: position 9,332 of record JBBITF010000054.1, read on the forward strand.
GCCTGTAATGGTTGGGATGATCTTGTCGCCGTCCAATTGGATACTAGCCTCGAAAATGCTGCCAACTACGCTTTGTTGTCTCCAGGTTTGTCCGACTTGGATGCGGCCATCGGCATACAGGCAGGCCAGTTTGGCGCTGGTGCCGGTGCCGCACGGCGAACGGTCGTAGGCCTTGCCGGGGCAGAGAACGAAACTCTTGCTGTCCGCCTGGGGCGTGGAAGCAAATAATTCGATGTGGTCTATCTCTGCGCCGCCTGCGCCGGTGATGCCGTCGGCGGCCAACTGTTCGCGTATTTGCCAGGCAAAATCGGTCAGCGCTTCTAGGTTAGACAGGTTCACCTCCAGGTCATGATCGTGACATAGGAAGAACCAGTTACCGCCCCACGCTACGTCGCCATGGATGGTTTTGCCGGCAACGGTGACGGGGATGTGCGCTAGATGACGATAGACCGGGACATTTTTTATCGAAACTTTATTGGGGTATCCGTCATTGCTGACGTTGCGCGCTTCTTGCAATAACGGGGGATGCAGGGTTGCTTCCACAACCCCAACCGGGGTCTCCACTCGAATCGTTCCCGGCTCGACGCGCCCCAGATAGGCCAGCGAGGCAATCACGCCGATGGCACCGTGCCCGCACATGCCGAGATAGCCAACGTTGTTGAAGAAAATGACGCCCAATTGGCAGGTAGGGTCGGCCGGCTCGACCAAATAGGCGCCAATGAATACGTCAGAACAGCGCGGTTCGTTTAGCACCGTTCGGCGCAGGTCGTCGTGATATGTTTTCAGCGTGGATAACTTTTCGGCAACGGTACCCGGTCCGGGGTCGAAAGGAAGCGAGAGAATCAAACGGGTGGGTTCGCCGCCGGTGTGAGAGTCCAAAAAAGGGATACGCTTCATAGATCAAAGTCGAACATTTAGCGCCTTGAAGATGCGTGCGAATTCCTGCCGCTCGTCATCGGCCAGAGGCAATAACGGTTTTCTGGGGTTGCCAACCGGGATGCCCAGCAGTTCGCAGCCATATTTGACCTTAGGGGTGTAACTGCCGCTTTCGATGTTGCGCAGCAGGGGCATCAGGGCATCCATGTGGGCGCGGGCAGCGACGAAATCTCCCTTCAGCGCGGCTTCCAGCACGTCGGCATGTTGGCGGGGGGCGCAGGAGGCGGCGCCGGCAATCCAGGCGGCGCTTCCCCACAGGAAGTAGTCGAGCGCCTGATCATCGGAGCCGCAGATGATTTGGTAGCGCTTGCCATAGCGCAGGCGCATTTCGTAGACGCGCGACATGTCGCTGCTGGCTTCTTTGATGCCGATGATGTTGGGCAGGCTGGCGAGGCCGTCGAGAACCTGGTAGCCGATTTCGCTGCCCGCCCGCCAGGGGAAGTTGTAAAGAATAATGGGGAGGCTGACGCTTTGGGCAAGCGCCTGGTAGTGCGCCAATAATTCACGCTGGGTGGGGCGCGAGTAGGGCGGCACAGCGGCCATCAGGCCGTCATACCCCATTTGTTCAGCCGCCTGAGAGAAGCGGATGACATCGCGCGTGGCGCCGGCGTTCACGCCGGCAATCAATGTCGCGCGTTTGCCGGCCGCCTGACGGTAGAATCGGAAGAGTTCCAGTCGTTCTGTATCGTTCAAGGCATACACTTCGCCGGTGGTTCCGCCGGGAATTAGCCCAACGACGCCGTTGGACAGTACAAAGTCTATCAATTGCTCTAGCGCGGGGTAGTTGATGTTTTCTTCGGCGTCGAACGGGGTGACGAGAGGGGCGTAGATGCCTTCTAGTTTCATGATTGCTCCTGGGTTGGATGGGAGGTAACAGGTGGAGAAGAGGGTAGAAATAGTTTAATTCTATGAGCCGAAGATGACAAGAGGCCAAAATAAAAAAGGAAGGATGGTTTGAGGATACGGTTGTATCGCCCCAAGTCAGGCTACACCCCCTCCAGGTTTTTGGCGCAGATTGACAAACGTAGGGAAAACCTGCGATAACGGTAGCAGGCCGAATGTCTGTTCAGACGCGGCTTACTTATAATGTAGCGGGGCATGAATCACGCCTTGGTCATCCATGCCCCGGCAGCAATTACATCTCTTTGATGCCGTATGGGAAGCCGTAATCGGCCATCTTCTCCATGAAGGGATCAGGGGGGAAGGCTTCGGGGCCAAGGACGCCGGCGCCTTTCCACACGCCATGCTCGATCAGGTCCATGGCGATTACGGCGCTGAAGGCCGTCTGCGCCACTACTGCCTGGCAGCCCCAGGTCTTCATGCACTGTTCGTTGTCGGCCACCTGGTAAAGATAGACCTGGCGCGGTTTGCCGTCTTTCTTGCCTTTCACCCAGGTGCCGGCGCAGGTCTTGCCGGTCATCTTATCGCCCAAACGAGCCGGGTCGGGCAGACAAGCGGCCACCACGTCACGCGGGGCAACCATCACGCCCTTGACGTTGATTTTCTCTTTCTTGTCCAGGCCGAGCATGTGCAGGGTCTTGAGGACGCCGATGAATTGGTCGCCCAATCCGTATTTGAACGTAGCGCGTTTGGTCTTCACCCAGCGCGGCATGAGCAACACTTCTTCATGCTCTACGTTGACCACCTCGATCTTGCCGATGCCTTCGGGGAACTCGAACACTTCTGGCTCTGAGAATGGCTCGGTGGTAAACCAGCCTTTTTCCTCTTCCCAAATGACAGGCGGGTTCAGGCATTCTTCGATGGTCGTCCAGATCGAGAAATTGGGGGCAAACTCATAACCCTGGATTTCGATGTTGGAGCCGTCGCGGATACCAAGTTCTTCAATTTCGTCGAACAAGTGGTCCTGGGCATAGCGGGCAAACACATCGGCCATGCCAGGCTCTACCCCACAACCGACCAGCGCCAGCAGGCCCTTTTCTTCCCATTGCTTTGCGCGTTCGAACTGATAGTCGCCTAGTTTGATGTACGTTTTGTGAAACGGATCGGTGGGATGCGGCTCAGAAAGCGTCATAGCCATATCCATGTAATTGACGCCGACGTTGTAAGCCGCATCGAAAATTTGTTTGTTGAAGACCGGATCCACCGCGTTCATAATCAGATCAACATGATATTTCTTTGCCAGCGCCTCGACCATTTCCTGTTTGCTGGCATCAATAAACTCAACCGGGAAACGCAGCGGGTCGCCCAGTTTGTTCTGAACTTCCTTGCAGCGTTCCAGGTTGTAATCCGTCAGCACTATTTGCTCGATCCAAGGGCGCTTTTTGGCCATGACGGCAATTGCCTCCCCAACGCCTCCCGTACCAACCAGCAGGACTTTCATAAAGTACTCCTTTGATGTGTTGATCTGGATAGTATTGCTGTTTAAGAACTACACCCACCGCAAAGACTCTGTACAATGCTTCAGTGTGTTCCTGTGCAAAGGGCAAACTGAAGTGTGCAGTACAGCCGCTCACCGGGTTAGAAGTAGATTTCTTTGACGATCTTCAAATGTAAGAAAGATTCAGTTTCTCGAACGCCCTCGATGGTATATAGTTTTTCGGTCAAAAAGCGCAGCAAATCGGCATGATCGCGGCAGAACACTTCTGCCATGATGTCGAAGCGCCCGCTGACAATGATCAGGTATACCACCTCCTCTAACTGAGCCACTTTTTCGGCTACTTCCAGCATGTGAGCGCCATCGGTGCGAATGCCAATCAAGGCCATGGTCTTGAAGCCCATACGCAGGGGGTTGGAAATAGCCGCAACCTTCAAATAGCCTTTCTTGATCATGCGGTTATATCGTATGCGAATCATGCCGGGCGAGACGTTCAACTGCTCAGCGATCTTTGCAAGGGCCATACGGCCATCCTGGTGCAAAAATTCCAGAATTTGCAAATCAATCTGATCCAGGTCGTTTTCAAGTGAAGTGCCGATTATGCTTTCCATGCCTATATTTTATATCTTTTTTTCAATAAAGTCAATAATTAAATAACAATTGATTAACAAAAAGACGGTTTCAGTTTTGTTGAGAATATGCCACTTGCCTGCTACAGCCGCGGCAACGTATTAAGGGGCCTGTGAGTCAAGTTGCAGTTAAGCCGAGGTATTAACGGCAAAGGGAACCGTCTTCGACGGTTCCCTGAGCATTTTGACATCTTCAAAAATAGAGGTTATTCGCCCTTGACCTCTGTCCAAATTTTGTCATAGAGAGGCGTGGCATCGCCTACATCATCAATGCGATGCGCCTTTTGAAGGGCTTCGGCCGGCGGGTTGGTAATGGGCGAATTTACAAAAGGCTCGTACAAATCAGGAGCGTTCGCCTTAGCGTACTCCAGGGCGGCTTTGCTGGGGTTGAGATAGGGGAAGTCGCGCAGCATCAAGTAGAAGAGATTGCCCTGCATGGTGTAATTGATCCAAGCATAGGCCGCATCTACATGCGGCGCGTCGGCGGGAATGGCCCAGTTATCCTGCCAGATGATCGAACCTTCGGTGGGATAGGCAAAGGCAAAAGCAGGGTTTTCCTGGTTGGCGGTATAGGCTTCGCCCGTCCAAACAACGCCCAGATCCACATCGCCGGCGATCAGTGCGGTCTTGGGACTGTCGCTGTCGAATACTTTGACATTCGGAACCAGTTCTGCCAGTTTCTGTTTGGCTTCTTCGAGTTGGGCAGGGTCTTGGGTATTGACATCGTAGCCCAATGTCAACAAAGTCATGCCGATGATGACGCGCGAGTCGTCAATCATAACGAGGCGACCGGCGTACTCTGGATTCCATAAGTCAGCATAGGATGTCGGCACAGTAGCCACCTTGTCGGCATTGTAGACGATGGCGTCGAGGCCGCCTTCATAGGGGATAGTGTACTCATTGCCCGGGTCGAAAGGCTGATTCATATAGGCCGGATCCAAACTGTCCAAAATGAACAATTTGCTCTTGTCCAGTTTCTGGAGCAGGCCATTGCGAATCATCAGGCTGATGATGTAGTCGGTCGGCTGAACGAGGTCATAATTGGAGCCGCCCGCAGAGAGTTTGGCGTACATTTCCTCGTTGGAAGAATACTCATCATGATTCACTTTGACCCCGTAGACCAGGGTAAAGCATTCTTTCCATTCGACGGGTATGTACTCGGTCCACACGAAGAGGTTTAACTCTTGCGATGTGACCTCCATCTTATGTTCGGGCTCTGGACAGACAAAGCCAGAGGCGGTTACTTTTTGCGCGGATGCGCCTCCACCGCCTCCGCCACAAGCCGCCAGGATCATACTAACCAGGACGATGGCGGCTGGTAATGTGAACATTTTATTTCTCATTGCTTCCTCCTTCTAGGAAATGAATGAATTTTGAAACGCAAGGTAAACTGTTAACCTTGTGTTTTCACAACATCAAGTTTGCCGATTCTGCACGCGTTGTAGAATCAACACGACCGAAAATACCACTAATACCCAGATAGTGGACAAGGCATTCACCTGTGGGGTAATGATGCGCCGCAATAAGCCATAGACGTAAATTGGCAAGGTGGTGGCGCCGGGTCCGGTGGTGAAAAAAGTGATCACAAAGTCATCGAGCGAGAGGGTAAATGCCAACAGCGCGCCCGAGAGAACGCCCGGCAGGATCATCGGGAATGTGACGCGCCAAAAGGTGGTCAATTCATTAGCGCCCAAATCCATGGCGGCTTCTTCATAGGACTTATCGAAACCCTGCAAGCGCGCCTGCACCACCAGCGTCACAAAGGGAATGCTGAAGGCAATGTGAGAGACAATGACCGTTGGCAAACCCATGGATAGGCGTAATCCCATCAGGTTGTTCAGAAAAGAGAATATCTGGCTGAACAGGACAAGGATGCCAATCCCCATCACAATTTCGGGAATGACAATAGGGATATAGAGCGAAAGTTGTGAAAAGGATTTGAGGCGAAAATCGTAACGCTGTAAAGCCAGGGCCGCCATCGTCCCAATCACAGTAGATGTAAGAGTGGAGATGAAGGCAATGGTAAGCGTATTTTTGGCCGCGTTTCTGACCTCGGCGTTTTTGCTCAATTCACAAAACCAGTGAAACGGGCCGCACGGGCTTTGCACTACGGTACTGCCATTCATTTGAAGGGCGCCAAAACGGGTAATGAAGCCTTCAAAGAAGATATTGGTCTTTGAGGCATTGAACGAGAACAATATCAAGCCGATGATAGGCGCATACAGAAAGAAATACACCAGGAGGGTGGAAATTTTGATAAAGGGAGAGCGCTTATAGGGGTTCATGCGGCTACAATCTCCTCGCCAAAGCCAAACTTGCGGGTGTAGAAATACATCACAATCAGAGTCATCACCATCAAAATCAGCGAAGCCGCAGAGCCAAAGGTGGGGTCGCGCGCATCCAGAAATTGACGCTGGATCAAGTTCCCGACCAGGATGATTTGCTTGCCGCCCAACAGGTCCGAGACAACAAAGGTGCCCATCACCGGCACAAAGACCAGCACGGTTCCAGCAACCACGCCCGGCATCGAGAGCGGAAGCGTGACCCGCAGGAAGGTCCGAAACGGATTCGCGCCCAAATCGGCGGCAGCCTCGTAAAGCGAATTGTCAATTTTTTCCAGCGAGGTGTAGATAGGCAAAATCATGAAAGGTAGGAACTCGTATACCATACCCACCAGCACCGCTCCAGGCGTGTAAAGCATTTCGAACGGCACGAATTGAATGCCAAGCAGTCCCGCCAGCCAACCCAAGACGCTATTGATCAATCCTTGTGTGCGCAAGAGCATCATCCAGGCATAGACGCGGATGACAAAGTTCGTCCACAGCGGCACCAACACCAGGAACAAGAACGTATTACGGCGGCTAGGGTGGGAACGGGCAATGAAATATGCCAGCGGGTACGCCAGTAAGATGACCAACACAGTGGAATTGAACGCCAGGGAGATAGAACGCCAGAGAATTTGGACGTACAACGGGTCGAGACAGGTCGTCTGTCCAGCGGGGCAATCATGGCTGATACCCAAAATACGGATGTAATTGTGCAAGCCAAAAGTGTAGATGACGTTGCCATCTGCGGAGCGCTTTCCAAAACTGATGATTAGCGTCAAAATAAGCGGGATGATCAGCAGGCCAACCATGAAAATCAGCGTCGGCGTAATCAACAGTGTCCCCTGCGCAGATTTGTTCTCACGAAGTCGTTTCAACATGACAACACCTCATTCGCCAGCCATGATGAGCGTATTTTCAGGGAACAAAGTCAGCCACACCGGTTGCCCAACAGTGTAATAGGCTCTGGGGTCCAAACTGGAAATCTTGTTTTGTTCCCAGACTTTCAAGCGCAAGCCATTGACTTCCACAATCAGGTGCGTGTCGGAACCGATATACACCGAACTGACAATGCGCCCCTCAAAACAGTTCTGGCTTAACGCCGCCTTATCAGCCAAACGAATCTTCTCTGGGCGAATAGAGATGGCTGCCTGGCTTCCGACTGTAACCGCACCAGAGACCAACCCTTTGACCTCAGCATTCAGCGCCGGCACAAACACCTCTGCCTTATCGCCCTCCAGCGATTTGACTGTTCCTTCAAGAAAGTTGGAGGTGCCGATGAAATCTGCCACAAACTTACAGTTAGGACGCTCGTAGATTTCCACAGGAGTGCCGACCTGCAACACCTTGCCTTTGCTCATCACCGCAATACGATCAGACATGGTCAGGGCTTCCTCCTGGTCGTGGGTGACATAGATGAAAGTAATGCCCACTTTCTGCTGAATGGCTTTCAACTCCAACTGCATTTCCTTACGGAGTTTCAAGTCCAGCGCGCCAAGCGGCTCATCGAGCAAGAGGACATTCGGCAGTTTGACCAGTGCGCGCGCGAGGGCTACACGCTGTTGCTGCCCGCCCGAAAGTTGACGCGGGTAACGGCGCTCCATACCGTTCAATTGTACCATCTCGAGCATACGCCCTACACGCTCTTTGATTTCGTTAGCGGGCGCCTTTTGCATTTCCAGCCCAAAGGCAACATTCTGATACACCGTCAAGTGCTGGAAAAGCGCATAATTTTGGAACACGGTATTGACCGGGCGCTGGAAGGGCGGCTTATGACCCTGCGCTTGGCCTTCGATGTACACTTCACCCTCTGTTGGCCATTCGAAACCTGCCACCATGCGCAAGGAGGTCGTTTTGCCACACCCCGAGGAACCCAACATGGAGAAAAATTCCCCATGTTTGATTTGCATATTGACATGGTCTACTGCGTTGATGAACGTTCCCTCTGGGGTTTTGAACGTTTTGACTACGTCTCGCAACTCAACTGCAAAATCGCTCATCGTTTGCTCCTCACAGTAAATTCGCTATGCGTACAGCGCCTGCCTGGTTCAGGCCACATGTCTCCAATCCGCAACGCAAAGCCATCCAAAAAATGATTATAACTGAAAAACGGCACAAACAGCCAAAAAGAGCCGGGCAGCCTCATCTATCCGGGCTCCTGAATTTACAACGATTTGGCAACCACGCCTACCGCTTCTGTCAGGCGGTTCAGGCCCTCCTCGATTTCCTCGTCGGTGATCACCAACGGCGGCTCGATACGGATGGTCTGAGCGCTGGTTAATGTACCTGCTACCAACACGCCTCGTTTGAACAACTCTGCCGCTACCCGTCCGCCAATCTCTGGCTTTTGGAAATGCTGGCCAATCAACAGGCCCTTGCCGGTGACTTTCTCGTACACCTGCGGAAATTCTTCGGCCAATTCCTTGACGCGGTTGATAATGCGTTCTCCTTTCACGGCTGCCGCTTCCCACAGCCGATCGCGTACAGTCACGTGAATGGCTGCAATGGCGGCTGAACATGCCAGCGCGCCGCCGCCGGTTGTGGTGGTCTGCAAGAAAGGATTGGGGTACATGAACGGCTGGAAGATTTCTTCGGTGGTGCAAACCGCGCAAATGGGCATGACGCCGCCGCCCAAAGACTTGGCAACCGCCAAAATGTCTGGAACCACGTTCCAATGATCTACACCCCACAGTTTGCCGGTACGTCCCAAGCCGGTTTGCACCTCATCGGCAATCAGCAGAGTGCCATGTTTCCTGGTGGCCTCTCGAATGCGCGGCCAGAAATCATCCGGCGGGACAATCGCCCCGGCCTCGCCCTGAATCGGCTCCATCAGCACGCCTGCAACGCCAATCCCCACCTTGTCGCAGATTTCGAGTTGGCGCTCAACGGCCTCCGCATCGCCAAATGGGACGTGATAGACCGGGCCGCCATATAGCACCCCTACCGGCTGGCGGTAGTCGGCTTTGCCCATCATGGAAAGCGAAGCCATCGTTTTTCCGTGAAAAGCCTTAACCGCTACAATAAAGGCGGGTTTCTGCGTATACACCTTAGCCAGTTTGATAGCCGCCTCGATCGATTCGGTCCCGCTGGCCGCAAACCAGGCATATTTCAGGTCGCCGGGCGTAATATCGGCCATCAAGCGCGCTAGCACGCCGCGCAGAGGGTCAATCAATTCCTGGCTGGGCATGGGCGTACGCCTCAACTGGGCGGCTACGGCTTCCACCACTTCGGGATGGCTCCAACCCAAATCCATCATCCCAAAACCGCCCAGCCAGTCAATGTACTTACGGCCCAACACATCTTCGAACACTGCGCCGCGGCCGGTCCATTCGGTGGCGGCCCACTGTCCGGCTTGCGTCACCGATTTACGATAATCCAGCCAACCCTTATTGAAATGTTCTGCAAAGTTGTGGAGCGATTCTTCGATGATCCACTTCCCTTCTTCCTCGGGGACGCGGTCTTTCTTGATAATTTCGATCCACTGGCTGGCATACTCGATTGCATGTGCTAAATCTTGCGGCATTTTTTCTCCTGATAAATTTATACCCAATGGGAGGGCTCTACTCGCAACTTTGAGGTAAGTACACAGGTACACAGGTACACAGGTATACAAGTACAACTACTTGCCTAGAACTTCCTGGTCCACTCCTTTGGCCATCGCTCGATGACAACCTTCTTTTGCGTGAAGAACTCGACTGCATCCATGCTCTGTCCGTGCATATCGCCGAAGAAACTATCTTTCCAGCCGCTGAACGGGAAGAACGCCATCGGCGCGGCCACGCCGATATTGATGCCCACATTGCCAGCATCCACTTCGTAACGAAACTTACGCGCCGCCGAACCAGAGGAAGTGAATAGACTGGCCTGATTGCCATAAACATGGCTGTTAGCCAACGCAATCGCCTCCTCGATGGTGGCGACATGCATCATCCCCAACACCGGCCCGAAGATTTCATTCTTCCATACCTCGCTGCCAGGCTGGACTCCAGCAATGATTGTCGGGCGGACAAAAGAACCGCGCTCGTAGCCTTTGATGACCGCCCCGCGCCCATCTACAAGCACATCCGCGCCTTCCTTGGAGCCGAGACCGATAAACTGCTCGATACGCGCTTTGCTGGCCTGATTGATGACCGGCCCCATCTGCACGCCCGCGTCGAGTCCATAACCGACGACGCGCGATGAAGCCGCATCGCAAATCAACTCAGTAAACTGGTTGCGCGCCTCCCCCACTGTAACCACAAGAGAGACCGCCAGGCAGCGCTGACCGGCGCACCCGAAGGCCGAATCGGCAATGATCTTGG